>MAAI01000090.1 GCA_002163115.1 Methylophaga sp. 41_12_T18 | reverse complement strand
GGGCGATGCTCTCCCAGCTGAGCTAAGCACCCCAAGAAAAAAACTAGTTTACAGCATCCTTTAAGGCTTTACCAGCTTTAAAGGCCGGTATTTTAGCTGCTGCAATTTTAATTTCTTCACCAGTACGAGGGTTACGTCCAGTGCGTGCTGCACGGTCACGTACAGAAAATGTACCGAATCCTACTAAAGTAACTTGGTCGCCATCACTTAGTGCTTTTGTTACTGCAGAAGTTACGCCATCAACAGCTAGTGCAGCTTTTGCTTTCGAAATATCCGCAGCCGTCGCTACAGCATCAATCAATTCAGATTTATTCACAGCTTATTTCCTCATCTCATTAATATAATAGTTATATCCCAATAGCTGCATACAAACAGCCCCACCCCTATTGGTTGTGTGTATATAACTACAGCAAAAACAGTGTGTCAAGCAGATCCCTCTCAGAAAGCAAAATAGATCTCAGATTGCTATTAGATGCATTAAGATCCTGACAGTAAAGAACTATCTAGATAAAAATTCATCTTTCCTCGTTTAGCTTTGACTACTACTCATCCAAGCTCGTGTTAATTCAACATATTGTTCGACTGACACCGTTTCTGGTCTCTGCTCTGGATCGATGCCAGTAGCAATAATATCATCGATAGATATCATATTTTTCAATGTGTTAGCTATTCTTTTGCGTCTTTGATTAAAGGCTTTAGTAACGACCTTACTCAACGCAGCAAGATCAACCTCACCACCGACGGGCTGCTTAAGTGGTCGCAGGTAAATAATAGCTGATTCTACTTTAGGGATAGGATCAAACGCTTCAGGCGGTACAATAAACAATAACTCGGCCTGACATTGGTGCTGCAACATTATGCTCAGTCGACCATAAGTCTTATTACCTGGTTGCGCACAGATTCGCTCGACAACTTCACGCTGCAGCATGAAACACATATCATCAATGCATTCAGCCTGCCCTAATAAATGGAACAATAACGGCGTGGTAATGTTATAAGGTAAATTGCCAATTATCCGTAACTTTTCTGATTGCTTAACCAGCGGCCTATAGTCAAAGCGTAACGCATCAGCTTCATGTATCGACAAATTCTTATGTTCGACTAAGCTTGTTTGTAATATAGGAATTAAGTCACGATCGAGTTCAACTATATCTAAGAATTGACACGACTGCACGAGCGGTAATGTTAAAGCACCTCTACCTGGACCAATTTCAACTAGATGTTGATCTTGTTGGGCATCGATAGCAGTAAGAATGTCATCAATCACACCTTGATCATGTAAGAAGTTTTGGCCAAATCGTTTACGTGCTTTTGGATACAGTTTTTTTACGCTCATTAGTGTTGTTGACTCTTTCTCATTGTTATTGCCATTTTAATTGCAGCTTGTAAGCTCGTTATCTTTGCCTTACCCGTACCGGCCAAATCAAGTGCGGTACCGTGATCCACAGATGTTCGAATAAAGGGTAAACCTAAAGTTACATTAACCGCTTGGCCAAAACCTTGGTGCTTTAACACCGGTAGCCCTTGATCATGATACATCGCCAATACCACATCAAATTCTGTCAGTTTATCTTTAACAAAAACAGTGTCTGCCGGCCATGGCCCGGTTAACTGTAAACCTTTTTGTTGTAGCCGCTCGATGACAGGAGAAATCACATCAATTTCTTCTCGGCCGAGATGGCCGTCTTCACCAGCATGGGGGTTCAAACCACACACAGCTATTCGAGGCTGTTCAATACCAAACTGTTGTTGAATAGCACGGTGGGTAATTTCAATTACCTGCGTCAGTGTTTGTTGGGTGATAGCGGCACTGATATCAATTAATGGTAAATGTGTGGTGACCAAAGCAACCCGCAACGATGGCGTAGCCAACATCATCACCACTTGTTCAGTATTAGCACCATCAGCAAAAAACTCAGTATGGCCAGTAAAACTAACTTCAGCCTCGTTGATAATAGCTTTATGAACTGGGCCCGTTACAACAGCATCAAAGCTTGCATCTAGACAGCCATCTAATGCAGATTGCAGTGTTCGTAAAACATAATCTGCATTTAAACTATTTAATTGTCCAGCTTGAACAACTGCAGCTAGTTTAATAGGTAGATAGCGAAGTGTGCCAGCAGTTGGGATCGATGCAGCGACCGATAAGTCGGTTAATTCTAAGACAAGATCTAAACCCAATTGTTGAGCGCGTTGTTGTAATAGTTCAGGGTCGGCAATAACAACTAATTCGCAGTCTTGCTGGTGCTGTGCAAGTTGGATACATAAATCAGGACCAATGCCAGCGGGTTCACCTGCTGTTAATGCTATACGTAAACAACTACTCAAGATTCACGATACTCAACATAGGCTTCATCACGCATTTCACGTAACCACCGCTCCATATTTTCAGTAATCTTGCGTTGGCGTATTTGTGCCCGCGCTTTATTACGTTTAAATTCTTCAGCCATATTTTGCTCGCGACGTTCAAATACTTTAATCATGTGCCAGCCAAAACGGCTTTTAAATACTTCACTAACTTGGCCATCAGCTAAGGCATCCATTTTTTCTTCAAACTCAGGCACCATCACACCTGGACTTGCCCAGCCTAGGCTGCCGCCTTCAATTGCAGAGCCTGTATCATCTGAGTTAGCGCGAGCTAATTCAGCAAAGTCTGCGCCATTGATTACTCGCTCACGCAATTTTTGTAATCGTAATTCAGCGTCATCATCTGTAGTTAACTCATTGGTTTTGAGAAGAATATGACTAGCCAATGTTTGTTTAACTAAGTGAGTTTCTTCACTTTTAACATCAGCTACTTTCACTAAATGAAAACCACTACCACTACGTATCACATCACTCACTTCACCTACAGTCAATGACGGTACGGCTTCAGCAAATAAAGAAGGTAGTTCACCTTGCTTACGCCAACCTAAATCACCGCCTTCAAGGGCATTTTGACCATCAGAATAACCTGCCGCAACCTCAGTAAAATCTGCTCCTGATTCAAGCAATTGTTGAACTTTTTCTAATTTTTGTTGGGCCTCTTGCACTTGTTCTGGCTCAGCTGCTTCAGGCATGCTAATCAATATATGCTGTAAGTTAAAGACAGTTTCCGCACCACCTTGCGAGACTTGGGTTGCTAGAAAATTATCAATTTCTCTATCTGAGACAACGACGCGATCTTCCACCTGACTCTTTCGTAAGCGAGAAATAATCATATCCTCACGAATAGACTCCCTGAACTCTGAAAAGTCATAATTATCTTTTTCAAGTACGTCGCGAAACTCGCGTAACGTTAAGCCATTATTACCAGCAATCTGGCGTAGAGCGGCATTGAGTGCATCATCGCCAACTCGCACACCCACCTTATTGGCTTTTTGAATTTGCAAGCGCTGAATCAGCAATCGTTCTAGAACTTGCTTATGCATCACATCGGAAGGAGGTACGGCGGCATCACGCTTACGTAGCTGTTGGCGAACATTTCGTTCCATACTTCTTAGTTCACTTTCCAGTATCACGTCATCATTTACAACTGCAATAATACGATCTAAAGGTTGAGCAAACACTGAGTTTGCCCACAGTAAACTCACTAACAAAATTCTAATCATGAAAAGTCCAACATTGAGTCTTTAAAAATGACAATAGACACGCATTATACAAAGAATGCGCGTTATTTAACCATGTATGAATGGAAGATTTTTTACAATCCAACGGTATATAACTAGTGCTTGTAGCTGACAAATACCAGACAGGGAATTTTTTACTTAGTTCAGCGCAGCTTTATGAACCATAACCAAGTATGCTTTTTTCCAATAATTTTTCTGTTTTTTGGCCAAAGTTGCCCAGTCCTTTCAATTCAATTTGGAAGAAAAAAGCTAAGTTTCGATCATCATCAGTCACATCGTTTACGTAGTCACGTACTACTAAACGAGTAGCCCAACAACAACTTTGATATTCAAGTCCAGCTAACGCTTCTAAAGTTGTCGAATCTTTTATCGAGCGATACCAACGACCGACCATGCTCCATTGTTTGTTAAAGGGTAGCCTTGCCGAAATATCAACTTGCTCTAAACCTTCAACATCAGTAACACCATCACGACGGTAACGATGGGCAATATTTAATAACTTGCCCTTGTCAGATCGATAACGAACCGACAGAGCAGACATATTAGTTTGCTCATCATGCGGGTTCCATTGAATCTGTCCTCGTACGCTCCACTCTTTAGCAATTGAAGCTGCCACTTCCGCCACCATATCTGAACCTGACTGGTGTGAGTTATAACTATTGCCTAGACTCACATCACGATCATCAAAGTAACGAATTTGACCTAAACTCAAACGTAGGTTTTCTCTACCTGTTTGTTTATCTATAAAACGAGTAGTAATGGCTAAAGAAAGTTGGTTTGCATCACCAATTCTATCTACACCAGAAAAACGGTCGTAGCTAAATAATTGGTTCATATTAAATGTACGTAAACTGGTATCAAAATCTGGAATATCAGATTGGTCACGATATGGCACGTAAAGATAAAAAGCTCGCGGCTCTAAAGTTTGAATATAACTATTGTTTGAAAAATTTAACTCTTTCTCAAAAAACAAACCACTATCAACACTGGTAATAGGTAATGTACGTGTTGGTGTGGTGTCAATATTACCGGTTACATTTTCATCTAAATCATAACGTGTATGACTCAAAGCAATACGTGGCTTAATAAAAGCTGCAGCAGATGCCCACGGTAAACTAACCGAAGGTTCAACATGAACACGCTGACCAGCTACCTGCGTATCATGTGCAAAATCAACATACTCAGTGGTTAAGCCATAGGTTAAACCCATTGCTTGATCGGGTAATGAACCTGTTAATTTTAACTGCGGCAAGCGTTGGTATGGCTTGGTAGCATCAGTTAAGGTTTGGTAGCCTTGTGCTCTCGCAAAAAAATTCCAATTATCGCCATGATAGTTGAGATCTAATTTTCGGTTTAAATGCGTAGTGCTCGTTAAGCTAAGGTTAGAACCAAAATCTTCTAAATACTCATCATCAGATACATAGTTGTAATCTAAGTTAGTAGTCCATTTAGGCGCCAACCGTGTTCTATTCTGCCAAGAAAAATGTTTTCGATCTTCTTCATAGTTCGGATTGATATCCTCGCCATCAGTCTCTAAATTATCACTGCCCAATATACCAGCGCGAACTTGACCTTCGCCTCTAGTATGCAGGTAACGAAACTCACCGTTTAACATTAAGCCACGATCGGCCATATAACGTGGAGTAATGGTTGCATCCATCGTCGGCGCGATATTCCAATAATATGGCGTACTAACATCAAAGCCAGTTTTATTACTGCTACCTATCGTAGGTATTAAAAAGCCAGATTTACGTTCATCATTAAGTGGGAAGCTTATATAGGGTGTGTAGAAAACAGGATAGCCAGCTAATCGTATCACCACATTTTCAGCACTACCTACAGCTTCAGTATGGTCTAAATCAACTTCACTCGCTTGTAACTGCCAAGCGTCATCACCTGGAGGGCAAGTAGTGTAAGTTGCATTTTTTAGTTTAGTTAACTGCTTGCCCTTACGGTGGACATGACTCGCTTCGCCACGAGCATGCATTTGACGTAAACGATATTCCGCATCAATCATTGAGCCTTTATCATCAGCTAACGACCACTCGCCCTGATCAGCATTCAAAATAATATCGCTATCTCTGACCGAAACATTGCCTTGAGCTGATACTTTACCAGTAGTTTGGTTATATGTTGCTCGGCCCGCTCTTAATTCTTGGCCTGCACGGTTTACTTCCACATTGCCGGTAAATACTGATGTACCGTCTTCGACTAACTGGGCATTATCTGCTTTAACATCAACTTCGGACTCTTCACTATTTTCACTTTGAGCAAGAAAGTCTGCATCAGCTGATATATTGCAGTGCTGCCAATCAGGCTCAGCTGCCATCACCGAATTAAAACAAGATAATGTAACTGCAGAAAAAACTATCAGTTTGCGCATGACCATACTCAAGGAGTCCTTATAGCCAGTGATTTGGCTACCCTTAACAAAAATTAGTACTCAATTTATCGCACAGAAAAGCAATTTCATCAAATAACTAACTATATAAACAGTTAAATATGCCTCAAGAGCACTAAACATCAATGACTTACTCTAAACATCTCTACACTGCATTAATAGTCTAATCAGCTATCTCCGTAGAAGATAAAATGAATATGTAAATTTGTTAAATATTCTATTGACACTGCAAGAGCAAATCCCTATAGTATGCGCTTCCTTTCGGGGGCTATAGCTCAGCTGGGAGAGCGCTTGCATGGCATGCAAGAGGTCGGCGGTTCGATCCCGCCTAGCTCCACCAGTCACCCGAAAGAACAGTTTTAGGTCCCCATCGTCTAGAGGCCTAGGACACCGCCCTTTCACGGCGGTAACGGGGGTTCGAACCCCCCTGGGGACGCCATATATAAAGGGCTTGCAAAATGTTAGCCCTTTTTATTTTTGTTACACCCACGAATGATTTATAATTCGTGGTTAGTTAGAAAAACAGTTTTAGGTCCCCATCGTCTAGAGGCCTAGGACACCGCCCTTTCACGGCGGTAACGGGGGTTCGAACCCCCCTGGGGACGCCATATATCAAAGGGTTTACATTTTAATGTAAGCCCTTTTTTATTGCCTAAAATTAATCAGAGCATTCTGATTGGTTTACGGTAGGCTCTTATCGTTCGCTACGGACAAGCCATTTTAACGCCATCACACATATTAGCGCCCATATCGCCTTCATCCTCTTCATATGCCGCAGACTGCATCCGTACAATCACATCAGCAAAGATAATAAAGCCTTCATTGCTTGCAGCACGATCGCCACACAAATCATCATAACTTGCTAGGACACCTGCAGCCTGATCACTATAAAACCTATTGGCATCAGCAAAGCGTGGATCATTAACCGTTTCATACACTGCTTGGTTAGTGCGTTGATTATTGAGTTCACTTAAGCTGCCAATCACTCTATTCACTAAAGGCACCATCAACTTATAACAATATTGCACCCTAATCTTAAGTAAATTGGCATCTTGAATTGATGCATCATCCACCAAGTCATCAGGTCGATACATCAAATTATCATTAGGGATTTGATTGAAGCCATCATCATTTTCAATACCAAATGCTGAATCTTCAAAATGACTGCTCAGCGGGCTAATGCGGATAATACGCGTATAGTTATCGACTTCAGAAACTGCATCACGTTTTGTACCCTTGCTATCAATCCCTGCTGCCACATCATCTTTCAAGCTGGTAAGCGAAGCAGATGATGTAAATAAGGGTGCCAGACCTTGTACTAAACCTCGACGTAGTGAGGTATAAGTCGCATGATTAACCGCACCCAGCCTTGCCGATTGAAACGTGGCATAGTTAAGGGTTGTTTTTGCTGAATAAATTAAACCGATTTGTATTGCACCAAAAATAAGCAAAATTAATACCGGAATAACAATCAGGAACTCCACCATTGCCTGACCTTGAAGAATAGATTGTATTGGTTTATTTACTCTCATTACGACGCTTACTACTTAGATTCTATTTGCAGATTAAATGGCTTTAATACTTCCACTGCCAAGCTACGAATTTTGCTCGCCTCGACAGAGTTTGGATCGACGTTATCATGCATGTCAGCAACTGTTTTGGCTAACACTTTAGCTCGAATATAAGCGAGGTTATACCAAGCTTTAGAAAAATGAATATCACGGCTTAATGCTTGTTGATAGGCAAGTTCAGCAGCAGCATAATCTTCAGACTTCGCATGACAATTACCAATTCTCAATAAACTTTTACTATCGTTACTCACTGTCTCAACTAATTCTCGGTATAGAACTAAGGCTTGTTGGCAATTTCCTTGTGCATAATAATTATCTGCTTCGATTTGAAGCTTTAACGTATTCTGCACTTGCTTGGTCTGATTCTGGCTACAAGCAGATAATATGCTGAGCAGCGTAACTAGCAATATTAACTTTGCCATAGACATTCATCTCCTATTTTGATCGCATTGCGGGCAATAACGCCTGAACGTAACTCAATTGTTGAATGAGCTCGTAAACAAAACCGCATACGCCATTTTTTAACCTGTGGTACTAGACCGCAAATGATATTTTTTTTATTTACAAAAATAAGGTCTAATTCATAAGCCATACCAAAAGTATGAACTGAATTACAGGGCGAAATCCAAAAGGCTTCGTCACCTGTTAATGGTGGCAGTGCCAATAAGCCCTTCATTCGCTCTGTTGCTGTCGTTGTTTGCATAGCAGGTAGATATATATGCCTACCCTGCTGTCCAGCTATTACGATCTTGCCCTGTTTCACAATGTGCCTTGTTCAAGAAATTTAACCACAATTGGGAATAACAGGATAATAAACGTCAATGGAAAGATAAACGTGATCAGTGGAATAACCAGTTTAACGGGGGCTTCCATCGCCATTTTTTCAGCCCGTTGAAAGCGCTCATCAAGTCGCTGTTCGGCTTGAATCAATAAAGTTTCACGCATACTCGAACCCATTTTTTCAGCCTGAATCACCGCACTGACAAATACCGATACATCTTTTAAATCTAAACGCTGGTCTAACCGAGTTAACGCACCTGCACGAGTTTGGCCAGAGTTAATATCACGCAGTACAATTCGAAACTCATTTTTCATCGCGCCTGCTGGGCCTTTTTCAACCGCTTGTTTTAACGCTCCCGAAAAGTTAAGACCAGCATCAACACACATACTCAAATAATCTAAATAAATGGGTAAGGTTTGAATAATAGCCACATCACGTTTTCGGCGGGTATCTTTAACCCAGGCTTCTGGGATGATAAAACCGACTAACGCCAAGATAATTAATATACTAGGATCGACACTGCCCGAACTAGCTAAGGGTAATAATGCAATGGCTGGAAATACTAGAGCAAAGACCAAACATACTGAAAAATACTCTTCAGCAGTAATCGCAAAGCTCAGGCCATTTTTTTGTAGTTTTGCATCTATCTTCGCCAAATAGTTAACCGGTAAATTATTACCAATAAAATAACTTACAATTTTAACTAATGGCCACACTGGCATCATAAAAGCCGGCGGCGCATCCATATATAAACGGCGCTCGTTATCAAGCATATTGACAATAACAGCAACAAACAAAATGACACTTGTCACTGCTGCGCCTAAGCTTGCTCCTGCCGATAAGGCAATTAAATCATCTATCATTTCTATTCACCTATCAGGTATCAATGCTGGTAACTTTACGAATAAAGATATAACCAAGAATTTCCATTACCACCATAACGGCTAACACCGCCAAACCTTCTTTGGTAGTAAATAGTTTTCGCATTGCTTCTGGTTCAAGCAAACTAAGTAAGCCGGCCATAATTATCGGTAGCATAGCCATAAATAAGCCTTGCGCTCGACCTTGCGCCGTCAAACTATCGATCTTACCTTCCATCATTTTTTTACGCCGTAAAGTACGTGCCATGCTATTAATGGTTTCAACCAAGTTCCCCCCCACTTCACGACTGATTCGAATAGCCGAACTTGCCATCACAAAACTTTGAATCGGTATACGCTGCTCTAACTCTAATAAGGCATCATCCAAACTAACACCTAATCGCATCCGTTTAATCAGTAAACCAAACTCTTGATTAAGTGGTGCAGGTGATTGTTTAGTAACCGCTTCTAATGCCATGTTTAAGCTAGCACCAGACTGTAAGCTGCTTGATAACATCATAAAAGCATCTGGCAGTTGTTCTTCAAATTTATTAAGGCGTTTCTTACGTAATGAAGCCCAAACTAAACCTGGAATTAACAACACGATGCCTAATACCGTCCATGTCACTATCCAAAGTTCAAACAAATAATGAGCTAGGAATGGAATAACAATCATGGCGATAACATTGATTAAAAATAAATAGCTGACATCGGTAAAAACAAACATATCAGCCAATTGGCTGTTAGCGTTGTGCAAAAACTTTTGCTTGTATGTCCCAACACCACCTTTCATCTGTTTACCAGTCATTGCTATTAACATAGAAACAGAAATAAATACCAACATCACAATGATGGCCAATAAACCAACACCGACTAACTCTTGGATCATTGCAGCCATCCTTGTTGAGTAGATAGTTTCATGTTAGTCACCATTACGCCACAGGCTCTTGAAATATACTCATATCCACTTCCACGCCACGCTCCCTTAGTTCTTCATAGAACTTGGGTACCATGCCAGTTGCCATAAATTCGCCTTTGACTTGGCCGTCATCATCAAAACCATTTTGCTGGTATCTAAAGATATCGTTCAACTGAATAGTGCCACTTTCAATGCCGGTAATTTCACTGATATTAGTTATTTTACGAGTACCATCACCAAAGCGAGATTGCTGGATAACAATATGGACAGCAGAACCAATTTGTTCTCGTATCGCTGATACCGGTAAATCCATACCGGCCATTAATACCATCACTTCCATTCGGCGCAACATATCACGAGGTGTATTGGCATGAGCAGTAGTTAACGAGCCATCATGGCCGGTATTCATTGCCTGCAACATATCGAGTGCTTCACCACCACGACACTCACCGACAACAATGCGATCAGGTCGCATCCGTAAACAGTTCTTCACCAAGTCACGAATAGTGACTTGACCTCGCCCTTCCATATTTGCTGGTCGGGCTTCTAAAGAAACAACATGAGGCTGCACCAACTTCAACTCAGCCGCATCTTCCACCGTTACTACACGTTCAGTTATGGGTATATAGTTGGATAAAATATTTAATAACGTTGTCTTACCTGAGCCTGTACCACCAGAAACAATAATATTCTTACGTTGTTCAACACACATACGAATAAAGGTCACCATCGACTCATTCAAAGTAGCAAAGCGTATCAAATCGCGATCCGTTAGTTTCCGTTCTGAGAATTTACGAATAGTAATACATGGCCCACGTAGAGCCAGTGGTGGAATAATTGCATTTACACGAGAACCATCAGGGAGACGAGCATCCACCATGGGGGAGCTTTCATCAATACGCCGCCCTAGAGGTGAAATAATACGTTCAATTGTTGCCATAACCGCATCATTACTGGTAAATGTCACCTCACTTTTGGTTAATTTACCTGCTTTTTCAACATAAATATCATTGTAGGCATTGACCATAATTTCAGTAATATCTTCATTGGCCAATAACTCCTCTAATGCACCTAAGCCTATCGCTTCATCTAAAACAATTTTACTCAGTTTTTCTTGATCAATTTCTGCAGGTAATCGTGACGCTGCTGACGCAATAATTTCCTTAACCAAAGCGGACAACTGCTCACGTACCAACTCAGGTGTCAGCTCATCCAGTTGCATCCGTCGTAAATCCATTTGACGTAATAGTTCTTGATGAGAGAACCGTGCCCACTCCATGTACTGAGAACGTAAATCATCTTGCCCATTACTTTGCTCAGTAACAGTTGTTTCGATATTCAACTCATTTGTATCATCAACAAAGCTATCTTCGTTTGATGACTGCTCATCAACGACATCAACACTAGTGATACCAATTGTATAGTTAGCAATGCCTAAGTCATCACTCTCTTGCACCGGGCCATAACGGCCATCAATAACATCACCATTAACTGTGATGCCATAACCATTACTTAAATCTTCAACAAATACTCCTGATAATTCTTTCGTAAACTTGGCATGTCTAGGTGCAACACGCCACCCCCGAATACGTAAAATACCATCACGAGAACTACCAATTTCACAGCTATCTGCACCACAGCGAACACTGTCTACATCACGGCCTTTTTTGTCTACAATTTTAATCTCAAACACGGTATCACCTTAATCCATCAAACCAGTCGATTTATTCTCTTCAAATACTTCAACCATTCTAGCTGCACGATCGATTTCAGCTTTATTCACGCCCGCATCCAATTTATC
Organism: Methylophaga sp. 41_12_T18; assembly: GCA_002163115.1. Taxonomy (GTDB): domain Bacteria; phylum Pseudomonadota; class Gammaproteobacteria; order Nitrosococcales; family Methylophagaceae; genus 41-12-T18. The sequence goes on along the minus strand of MAAI01000090.1, from coordinate 112,946 downwards.
AATAACGGTAGGCGTGATGAAAATAACCATTTCTGTTTCGCCTTTTACAAAACTCTTCGACTTAAATAATGCACCTAACACTGGAATGTCAGCTAACCATTTCACGCCATTGATACTTTCTTGCTCTTCACGGGTAATTAAACCAGAAAGCACTAAGGTTTCGCCAGGTGTTAATTTAACGTCATTGGTTGTCGCCCGTTTTTTAAATGCGGGTTGACCAGAAACTGCATTAGCTAAATCTAACTGACTAATTGCCACATCCACTTTGGCAGTTAGATTGTTATAAGTATCTAAAGTCGGCTCGATGCTTAAGATAATGCCGTAATCCTTATATTCAACGCTCGAACCATTAATTGAACTGGTCACCACTGGCACTTCCCCACCCACTGTTAAATCAGCAGTACCACCACTGCGAGCACTTAACCGTGGATTAGCTAATGTTAACGCTGAACCAGACTGTTCTAGCAAATCAATAATTGACGAGATTTCTGTCGCTATACCAAAGTATGCAGCACTGCCAGCAGCATCAGTCGCAAAGTTATCAAATGCACCATTTGATGAGTTACCACTAAAGTCAGGCGTCGCCTCACCTGCATGAGTGATATTGGTTGCCAAATTAACCTGCGGACCTAAAAAGCTAGTCTGCCAATTAATACCCAAATTTTCAGTTTGATCTTTAGCAAACTCAGTGACACGCACATCGAAGTAAATCATTTTTTCTTCGAATGCGGTGATGGCTCTTGCTAATACCAAAATGTCCGGGTAACGCTCTTTTAATAGCTCAATACGTTCTAAGTCACGAGCTTGTAAATAGCCGTCGATCACGACTTGTTGGTCAATCACACTAATTTTAATTCCTGGGATATCTTGCAAAAAGGTTTTAATTTCTAACACTTCTTTATCCGTCGTGATTGTTCTAGCTAAAACTAAAATATCAGCATAACGTTCCTTAAGAATATTAACTCGCTCGAGGTCACGTGCTTTTAATTCACCATCAACTACCACACGGCGACCTAAAGTGGTCACCTTGATGCCAGGCACATCTTTTAACAGCTCTTTAATTTCTGCCGATTCACGCCAGCCGTTACTGGTCACAATCACCACCGATAAACGCTCACGATGACCATCAGCAAACCACACTTGCATATTGGTTTCACCCTCAGCATCAGCATTAAGCACAATCTCACCATTTTTTAATAAGGTTGTACTGAGAAGATCGGTTTTACCAACAGAGATACGCTCAACATTTTCGGCCTTAATCACTTTCGACTCACCAACATACAATGTCATGCTGTTAGCCAGTACCCGTTTAGACTTTGCCTCCACAGCGGACAGGCTAAACAGGCATGCCATGAGCAAGAATAAAAATGTCGATTTAAAGGTTAGTTGCTTCATAAATTTACTTCTTAAGTTTATTTTTAATGAATTAGGTCTAAGTAATACGTTTAAAGTATCAATTACTCTTTACGTACTTTAATAACCGGTACGATGCCATCTTCAGCTGTACCGCCAGAAATGAAATCAACATAATCACTGCTTCCATTGATACCCGCTATTGTTTCATCACCAGTCTGCTCAGTAGCAATTAATGAACCAGAGTTACCCGTCACTACAGTTTCTACTGTGCCTAGTGATTCGCCATCTAATCCGACTACTGAACCATCATCGTTAACTTGGCCTACAACCTTGCCATTGATATCGATCACTTGGCCATTTACCACCCGACCAACAATGTTGCCATTAGCATCACGTACTACTTCAGATATGGAACCAACAACTTCACCGTTATCATCCAGCATCACCGTTTCAGCGGTTCCTAACTGCTCACCATTAAGGCCCACAGCATTACCAGATTCGTCAACAGTGCCAATCACATTACCGTGCTCATCGATTAATTGACCATTAACCACTTTACCGATGATATTGCCGTTAGCATCTCGAACCACCTCTGTTTCTGCTGCTAAAACATTGCCCGAACTATCAACAATGACAGACTCGACGGTACCTAAACTCTTGCCATCAAGACCTTGTACTTGGCCTGATGCAGTGACTTTACCGATAACATTACCATTCGCATCAACAACCTGCCCGTCTACAACTTTACCGATGATATTACCGTTGGCATCACGAACCACTTGCGCAGTATGGGTAGCATCTTTAGCAGCCGCGGCCTCTGAGCCGGTTAAGTCAACTTCATTGCCATTAACATCGAGGCTGACATTTTTCTCGACGGTGCCTATCACTCCTCCTGATAAGCTAACTGCTTGACCATCTTTGACTTCACCCACAATATTGCCAAACTCATCAATAATTTTGCCATCTACAACTTTACCAATAATGTTGCCATTAGCATCACGAACCACATCGACTACTTCAGCTACATTCAATAAAGGATCGTCAACATCCACATCATTAACAATTTGACCTAGCGCTTTACCATCAAGTCCGACCGCTTTGCCATTAACTATCTTGCCAACAATATTGCCATTTTCGTCAACAATATTGTCTCCGACGATCATGCCAACAGCTTTGCCATCTGCACCTAAAACTAAGTCTACTTTTTCAGGTTCATCTTTTTCCAGCAACAATTCAACGCCAAGGTATTTAAATCCTGCCTCGCTGGTATCATCAGGGTGACGTAACACCGCAAACATATCACCGACACCTTCAGCTAACTCAACACGAGCAACTTGCTTAGGTGTTAAATTCAAACTGATTACCGTGAACTCCATATTAAAGCCGTCAGCCGACTTCTTATTTGAACTACGTTCATATTTTCGGCCATAAAGATCTTCTTTACCCGCTGCCAATACTTCTACATTTTCTAGAATCGGCATAATGATATCTTCCGGTAATGGCTCTGAACCACTGACCCGGACATTAGAATCTAAACCTAAAGCAGATAATGTGAAGTCACCCATCAAATCAATATGATCACCAGGCCGTAATAAACCATCGAATGAATCTATTTTATTCACTTTAACGCTACGAGCACGACGACCTAGCTCTATCGTTTCCGAGAAAGTTTTGGCTGATTTACCAGTAACCGCCTCCCAAGTGATCGGCTTAGCTTTTTCTAACGACATTAGAATGGTTCTATTAACCAACTTTTTAAAATCTTTTGCCATCACCGCATTTGAAGGTAAAAACTCTCTAGGTATTTTCCTTGAAGCAACAGATTGGGCGGTAATCACACTGCCTTTTTTTAAGTTCTGTTTTGGCACAACCACAGCAACCATTTCTTGTTGAACTGGTTTACTGGCTTTTTTATATTTTGTTTCAATTTGCTTCAAATAAAACACGGTCAATGCTGCAGCTGCAATACCACAGACCACGGCAATGATGGTTAATTTAACACCCGATTGTTGCTTCATACTTTCATTCCTACATTCATTATAATTTTGTTATTAAGGTTCGGATAAAACTCGTGAGCTTGGACAGTTATTTGACTCCGTTGGAACGCCATAAAGTGCTGTCTGCTCTATATAATCAAATTGGTCCATCTCGCCCAGGTTTCGGTCATCATCATTAAATAAGGCTAACCGGTCAGCGTAAACATCATCATCATCTTGATCTGTATCCACATCGCCATCCCAGTTATTAACCATAACTGAACAAATACCTAAATCATCCCAATAGATAACTTCACCTGATGATGTCAATGGAGTTGCACTGACATCTGCTGCAAAAACAGAGGCATAATACTCGCCATCAATTACTCGTCCCGGCTGTTCTACACCATCATTTACCACTTTAAAGGAAGCTTTAGTACACAAACTACCGATATCCATTTCACCTCGGTTCAGGCTGTTAAAGACTTTGCCCGTCGCCTTGCTGACATAGCCCCAACTATGAACGGCACCAATACAATTAGTAATAGCACGAATATGCAAAACATTGCCCTCTTCATCAACTACTTCAGTATTAAGGCTTACCCCGGTGACGGAACCATCATTTAATTCAATCGTATTAGTATCGGCATCATAGACACCGACCACATTGCCATTGTTATCCGTTACTGTGCCATCGGCAGCCAAGTAACCATAAGTAATAAATTGATTAGTCGTGCTGACCGTCGTTACTTCAGCTAAACCATCAGGATTAAGCTGTGAATTCATGCCGCCGCCAGACTCAGAACCGCCGCCATCACTGCCACCACCACTATCGCCACCACCGTCCTCACTATCATCATCGAAGTCGCCGTTTTCAAACTCACCGTATTGTTGTATCGCTGATATTGAACTGGAATAGCCATCATAGTTGTCATGCATTACTGTCAGTAATTTTCCCAGACAGTTCTCATGACCATCACACTCAGCATTCGCCCCCCAAAACAAGGCGCTGATCAACGCTGCACAGACAATGGCATACTCGACCATTGATTGTCCGTACTGCTTATGCATTATTTGACCGTCTCTTCATTGATTAGTATCTGTGTGGTACCGTCACCAGCAGGAATAAGAACGATATTGCTGACATTTAAACCATTGCGAAAAACTAATACTTTAGCACCGTCTTCACTAAAATCACGGTCACTTACCCAGCCCTTATTGACCATTTCAGATTGATAAAATGAAGCGACTTCACTGACACTATCACTGCTCGCTAACATAGTAATGCGACCGAGTTTAGGCCCATCATTTGTTGTCAAGTCTGAAACCACTATTGCATCACTCGGGGCAATAACATCACCGCCCAAAGGCTCGGTTGAAGCAATCGTAGGAGGGTTACTAATAATCAATCGGCCATGGCTATCGGAATCAGTTTGTGGTGTCACTTGCACGGTCATCATGCAATCATCTGTCATCGTTGTAATCTGATGCCAGATTCCAAAAGCAGTGTCGTCATAACGCTTATCCCAGCGTTTGTGATAATGATTAACGACACTTTGATAACTTACATCGGCATAAAAACTACGTACCATCATTGGTCGGTTATTATAATTAGCATCATCCATTACTGACTGCACTTGCATTTCATCCATCACCGGAAAGTCATCAAAGTCACAGTTGGCCTGTGCAAGACTAGACAGACCCAGTAATAACAGGCTCAAAAATCGTTGTTTATTAATCATCGTAATAACAAAATCCATCATCACAGCTTACCTCTAACGGCTCGCCATCTTCAGCAGGCATCGGCTCAATCCCCACAGCACCAAACTCTAAACTACCAATTGCACCATCTAAAAGGCTGGCAACCTCAATCACAGCATCAAATAAGTCATTATCAAACATAGTCGACGGTACAAAATCATCCGATCGTTGCTGATAATGCTCTAAACTTTGCGTATTCCAACCATCAGCTAAAATGGCTGAACGCGCGACTAAACGGCCATCCCAGTTTTGAAAAAGTGCATCTTCAATTCCTGAGCCCCAGTCACCATTGGCCTCTTTATCCCACACGCCTACGCCACCACCATGACTATTGCCGACAGCTAATTGTGTTGTTAATACTGGACTAAAGTAATTTCTTCTTTCTTGGCCAAAGGTAAGAAAATCATCGTTGTCACCACCTAAAGCACCAAGCATGAAATTAATAGGACTAGCGATTGTTTCCATACCGGCATCAATTACATCTATCACACCATATGCAACACTTGGCGTATTTTGAGCATCTAACGAGGTATTCTTACCCGTTTCAGGATCTTCGCCATCACTTAAGGTGGTACCGCCATACATCGTATTTTTACTTTGCATATAAGTCCAAATTGGGCTGGTATCCCCGGCCACACCATCAATATCATCAATACTAATAGGTTTTAACGTACCTGTACCACTGCCATAAAAAAAACGATTTTCAACACTGTTCATCAGTTCATCATCATCACGGGTAGCCACGCTTTCCCAATACTCAGCACTGATCTCACTTTCATCAGGCGTATCGCCTTGATCAAACCAAACTGTACGTTCCCAAGCCACATAACGTGATGCCTGTTGGTTTTGAAACTGCAAGTCCATTAACTTTCCAAACATCGGCACAATGACAAACAAACCTAAAAAAACGTAAGCTACTGACACTACAAACTCAGTCATTGCTTGGCCTGACTGGCTAATTAAAGGTTTTTTCATTTCAATAATCATGGCATGAAGTCCTCTAATTGATCCATCACTGCATCAATAGCGACATCTTTAACTTCTGTTGCCGCATCTTGTATTGGCGGTTCTATAACGGAATCAAAAGGTGCATCCACTTGTGATACTAAGTAATCAACACCAGAATCAACTAAGCGATCTCCGACCTCATTCAACATCCATTCGACTAAATCAGTAGCACTGCCACTGATACCATCAAAAATCGCTTCCCAGTCAATCTCACCAGAAGCAATTAAAATAGCGACTGGACTCGGCTCACGTAGGCGGGCATCCCAAAACGGACTAAATAAACTGGCAGGTTCACTACTACCATCAGCATTAGATTGCATCGCATTACTAAAGTAAGTTTCAGCCGAACTAATCGTCATCATCGGCCTTTCATCAGCCCAAATCACTTGCTGATAATCAGCTGCAAAATCATCACCTTGTGCTCGTGAGTGTGTTTCGACATCAAAACGAGTGTACGAAATATCTGTACCATCCCAATCCGAACTATCACCGGTACTGATATTAAAGGTATCTGAATCAGTCGTTTCTACATCATCTAAACTTTTAGCCACAGCAATCGTAAATTCATAACTACGAGCCGATGTTTGAAATGACTCACCTAACGAAAAGAAAGCTGGAGGAGCACCATAACTATCAGTGACATCCGTTGGTTTAACTCCATACATTCCAGGTGCTAATGTCGGTGATGCCTGCCCCCACAATAGGTCGGTTGCATGGAATAGATCAAAGGCCCCGCTATTACGAACATCATCATCATCCCCACCATACATGCCGGGATCAGACATGCCGGGCAGCCCCCAATCTGATAATACTTTTTTACTATTGGTGAGATCACTGACTACTTGATGGGTTGCCCCAGCCAGAGGCAGTCCTATTGGTATCGTAAAATCAACATCAAGTAAGGTCCAATTTTCACAACCAATAATAGGTAGACACAACTCAATGTTTACAAATAAACCTATGTCTATCTCCACACCAAAGGAAGCAACATCAATAGATGCCCAACCAAGCTTTTCAATGTCACCATCACTTTGCAGCGAGTCATGGGCAAGGTAGGCAGTACCACCATCATTTTTAATACCACTCCACACCCCAAGATCCAGCTCAATCCTTAAGGTCACGATTCCTAAAGGAAGCGTTAATGGGATATTAAGATTAAAGCCGCCACCAAAATCCCAATGCCGATCTTTAGTAAAGGCTTCACGATTACGGTTAACAATCGCTGCATAGCGTTGATAAGATTCCACCGCATTTGTTTCATCGCCACTACCTGAAGCAACTCGTGGTGAATTATCATTGATCATCGTTTCAAAGCTGCCGACGTCACTACCGGCAAAATCCATCAATAAATTATCAACATCGGCATTGCCAGTATCAGTGCCGGCCATCGCATCTTTAAGATCACTTATATCGAAATAGTCACCAAAATAAGTCAGCAGTACATTTTGTGTGAAGAAATACCAGCCAACCACCGGTATATAAAGTTCTGGTTCAGCAGGATCAAATTCATAATCCTCAAGCACGTTGAGGTTCATTTCCACTTGTGCTTCTAGGGTTGATAACGCAAAAACTTTTTGGAATAAACCTAAGGCACCATTAAAGTAGGAAATGACCGTTGGCCATTTTTTCACCATTACATTAGTGGGCGCTTCTACTGCAGTCCCCATCAATACCCAAGGCGTTGTAATCGCATTAAGCACTTGAGCCATCGTTACTGGTGAAGGTGGAGCAATTGGGACTTGATAAGCTGGAAAGTTGGTGAATGAACTGATTTGTTTGTAATGTTTTGCCCATGATAACAAGGCAACCATTTGGCCAATCGAGACTTCATTAGCGACCATGGCTCGATTGGTATAGGCAGCGAAATTTTGATTTCTAGCTGCTAACTTAGCTTGTGAATAAACAGCCGCATCGGCTGCGTTTTCAATTTGAACACGGTTTTTAACCAATTGACCTTGGTTATAAAGCACCAATAACGTCATGATGCTGACCGCTAAAAAAAGCAAGCCAAATAACATGGCTTGCCCTTTTTGCTTTTGAATCTGTTTATTTTTACTGTTCATGGCAGTAAATTTTTACAACAACGAAAAAGTTAAATATTATTCGTCTTGCTGGAAGTCAGTTAAAGTATAATCAGCTGCAGCTTCAGCGTTAGCATTACCTGCACCGGCTGCACCGGCTGCAATACCATCACCACCACCCAATTCAGCAGCCATATCACCGACTTGACCACGAACTGTATCACCAAAGATGTTGTAAACAGCGATCGCTGAGATAGCAATCAACGCCACAATAATGATGTACTCTGTCATGCCCTGCCCGAGTTGTTTTAAACGTCTAGATTTCATTTTTTTGTCCCCTATCAAAAAGAGTTATATTACACTTCATTACAATTACAATGCGAGTAATCCATCACCCTTTTTGTCACTACACCACTAAAGCGTCACTGCTTTTTTATTAATAGTTATAATTTTTATCCGTCCATAGTAGTCTATACCACGCATAAGTTATATTAACTTTAGTTAGTTTTTGACCTTTATTTACACAAATTTTACGGTATCACCTTTTGAAGATTTTACTCGCGGATGACCATGGCCTGTTTCGAGATAGCATGGCTGTTTGGATAAAACACTATAACGATCAAGCGAATATCAGCTTTGCTGCTGATTTCACATCCATTATAGATTTATTAAATCAACAACAAAAGTTTGACTTAATATTACTCGATTTAACCATGCCTGGAATGTCTGGAATCACCAGTATTAACACTGTTAAGCAGCAATCGCCGGAAACGCCGATATTAATTGTCTCTGCCAATGATGATCCTCAGACTATTAATGCTTGCTTACAAAATGGTGCTGCAGGTTATGTCACTAAAGCCAGTGAAGGCACTGAAATACTCAAAGCACTCAACATGGTTATACAAGGTAAAACTTACCAAACTAAAGCGCTTGCAGACAAAGTTGAGGATCCGATTTTAGCCTCACTATCAGACAAACAACTGCAATTACTTACTTATCTTGGCCAAGGAATAACTAATAAAGAAATTGCCCGTCAAATGGAATTCTCGGAAGGCACCATTAAACAATATGTTAGCCAGCTATTATCCAAGTTAGAGGTTGATAACCGCACTCAAGCTGCAAATAAGGCTAGATCAATGCTTGCTTTGTAACGCTTAACTGACTAACTGTTTAACTATGGCCTTTAAGTCATTGCTTGCAACTGGTTTTAATATTAACTGGCAGTCATTGCGAGCCACTTCATCATTGATCGTTTGTGAAGAATCACCGGTCACAATTAATACCGGTAGTGTTTGCTTATAAAACTGACGAACGGTTGTAATCACCTCAATACCAGTGACATTATTTCGTAAACGATAATCAGAAATAATTAAATCTGGACTTGGGTAATTATCTGTTTGAATCATTGTCATTAATTCCTGTTCGTCAGCGGCCATCAAGACTTCACACTGCCACGAACGAAGTAATGCTTTCAGCGAATCTCTAACGGCATATTCATCATCAATCACCATAATAAACTTGCCCACCAAATCAACTTGTTCGACATTTTCTATGGCTGAGAAATCTTCTAACTCTATTTCGGAGGTAGCTAATGACAAGCTAAATTGAGTACCTCGACCTAGTTTACTATCCACACTGAGCGGGATATTCAGTAAACTTGATAATCGCTTAACTATTGCTAAACCCAGTCCCAAGCCCTTCGTTCGGTCACGCTCAGGGTTATTAAGTTGATAGAACTCAGAAAAAATATTTGATAACTCATCTTCGGCAATGCCTATGCCATCATCGATGATCTTTATTTTAGCTACGCCAGCTTGTTTTGCTAATGAAATAGTCACCTTACAATCTTGATTATGTTTAATCGCGTTGGAAATCAAGTTTCGTAACATGCGTGCCAGCAACACAGGATCGGTATAGACCGTTAATTCAGCAATACTACTTTTTATTTCAATGTTTCGTTCAGCTGCTTGCTGTTCATACTCATGACAAATAGACAGTAACAGTCCCGACAAAGAGCATTGCTTATTGTGAACATCGACCTCAGCGGAATCCAGTCTCGACATATCCATTAGAGCATTAAGTAAATCACTTAAGGCATGACTTGAAGCCCGCATTTTATTTAATAATTCAAGGTGCTCATCATCAGATATTTTTACTGTTAATGCCCCCAAATATAAATCTAAAGCATGTAATGGTTGGCGTAAGTCATGACTAGTCGCTGCCAAAAATCTCGATTTATCTATATTAGCTTTCTCCGCTAACTCTTTCTGTTTTTTAAAGTTTTCAAGTAAATCTACATTTTCAAAGCGAAGCTTAATCGTTTCAATTACATTGCGATTAACTAATAAAGAAAATCCCAACATGGCAACTAAAAATATAGTGACTAATATTCCAGATAGGAAAAATTCAAAACTTGATTGGCTATAACAAAATATTGCTAGTGGAAATAATGTCGGGATTGAAAACGCATAATAATTAGCAAGGTAAGTTGAAAGTGGCACTAAGCTGCCAGCAGCCATCCCAGTCAAGATCAGGGTAATTAATAAAGCATCAATATTTAATATCGGCGAGATAATAAAGAGTAAACATATACCCCATAAAACACCTGATATAAAAGAGGCAATGACTGATTTAAATAACCAACGTCTAGGTTCATTTTCAGCTGCTTGCCTATTAAAGCGCTTAACCATCATTAATCTAACAATAGTTAATGCAATAACCGCAGTCGACCACAGCATTAATAACCCTGATGACACTTTATCCCAGTAATAACTATCAATTAACAACATTAACAATATCGTCACCACTAAGAATATTGGTGACTGTCGATAAATGATCTGACATTGCTCAGTTTCTATAGCATTAATTGTAATCATCGTTTCCCTTTCTGATTATTTCCTCTGCCTAACTATAAAACTAACGTCCTGATATTTTACCTTACTCGTTGCATCAAATAATAACCTATGCCCGCAAATACTAGCGGTGGAAATGCTGCAGTTAACCAAGGTAATACGCCAAAGACTAAACCAATATGCTGGAAGCTTTGATTAAATAAATGAAAGCCGATGCCAATTAAAGCACCGGCTAAAATACGGCCACCGATTGGCGTTGAACGTAATGGTCCAAAGATAAAAGGTACTGCTAAAAATACCATTACCGCAGAGCTAATAGGCATCATCACTTTCATCCAAAATGCCAGTTGATACCGCTCAACTGCTTGGTGGTTTTGTTTTAAGAAAGCTACATATTCTAATAAACCCCAAACAGGTAAGAACTCAGGCGGTACCACTACGACATTAACCATGCCGGGGTTGAGCTGAGATTTCCACCGAGCATGTTCTACTGAACGAATTCGCACCCCTTGCTCATCTATAGTGCTTTGCACAACATTAGACAGGGTCCAACTGTCTTCATCATATTCAGCCACTTCAGCTTTAGTAATGATGCGTAAGCGATTGTCAGGATCAAATTCATAAATCGAAATATCAGAAAAACGTCCATCCGGTAAAATTTGTCGAATATGGTTGAAGTGCAAGCCATCTCGCGTCCAAAAACCGTGATCAGATCGCGAACCTATGGTTCCTGTTTGAGCAACAGATTGCATTTGTCGTGCTTTTTGCTCAGCAGGTGGGCGTATTACTTCACCAACGATAACCGCGACAAACATCAAACATACCGCCACGATCATCACTGCTTTATTAATCTGTTGCACTGACATGCCAGCTGCACGCATCGCCACCAATTCACTTTGGCTGGCAAGGTTACCTAAACCCAATACACTACCTAACAAGGCAGCTATCGGTAATAACTCATAAATACGTTTTGGCATCGACAAAGCGATAAATGAAGCGATATCACCTATTTGATATTGGCCTTTTCCTAAATCATCTAACTCGGTGATGAAGTCCATAAAGGTATAAATACCGAGCAATATAAATAAAACTAATGCAGTGCTAGTTAAAATCGTTGTCGCAATATAGCGTTGCAATACCGTAGTCATGATGCCTGCCTCGTTTTTTGATACTGCAGCCATTGATAACGTAATTTGTGTCGGTTAATCACTACTAATAAAATGGCTACCATTAATACATGCACCCAAATTGCACCAAACCATGGCGCTACAACACCTTTAGTCACCCAAGCCCGAGTCACACCCAATAGATTGCTATATATAATGTAGACCAAGATGGCAGGAAAGAAGCCGGCATAGCGGCCTTTACGTGGTCCTGCATTGGCTAGATTAATCGCGATCAAACATAACACCACTGTCATAATTACCGCTGAAAAACGCCATTGGAGCTCGGCGAGATCTTTATTGTTACCACGTTGCCATAACATGCTAGTTGGTAAAGCCTTATGCCGTTCTCGGGCTTTTTTCTGCTCGCCCTTTTCAACCAAAATACTATGTGAAGCATATTCAGCAATGGTAAAGTCTTGCTGCCCCGCTTGGCCTTCATAACGATAGCCGTCTTCTAGTACTAAGTATTTGTTACCCGTTTCACTATCAATTTCAAAAAAGCCATGTTTGGCCCGGAAAATCAGCGGTTTGTCTTCTCGATGGATTTCGATAAAGACATTATCCATACCCTGCTTATTTTCACTTAAACCTTCCGAGTAAAACGTCCATTCACCATCACGACTTTCTTTAAAACTACCGGCAACAAGACCGCTAGTATCCGCAGTCAACTTTGCTTGCTGCTCAAGTTCATAGCGACCAGATAAGACATTGGGCACGATAAGTAACGATAAAACCGCCACAATCAATGCAATTGAACCTGAAAATAAGGTGACATTGCGTATCAATCGTTGTGCCGGAATTCCACATGCCGCAATGACCGTAAGTTCATTATCAGAACTCATTCGGCCCAAGGCTAACATTACCGCTAAAAATGCGCCTATCGGCAACAGTAACGACAATGCACCTAAGGAGCTATAGCCCAATAAGGTAAAAATAACCTCACCCGGTAAATTGCCTACTGCCGCTTGTGCTAAATAACGTGCAAAGCGAGTAGCAATAAAGATTAACCATAAAACACTGACCACTGCCAATAAGTTCAAGATGAACTCACGTAGCAAATAACGGTCTAGTACCGACAGGTAAGAATGAAAAAATTGACGAAGAACGGGCATTATTTAATGGTCTTAGTTAAAATAGGCGGCTAATTAGACGCTGTTCATTGTTGCAGTCTAAATCATCTAGTCTCATAGGAGAAATTATGCAGTATTTTGTCACAACTGAAGCTCTGGCAACACATAAAACTGATTGCCTTGTAGTAGCCGTATTTGAACAAGGACAATTAAGTGCAAGTGCACAAGCGATTAATGAGCTTGGTAACGATGTAATTAGCCGCATTATTGACCGTGGTGACATGTCAGGCAAAGCTGGCCAAACATTTATGTTGCATGATGTTGAAGGCATCGCAAGTACCCGAGTATTACTTGTTGGCTGTGGCAAACAAGATAAAGTGACTGAAAACAGCTTCAACACTGCAAGCTCTGCGATGGCTAAAGCGCTTAATGATTCAGGTGCAAGCTCTGCGACTAGCTGCTTGGCTGAAGTAACAGTTAATGACAAATCTGCCAGTTGGACTGTCCGTCAAACGGTTATCAATACTGAAACAGCCTTATACAAATATTCATTGGCTACCAGTGAACCAAAACCAACTGAAAACCCATTAGAAAAATTGGGGTTTAATGCAAATGCTGCTACCAACGATGAATTTGCAGTTGCCGCTAAAACAGGTCAAGCCATTGGTAATGGTATGAACCTGGCTCGTGAGTTAGGCAATTTCCCAGGTAATATCTGCACACCAACCTACCTTGCAGAGCAAGCGATTGCAATTGGTCAACGCTTTGATAGTGTTGAAACAACCATTCTAGAAGAAGAAGAAATGGCTGAACTGGGCATGGGCTCATTCTTGTCGGTATCACGTGGTAGCCGCCAACCAGCAAAATTGATCACTATGAACTACCAAGGTGCTGGTGATGACAAACCCGTTGTTTTAGTTGGTAAAGGTTTGACCTTTGACGCCGGTGGTATTTCATTAAAATCCTCACAAGGCATGGATGAAATGAAATACGACATGTGTGGTTCTGCTAGCGTATTTGGCACTATCACCGCTATTGCTGAATTGAACTTACCTATTAACGTTGTCGGCGTAGTACCTAGTTCTGAAAACATGCCGGATGGCGATGCTAATAAGCCAGGCGATGTAGTGACAAGCATGGCTGGCAAAACTATCGAAATTTTAAACACCGATGCTGAAGGTCGTTTGATCTTATGTGATGCTCTTACTTACAGCGAACGTTTTGATCCAGCTGTAGTCGTTGATATTGCAACCTTAACCGGTGCGATCATTGTTGCATTAGGTAGCCACACCACTGGTGTATTCTCAAACAATCAAGACTTGGCTGATGCATTATTACAAGCAGGTACAGACAGTCATGATCGTGGCTGGCAGTTACCGATTTGGGATGATTACCAACCACAATTAGATAGTAACTTTGCTGATATTGCTAATATCGGTGGTAAAGAAGCTGGCAGTGTTACCGCAGCATGTTTCCTGTCTCGTTTCACTGAGAAATTTGATTGGGCACATTTAGATATTGCTGGTACCGCTTGGAACAGTGGCAAAGCAAAAGGTGCCACAGGTCGCCCAGTGCCAATGCTAGTTCAATTCCTATTAAATCGTATCGAAGCTAATAGCTAAGTCAGTTCATGACTCGTATTAGTTTTTACGTACTTAAAGGTCAGCAAGAAAATGAGCGGCAGGTATTTGCCTGTCGCTTAGCTGAAAAAGCCTATAAGTTAGGTAAGCACGTTTATATTCATACTCAAAATTCTCAGCAAAGCGAAATAATAAACCAAACTTTATGGTCATTTCGCGCTGATAGTTTTGTGCCGCATCAACTCAACGATGGTCAAGAGTCTGATGGTTGTCCGGTATTAATTGGTCATGATGTTAAACCGCCACGATTAATGGATTTGCTCATCAACCTCGATGCTACTCAACCGTTATTTTTTAGCCAGTTTGAACGCATGGCCGAATTGATCAACGACGATGAAGACATCAAGCTGGCAGGCCGAGAGCGTTTTCAGTTTTACCGACAGCGTGGCTATGATTTAGAAACATTCCGTATCTAATATTAATGCTGCTAACTCGCGTATAATTCCCTTTTTACTCACTTATAAAACCATAGAGAAACATGGAAAAGACATATAGCCCCGACCAAATCGAACAACACTGGTATAAAACATGGGAAGACAACGGCGAATTTAAGCCCACAGGTGAAGGCACTCCTTACGCTATCATGTTGCCACCACCCAATGTCACGGGCAGTCTGCACATGGGTCATGGTTTTAACAATACCATCATGGATACCTTAACCCGTTACCATCGGATGAAAGGTGATAATACCTTATGGCAACCCGGTACTGATCACGCGGGTATCGCTACTCAGATGGTAGTTGAACGCCAATTAAACGCTGAAGGTAAGACACGTCATGACTTGGGTCGTGAAAAATTTATTGACCGTATTTGGGACTGGAAAGAAGAATCTGGTAACAACATTACCCGTCAATTACGTCGTCTAGGTTCATCATTAGATTGGTCTCGTGACCGTTTCACTATGGATGAAGACTTATCTAAAGCAGTCAAACATGTGTTTGTTGAATTACACAAAGAAGGTTTGATATATCGCGGTAAACGTTTAGTTAACTGGGATCCGGTTCTACATACAGCCGTTTCTGATTTAGAAGTATTATCAGAAGAAGAAGCTGGTCACTTATGGCACTTTAAATACCCATTAACAGACGGTTCTGGTCATTTAGTGGTTGCCACTACTCGTCCTGAAACAATGTTAGGTGACAGTGCCGTTGCTGTTCATCCAGAAGATGAACGCTACCAACACTTAATTGGCAAAACAATTACCTTGCCATTAGTGGGTCGTGAAATTCCAATTATCGCTGATGATTATGTCGACCAAGAGTTTGGTACTGGTTGTGTAAAAATCACCCCTGCTCATGACTTTAATGATGCCGAGATGGGTCAACGTCATGACTTAGAAAAAATTAATATCTTAACCATTGATGCTGCTATTAATGACAACGCACCAGAAAAATACCGTGGTTTAGATCGTTATAAAGCGCGTAAAGTCATCGTGCAAGATTTCGATGATCTAGGCTTATTAGATAGCATCAAAGATCACACATTAATGGTGCCTCGTGGTGATCGTAGTGGCGCGGTGATCGAACCCTACTTAACAGACCAATGGTATGTTAAAGCCGATGCATTAGCTGAGCCAGCAGTTAAAGCCGTGCAAGAAGGCAAGATTAAGTTTGTACCGGGTAACTGGGATAAAACCTTCTATAACTGGATGGATGGTATTCAAGATTGGTGTATCTCTCGTCAAATCTGGTGGGGCCACCGTATCCCAGCTTGGTATGACGATGAAGGCAATGTTTATGTTGCTAATGATGAAGCAACCGTACGTGCTGAAAACAATATAGCTGACGACGTAAACCTTAGACAAGATGACGATGTATTAGATACCTGGTTCTCGTCTGCACTATGGCCATTTTCAACTCAAGGTTGGCCTGAAAATACCGATGCTGTTAATACATGGTATCCAGGTTCAGTTCTAGTGACAGGATTCGACATTATCTTCTTCTGGGTAGCCAGAATGATGATGATGGGCTTGAAATTTATGGACGATGTGCCATTTAAAGAAGTCTATATCCACGGTTTAGTTCGTGATTCTCAAGGTCATAAGATGTCAAAATCGAAAGGAAATGTATTAGATCCTATCGATATTATTGATGGCATTGATTTAGAGTCATTAGTTAAAAAACGTACTACTGGCTTAATGAATCCTAAAGCAGCACCTAAAATCGAAAAAGCTACTCGTAAAGAATTTCCAGATGGTATTGAATCGCACGGTACTGATGCTTTACGTTTCACCTTTGCTTCACTAGCGTCGACTGGCCGCGATATCAACTTTGATATGAATCGCATCGGTGGTTACCGTAACTTCTGTAACAAGTTATGGAATGCTGCTCGTTATGTATTAATGAATACTGAAGATCAAGATACCGGTATTGATAATGATGATGTGGAATTAAGCTTAGCTGACCGTTGGATTATTTCTAAGTTACAAACCACAGAACAACAAGTCACTGCCGCTATTGATGGTTACCGTTTTGACCATGCAGCCCAAGGTATTTATGAGTTTATTTGGGATAACTACTGTAGTTGGTACTTAGAGCTATCTAAACCAGTTTTAACCAGTGATAGTTCTTCTGAGGCAGCTAAACGGGGTACTCGTCGTACCTTAGTTCGCGTATTAGAAGCGACCTTACGAATGACCCACCCGTTCATGCCTTTTATCACCGAAGAAATCTGGCAAACTGTTGCACCGTTGGCTGGCCGAATTGATTTAAATAGGTCTGGCGACAGTATTATGAACCAAGCGTATCCAATCGCTGATCAAAGTAAAGTCGATGCTGATGCCGTAGCTGAAATGGAATGGGTAATGGACTTCATTACCGGTGTTCGTTCAATTCGTTCACAAATGAACATTCCGCCGAAGAAACAATTGCCAGTTATCTTGAAAGACAGTCAGCAACAAGATATTGATCGCGTAGCAAATAACAGTGAGTTTTTAAGCCGCTTAGCCAACCTAGAAAATATCAGCTTACTCGAAGGCGAAGCTCCGGCAGCAGCAACAGCCTTGGTCGGCAAAATGGAAATATTAATTCCACTAGAAGGCTTGATTGATAAAGGTGCTGAGATTCAACGCCTAGATAAAGAAATTACTAAATTAGAAAAAGTGATCAAGCAATCATCAGGTAAGTTAAATAATGAAAATTACGTAGCAAAAGCGCCGGCTGAAGTCGTGCAAAAAGAACGTGATAAATTAACTGAAATGGAACAATCTTTGTCTCAGTTAAAACAACAACGTGAGTCTTTAGCTTAAGCAAAAGCCAATACTTTGGATATATGGGGTAGATTTAATCAACGTTAAATCTATCCCTTTTTTTAAGGAAAGAAAATGAAAGGTAGTCAAAAAATAATCGATGTTCTTAATACATTGTTAGCCGGTGAGTTAACTGCAATGGATCAATATTTCATCCATTCACGTATGTATGAAGACTTTGGTTTAAGTAAACTAGAAGAACGTATCGCTCACGAAATGCAAGATGAAACCGATCATGCAGATCAGATGATCAAACGTATTTTGTTTTTAGAAGGGCTTCCAAACCTAACCGTTCGTGAACCAATCAACATCGGTCGCACTGTACCTGAGATGCTACAAAAAGATCTCGACCTTGAATACTCAGTTGTTAAAGCACTTAAAGCAGCGATAGCACTCTGTGAACAAGAACAAGACTACGAAACTCGGGTTATGTTAGTTAAACAACTAGAAGACACCGAACTTGACCACACTTACTGGTTAGAGCAGCAACTCGGCTTAATCGACAAAATGGGTTTAGAAAACTACACACAAGCAATGATGTAAGCTCATTTTACAGCTGCACAAAAAAGCCCGTTAGCATTACTGCTAACGGGCTTTTTTATTAACTATCATTAATTTTCAGAGAGTCTCTGGATACTCACTCATAACTTTAGAAAGTTTACTTTGTTGCTCACGTGTTGCTAGGATACTCTGTGACTCTCTAAATTCTTTAGCTTCTGCAGTTTCAATAAACTCAGCTTTAGGGTTTATTTTCAGAACTTCCTTTTCAATATCTTGCAAATTTACTGCAAAAAACTCTTTTCTATTATTAACAAGGTTAAGTCTTTTTCCTTCAAACTTTTTATGTAAAGCATTTTCTAATGCTGGCGCATCTTCTGTATGAATCATTGCGTGTACATCAAAAGTAAAAGGAACACTTGCATCACCTAACTCTTTAACTCTATCTAATGGTTCTAATCTTCTAGTCATCCCTATTTTATATATGTCATCTCCAAATGAACCTATATTTGAAATAACATAAATGTGTCCAGTCTTAGTTTGCTGTGCCATCGATTTAGCTCGTTCACTTAATTGATGAGCACTCTCTAATTCATCACTTAATTGTGAAATTTTTTCATTCAATAGCTCTAGTTCTTTACCCGCTGCCTGTTCAGCTTCCAACCTTGCCGCTTCCAGCATTTTTTTATATTTTTCTTCTTCTTTTATTGCTTTGGATAACTCTTTTTCTAACTTAGCTTCTTCACGAATTTGACGTTTTATTTCTAACTGCTCTTCTTTTTCTTGCTGTTTTTTTTCTGAATACTCATAAGCTAAACGTAGCTCATCTAACTTTAAATTAAGATAATCATCGGAGATAACTATTGCAGTAGATTGATTTAGCTTATTTATTGACTCGAATGCTTTCTCTAACCTTGCCTCCATTCTAGTCACATTATTCCAACGAACATTTGAAATAGCAGCCTCACACTCATTATTAAAAGCTCTAGCAGTAAGTTTTATTCCACGATTAGTCATCGCTTTACCTTTTGCTCGACTCCCTTCAACTTTCCACTCTGCGGCACAAGAAATAGCAATTTGAGATCTCACCATATCTTTCTGTTGTTGCTTAATTTTTATAATTTCACTCTTGTATTGATGTGATGTGTCGAAATCAAAATGTGATTTATAAAAACCAAGTTCAATTAATTCAATATCTTCATCATAAGTGGAAACATCTCTTCTTAGCTGATCAAAAATCACCCTTTTCTCTTTGTAATCCTGTTTCATCTCAGAAATTTTCTTTTGCATAGAAACCTTTTCATGATGAAACTTTTTTACATACTCTTCTATATCAAGAATCTTCGAGTATTTTGTCTCTAGTTCTATTACTCTTTTATGAGACTTAATTAGTTTTACAATAAGAATAGTAATTAAAATTGTTACAGCTGCTATGAGAAATAGTTCCATCTATAATTCCCTTTATTATCCATGTTTCAAATTATATTATTTACTATTACCAACGACGTCTATTTTTAATTCTAGTCAGCTCGTCTATATGTCCGATACTCCGGCAACCAATAGTTCGCCTCAATATTACTCAGTAACTCATCGTCACTAATCACTTCTGCCAATCCTTGCTGTTGAGCAAGCTTGCCAATGCCAAAAGCAATTTTCTTACTTAGCTCAGCAATATCAGTTAATGGTGGTAATAAGCTTCCCTGCCCTGCTTTAATTAGCGGTGATTCAGAAGCTAATATTTCACTGGCAGTCATTAACATTTCATCACTGATACGACGGATATTTGCAGCAACAACTGCAAGGCCTATCCCCGGGAATATATAACTGTTATTACATTGTGGGATAGCATATTCCTGCTCATTGAATGTAACCGGTGTGAACGGGCTGCCTGTAGCAATAATAGCCTGACCATTTGTCCATACCAACAGGTCTTGTGGTGTCGCTTCAATCTTTCTCGATGGGTTACTTAATGGAAAGATGATCGGTTGATCGCAACCTTTTGCCATCGTTTTAATCACTGATTCAGTAAATAATCCTGGCTGGCCCGATACGCCAATTAATACCGTCGCTTTTATATTAGCAATGACTTCTTCTAGGTTAGGAAATTCGCCTGCAAACTGCCAGTCTATTAATTCTGCTGACTGGTGAATAAAAGGAGCTTGGAAAGCGGCATAGGCCGTAGTCTTATCAGTAAATAAACCTTCACGGCCCACCATATAGATTTGGCTACGAGCTTGTTGCTCGGAGATACCTTCGACACACATCTGGGCAACAATTTGTTCAGCAATACCACAACCCGCTGCACCTGCACCTAAAAATACAATTTTCTGCTCTGATAGTTTAGTTTTTGTTGCATGACTGGCGGCCAGTAATGTACCCACTGTGACTGATGCTGTGCCTTGGATATCATCATTAAAGCAACAGATTTCATCTTTGTAGCGATTTAATATAGGCAAGGCATGTTTTTGTTCAAAATCTTCAAACTGCAACAATACAGTTGGCCAACGTTTTTTAACGGCCTCAACAAATAGATCAACGAAATCATCATATTCTTGTTGTTCGATCCGTTTATGATGCCAGCCCATGTATAAGGGGTCATCTAATAAAGTTTGGTTATTCGTACCGACGTCTAAGGTTACCGGTAAGGTGTAGGCTGGACTGATACCGCCACAAGCAGTATATAAAGACAGTTTTCCGATCGGTATACCCATGCCACCAATACCTTGGTCACCTAAGCCTAAAATACGACTACCATCTGTTACCACGATCACTTTAATATTTTGTTTAGTGACATTGGCTAACATGTCATCAATTTGATCGCGATCAGGATAGGCGATAAATAAACCACGGTTATTGCGGTAAATCTCAGAAAAACGCTCACATGCCTCACCTACTACCGGTGTATAAATCAACGGCATGATTTCATCGATATGATCTAATACTAAGCGATAAAATAAAGTTTCGTTTTTGTCTTGAATGGCACGTAGATAAATGTGCTTATTGATAGCTTCGTCAAAGCTAGATAATTGCTGATAAGCACGACTGACTTGTTGCTCGATGGTTTCATGTCGGCGTGGCAATAGGCCAGTTAGATTGAACTCTTCTCGTTCTTGCTCGCTAAAAGCACAGCCTTTATTGAGTACCGGAATATTTAATAAGGTGGTTCCAGAAAATGGAATGGAGACAGCAGAACGTAATTTTTCCGAACTCATGAAGTTTCCTTTATCAAACCAATGGTATTAAGCCCTAATATAAATTAGGGCTTAATCCATCATAAAGGATTATTTGCTTGTTGTGTTTATTGAAATAATTTCAATATTAAAGCGATAAGTTAAAACATGCCTAATTGTAATTGGGCTGCTTCACTCATTTGATCTTTTGTCCAAGGTGGTTCCCATACCAATTCAACATTGGTTTTTTTCACGCCAGGGACAGTATCTACTTTTTCTTCGATCTCACCCGGAAAAGTTTGGGCTACAGGACAACCTGGTGCTGTGAGTGTCATATCAATCGACACATTGCCTGAATCACTGATCTTAATATCGTAGATCAGTCCCAACTCATATATATTCACCGGGATTTCTGGATCAAAGATGGTTTTAAGCATCTCAATCACATCTTCTTTAAGCTCTTCAACATCAAGTTTTTCTACTGGTTCGGTCATCTTTTTTTACTCTGTTGTTACTGAACTATCTTGTTCACTTTCCATCGCGGCATGGACAGTGTGCCAAGATAAAGTTGCACATTTAACCCTAGCTGGAAATTCTTTCACACCACTCAGCACGTCTAATTTACCCAATGCCGCGGTATCAACATCTTCACCGGTCATTTGCTTATGCACAAGTTCGTAAAGTGCTTCTGCATCAGCCATGGTTTTACCTTTTAAGGCTTCCGTCATCAATGATGCAGATGCCACGGAAATCGCACAGCCACTACCTTGAAAACTAACATCTTCTATCGTGTCGCCATCCAGTTTCAAATAAACCACTAACGCATCACCACAGAGGGGATTATTACCGTGAGCCAAATGGTTAGAATCTGGCATATCCCGGAAGTTACGTGGTTTTTTATTGTGATCCATGATCACTTGTTGATAAAGATCTCTTAGATCTGCACTACTCATTAGGCAAATAGCTCCTGTACTTTTGTTATTGCTCCAACTAAAGCGTCGACCTCTTCCATCGTATTATAAAATGCAAAAGAAGCGCGGGCTGTTGCTGGTATGCCAAAAAATTGCATGACGGGTTGTGCACAATGATGGCCTGTTCGAATGGCCACACCTTGTTGATCGAAAATAGTGCCGACATCGTGTGGATGCACGCCTTCGATCATAAATGACAATACACTCGCCTTTTCTTTCGCTGTACCAATGATACGAATGCCATCTAAGGCTTCGAGTTTTTGTGTCGCTGCGACTAATAGATCATGTTCATATTTTGCTAGTTTATCAATACCAATCGAGTTCATATAATCGATAGCAGCACCCATACCTATTGAGCCAGCAATATGCGGTGTGCCTGCTTCAAATTTATATGGCAGCTCATTGTATTGAGTATGCTCAAAGCTAACTGACAAAATCATGTCACCACCACCCTGCCATGGTGGCATTTCTTCTAATAAATCCTGTTTACCATAAAAGGCACCGATACCTGTTGGTGCAAACATTTTATGACCAGAAAACACATAGAAGTCACAGTCTAAATCTTGCACATCAACGGCTAAATGAGGCACTGCTTGCGCGCCATCAATCAATACCGGAATATCTTTAGCATGTGCTTTGGCAATCATGTCTTTGATTGGGTTAACCGTACCCAAGGCATTCGACACATGACCGACCGCCAAAATTTTAGTTTTTGGCGTTAACAAATCATCAAAACCTGACAAGTCCAACTCACCTTCTAAAGTCATAGGAATGACTTTTAGTGTTGCACCCGTTTGCTCACATAACATTTGCCACGGAACAATATTGGCGTGATGTTCTAAATGACTCACTAAGATTTCATCGCCAGCATTTAACTGCGGACGAACAAAACTTTGGGCAATGAGGTTTATTGCTTCAGTCGCACCACGGACAAATACAATCTCTTTATCTGATTTAGCATTAAGAAATTTGCGTACTTTTTCACGTGAAGCTTCATAGGCATCCGTCGCGCGTTGACTTAAACGATGCACACCACGATGAACATTGGCATTGTCTTGACGATAATAGTCACTAATCGCTTCAATAACTTGTAACGGCTTTTGGCTACTGGCCGCGTTATCAAGATATGCTAAATCATAACCATTAACTTGCTGATCCAGAATTGGAAAGTCTTTGCGAATAGCCTGAATATCTAGAGCGCTCATGCTGCTGCTCCACCTCGTGGTAAACGCTGTTCAATCACATCAGCTAACGCTGCTTTAATTTCAGGTGAAGGAATACGTTCTAATACATCGACAGCAAAAGCATAGGTCAATAAACTTCGTGCAGTGACTTCATCTAGGCCTCGAGCACGTAAATAAAACAATTGATCTTGATCAATTTGCCCTACCGTACTGCCATGGCCGCAAATCACATCATCGGCGTAGATTTCCATCTCCGGCTTGGTATCAATTTCACAGCCACGTGATAACAATAAATTCTGATTTTTTTGATTCGAGTCAGTCTTTTGTGCGTCTTTATGCACCATGACTTTGCCGTTAAATACAGCATGACTCTCATCATCTAGTACCCCTTTATACAACTCATTGCTGGTTGTATTTGGTACTAAGTGATCAATGCGTGTGTGATTATCAACATGTTGTTGTTTATTTACTAAGTACAGACCATCCATCGTGGTATGTGACTGTTCGCCTTCTAAACGACTATGAATATCATTGCGCGCGAACTGTGCACCTAAGGAAATATTATTAGTATGCCAGTTACTTTTAGCAGCTTGTTTTGCTGCTAAAGTAGCAATATGAAAAGCATTGTCAGATTCTTGTTGCAACTTGTAGTGCTCTAATTCTGCCGCTTCATCCAACACTACTTCAGTAACTACATTGGTCATCGCAACTTGATCGCTTAAACCAATATAGTGTTCAATAAATGTCGCTTTACTGTTCTGTTTGATAACTAGCACATTACGTAAATGCACGGCTAAATCATCAGTAGCGCCTGAGTTAATTACCAATAATTCAATCGGTTTATTAATCACAGTGTCTGCCGCAACGGTGATAACGATACCGTCTTTCATCAACATCGTATTCAAAGCAGTCAAACCCGCTTTAGCAATATCAACTTGTTGACCAAGGTGCTGTTGCACTTGTGCTGCGCCTGTTGATAATGAAGATAGAGTTAAACCATCTTCAATATTATCTAGCTGAGACAGCGCGCTAGAAAATTGGCCATCAACAATCACCACCCGGTAACTATTTTCTAATAAAGCAGCTTGCTCAACCTGTTCCGCAGTCACAGCATGAACTAAAGCATCGTGATTAAAAGTCTGCTGGCCGAAACCCCACAAGCTAGTGTATTTCCAATCTTCTACCTTTTTACTCGGTAGACCTTGGCTATTAAACTGCTTTAAAGCTTGCTGACGTAGCTCGGTTAACCATGGCATTTGGTCAACATTCAAAGCTTCCGCGACGCTGGCAAAAGGTGTTGCCACTTCTGGCAACTGTCTCACACTGGGTTTCATGCTGGCAGACCTGCACTTTCTTCATTAACCCAGCTATAGCCTGATTTCTCTAGTTCTTTGGCTAATTCTTTATCACCCGATTTCACGATACGGCCATCAGACAATACATGAACAAAGTCAGGTACGATGTAATCAAGCAGACGTTGGTAATGGGTAATCATCACAATAGAACGATCTGGTGAGCGCAAGGCATTCACGCCATCAGATACGATCCGTAAAGCATCGATATCTAAACCTGAGTCAGTTTCATCCAAAATTGCTAATGAGGGCTCTAATAAGGCCATTTGCAAAATTTCGTTACGTTTCTTCTCACCGCCAGAAAAACCTTCATTCACCCCACGGTTTAAAAACTTTTCATCCATTTGGACAAGTTCTAACTTGCTACGAACTAACGTTAAAAAGTCCATCGCATCAAGTTCATCTAAACCTTGATATTCACGCACAGCATTAAGTGCCGCTTTCAGCAGATAGACATTGCTGACGCCAGGAATTTCAACTGGGTATTGAAAGGCTAGAAAGAGACCTCGTTGCGCGCGCTCTTCTGCTGCTAATGCTAATAAGTCTTCATTTTTATAGATGACTTCGCCTTGAGTGATTTCATAACCATCACGTCCGGCAAGTACATTCGATAAAGTACTTTTACCAGCGCCGTTAGGGCCCATAATGGCATGTACTTCACCCGCATTAACCGTTAAATTAATACCGCGCAGAATCTCTTTGCCATCAATACTGGCATGAAGGTTTTTAATTTCTAACATGTTTAATCTCTTATTGTTAACCAACAGAACCTTCTAGCGATAAGCCAAGTAGGTTTTGCGCCTCAACGGCAAATTCCATAGGTAATTCACGAATAACTTGTTTACAAAAGCCATTCACAATCATCGATACAGCATCTTCAACATCTAAACCACGTTGTTTACAGTAGAACAACTGATCTTCACTTATTTTTGATGTCGACGCTTCGTGTTCAACTTGTGCCGTCGGATTTTTGACTTCGATATATGGGAAGGTATGAGCACCACACTTATCACCCATCAATAACGAATCACACTCAGTATAGTTTCGGGCATTTTCTGCATTAGGTCCTACGCGGACTAAACCACGATAAGAATTTTGTGAGCGACCGGCTGCAATACCTTTAGATATGATAGTTGAGCTGGTGTTCTTACCTAAGTGAATCATTTTGGTGCCGGTATCGGCTTGCTGCAGATTATTAGTCACAGCTACCGAGTAAAACTCACCAATCGAGTTATCACCTTGCAAGATGACACTAGGGTATTTCCAGGTAATTGCTGAACCTGTTTCAACTTGTGTCCACGATACTTTAGAACTTTCACCACGGCATGCAGCACGTTTAGTAACAAAGTTAAAAATACCACCGACACCATTTTCATCACCGGGATACCAGTTTTGTACTGTCGAGTATTTAATCTGCGCACGGTCCATGATAACTAACTCAACTACTGCAGCATGCAATTGATTTTCATCACGCATCGGTGCAGTACAACCTTCTAGATAACTCACATATGAATCATCATCGGCAATGATCAAGGTACGTTCAAATTGGCCGGTATTAGCCGCATTGATGCGGAAGTAAGTTGATAATTCCATTGGGCAACGTACACCTTTAGGAATATAAATAAACGAACCATCACTAAATACAGCTGAATTTAAGGCTGCATAGAAGTTGTCTCGATAAGAAACAACGGTGCCGAGGTATTTTTTAATTAATTCAGGATGAGCTTTTAAAGCTTTAGAAAACGGCATAAAAATAATGCCTTCTTCAGCTAACTTATCTTGGAAGGTATTGGCCACTGAGACGCTATCAAATACCGCATCTACCGCCACACCAGCAAGACGTGCTCGTTCTTCTAATGGCACACCCAACTTTTCATAGGTTTTTAATAACTCAGGATCAACTTCATCTAAACTTTTAGGACCATCTGTTTTTTGTTTCGGTGCCGAGTAATAGCTGAGTGCTTGATAATCAATCGGTGGATACTGCACATGTGCCCATTCTGGAGTTTCTAATGTCAACCAATGGCGGTAAGCTTGTAAACGCCATTCCAACATAAACTCAGGCTCATCTTTGATGCGTGAAATTTCACGGATCACACCTTCATCTAAACCGGGTGGCAAGCTTTCCGATTCAATATCGGTAACAAAACCAGCTGCATATTCATTGGGTACAAAGTCTTCAATCTGTTGTGCTTGTTCACTCATTAATGTCACCATCTTGATCTGTTGCTGTTTTCATCTGTGTTGCAGATGGATAAAAATTGATTGGACTAATCGTTTCCAAACCACTTTGTGGCAATAACATATGTGAAAGTTTCACTTCATCTAGTGCGAGATAAACCGCATTATTAATACGAGCCGAGTTCACTTGAATAGAACAATGACTTTCTTGCTCGCAGTGACTTTCACTACTATTACATTCTGTTAAAGCAATGGGGCCTTCAATGGCAGTAATAATGTCAGCGACAGAAATCTGTTTTGGGCTGCGGTGTAATGTGTAACCACCGTGCGCGCCACGCTCTGACTTTAATAAACCACCGTGAGTTAAGAATTTTAATACCTTTCTCACTGTAGGCAATGGCATCTGTACCGCATCAGACAACGAGTGTGCGCTATGTTTCAGCTCACTTTCTGTTGCTAGATAACTCATTAATACGATGCCGTAATCTGTTAATTTTCCCATGCGTAACATGTCACGCCTCCTAATTGAGACTATTATAGTACCAATTAAACTAATAACCAAGCGAATTACTAGGTTATTTGAAGTTATCTAGTTTGAAAAAATATTCGATTTATCGCTTGCAGTGAACTTTTTTAATCTTTAAGGTACTAACCCTGAGATTGAATATCTTTTATATTTTTTTGGTACGAGAACATTTAAATGAAATTAAAAACACTCGCAATTTTACCTTTTTTATTTGGAGCCCCTGTAATGGCTGACACTCACGCTGCTAAACTTGATAGCGATCAAGAAAAACTAAGCTATATCTTTGGTATTCAAGTTGGCCAAAACATGTTGGCAGAAGGCGTAGATCTTGAAATTAATGCATTTTCTGCCGGCGTTGCCGATATGTTTGCAGGAAAACAGCCACAACTTGATAAAGATGAAGCTGAAAAAGTAATTACTGAATTCCAGCAGAAAAAAGCGCAAGAAATGGCTGCAGTAATGAATCAAAAGCAAGAGCAGTCTAAAACTTACCTAGACGCCAATGCTAAGAAAGACGGTGTTGTGACAACTGCTAGTGGTTTGCAATATAGCGTTACCACTGCAGGCGATGGCGCGATTCCAACTGAAAACGATAAAGTTATCGCTCATTACAAAGGTACATTGTTAGACGGTACTGTTTTTGATAGCTCTTACGACCGCGGTGAGCCAGCCACTTTCCCAGTGACTGGCGTTATTAAAGGTTGGCAAGAAGCACTACAAATGATGAAAGAAGGTTCAACATGGCAAATAGTTGTACCTGCTGACTTAGCCTACGGACCTCGTGGTGCTGGTCAAGGTTCACCAATTGGTCCAAATGAAACATTGATTTTTGATATTGAATTGATTGCAATCACTCAATAACAAAAACATACAGCTCGATCAAAAAGGCCGTCTTTAAATAAGACGGCCTTTTTTTTACCTATTCAACAAGCAAGTCAGTTGACGCAATAAGCCTTGTTTATTCGAATACTTAAAACTTAGTCTATTTAATCAATAAATTCAGCTAAGCATGCTCTTCGAATATTAAGGTGCTAATCGACTAATTGACCACTTCCCCTCATATCGGCTATACACAAAGCGATCATGTAAGCGGTTTTCTCTGCCTTGCCAAAACTCGATAGTCTCTGGAATAACCCGGTAACCACCCCAGAAATCTGGCAGTGGTATTTCACCTGCTTTGAATTTATTTTTCATCGCCTCAAACTGACTAAGTAACACTTGGCGAGAAGATATTTGACTCGATTGTTGTGATGCCCAAGCACCTAGTTGTGACTCTTTAGGCCTTGAAGCAAAATATTTCACCGATTCTAAGGTTGATATTTTTTCTACTCGACCACTTATTTTTACTTGCCGCTCTATTGCTAGCCACGGAAATAACAAAGCAGCATGGGGATTAGCTTCGATCTGCTGAGATTTTTTCGACGCATAGTTAGTAAAAAACACAAAACCTTGCTGATCAAAAAATTTCAGTAATACTGTGCGTAGCGTTACCTCACCACCAGCAGAAGTTGCCAGACTCATCGCACTAGGCTCAATGACTTCAGCCTGCTCAGCTTGCTTCATCCACAATTCAAACTGTTTAATCGGGTCATTATCTAACTCTGACGCTGTTAAACCTGCTTGCAAAAATTCATGCCGGTGATGTGTTAAGTCAACTTTCATAATCTATCTGATCTTTTTTACGGTTGGAGTTAATGATAAAAATAAACCGCGATTAACGCGGCTTATTTTCTACTCTGTCTAACCTACCCACTTTCTGGCATTGTGGAATAAACGTAACCAAGGTCCGTCTTTACCCCAATCATCTGGATGCCATGAATGCTGAACAGTACGTGTTACCCGCTCCGGATGCGGCATCATAATCGTGACCCGACCATCAGTTGTTGTTAACGCAGTTACACCATCAGCAGAACCATTCGGGTTTTGAGGATATTGCTCGGTCGCTTTACCGTAGTTATCGACATAACGCATAGCAACCAGTGCATCTTGCTGTGAACCTGTTTGACTGAAGTCAACCCGACCTTCACCATGAGCAACCGCTATAGGCATCACCGAGCCGGCCATGTCTTGTAGCAATACTGAAGGCGAATCAACAATCTCAACAAGTGAGAAGCGTGCTTCAAACTGCTCTGATATATTGCGTTCAAAACGAGGCCAATGATCACTACCCGGAATCAGTTCTTTTAATTGCGATAACATCTGACAACCGTTACATACACCTAAAGCAAAGGTATCTTCACGGTTAAAGAAGTCAACAAACTGACTCCGGGCTTTGTCGTTATGCAAAATAGTACTTGCCCAACCACGCCCCGCTCCTAGTACATCACCGTAGGAGAAACCGCCACAAGCAACTAAACCTTTAAAGTCAGCTAAATCAACACGGCCTTCCAGAACATCACTCATATGTACATCAATAGCGGAAAAACCAGCATGATCGAATGATGCAGCCATTTCTATCTGACCATTGACACCTTGCTCTCTTAAAATAGCAACTTTAGGTCTTTCACCACTAACGATAAACGGCGCTGCAACATGTTCAGCCGCATCATAAGTTAGGTTGGCATGTAAACCAGGATCTTGCTCATCTAATAAGGCATCAAATTCTTGTTTCGCACAATCAGGATTATCACGTAAAGCTTGCATTTGATAACTGGTTTCAGCCCACAAACGCTGTAATGTAATGCGTGATTGGTTTATAACTTGCTCACCATCCACCTTAACAATAATCTGTTGATCATCACGCAAGCTACCAATTACATGGCTAGATCGAGCGAGCTCTTGTTCGCGTAAGATTGCTAATACATCTTCGACATCACGATGACGAACTTGAATAACTGCACCAAGCTCTTCATTAAACAATACAGGTAACGATTCACCTAAATCATTAAGCTTGATATCTAAGCCTGTGTGACCAGCAAATGCCATTTCACACAAAGTAGTAATCAAACCACCATCACTACGGTCATGGTAAGCCAACAATAATTCATCTTGATTCAACTGTTGAATAGCTGAGAAGAAATTTTTAAATGCTTCAGGGTCATCCAAATCAGGGCCATGGTGACCGACTTGATTATAAACCTGTGCTAACGCCGATGCCGCTAGACGATTATGGCCTTTACCTAAGTCAATATAGATAAGGTCAGTATCACCATGGTTAGTTTTCAATTCTGGTGTCACTGTTTTTGCTGCATCGGTAACCAGCGCAAAAGCAGTAATGATTAATGATAACGGTGACGTCACTGATTTTTGTTGGTCACGATCTTGCCACACTGTTTTCATTGATAAAGAATCTTTACCAACCGGAATCGCAATACCCAAGGCAGGACACAACTCCATACCCACCGTATGCACAGTGTCATACAACAAAGCATCTTCACCGCTATGACCACAAGCAGCCATCCAGTTTGCTGATAATTTAATATCACCTAATTTTGCAATCGGGGTGGCTGCAATATTAGTAATTGCTTCACCAATAGCCATTCGACCTGATGCAGGCGCATCAATCAATGCTAATGGTGCACGTTCACCCATCGACATTGCTTCACCTTGAAAGCCATGATGATCAGCTAATGTTACCGCGCAATCAGATACTGGTACTTGCCATGGGCCAACCATTTGGTCACGGGCAACTAAGCCAGTCACGCTACGGTCACCAATGGTGATTAAGAAGTTTTTACTTGCCACTGCCGGTAGTTTTAATACGCGCTCTAATGCAGCTTCAGCGGTAATATCTGTTAAATCCAATTCTGGCTTAGCAAAGGTTTGATGTTTAACATCACGTAGCATTTTAGGTGGTTTGCCTAACAATAATGATAATGGCATATCCACTGGTGAACCATCACTCTCAGCATCACCCACCAATAAATGTTGTTCTGCTGTAGTTTCACCGACGATCGCCCATGGGCAACGTTCACGTTCACAAATAGCTTGGAACTCTTCCACTCGATCTGGGTTAACACCTAATACATAACGTTCTTGTGATTCATTACACCAAATTTCCATTGGTGACATGCTCGACTCATCATTTGGCACCAGACGTAATTCAAAGCGACCACCGCGGCCACTGTCATCCACTAATTCAGGGAAAGCATTTGATAAACCACCAGCACCTACATCATGAATAGCAATGATTGGGTTTTGATCATCTAAAGCAACACAGCGATCAATTACTTCCTGACAACGACGTTCCATTTCAGGATTACCACGTTGTACCGAAGCAAAGTCTAAACCTTCTTCACTAGTTCCCGAAGTAACCGAAGATGCAGCACTACCACCCAATCCGATCAACATGGCCGGGCCGCCTAAAACAATCAGCTGTACACCTGGATCAAAAATATTCTTCTTAACGTGTTGGGGACGAATAGTACCCATACCACCAGCAACCATGATTGGCTTATGGTAGCCACGTACTTCAAAACCATCCGCCGAAGGTACTAATGCTTCATAAGTACGGAAATAACCACATAAGTTTGGTCGACCAAACTCGTTATTAAACGCTGCGCCACCTAGTGGGCCATCAAGCATAATTTCTTGTGCTGAAGCCATACGTGCTGGTTTTCCATACTCTGATTCCCAAGGTTGAATAAAACCAGGAATGTGTAAGTTTGAAACAGAGAAACCGGTCAGGCCAGCTTTTGGTTTAGAACCTCGACCAGTGGCGCCTTCATCACGAATTTCACCACCAGCACCAGTAGCAGCGCCAGGGAAAGGTGAGATTGCAGTTGGATGATTATGTGTTTCCACTTTCATCAATATATGCTGCTCTTCACCTTCATAGCTGTATTCATTGGTCGACATATCAACATGGAAACGCTGACTATTAGCGCCTGCGATTACTGAAGAGTTATCACTATAAGCGGTGATCACGCCTTCAGGATTCAATGCATGGGTATTACGAATCATATTGAATAAGGTAATCGGCTGCTCTTTACCATCAATGATCCAATCAGCACTAAAGATCTTATGACGGCAATGCTCAGAGTTCGCCTGAGCAAACATCATCAATTCAATGTCATTAGGATTGCGCTTTAAAGCAATGAAGTTTTCGACCAAATAATCAATTTCATCTTCAGCTAAAGCCAAACCCATTGTTTTATTTGCTTCAACTAGAGCGGCACGACCGCCATTGAGAATATCAACCGATAATAATGGCCGTGACTGACCATGAATAAATAGACGGTCTGCTTCATCAACAGAATCAAAAACAGACTCAATCATCCGGTCATGTAATTGACTGATAACCAACTTGCCTTGTTCAGCTGTTAAATCAGAATTGCTCGTTACGAAAAAAGCAATGCCTCGCTCAATACGTAAAACATTCGTCACACCACTATTCTGCGCAATATCTGTTGCTTTACTCGACCAAGGCGAGATAGTGCCTGGACGAGGTGTTACTAAGAAAAATGCTTCATTTTCAGCAGCATCACTCTGACTAATTTCAGCTTCAAGCAGTGTTTCAATCACTGTTTGATCTTTAGCTGATAACTCGCCTTCTCCTTCAGTTTCAATGAAGTAGCGGTATTCACTGCGTAGTTTCACCACGCTATCAACCTGTGATTGAATAGACGTTAATAATTTATCTAAACGGAAAGCCGAATGCGCCGAGCGGCCGATCATTTGCAACATGCTGATCCCAATTAACAATATTTAAAGCGTTAATGATACTTTATGTCACTACCTCAGCCCAATTTATTTGTGACAAGTTTGATGACCGACACTGACAACAATATCTGCCGACCTTCTGTCTTTCGCCACCTAGCGATTATGGTCTATGACGCACTCTTATTGCTATCCGTTTTATTGCTTGCCTCTCTGCTAGCTGTTGCGGCTAATTCGGGACAAGCAATTAGCGAAGGAAATCCTTTTTTTATTGCTTACTTGCTCGCGGTAAGTTGCTTTTTTTATGGTTGGTTTTGGACGCACGGTGGCCAAACCTTAGGCATGCGCGCTTGGAAAGTTCACTTAATATCTCAACAGCAACATGACATCAGCTGGCAACAAGCCATCATTCGCTTTACTGTTGGAATTGTTGCATGGCTACCTCTCGGTATGGGCTATTGGTGGCAATGGCTAGGAAAAGACAAAAGTACTTGGTTAGATAGTTATTCCGCTAGCCGGTTACATTTTGATAAAAACGCTACAAACAAACCATTGTCACGTCTTTCATAAGGACAAATATTAATGACAACAGAGCTTGAACCAGAAGTATTAGTGGCTTTAGATAAAGGTAGAAAAATAGAAGCTATTAAACTATTACGTGAGCAAAGAAGCATTGGTCTAAAAGAAGCCAAACAAATCATTGATGAGTACAGTGCAGCACATCCATCCCCTAACGCATCCGTTGAAAGAAACAATTCAACAAGTGGATTGATAAAGTTAGTGATATTGGCTGCAGTTGTTTATTTCCTCTATGTAGAGTTCATCCAATAACTCAAGCCACCTTATAAACATCATCGAAAGTCATCTCTACCTACTGGGCAATGACATACTTAGATGTTGGGTCCACGGGCAATTCACTTTGGGATTGCTTCATTTCATTAACATCATCAATCGGGCTACGACCAAAAAGACGTTTATATTCACGGCTAAATTGCGAGCTGCTTTCATAGCCTACTTTTGCAGCTGTAGCAGAAGCAGTACCTCCATCTTGAATCAATAATAAACGTGCCTTATGCAGCCGTGTTTTTTTCAAATATTGCATTGGTGATGTGGTGGTGACAGCCTTAAAACTAGCGTGAAAAGCTGCAACACTCATCCCCGCTTGTTCCGCTAAAATATTCACATTGATATCACTGGCAAACTCACCATGTATGAGGTGCAATGCTTTACCAATTTTTCCTACATTATTTTGATTTGATAGTGCTGAACGCACTGCAGAGCATTGATTACTATTTAATACCCGATAGTGAATCTCACGAACGATCGATGCACCGATAATGGCACTATCTTCCTCTGACTCTAAAGTAGTGAGTAACCGATCAACCGCATTGAGCATATTAGCGTTCATTTGCGTAGAGACGATGGCTTTCGGCGGTGACAAAGTTGCAGTTTGTGTGCAATCAAGCGCTAATAGAAGTTCACTGATAATATTAAGATCTAGTCGAATAACAATCGCAAAAAAAGGCTCTTCGGCTGTTGCTATGGTTTCACTTTCAAATGGTAATGGCACAGAGAGGACTAAAAACTGTTGAGCGCCATAATGAAATGTATCTTTTCCTAAGTAACCAATCTTTCGACCTTGGCAGACGATAACAATACTTGGTTCATACAGTACCGGTCTTCTAGCTGATGAATGGTCTTGCCGAAACAACTTTACCCCATCGATATGGGTCAAACTAAAACCTTGGGTTTGTGCGAGCTTAGTTAATATAGAAATCATGTTAAGCACTCTTAAACTAATAGCTAAATTATGGTGTAGATTAAATTATTAGGCAACAATATAGCTAGTATTATGCCCAATAAACTTTTACCCCATAGTTTTAGGCAATACAAAAAGAGTATTAGGTCTTCATTCTGCAGTAGCTCAAGACTAGACTGTTTCATCATTAAAATACCTATTCCTACATAAGCTCACAAGGAACTCAATATGAAAAACAAGTTTAGCCCTATATACAGTACTGTAATGGCAACCATGCTAAGCATGGGCTCTTATAGCGCATTTGCTGATGTAGATGACGTTCGCGCCAATCTATCTAAGCTTAACCTTCCCGCTGGCTTTGCAATTGATATTTACGCTGAAGTGCCTGGTGCAAGACAAATGACTTTGGGCACGACCGGTACAGTATTCGTTGGCACACGAGACAATAGTGTTTATGCCGTGGTTGATAAGAATAAAGATCATACGGCTGATTATATTGTCACCATGATGGATGATATGAATGTCGCCAATGGTGTCGCCATGCACGATGGTTATTTGTATGTTGCTGAGCAAAATCGTATTACTCGCTATGCAGCACCTGACTTCGACTTAAAACTGCCATTCAAACAAATGCGTGAAGTTATCTATGACTCACTACCTGATAAATTTCACCATGGCTGGCGTTACTTAACGTTTGGCCCTGACGAAAAGCTTTATGTCACTGTCGGTGCGCCATGTAACATTTGTGCCCCTGAAGGTATTGAAGCTTCTATTATTCGTATGAATGCCGATGGTAGTGAGGTTGAGACTTTTGCTAAAGGTATACGTAACTCAGTAGGTATGGATTTCCAACCCAATACTGGCACACTCTACTTCACCGATAATGGTGTCGACATGATGGGTGATGATATTCCTCATGGCGAACTAAATGCTGCCCCTAAAGCAGATATGCATTTTGGCTTTCCATTTTATGCCGGCGGTAAAGAACGTCATCAAGATTGGCAGAATAAACAACCAGATCAGCAAGTCACATACCCAGAGCTTGAGCTGCAAGCCCACTCTGCCAACTTAGGTTTTAAGTTTTATACTGGCCAGCAATTTCCAAGCGAATATCAACATGATGCCATCATTGCTCAACATGGCTCATGGAACCGTAATTCACCTGTTGGCTATCAGCTGATTAGAGTGACTTTTGATCAAAATAACAGTGTCAGTGGCCATGAAATATTCATTGATGGTTGGCTAAATAATGGTGAAATGTGGGGCCGGCCAACAGATGTATTACAAATGCCCGATGGCTCCTTATTAGTATCAGATGACTATAACGATGTCATTTACCGGATTAGTTATGGCGAACAAAAAACATCTATCACTAATACTGGCACCTTAACTGAATTATCCATGCCTGAATCAGTGATTAGTCACCCCGATGGTCGAGTTTTTATTACTGAGATTGGTGGTTTCGGCACCAACGGTGATGGCAAAGTCACCCAAGTAAACCCTGATGGCAGCCGTCAAACGTTGACCGATGGATTAAATGATCCCAAAGGTATGGATTTATTCAATAATCAACTTTATGTCGCTGATGTTAATCAAGTGATCCGCATTGACTTAAATGGTGACAAAACGATTATTGCTAATGCCAATGACTTCCCGAGCAAAGCAGTATTTTTAAATGATATTGAAATTGACGGCAACGGCAATGTTTATATCTCTGATAGTGGTGATGATAATGGCAAATATGGTGCTATCTATAAAATAGCGACTGACGGTCAAATAACAGAAGTGTTTGGTGAATTATCAGGTATTAAACGTCCGAATGGCTTATTAATGGATGGCCCTAATAAATTATTAGTCGCTGATTTTGGTACTGGTGATTTATTTCAACTTACGCTGGCGCCAGAAGTTCAACTAATCCACTTAAACAGTGGCTTTGGCGGTGCCGATGGTCTGGTGCGTGATAGTGATGGTTTGCTATATATCAGTGACTGGGCTAACGGTAAGGTTTGGCAACTCACTGATGCCAAAGCAACACCACAATTGATTACACATGGTCATCAATCAGCAGCAGACATTGCTCTATCGGTGGATGGTAAATCAATTCTAATGCCTGATATGAAAGCAGGAAAATTAGTCCCCTTAGCTATTAAATAAATCAACTATCAGCAATAACAAAAAAGCCGGCATTAGCCGGCTTTTTTAATCGTGATATTAAAACCCTATTACTTCACTACTTACTTTTCCATATAACGTTCCCAGAAACGGTGAGACTCAGTATATTTGGCCGCCATATCTCTATCTTGTGCTGCTTCAGAAAAATGAGCGTTCATCATATTACTTTGTGACGATAAGATTGATGATAAGTCAGCTGTATTATCGGCGATTTTATTAACCGCACGATTGATATTACGCAGTTGTGAAGACACGTTCCTCAACACCGATACAATCTCTTCATTTTCTAAGTGACGCTCAGTCGGTTTTTCAGCAGGAAACTTATCTTCCAATAAACGAGTCATTCTCGCCACCACCAATAAATAATCATCATTATTAGTTTCATTGGCCAGGCGTTTTATTTTCTTAGCTCTAATAGAAAGTGCCCGGGCAAGTTTTTCATCACTTGTGAAAAAATTTGAGTACTCATCTTCTTCCAACTCATAGGCTAAGCTGTCAGCTTGTTCACGTTGACTGGATAGTGGATAAGTAACGATAAAATCATTGTAAGCCTCGATACTGTCAATATCTTGTGCATCTTCGAATGCTAGAGAATGAATAGCTTTGAGTGCTGTTCTAGCCTGACTAGCTTGTGGGTAATGGTCAATGAACCATTGATAACCGGCCAAATTTTGCTGTTGTTCTACCAATTTAAAAGTTAGATTAACTGCAGCTATTTTTTCTGAACTATTAGGGTAGGCGGTTAAATAGTTATGTAGAGCCACTACACTGTATTGTTCGCTTGCACTGGCAAACTCTCGTTGATATAGCTCAACGTTTAAAGCATGTTGTCGTTGCTTTGCTTCTGCCAATATTGCTTTAGATTTAGCTAATACCGTTAATGGCTCATAACGTTCTATAAAGCGAGTGAACTCAGCAAGTGTTGTACTAGCAGCCAAACCTTTTTTCATCGCCTCGATTGTTTCAGGTAAATAGCCTGAGATATCTTTAACCTCATCCCATGGCGCACCATCATCGTCAAAGTAACTCCTGATCCGTAAACTTTTTCCTGATGGAGAAAAACTAAAGCAAAGATACGGTTGTTCAATGTAGGTTTTAAATGTATCGCCTACTTGCTGATATTCAGGTTTGCCATCATTGTCTACTTTACGAACTACCGTTATTGTTTGACGACGATTATTCCAAGCTCCGTCAGAAACAAAGACTAAACCGCTACGGTGTCTGATATAGCGAGCACTGGTAGGGTAAGCTTTGAGATAAAAAGGCCTAAAGGTCTCGTAGGCTCCTTCAGTCTCATGGATTGCATTTTGCCGACAATCATATGCCTTCGCTGAAGATGTCTGGGCTGAAA
The DNA here is from genome assembly GCA_002163115.1 of Methylophaga sp. 41_12_T18. GTDB lineage: Bacteria > Pseudomonadota > Gammaproteobacteria > Nitrosococcales > Methylophagaceae > 41-12-T18. The sequence continues at coordinate 74,087 of MAAI01000090.1, read as the reverse complement.
ATAAGCCTAATAATAATGCTAAACACGTTAACTGTTGCTTCATAAGTCCCTTAAAATTTAATTACAATATTGGTCCAAGTTGAGCTCGCTATAAAAGCACCATCGATCTGTACATTAGCCGATGCGTTTTAAGCCCACTAGCTTGTTGTCGTTATCAAAGCTGATACTGAAGATACCTTGTACACCCTTTTGATCAATAAACTGGCGGATATGTTCTGCTGGGAACTGAAGTCGTTGGCCATTTTCAGCCCGTACAACCACACTGGTTGCGGTGCCTTGATAATAGCGTAGTGATTCTTCTCGACTGATGTTTAATCTAAAACGTAATGTTGTTGCCACCTTAGTTAGCTCTAACTAAAAGCAAGATTAAGCTGTGCAATAACCGCCTTAAATTCTTCATTACTGTATGGCATGGCATCACCTTTTCCCCAAACAGGCGCTGGCCAAGTTGCATCACTGTGATAGCGAGCAACATGGTGAATATGCAATTGCGAAACGACATTGCCTAACGCCGCAACGTTGATTTTATCGGCCGAGACCAGCTCCGCTAGTTTTTGGGCAACCAAACTTGACTCTATTGTTAGCTGTTGTTGCTGTTGCTGAGTTAATTGATAAATCTCAGTTAAACCAGTAATACGCGGCACTAAAATCACCCAAGGATAGCGAGCGTCATTCATTAACAATACATCACATAGCTCAAATGCCGTGATGAAATGGGTATCATTTTTTAAACGTGGATCTAAATTAAACATTATCGGCCGCCAAATACTTTGTTACTACTTCATAGACATCAGGTGATAAACCTTCTTCTACAGAAATGCTGGTTAAAGCTTGTTTCATCAAGTCTTGGCGCTGTGCATCATATTGGCGCCAAGAGTTAAACGCACCTAACTGTCTAGACGCTACTTGTGGATTTAGCTTATCTAATACTAAGATTTGTTCCGCTAAAAATTGATAACCTGAGCCGTCTTTTGCATGAAAGTTAATGGGGTTATTTCTACAAAACTGGCCAATTACAGCACGTACATTATTAGGGTTGGTCATGCTGAAAGATGGGTGGTCCATTAATTCTTTCACTCGTAACAAAGTATCAGGCTGTTTTGACAAGGCTTGCACCGTTAACCATTTATCAACCACTTGGCGATCATGTTGCCATTGCTCATAGAAATCATTCAGGACTTGTTCACTATCAGCGCTTTGTTGATCGGCCATTAATGATAATCCCGCCATCGCATCGGTCATATTATCGGCTTGTTTCATTTGTGCCAAACAACGTTGTGTTTGCACAAGATCAGCTGTTGCCATCAAATAGGCTAAGCAAGTATTTTTCAAGCTACGTTTGGCCATATCTTCAGCATTGAATTGATAATCTATTTGCTGGTTAAATTGTTGATATAAGGTTTCAAACTGTGCTTTCAACTCAGTCGCCAATGTGTTTTTCATAAACTCACGGGCACTATGAATAGCATCAACATCAGCCACCTCTAATTGAGCTGCTAAGTAATTTTCGGTTGGAATAGCCAACATCTTAGCCACTAAAGCCGGATCGTTATTAGTATCTGCTAATACCGCTTTTATTTGTTCAACTAATATCGTTGGAACGGTTAATTTTTCACCGTTTTTCTTTGCTCGAACAAGATCCAACAAAATAGAGATATACAACTGTTGGCCAGCATCCCAACGGTTAAAGCTATCTACATCATTAGCCATTAAAAACGCCAACTCAGCATTGCGACGTTGATATTTCAACTTAACGGGCGCTGAGAAACCACGTAATAATGATGGAATAGGCTCTGCTTTCACATTAATAAATATATATGTTTGTTCTGTTTCTGTCAGTGATACCACCCGTGTTGCAGCCGCTATCGCTTCAGCCTCACCTTGGAGCTGCAATGGCAATGACTGACCTTGCTCATCTAACAAGCCCATCGCCACAGGAATGTGGAAAGCTTGTTTAGAGTCTTGACCCGGTGTAGCAGGACACGATTGCTGTAACGTTAACGTATATGTTTGCTGAGCTGCATCATAGTCGCCAGTAGCCACTACTTCTGGTGTACCCGCTTGTGAATACCAACGTTTAAATTGCGTTAATTTAATCTCATTAGCATCTTCAATAGCAGTAACAAAATCATCGGTGGTCACTGCTTGACCATCATGACGATCAAAGTAAAGATCCGTTCCTTTTCTAAAGCCTTCGTCACCGACTATGGTTTTAATCATGCCAACAACTTCAGCGCCTTTTTCATAAATCGTGACTGTATAGAAGTTACTGATCTCGATAAATGAAGCCGGTCTCACAGGATGAGCCATAGGGCCAGCATCTTCGGCAAACTGCATGCTACGAAGTTGGTTAACATCATCAATACGTTGGACTGCTGCTGAATGCATATCGGCACTAAAAGTCTGATCTCGCAGTACGGTAAAGCCTTCCTTCAAACTCAATTGAAACCAATCACGACAGGTAACACGGTTACCAGACCAGTTATGGAAGTATTCATGACCGACAATGCTTTGAATAGTGTAATAATCGCGATCCGTAGCCGTTTCAGGGCTTGCTAAAACACAAGCTGAATTGAATATGTTGAGGCCTTTATTTTCCATTGCGCCCATATTGAAATCATTTACAGCCACAATCATAAAGATATCTAAATCGTATTCACGGCCGTAGGTTTCTTCATCCCATTTCATTGATTGCTTCAATGAGTTCAAGGCATGATCACACTTATGACTATTTTCGTGATCAACGAAGATTTCCAGAGTGACTTCACGACCTGACTGAGTAATAAATTCATCTTGCTGACAATGTAAATCACCGGCAACTAAAGCAAACAAATAACTCGGCTTTGGATGAGGGTCATGCCAACGTACCCAATGACGGCCATCATCAAAGGTGCCTTGATCTTGCATATTGCCGTTCGACAACATAATAGGCCACTGTGCTTTGTCAGCCACCAGAGATACGGTAAATACAGCCATCACATCAGGACGATCAGGGTAATAAGTGATGCGTCTAAAGCCTTGTGCTTCACACTGAGTACATAACAAGTTGCCTGAGTGATATAAGCCTTCTAAAGCCGTATTTTGATCGGGATGAATGATGGTAATTATTTCCAACTCAAACTGATCCGGCACAGCGGATATTAATAATGATTTATCGCTGCGTTGATACTCATTACCAGGTAATAATCGGCCATCTATTTTGACTGATTCCAAGCTCAGCTCATCACCATCTAGAACACAGTGCTCACCGGTTCCAGCTGGATTCTTACGCATTGCTAATGTACTGATTACCCGTGTTTCCGAGGCATCCAGTTCAAATTGTAAGGACACTTTTTCGACTAAAAAATCAGGATGAGTATAGTCAGCTAAAAAGGTTTCTTTAGGCGTAGTTGATGGTGCAGTCATAATTTAACTCAATAAAAGTCAGAAATCGTCTAGTGTATTAATTGACCAGACATCATAAGCAGGGGTTTCATACGGATGAGCTTTAATCAGTGCTTTTAATACTGCTTTAACGCGTCTATCGTCACAGACAGTTTCAACGCGATATTCATCCACTGTTTCTATTTGATCTTGTTCGCCAATAAAAGGCTGGCTACCTGATAAGGGTTTAAACTGGCCTTGGCCTAAACATTCCCATGAACAACTATCATAGCCTTGGTAACGCCCAGCTCCGGCAGAAAATACTGCAGATTTAACAGCTTCTTTATGGCTCTCAGGTACAAAAAATACCAGTTTATACATTACTCAACCTTATTTAATTTTCCACATTTGACCAATGCCATTGCCTGATTCGCTGTAGATAGAGCGACCATCAGGTGAAAATGAAACGGCTTGCAATACAACGCCAGGACGTAAAGCCTGACGACGAGCTACTTGCCAACATTGTTTGTTTTCACCACTTGCCACCGCCCAAACACACAGTCTGCGTGACGGGTGACCGGTTACGATATATTTATAATCAGGAGAATAATCAATGGCTGAAGTTGTGGTTTGAAAAACAGGGAAATCAGGCAACGCCATATCTTTCGGCCAAGGCGAAGAACGTAAGGTATATTTCTTTTTGCCTGTTTTCAGATTCCAAAAATGGGTATGTCCATTGCCAGCGCCAGTATAAGCATAACCACCACGTGGATAGAACGACACAATATTAACTGCATTTGTATGTTTCCATTGTTGCAGTTCTTTACCCGTCTCTATGTCCCATAAGCGAGCAGTTTGGTCATCACCACCCGTTAGAATTTGCTTACCATCCGGTGATATTGCTACCGCATTAATCAACTGATTAATGGGCGAGTTAACCGCCTTGCCGTCATGTTCAAATATTTTTACAACGCGATTTTCAATAACATCGAAATAAACGGCTGTTCGATCATAAAGTGCCATCAATAAATAATCGCCATGTTTGGACAAGGCCATCGATTTTATCTTCACCGGAAAGCGCAAACGAATCATGGGTCTGCCGTTCGACATATCCCACAATACGATGACATCTTGCTCAGATGTAGCCGCTACTTTACTATCTTCTGAAATGGCTACCGCAGTGGTTGTGCCAGCCTCTTCAGGCCTGTTTTGCCAGCTATATACAACTTTATTATTTTCAAGATCCCACAACTTTGCTGGCGAGTCAGTATCACCGACTAAGGCATATTTACCATCTGCTGAATAAGCAGCAGCATAACTACCTAAAACACTGTGCTCCCATTGCTCATCTGATGGTCGTTCGGCCGTACAGCCAGTCAATAGCAATACGACAAAGGCTAATCGCATAAATGTACGTAGTAACGCAGTGACCATCTAAATACTTCCCTATATTAGGACTGAGGTAGTGTTACACCCTGTTGACCTTGATACTTACCACTTCTGTCAGCATACGATGTTTCACAGACTTCATCAGACTCAAAAAACAACATCTGAGCAACACCTTCATTAGCATATATTTTAGCAGGTAAAGGTGTTGTATTAGAGAACTCCAGTGTAACCTGCCCTTCCCATTCAGGCTCTAGCGGTGTGACATTAACAATAATTCCACAACGAGCATAAGTAGACTTACCCAAACAAATAGTTAAGACATTACGAGGTATTTTGAACGTTTCTATTGTGCGAGCCAAAGCAAATGAATTGGGAGGAATAATGCAAACATCTGAATTAACATCAACAAAGCTGCTTTCATCAAAGTTCTTCGGATCAACTATCGCAGAATTAATATTAGTAAATATTTTAAATTCATTTGAGCATCGCACATCGTAGCCGTAACTAGATGTGCCATAAGAAATTATTCTACCATTGCCAGTATCCCTAACTTGGCTAGGCTCAAATGGCGTAATCATGCCTTGTTGTTCCGCCATCCGACGAATCCACTTATCTGATTTGATGCTCATTATCTAAATCACTTTGTAATTGATTATTGTGAGGCTAATAATAGCCTGATTAATCGTTCTTGATAACAATATTTGGAAAAGCAGCACTAAAGTCTTTACCTTTCATCGCTAAGTGAGCTGCAATACGTCTGGCAATAGTGCGATAAGACATAGCAATATCACTATCAGGGTCACTCACTACGGTTGGATGTCCACCATCTGCACCTTCACGAATTTTGATATCTAACGGTATATCACCCAACATATCAACATTATATTGCTGAGCCATTTTGTCACCACCACCGGCACCAAAGATATGTTCTTCATGACCACACTCAGTACAAATATGCGTGCTCATATTTTCGATAATACCCAATACTGGTACATTCACTTTTTCAAACATTTTTAATGCCTTACGAGCATCTAATAATGAAATGTCTTGTGGTGTTGTCACAATAACGGCACCACTAACTGGTACTTTTTGTGACAATGTCAGCTGAATATCACCCGTGCCAGGCGGTAAATCAATCACTAAATAATCAAGGTCAGTCCAATTAGTATCGCCCAACATTTGTTGTAAGGCTTGGGTAACCATCGGGCCACGCCAAATCATCGGCTCTTCTTCTTCGATCAAGAAGCCCATCGACATACATTGAATTCCAAAGCTTTCGATTGGCTCAATGCGTTTGCCATCAGCTGATTCAGGTCGTTGTGCCGTGCCCAACATGCGAGGTTGGCTAGGACCATAAATATCGGCATCCAAGATACCTACTTTTGCTCCTTCTGCCGCTAAAGCTAGCGCTAGGTTTACTGAAGTTGTTGATTTACCAACACCACCTTTACCGGAAGCAACAGCAATAATGTTCTTAACATTTTCTAATGCAGGAACGCCTTGCTGAACTTTATGTTTAATGATTTTTGTTGCGATTGAAACGGTGACGGCAGACAAGCCTGTTTGCTGTTGTAATAGGCCAACTAACTCTGCTTGTAAAACGTCAGCGTAAGCTTTGGTTGGGTACCCTAATGTTACTGAAACATTCAGCGCTTGCTCGTTAACATCAACCTTAATTTTTGCTTTAGTCTGTGCAAAGGTCATCAATGTCGATGGATCTTGGTAATCATTAATAATTTTCTGAATTTCAGATGGGTTTAACATCAAGGCTTCCTCAAAGTTCAGCTATAACTGATGGGTATTAAAAATTTAATCCGCCAATTCTACACTGAACTGCCTATTAGCTCACCCAAAATATATAACGACTAGCCACCAACATTGCTAAATCAATTAGGTTTTACCTTATTCGAGTATCTGCTTATTCCAATTATTAACTGTATTTTTAACATCATTAACATCTTGATCTGCGCTCGAACTGATAGATGATATTTTTGCAGATAATCTCGGGCCGTATTTGTCCGCTAATACATTGCCCATCATCACGATGAAAATAGCCATAACAGTGATATATAAATGCTTAATTATGACTTTAATCATGTTTCAACCACAGTAGCTCTTATTTATTTTGATACAACAATTTATTCATCGTTGTAATAGTGCTGACACTAATTCCTTTAGGGCAAACTCGCTCACATTCACGATAATTACTACAGCCGCCAAAACCTTCATCTTCCATGGCAGCCAATAATTTATGGGCGCGCTGTTTATCCACTTCACCCTGGGGCAGTGTAGATAAATGGCTTACTTTTGCAGCAACAAATAGAGTCGCGGAGGCATTTGGACAAATTGCCACACATGCACCACAACCAATACAAGTAGCCGCATCAAAAGCCGCATCAGCCGCCGGCTTATCTATTAATGTAGCATTCGCCTCACCCGCTGATCCAGTGCGTACTTCAATATAACCACCGGCTTGAATAATTTTTTCAAACGAACTTCGATCAACAATTAAATCTTTGATAATTGGAAATGCTGTAGCGCGCCAAGGCTCAATCCATAATTCATTTTCATCAGCATAATCACGCATGTATTGTTGACAGGTTGTTGTCGCCTGCTGATTACCATGCGGCGTGCCATTAATCACCAAGTTACATGAACCACAAATGCCTTCTCGACAATCAAAGTCAAAGGCAATTGCTTCTATGCCTTGCTCTATTAATTGTTCATTCAGTGCATCTAACATTTCTAGAAATGAAGTATCTGCTGATACATCAATTTCGTGACGTTCGAATGCACCGGCCGATTGTCCATTTTTTTGTCGCCAAATATGTAGAATAAAATTCATCGGTAATTTCTTGTATTAGGTCTAACAAATTCGAAATGTAGCTCTTCCTTATACAATACCGGCATACTGACATTGCCCGTGTATTGCCAAGCGGCTACATAAGAAAAATCGTCATCGTGACGCTGTGCTTCACCATCTTCAGAAATATGCTCTTCTCGTGCATGACAACCACATGACTCTTCTCTAGTCAGAGCATCGATACACATTAATTCGGCTAAATCAAAAAAGTCGGCAACTCGGCCTGCCCTTTCTAAGGTTTGATTTAACTCTTCACCACTACCTGTCACTTTAACTTGCTGCCAAAACTGTTCTCTAAGATCTTGAATTTCAGTGATAGACGATTCTAATAAAGTTTTCTCGCGGGCCATACCACAAGCATCCCACAACACTTTGCCTAATTTTCGATGAAATTCATCCGGGGTTTTTTTCGGGAATGGTGCGTTTAACAATTTATCGATTCGGTCTTGGCTTTGTTGCAATGCCTGTTCAGCTTCAGGATAGATCTTTGACTGATTAAGTGGTTTTTGTTGGGCTAAGTAATTCGATACAGTTGCTGGTAATACAAAATAGCCATCTGCCAAACCTTGCATCAAGGCACTGGCACCCAACCGATTGGCACCATGATCTGAAAAGTTTGATTCACCGCCGGCAAATAAACCATCTATGGTTGTCATTAAATTGTAATCAACCCATAAGCCACCCATGGTGTAATGTACCGCGGGGTAGATACGCATTGGCGTCACATTAGGATCTTCCGAGGTGATACGTTGGTACATATCAAACAAATTACCGTATTTTTCACTAATTGCATCACGCCCATGTGTTTCTATTGCTTTAGCAAAATCCAGGTAAACACCTAATTTCTGACCATCAATAGCTGGACCAACACCTCGTCCGTCATCACAAATTAACTTAACGGCCCGTGAAGCGATATCTCTGGGGACTAAATTACCAAAAGCGGGATACATACGTTCTAGGAAATAGTCTCGGTCTTGCTCAGCAATATCTTCGGGCTTTTTATCGCAATCAGCTTTATTCTTTGGCGCCCAAACTCGACCATCATTCCGTAATGATTCACTCATCAAAGTCAGTTTTGACTGCAACTCACCTTGTTGAGGAATACAGGTAGGATGAATTTGCGTAAAACACGGGTTAGCAAATAAGGCACCGTGTTTGTGAGCTCGCCATGCAGCAGAAGCATTACAGCCCTTGGCATTGGTTGATAAATAAAACACATTGCCATAACCACCAGTGCATAACACCACACAATCCGCCATATGTGTTTCAAGTTTACCGGTGACTAAATCACGGCTAACAATGCCTTTGGCCTTACCATCAATGATAATTAAGTCTTGCATTTCACAGCGTGAGCGATGTTTAACCGTGCCCTCAGCAACTTGCCGGCTCATTGCTTGATAAGCTCCCAACAATAATTGCTGGCCTGTTTGACCACGCGCATAAAATGTTCGTGAAACTTGCGCGCCACCAAATGAACGGTTTGCTAAATAACCACTGTATTCACGTGCAAATGGCACGCCTTGAGCGACCGCTTGATCAATGATGTTGTTACTTAATTCAGCTAAGCGAAATACATTCGATTCTCTAGCGCGGAAATCGCCACCTTTAATGGTGTCATAAAATAATCGCCACACACTGTCACCATCATTTTGATAGTTTTTTGCAGCATTGATCCCCCCTTGGGCGGCAATACTATGAGCGCGACGAGGACTGTCTTGAAAGCAAAATGTTTTAACGTTATAGCCCATTTCACCTAAGGAAGCTGCCGCTGAAGCACCGGCTAATCCTGTGCCCACTACAATCACATTATATTTTTTGCGATTAGCTGGGCTCACGATTTTCAAATTAAACTTATGTTGGGTCCAGCGATCTTCTAGATTACCGGTCGGCGTATGATTATCTAATTCAATATCAGTCATGGCATCACAAAGTAAATATAGAGTGGAAGAAGTGCGAAGCCGCCGGTTAACAATAGCGTACCCGCCCAAGCTAAACTGTGACATGTCACTGAGGTTTTACCCAGTGTTTGCAACACATTTGCCAATGAATGTTGTAAATGCATCGTTAATACAAATAAACCCGCTAAATAAAACAACACCATCAATTCGGATTTAAATAACTGACTTAACTCGTTATAAACATTTGTACTATCAAACAATAAAGTTTGAATAATGTGAATAATAATAAATGCTAATAAGAAGATAATGCTGGCCGTAACAAAAGCAGCTGGAATTTTGAATTTGTCGTGCTTAGCATAGTCTGTTGTTCTGGCTTTCGCATTGACTGCTCGAATATGAAATGCAGCTTTAACATGTATTAATATAGCGATAACCATTAACGCTATAACCAGCCACCGCACTAAGCCAGCGTTATACCATTGATAGAAAGCTGAGAAACTCGCTTCGGTAAAAAAGCTAAGATTGGTAAGCATATGAAAAATAAGGTAGCCCAGCATAATTAAACCGGCTATGGCCATGCTGCGTTTTTGTAATTGTAATAATGGCTTCATATCAACTTTCCATATCGACAAGAATATCTTCACTATCACGACGTGGTTTTAACTTCTCTTTTTGGATGGTTCTGATGCAACTATTCCAACGTAAGATAGCTTCATCATTATCGTCAGGACTTATTTTTTCTGCTTTTTTATAGTTTTCTAATGCTTCAAAAAAGTAATCGTAAGCAAATGAATGTGACATCGGTTGAGTAATTAAAAAACGAGCTCGGCGTTCATTCAATAAACCGGTGTAGTACAAACGTTGATATTCAGCATCAAGCTTATCTACCGCTTTTAAAATTTCTTTTATCTGGCTTTGTTTTTCCGATTGATTCAACTGATCGGTTAAAGCCAATATATAGATAATAAGTGCTTGTTGATGTGATTCCTCGATATGGAGAATATCTAGGCATATGCTTTCAGCAATCTCAGGTTCAAGTAAAGAACGATACTGAGTCGCTTTTGCCAGTGCAGAATCGATCGCACCGGTATGAATGTTGTGTAATTTGAGTTCCATGGGACTTCCTAATAATCGCTACGTATGACTTCACGAGTCGAACCGTCGCCGCCTTAATCAAACAACTGGCTTTTAATTTAATTCAAAAAAAAGAACATTGCAAATCTCAACTTTTTTTTAAACTCTAAATAAAAGCATAAATGGCGTAAATCAAGCATTTCTGGTATCTTTGCGGGTTTACTAACGTGTCAATTTTGGTTCATTTCATGCAAAGAAAAATTCTTGTTACTAGTGCCCTGCCTTATGCCAATGGTTCCATCCATCTAGGTCATATGGTTGAATATATTCAAACTGATATTTGGGTACGCTTTCAAAAAATGCGTGGCAATGAAGTGCACTATGTCTGTGCTGATGATGCTCATGGCACACCGATTATGTTACGTGCCCAGAATGAAGGCATCACACCAGAGCAGCTTATCGCTGATGTAAGTAAAGAACATCAAGCTGACTTTGCTGAATTTAATATTAGCTTTGATAACTTCCACAGCACGCATAGCCCAGAAAATGAAGCCTTAGCGAGCCAAGTCTATCTGGCAAACAAAGCGGCTGGACACATTACAACTCGCACTATCAGTCAAGCCTATGATCCAGAAAAAGAAATGTTTCTGCCGGATCGTTTTATTCGTGGTGAATGTCCTAAGTGTGGGGCAGATGATCAATATGGTGACAACTGCGAAGCCTGCGGTGCCACTTATGATTCGACAGAATTAAAAAATCCAGTGTCAGCAGTATCAGGTGCCACACCGATTACCAAAGATTCAGAACATCACTTTTTTAAACTCGGTGACTTTGAACAAGATCTACAAGCTTGGACACAAGGCGGTCACTTACAAGATGAAGTTAGTCATAAATTAGCTGAATGGTTTGAAAGCGGCTTGAAAGATTGGGATATTTCTCGTGATGCGCCTTATTTTGGCTTTGAAATTCCTGATGCACCGGGCAAATTCTTTTATGTTTGGTTAGATGCACCGATTGGTTATTTAGCTAGCTTCAAAAACTACTGTGACCGCAGTGGTGTTGATTTTGATGAATTTATGAATGCAGATAGTGAGACCGAAATGGTCCACTTTATCGGTAAAGATATCATCTACTTCCACGCCCTCTTCTGGCCAGCAATGTTACAAGGTGCAGGTTTCCGCTTGCCTAACTCTATCTTTGCTCACGGCTTCTTAACCGTTGATGGCAAAAAAATGTCGAAATCACGTGGCACATTTATCAAAGCACGTACTTACCTTGATCATTTAAACCCAGAATACTTACGTTATTACTTCGCTGCTAAATTAGGTTCAGGCATTGATGATATTGATTTAAATCTCGAAGATTTCCAAAGTCGTATTAACTCTGACTTAGTTGGTAAAGTGGTTAATATCGCCAGTCGTTGTGCTGGTTTCATTAAAAAACGTTTTGATGGCAAGTTAGCTGACTCATTATCAGAGCCTGCATTATTCAACGAGTTCACTGAACAGTCTGATGCTATAGCGCAACGTTTTGAAAACCGTGAGTTTGGCCAAGGCATGCGTGACATCATGGCACTAGCCGATAAAGCCAACCAATATATTGATGAAATGAAACCATGGGCTTTAGCTAAAGAAGAAGGCAAAGGCCAACAAGTACATGACATCTGCACGATGGGGATTAACTTATTCCGTGTTTTGATTGCTTACCTCAAACCAGTATTGCCACAAACAGCAATACAAGCCGAGCAGTTCTTAAATATTGATGCAATGCAGTGGTCAGATATTACAACGCCATTGCTATCTCATGACATCAATAAGTTCAAACCTTTAATGACACGTATTGAGTCAGATAAAATTGCCGCTATTTTAGAAGATTCAAAACAAACAATCGTAGCTGAAAAACCAGTGGCAGAAAAGAAAGGTACAACAGCGACTAACAACTCAAGCATTGAACCTATTTCTGATGAAATCAGCTTTGAAGACTTTGCTAAAATTGACCTGCGGGTTGCTAACATCGTCAACGCTGAGCATGTTGAAGGTGCCGATAAGTTATTAAAATTGACCTTAGATATCGGCCTAGGTGAGAAACAAGTATTTGCAGGAATTAAGTCAGCCTACCAACCTGAAGTTTTAATAGGCAAACAAACTGTGATGGTGGCCAACCTTGCACCACGTAAGATGCGCTTTGGTTTGTCTGAGGGCATGGTATTAGCAGCCGGACCTGGTGGCAAGGATTTATTTATCTTAAATCCTGATAATGGTGCTCAAGCTGGGATGAAAGTTAAATAAAGACGTCAATCTCAAGTCCTAATTAGAAAATAACTAAAAAATAAGGTGACCTACTAACTCTCCGTTTGGGCTAAAAATCAAAATTACATTGTTATATTTTGAGAACATTTTGTAATACTGGAAGTCGTTAACTTGCTTTTGTTTTTCAGCTAAAAACATCATCAATTTATTATTTACTAGCTCATTTGTTTTAATTAAATTAAGAATATCAAGCTGAAACTTTTGAATTTCTGAAAAATGTGTTTGTAGCGGCTGAAATAAATCTGAACGATAAAATGGTGAAATGCTCAACCCGGTATCAGCATATTGACCAAATTGGTATTGCTTATGTTCGATTATTACATCTGGAACATATACTAGCACTGGATGAGATTCGCCAAAATTGTCTAACACGGTTAAATCTACATTTTGTTCAGTGAAATCGGATGCAATAACGGTTAGAAAACTACCCAACCAAAATACTGTAGCAACAGGGCGTTGTTGATAAATTGTAACCATCCCCCAAAGCAAGGCAAGTAATTGGATGAAAACAATGATAGATAAATCCATTGTCCGTTTCTTTGGGTCTTTTTTGGTATTGAAAATAACAAAGGTTAACAGTGGACCAAGAACCAAATCCACACTTGCAGCAATTTTTAAGCCTTCCCAACCACCTGAAACATTAAAATACGGTGAGGGATACCAAAAAAAAATAAGTATGCTGAACAATACACTAAAAATTACTATACTTAGTATGAAGTGACTGGTTGTGGCTGCTATTCTTGTCATCATTTTGTTCTATTTATTTAAGTACTGGTAAAAAAAAACCCTAGCATTAATAAACTAGGGTTTTTAAGTAGGTAAAGCAAGTTTTAACTCATAAGGTTACTAAAGACAATCGCCTTTACCTGAACCAAGACCGCGAGTAGGATCACAGATTGTTCCACCATTTGTCCATTCGATAACTGAGTCTCCGGCAGTAAAACTTGAAGCGTCAGAAATAGTTAAAGCAACACCTGCTGTTGTAGTAGCCCCTGAAGTAGCAAGAATTGTTGCAGCTAGACCAGTGGTAGTTATTGATGGAGAAACAATATTAGCCGTGCCAACAATATTTGGTACTCCGTTACTACCTTCTGTGCAGTTGGCAAATGAACCTGTGTCTTGATAACACAAAGATATTCCTGTTTTAACTGAGCTAAGTTCAGCCATTGAGCTTGCAGCTTTTGTTCGAGACACATAGTCACCGTATGCTGGAATCGCAATTGCAGCCAAAATACCAATAATTGCAACTACAATCATTAATTCGATTAACGTAAAACCTTGTTGAAGTTTTTTCATTCTCTTATCCTCAATATTTAAAAACCGACAAGTAGTATTGCCTTGTAATATTTAATGCAGCTCACGTGCCAGAACATAAACCACTGATTTAATTAAAAATAACAGGCAAAGGGAGCATCAATGCCACCTTTGCAGGTCAGAAAGTGACGTTTTACGTCACTCTGTTTTACATTGTTCGCGTAAATCAGATAATGACCTATTTTTAGGGTACATCTTTGAAGCTGAAAATATAGTTTTACATTTATTATCTACATCCTGTCGATGCATATATGCGGTTAAAATATCTTCATAAATTTTCAACTCAGGCTTTACCAACAACCTACTCTCGGCCCAAGCAATAAATTTTTGTATAGCTTGCTGATCATTTCGGTTTATTGCAGCATATAAATTATTGCGCCTAGCTAATTGCTCGGCATATTCGCTTGTATATATATTCCTAGCCGCCACACCCAAATAAGGAGGTGAAGACTGTTGATTTACAAAACTAACAATATCGCTTTGCGCCCGTGCGGTGTTGTATAAAAAATAAGTAACAATTAACAATCCAATCGCAGTAACAAACCTAACTAACCACTCCGCCGACAAACTGAGTGAAAAATTTCTTGAGCTCAGAGTCGGGTTCAGAATAAGCGATACTATAAAAATAACAACAAACCAATGTGATGAGGAAATATAAAAAGGTAATTCAACTTGGCTATGTAAAGATATAGGTAGTAGCAAAGAAAAATATGCTCCACCTTGCTCCAAACCAAGCTTCAACAAACTTATTGTGACAACGATTACAATACTAAAAATACCTAATAGTGCCAGTACCCCACCCTCAATGGCCCAAAATAATAATTCATTATGTGGATGGCCAATATATTGTGGTAAAACTGCCCCAGGATTTTCTTGGTAAAACTGTTCTACTTCATTATTCCAAGCTTTGAGAAACCCACCAATACCATGGCCAACTATTGGTGACTTTTGTATGGCCATAAGCGAAATCGTATAAATACTTTCTCTAGCATCAGAATATTCTTGTTCTACCATTTTAGTATTTTTATCGATGGTTTTTTCTAAACCACCTTTTGCAGTGAAGGCGCTTACACCAATAACAACCAGTGATAACAATATCAGCTTGTAATTATTTTTATACCTATGTCTATATGACCATAATAAAATACAAAGACTAACTGTTAAGCTCAGTAAGCCAATGCGACTTCCGGATGCAAATATGACATAAGTACTTAGTCCTATTGCTAAGATTAAGGTAGTTTTTTTCCAAAATTTACCTTGAGTTATATAGTCATGGCCCTGTAAATAAAAAGCAACTAACGTAGCGGTAACTAAATATGTTGCATTCACATTAACTTGCTGAAAAACACCGATTGGTGCGCCAGATATAGAATATGGGTACCAACCATTTAAAAATAAAGAATGATTCATTTGTAATAGTGATATAAACGAATGAACAAGACCTGATATAACGAGAATAAAAAGTAGCCTGTTTAAATTGATTTTTTCTCTATATTGAAATAATGCAAATAAAAACAAAACGCCTGTCCAAATGTATATTTCCCTAAACAACCATTCTATTGGGCTCACAATGCCAGACAAAATACTACTAACAAAAATCAGTGCCGGAAAGAGCATAATTGCTAAGTATTGCTTCGGGAAATATATTTGTCTAGTTTTTAAACATGAAAAAATAGCTGCCGTAATTACTATAAAAGCAACAAACCAAACACCAAAATTAAATGGTAACTCTAAGCCTCTTCCGCCCAGGTTAGGTTGATAATATAAAGGGCTAATTAGAAATAGCATTGCCAAAACAATTTCTATCGGTGTCCAGTTAGTTAGTGACTGTAATTTGCTAATACTTTTCATTTAAACATGCCGGAAATTAATAAAGTAAACAATCCTACTGGCCATCACACCGGCTTCAAATCAAATGCCACACAAATACGTTCTTCATTAGAACTAAACGGTATTGTTCGGTGAAAAAGACACGAAGGAAACATCACGATATCACCGACTGTTGGAGCAATTGCTTTAGCTGGAAAGTTGTCGTGTTTTTTCGGGTAATCATCACCATGAGTGCTGACTTCGATACTACCTTCGTGTTCGTGCTGCTTATCCGTTGGCAATGAAATGTATACAGCCCCACTCACCCAACCGTCTTCATGAATGTGTGAGTTTAAATGCCCACCTTGATTCATTTTCACAAACCAAGAGCTAGCGAATTCAAAGTCTTTCGGGAAATCTTTTACATAAGTGCAGTTTTCATCAGCAAAGTTATATTTATAACGTTGAATAGCTTGTTTGACCAATTCACCTAATTGGCGAAATGATGGTTCTGAACGTTTGAATAAGTTACCGGATGATTGCACACCATTAACCAACCTGCCCTGTTTTTTCTCTTCAACATGGGCGTCACGAATATCTGCTAGCAACTGTTCACGTAGACTACTTTCGCCTTTCAACTCTGGAATTTCATTATGAAAAACAAAGTCCATCGGATTGGGACAAAAATTATAGTTATTTTCTGTACCAAAGTTTTCTGCATAGTGCGTGGTTAAAGTCGCCAAGAAAGGTGAGTTATGGTTCTTAGCTTTTAATGCATCTAAACCTTGTTTAAATTCTTCAAACTTAGAGGTTTTATATAAGCAATATAATGAGCGTTCTTGCCAATCAGCAAATTGTGACTTTTGAAAATGCTCTAAAGCACCTTCTAAATCGCCGCTATCATATAAATAAACAGCTAAGCTGTAATTAGCAACCGGCAGAGATGGATCGCAGTCTAAGGCTTTTTTGTAATACGTAACGGATTCATCATAACGCCCCTGATCGCGTAATACTTCGCCTATATTGCTATACACTTCTGCATAGTCCGGCTTCAGCTCTAAGGCGTTATTATAACTATCGATCGCATCGCCTAACTTACCTTCATTTTTAAGTGCTGTGCCCATATTAAAATAGACTTTTGCATCTTTTTGGATCGTTAAGGCACGTTTATAGACTTCAATCGCTTCGGCCAGCAGGCTTTGCTCTTGTAAGACCACACCAAGGTTAACCAAAGCTTCAAAAAAGCCAGGTTCTAATTCAATGGCTTTCTTATAACTATTCGCTGCTTGTTCAAACTTTGACTCCGCTTGTAAAGCTGTGCCTAAATTATAATGAGCATCGGTCAGTGACGGTTTCAATTTCACTGCTTTTTTATAACTAGTAATCGCTTCTTCAGTTCGGTTCAAGTTAGTTAACAAAATACCAACATTAAAGTGCAACTCTGCCACACTAGGATCTATCGCCAATGCTTTACGAAAGGCTGCCACCGCATCTTTAAACTTATTTTGGCCCGCTAAGGCATTGCCATATAAATTATGAACAGCAAATGCATTTGGAAACTGCTTCAACATCTTCTTAGCTAATGCCTCAGCAGCAGCTAGATTTCCTGTATTCAAAGCTTGTAAAACCGGTTGTATTTCTGCTTGTGTGGGTTGTCGTAATTTACTTGGTCGTTTCATTGTCTCACCTGGTTTAACGTTGTTTGTTGCCTACACTAGTTTTTCGTTTTTAATACCGCTGCTAGCCTAACAGGTCTGTAGCCTCCTGATAAGGGTAATCATGTGCCTCAGCGACAGCTTGATAAGTCACTTTTCCTTGATAGATATTAAGGCCTCTACGTAAATATTCGTCTTCATTAAGCGCTTTATCAATACCTTTATTAGCTAAATCAATAATAAAGGGTAAGGTCGCATTCGTAAGAGCAAAGGTAGATGTTCTGGCCACACCCCCCGGCATATTCGCCACACAATAATGAATCACGCCATCTTCTATATATGTAGGCTCATCATGGGTGGTTGGATACGACGATTCAAAACAGCCGCCTTGATCAATTGCCACATCAATAATGACCGCACCATTTTTCATTTTTATTAACATCGATCTAGTTACTAGCTTCGGTGCCGTTGCTCCTGGTATCAATACCGCACCAACCACCATATCAGCACGGTAGACAGCTCGTTCAACCGTATCCGTCGTTGAATAAATTGTTTTAAGTTGTGGCCCAAACTGTTCATCAAGCTCTTTTAGCCTGGCTAACGATTTATCAATGATAGTGACATCAGCGCCCATTCCCATCGCTATTCTGGCAGCATTTATTCCCACTACACCACCGCCTAACACCACAACTTTTGCCGGCGATACGCCTGGAACACCGGCTAATAATATACCCATGCCACCCTGTGTTTTTTCTAATGCATGTGCGCCTGCTTGTACTGACATACGGCCAGCAACTTCACTCATTGGTGCTAACAAAGGAAGTCCCCCAGCTTTATCGGTGACTGTTTCATAGGCAATACAAATAGAATTAGAATCAACTAAGTCTTTGGTTTGTGCAAAATCAGGTGCTAAATGTAAGTAGGTAAACAATGTTTGTTGAGGGCGGAGCATTTTACGTTCCTGCGCTTGTGGCTCCTTAACTTTAATGATCAACTCGGCAACAGAAAAAATTTCACTGGCTAACTCATAAATCTCTGCGCCTGCTTGGCTATACATTTCATTGGTTAGACCAATGGCTTTACCTGCATTGGTCTCAACTATGACTTGATGTCCTAGCCCAACCAACTCTCTAACACCGGCCGGCGTCATGCCAACACGATATTCATTATTTTTAATTTCTTTAGGTACGCCAATTAACATCACAATTCTCCGGTTTTTTGTTGATGCCATTTCTGTTGTAATGGGTTGACTATAAGATTAACACTATGAGATTTCCGTGGGCACAAATACTAAACTCTATTCGCTTGCTTCATTACAGTTTGATAACCGTTTTATACGTGAGTTACCTGCTGATTCTGCTACCGACAATATTCGCCGACAAGTACTGCAAGCCTGTTACTCCTTCGTTCAACCGGCAAAGGTACCTGCTCCACAACTTATTTCTTACTCTAAAGAAGTGGCACAGTTGCTGGATATTTCTGAACAAGACTGCCAGTCAGATACCTTTCTCAATGCCTTTGTCGGCAACCAACTACTCGATGGCATGAAGCCTTATGCTCAATGTTATGGTGGCCACCAGTTTGGTAATTGGGCTGGCCAGCTCGGTGATGGCCGCGCTATTAACTTAGGCGAGGTTATTAATCAACAGGGTCAACGGCAGACATTGCAACTTAAAGGTGCTGGTGAAACCCCCTATTCACGCGGTGGCGATGGTTTAGCAGTATTACGTTCCTCGCTGCGAGAATTTTTATGCAGTGAAGCGATGTTTCATTTAGGTGTACCAACCACTCGTGCATTAAGCTTGATCACCACCGGCCAACAAGTCACCCGTGATATGTTTTACGACGGTCGCCCTCAACAAGAGCTTGGTGCGGTGGTCTGTCGTGTTGCTCCGTCATTCACTCGTTTTGGTAGCTTTGAAATATTTTCTTCTCGTGGTGATACCGATACATTAAAACAACTATTGGACTACACCATTACTACAGACTTTCCTGAGCTAGGTGAGCCTAGTGTTGATGTCTATATAAAATGGTTTAAAGAGGTTGCCGATCGCACTATCGACTTAGTTGTCCATTGGATGCGTGTGGGGTTTGTTCATGGTGTATTAAATACCGATAACATGTCTATTTTAGGTCTCACAATTGATTACGGCCCCTATGGCTGGATCGATAATTACGATCCTAATTGGACACCCAATACCACTGATGCTTCGAATAAACGTTACCGCTTTGGTCACCAAGCTCAAATTGCTCAATGGAACTTAGGTCAATTGGCTAATGCAATATTCCCATTAATTGAACAAGCTGAGCCTTTACGTGAAATCCTCAATCAATTTGCTACTGATTACACTGAGCGCTGGCAAACCATGCGCGCTGAAAAGTTAGGCCTTAGCAGTTTCATTGCAGAAACCGATGAGTCCTTGAACCAAGACTTGCATGTTCTGTTACAACATTTTGAAACTGATATGACGATCTTCTACCGACGCCTAGCCGATATTGATGTCAGTAATTTAAACTTAACTGATGACGCGCTAATAGAGCCATTACTAGCCGCTTATTATGATGCAGAAGCATTGACTGCTGAGGATAAATCACAAATATGTACTTGGTTACGCCGCTATCAACAACGAGCAAATCAAGATGATATTGATGCTGAAACTCGTAAACAAAATATGAATGCGGTTAATCCAAAATATGTTTTACGTAATTACATCGCACAGCAGGCTATTGATGCAGCTGAGCAAGGCGACACCGCATATGTAGATAACTTATTAGAAGTATTACGTCGCCCCTATGATGAACAACCTGAGAATGAACAATTTGCAGCCAAACGTCCTGAATGGGCACGGCAACGGCCAGGTTGTTCCATGTTGTCTTGTAGTTCTTAACTGGAGAACGTCATGACTTTAGCAAACAAGATTACTACCTTAGCTATACTCTTCGTCCTACCGTATACCGCTCAGCTACATGCTAAAGATAACTTCAACACTGAAATTATCGCATCCGGCCTTGGTGTGCCTTGGGGAATGACGTTTATCGCTAACGATAAGCTATTGATTAGCCAACGTGGAGCGAAGATAAGCTTGCTAGATTTGAGCTCTCAACAGTTAACTAGCATCACTGGACTGCCTGAAATAAAAGTTGAGGGCCAGGGTGGCTTATTTGATATTGCCTTATCGCCTGATCATCAACAAACAGGCTGGATATTTATTAGTTACAACAAATATATCAACGGTCAGGGTGCAACAACCCTGGCCAAAGCCAAACTGATAAATGACAAGTTAACCCAGTGGCAAGACATCTTTATTAGTCAATCACGAACCAAAAAATCAGTTCATTATGGCGGCAGAATTAGCTTTGATGACCATGGCCATGTGTTTTTATCTATCGGTGATCGAGGTAAACGTTCTAATGGCCAAGATCTCAGCAATCATGCTGGTTCAATTGTACGATTAACTCTTGATGGTGACACACCTCTTGATAATCCATTTGTTGAGGATAGTAATGCCTTAAATGAAATTTGGAGCTATGGCCACCGGAATCCACAAGGACTGTTTTTCAATACCCAGTCACAGCAACTCTGGTCGATAGAACATGGCCCGCGCGGTGGCGATGAAATCAATCTTGTACAAGCAGGTAACAACTACGGTTGGCCAGTAATTTCTTATGGTAAAGAATATTATGCGCCTTTACCTGTTGGCAAAGGCACCCACCGTCCTGGCATGCAACAACCGATTAAATACTACGTCCCTTCCATCGCGCCAAGTAGTCTCAT
Source organism: Methylophaga sp. 41_12_T18 (assembly GCA_002163115.1). GTDB lineage: Bacteria > Pseudomonadota > Gammaproteobacteria > Nitrosococcales > Methylophagaceae > 41-12-T18. The sequence continues at coordinate 52,638 of MAAI01000090.1, read as the reverse complement.
TCAATATTCAGGCAAGGCTTTTCCACAATGGAAAAATAATTTACTGATCGGGGCATTGGTATTAGAGCACTTAAATATCGTGGCCGTTGATGAGCATGTTCAAGCTAGTAGCGAGCAGCGCCTATTTAATGAACTAGGTAGAATCCGTAATGTCATTGAAAGCCCACAAGGTTGGCTTTATTTAGCTACTGACCGTGGCCAAATAGTGAAAGTAAGCCCCACTACTGATAACGAATAGCAATCACAAAAAATAACTTATTATCACCTAGTACCGTGATTTTTATTTCATCATCTACTTGTTTAGCCAGCAAGGCTTTTGCCATCGGTGAGTCCACGCTGATATTACCTTTTTGGTGATCAATTTCATCAGGGCCAACAATTCGGTACTCTACTACATCACCGTGCTCAGTCTCTAAACTCACCCAAGCGGCAAAATAGATTTTATCCTGGTTATCAGGAACATTAGCCACCACTTGTAGATCGGGCATACGTTTTTGCAAGTAACGTATGCGCCGATCTAAGCCACGCAGCTCTTTTTTTCGGTAAATATACTCCGCATTTTCTGAGCGATCACCTTCAGCAGCCGCAGCTGATAATGCCTGCACCACAAGGCGCCGTTTTACCCAGAGTTGTTCTAACTCTAGATTTAAAACGCTCATACCATTCACAGTAATGTAAGGAGAAGATTTTGCCACGTAGTCGATATAGCCTAAAGCACTATTGTTTAGTTAAAAGTTGCATCAAATGATAATAATTCGGGCTATTAAATTAACCTACTTTTTTCATTATCTCGTCAATATCCGTCATTTTATTCACATTAAAATAGAGACAATCAGATTTGTTTTTACTGGTATAAATACCATCAATTACATTTTCAATTTTGCTAAATAAACCTAAGGCACCGCCACGACTAGATTGATAGTCTTGTGGTGTATAATTCACCACATCATTAATTTCATCAATTAATAATGCATAACGAGGGGTCTTGCCATCCAAGGTAACAAATAACAATACCTGACGCATACCACTTTTAACTTGCTCTCGAGCACGAGAAAATAACGCTCGCAACCGACGTAAGGTGGTTGTTCGCTCATGTCTTAAACGCTCCATCGCTTCATCTGACTTACCGTTATCACGCAAACTCAGCAACTGTTCAGCAAGGTCATGAAGTGCATTATGAGGCTCTTCAAATGCCGCTAACAATTCGGTCAATGTTTCATCACGAGTCTCAAAGCTGCTATACCACTTACCAAACTCACACTCTTTTGCATTCGTTTCTTTAGTAAATGCAACGTCATTTTTAAGAGAAGCTTCTAACGCATTAAACCATTCAATATGATCATTCTCACGTACCGTTAATAACTCTATAAGCTTACTTTTTACATCTAAGCCTGAAGCTATGCCAATTCGATGTGCAAAGTCCATCACAGGTACAACTGCGCCTTGGAACTTAGTCACCCCACAAAAACCTTGCTCTTCAATCGGTAAACGTTGGATCTCGTTAACGTCTTGTCCCAACATCAAAACATTTTCAACATCAAGTCCAAACATCATATCTTCAACAAAAAATGTAAATATTTGCCGAGCTTGATCCGACTTGCCGCTATTTGCCATGTGGTTAGTTGCCATTTTACTATCCTCTCTCAATCTTATATTTCCTGAGTCCGCACGCCCCAACAAGCTTCGGTATAGGCGGCGTCACCACTGGTTAACTTAATCTAGCAATTGATAAAGCAAGAGCTAAGCCAGTTTTTTGTGCAATGTCTGCTGTAGCTTTTTCTCATCGATATTCGCACCAAGAAAACCAGTAACGATCCGTAAATCAGCCTCTGCATTTTCTAAACAACTAGTGCCACCGGGTGATGGCGTCATATTAAAGATAATGCCATTACCTGGATTTATTTTGGCTTCTCCCAACATCAATTTCGACTCTTTTTTATCAATCAATTGTGGTCGAACACCGCCAAAGCCTTTTGCAAAACTAACATCTTTTAATTGTAACGATGGCACGATCTTACGAGCATCTTGTAAAAATAACCAGCGACGTAAACCGGGCACTTCAAACAAAAAGTTCTTGAATATATAGTTACGAATATCTGCGACTTTAAATAAATCCCAAAATACGCGTAATACTCGACTATCTAGACGTAAAACCCGTAAAAACTCAAAAAAAGTACTACTGTTATAACGTTCTAATAAAGGCAGTAATAAGGCAGTGGGGCCAAAACGTGTTTTACCCTCCACCAATACATCAGGATCGCCATGAACTGCTGCAAATGGCAGCTTATCATTCTGAACGGTATAAACCTTGCCGTTGAGAACCTTTGGGGTGAAATAAAAGCTACCAGCTACAGGTAAGCAAGAAAACTCTAAGCCATGGCCCATTTGTTGAGCCAGTAACAAACTGTGGCCACCGGCTGATACCACCACCGACTTTGCTTTGATAATGCGATCTTGAGTATGGATCCAAAACACACCATCATGTTCAATAATCTCTTCAACATGATGATTAAAACTAATTTGTAATTGTTTTTCAGTGTGTTTTTTTGCTTCTATGACAAACGTTTCAGATAACTGCTTAAAATCGACAGCGCTATATTCATCTAACACGGCCAATGCAATACAGGGTTCTGGACGTAGCTTGCCATCAACCATCACCACTCCAGGTTCGATTTCTGCTATTTGCTCTTTTTCCAGTAACTGCATCGAGGTAAACACGTCACGGAAACTTTCAAACCGTTCACGTAATTGTTGACACTCCTTGTCACCGACACCGATCACCATCTTTGGATATTTATAAATAACCTGATCACGATTCGCCAACGTTTCTGTGTAATTGACTACCATTTCAGCTGCAGCTTTTACTTTTGTCGCTTTTTCTATGGTGTAATTTGTTTCAATATCACCGCAATGCAATGTTTGACTATTGTTCTGGCTATGAGAATTAACCTTGGCAACAGCATCATATTTTTCAATTAAAACGATATCTTTAATATCTGAATATTCTGCTAATAAATATAAAAGGGCTGTACCACAGACTCCACCACCGACGATGGCGACTTCGTGAATTTGTTCCGTCATTTTTAACTCCACAATGATTTGCGAGAAATTTTACCAAATCACACGTTCACACACTTAAAAATATATGCCAAAGTGCGCTGTTTTACCACACCTTTTGATGTTTTTTAATCAGGCTTCTTCTTATTCATATCAGACAAAGAAGGAATACTCGATAAAATAGCCTGAATTTCATCCTGACTTGCTGATTTATCTGTAGTTTCTTCATCACTGACTTCATCTTGTTCAAGATCTCTAATCTCAGACAACATATCCTCTAAATCATTCTCACTAGGCAAGGGTTCTTGACTTGCTACCTCCGAATCTAATGATTGTGCGCTAGATTCACTGTTCTCCCCCTCCAAACTCTCACTATATTGTTCGACATCAATGGCATCTTCACCTAGCTCATTAACGGTTGCCTCCAAGTTCCAAACATCGGTTAGCAACTCATCCAGTTCATCTTCGTCAGGTAAAGGCGCTTGCGGTAACTCAACCGCTATCTCGACTTCTGGTTCTGGTTCGACTTCTGGTTCAGTTTCGACTTCTGGTTCTAGTTCAACTGCTGGCTCGGCTTCGAGTTCTGGCTCGGCTTCGAGTTCTGGCTCGGCTTCGAGTTCTGGCTCAGTTTCGAGTTCTGGCTCAGTTTCGACTTCTGGTTCAGTTTCAACTTCTGGCTCAGTTTCGACTTCTGGTTCAGTTTCGATTGCTGGCTCAGTTTCGACTTCTGGTTCAGTTTCGAACTCTGGAGCAGTTTCGACTACTTCAACAACAGGATCAATTTTAACTTCGCGATCAGTTTTAATGCCTAGCTCATTGATTGCAGTTTTTGATACAACGGCAGATTCTGAATCGAGATCAATAGCATTATTTCCGTATACGTCTGGCTGCGTATTGTCCCAAGTCGAGTTTACTAATCCCTTAAGACTGCTACTTTCTTCCGTTTCAGCTTCAAACTCTGGTTCTGTCTCGACTTCTGGCTCAGCTTCTGTTTCGAGTTCTGGTACCGCTTGAGTATTATCTTCTGTTTTTTCTAGCTCGAGTGCAGCCTTTTCTGCCTCTAACTTAATTTGTTGACTTCGAGCTCTAACCTTAGCTCTTAAAGCGTCAAGTTCAGAACTTTTATAGCTAAGAGAGTTCTCAGCTTCTATTTCAACTTCTGGCTCTGTTGGTTCTAAATCTTCAATATGGTTATTTAGAGCAGGTAATTCGTCATCAAGTACATCATCAGAAGAAATTAATACCGCATCCAACACTTTAGAGTTTGTAGTATCAGGTACGGACTCTACCTCAACAGCTGACTCCGTTTTAAACTCCGGCTCTTCAGTTGCTTCATCAATAGGATCAACTTTAACTTCACGATCAGTTTTAATGCCTAACTCATTAATTTCAGTTTTTGGCACAACGGCAGATTCTGAATCGAGATCAAAAGCATGATTTCCGTATACATCTGGCTCCATATTGTCCCAATCAGAATTAGCGTATCCATTAAGACTGTTTGTTAATTTCGTTTCAGCTTCTAACTCTGGCTCGGCTTCGACTGCTGGCTCGGCGACTGCTGGCTCAGCTTCGAACTCTGGCTCTGCTTCGACTGCTGGCTCAGCTTCAACTTCTGGCTCAGCTTCAACTTCTGGTTCAGCTTCGACTGCTGGTTGAGCTTCAACTGCTGGTTCAGCTTCGACTTCTGGTTCAGCTTCGACTTCTGGTTCAGCTTCAACCTCTGGTTCAGCTTCAACTTCTGGCTCTGCTTCGAGTTCTGGTTCAGCTTCGACTTCTGGTTCAGCTTCGAGTTCTGGTTGAGCTTCAACTGCTGGTTCAGCTTCGACTTCTGGTTCAGCTTCGACTTCTGGTTCAGCTTCAACCTCTGGCTCTGCTTCAACTTCTGGTTCAGCTTCAACTGCTGGTTCAGCTTCAACTTCTGGCTCTGCTTCGAGTTCTGGTTCAGCTTCGACTTCTGGTTCAGCTTCGACTTCTGGTTCAGCTTCGACTTCTGGTTCAGCTTCGAGTTCTGGTTGAGCTTCAACTTCTGGTTCAGCTTCGACTGCTGGTTGAGCTTCAACTGCTGGTTCAGCTTCAACTGCTGGCTCTGCTTCAACTTCTAGCTCTGCTTCAACTTCTAGCTCTGCTTCAACTTCTGCTTCAACTTCGACTTCTAGCTCTGCTTCAACTTCTGGTTCAGCTTCGAGTTCTGGTTGAGCTTCAACTTCTGGTTCAGCTTCGACTGCTGGTTCAGCTTCGACTTCTGGTTCAGCTTCGACTTCTGGTTCAGCTTCAACTGCTGGTTCAGCTTCGACTTCTGGTTCAGCTTCGAACTCTTGCTCAGCTACAAACTCTGGAGTAGTTTCGGCTGCTACTTCAGCAACAGGATCTATTTTAACTTCGCGATCAGTTTTAATGCCTAACTCATTAATTGCAGTTTTTGGCACAACGGCAGATTCTGAATCGAGATCAAAAGCATGATTTCCGTATACATATGGCAGCGTATTGGCCCACGCAGAATTAGCATAGCTTTTAAGTCTATTGCTCTCTTCCGTTTCAACTACTGGCTCAGGGTCTACTTCAGCTTCTAGCTCTGCTTCAACTTCTAGCTCGGCTTCAACTTCTGGCTCGGCTTCAACTTCTGGCTCGGCTTCGACTTCTGGCTCGGCTTCGACTTCTGGCTCTGCTTCGAGTTCTGGTTCAGCTTCGAGTTCTGGTTCAGCTTCAACTGCTGGTTCAGCTTCAACTGCTGGTTCAGCTTCAACTTCTGGCTCTGCTTCGAGTTCTGGTTCAGCTTCAACTGCTGGCTCTGCTTCAACCTCTGGCTCTGCTTCAACTTCTGGCTCAGCTTCAACTTCTGGCTCTGCTTCGACTGCTGGCTCTGCTTCGACTGCTGGCTCTGCTTCGACTGCTGGCTCTGCTTCGACTTCTGGCTCTGCTTCGGCTGCTGGCTCAGCTTCAACTTCTGGCTCAGCTTCAACTTCTGGCTCAGCTACAAACTCTGGAGTAGTTTCGGCTGCTACTTCAGGATCTATTTTAACTTCGCGATCAGTTTTAATCCCTAGCTCATTGATTGCAGTTTTTGGGGCAACGGTAGGTTCTGAGTCGAGATCAATAGCATGATTTCCGTATACATCTGGCAGCGTATTGGCCCACGCAGAATTAGCATAGCTTTTAAGTCTATTGCTCTCTTCCGTTTCAACTACTGGCTCAGGGTCTGCTTCAGCTTCTAGCTCTGCTTCTTCGTCTATAACTTCTGCTTCAACTTCTGCTTCAACTGCTGGCTCAGCTTCAACTGCTGGTTCAGCTTCAACTGCTGGCTCTGCTTCGAGTTCTGGTTCAGCTTCGACTTCTGGTTCAGCTTCAACCTCTGGCTCTGCTTCAACTTCTGGCTCAGCTTCAACTTCTGGTTCAGCTTCAACCTCTGGCTCTGCTTCAACTTCTGGTTCAACTTCGACTTCTAGCTCTGCTTCAACTTCTGCTTCAACTTCTGGCTCTGCTTCGAGTTCTGGTTGAGCTTCGACTTCTGGTTCAGCTTCAACTTCTGCTTCAACTTCTGGTTCAACTTCGACTTCTAGCTCTGCTTCAACTTCTGGCTCTGCTTCGAGTTCTGGCTCTGCTTCGAGTTCTGGTTGAGCTTCGACTTCTGGTTCAGCTTCAACTGCTGGTTCAGCTTCAACTGATGGCTCTGCTTCGAGTTCTGGTTCAGCTTCGACTGCTGGCTCTGCTTCGAGTTCTGGTTGAGCTTCAACTGCTGGTTCAGCTTCAACTGCTGGCTCTGCTGCAACTGCTGGCTCACCGCTAGCATCAGCCATCAATGCTGTGAGCATTTCTTCTTCGCTGGAATACGCTTGTTTAGTTTCGTCGCTCGCTGAATCAGAAGCAATGTCTACTGATTCAGCTTTAAGCTTTTTTGAAAGGTCGTCCTCTTCTTCATCTTCATCAACAGCGGCGAGATCTATCCCGTCACCATCATCAACTATATCCTCATCCATTCCGGCAAGTAAGGCATCAATATCATCTGCAGAAACGGCTTCATTACTTTGTTCTTCTTTGCCACCGATTTCAACAGCAGTGTCATCCTCCTCAACACTGACTACAACTTCTAAATCATCGTTTTCTGAATCTAAACTCTCTGCCTGCTGGTCATCTTCAGCTGAGGTGACTTCGAGTTCATCTACTGCTTCTTCAGCTGCTGTGACTTCGAGTTCGTCTACTGCTTCGTCAGCTGATGTGACTTCAAGTTCATCTGTTACTTCTTCAGCTGATGTGACTTCAAGTTCATCTGTTACTTCTTCAACTGATGTCACTTCGAGTCCATCTGTTACTTCTTCAGCTGATGTCACTTCGAGTTCGTCTGTTACTTCTTCAGCTGCTGTCACTTCGAGTTCGTCTACTGCTTCGTCAGCTGCTGTGACTTCAAGTTCATCTGTTACTTCTTCAGTTGGTGTTTCACCGCCCACTTGTAATGCTTTATATTCAGCTAATAACTGCTCCATCTTTTCGGCAGTGACTTCAATTTGTTCATTCAACGGTAAGTTATCACTAGGCACAGCCACACCGCCGACCGGAGTGAGGTCTAAACTCGCGTCAATAGCTTGTTCTAGCTTAGTTGGTAAGGATGCCAGTGCTTTAGAATCATGCTCAACGTACATCGCAAGCAAGCTTTTATATATTTGCTGTTCACGCTCTTGAAAGTCAATAGCAGCTTTATCTAAGGCATCGCCGCTTAAGCCATACTTTTCAGCTAAGGTTGCTGATAACTTCTCAATACGACGTTCTTTATTACGTTTTAGCTTTTTCACCACCATAGCTGCACTCGTTTGAATATGCTTGGTTTTTTTATTTGCTCTTATAATAAGCCAAATAGCCAGCGCTGCGAATAGTGCTGCTAACTCATAGGCTAGCATTTGATAAATAGGGTCTGTCATATCCATTTACAATTCATCTCCCGGATTAGCTACAGCAGACTTCCGTCGCCATACAAACACACCAATTCCCACCAATAATATAATGATGAAATTACCTATTATCAGTGTCACACTTGAAGCAGCTTCAGGTTGCATACTCTCATCAATTTCAATTTCTGGAAACAGATCATCATCTGCTTCGATTAATAAACTATCTAACTCGTCATCAATGGCTGCTTCAAGATTATCTTGTCCATCCATTGCTAATTCATCAACATCCTCGTCAACAGGCTCATCAATAATTGACTCTTCTACAGCCGGCTCATCTATTTCTGGAAGTTCTAACTCAGGCTTTTCTTGCTCTGGTTTATCACGATCGATTAAAACTATAGGACTAGGCTGTAAGAATAAACTACGACCTTTTACTGTTTCACCGCGAATTTGTAACGCTAAACTATAATTATCACCAGGTTGTAGATCGGCTAATGTTAACTGCCAGTTATCATCAGCATTTATCATTACATCATACGACCATTCGCTACCATCTGGTGCAGTTAACATAGCTGCAATTGATAAGTTCTCACGTTTAATCAATTCAACATCAGGCTTTAAGGTTATCCGGTGGGTCCGTGTCGCTTCTTCAGTTAATTGCTCGATCTGTACTTCAAATGGCGTCTCAACTACATTAATACTTTGACGACGTTGCCGTTCAAAAGTCGCACTGCGAGTGGTTATCACCACATCATTTCGACCGGGTTGAAATGAGTCACCAATATTGGCGCGATACACTCCTTGTTGTTGCTGAGAATTCAACTCGCTGAGCAAGGCATCCGCCATCTCATTCTCTTCTTTAAGCTCTGCATCAACTAAGTTTAGAAAATCTTGTCTGACTATCACTTCGCCTTTTTCTGTCAGGCTTGCTTCAAAATCAAACGTTTCACCAATTAGAATATTATTAGGTAAATCTGTAGTTTGTAATTTGAGATCAGTGACAACCATGACCCGATTATCAGGATCTAAATCTGCGTCAATTTTCCAGCCACCAACAAGCGGATTATCAATGGTGATGAGGTCGTAACTATCCTCATGATGCCAGCGAACAGTGCTAGGCAATTCATCCCTATTCAAACGTGATTTATCCGGCATGACCAGTTGAGTTTCACGCGTATCTTGCTGACGAAAGACTAATAATGTCATCTCTGACACACTATCATCTATCTGGAAGTTATTATCTGTCAACGGAACCGTGTCACGTTGAGCCGCTTTTTCAAACAAATGTAAAAACACCCGTTGTAATTCATCAGCCGTATCCACCTGTTCGTACCAACCATCCGTAGCAATTGAGATTGCTCTTAACAGGTCATGGTCTGCATTTGCAGATAAGGCAATGGTATGAACAGCCACACCATTCTTCTTCAAGCGAGGTACTAACGTATCTAATATGCGTTGTCGTGACTTTTTACTGACAGACTCATCTTTGGAAACATCAACCAAACCATCTGATAATAAAATAACACTGCGACGAACTGTTTCATCGGCGGTTTTGTGGCTGGCCGTAGCTTTATTGAGTGCTTGCTCGATATTGGTAAATAGACCATAGGAATGGATATTATTTGATTGGCGTTCTGCTTCTATTTTCCACGCTTCATTTACTTCACGTATCGGCACTAACATATTGACGTACTTGGCAAATGTCCAGACACCCGCCTTTGAATCATCAGGTAACAAACCCACAACTAACCGTAATGCCGGTGATCTCAGGTTGTTGGGATCATTTTTTTTCATGCTGCCAGAAACGTCGATCAAAATACGTACATCGCTTACTGGCTCTGGCGTTACGGCCAAAAGCTGCCGTGTTGGCGCTAACATGGCCAATAGCAACAGCATTAACAGATATTTATTGAAAGGTATCATACACCCATAACCTATTGTTATTATTAACAAGCTTCGCTAACCGACTGAAATATAACGACGGTTTTCCGACAGATTGTTGAAAGTTACAAGGGTTATGCAGGTTTTATGCCGTTATATTGCAATAACGGCTAGATTTTAATGCTGAGCTAGCGTCCAGCAAGTAACATGGTTTAGATCAGGTCTAAACCATGTTGCAAGTCAGCTTGGATATCTTCAACGTTTTCTAAGCCGACTGAAATTCTAATCATGCCATCAGTAATGCCAGCCTGAGCTTTAGCTTCATCAGTCAAACGACCATGTGTGGTTGTTGCTGGATGAGTGATGGTTGTTTTAGTGTCACCCAAGTTCGCAGTAATAGATAACCACTCAGTTGAGTTGATTAATGCCCAAGCGCCTTCTTTTCCGCCTTTAACTTCAAACGCAATGATGCCGCCAAAGGCTGATTGTTGCTGCTTAGCGAGTTCATGTTGTGGATGAGAAGTTAAGCCAGCATAAAACACGTTAGTCACTTGTGGCTGTTGCTCTAACCAGGTAGCTAATGCTAACGCTGAAGCTGAATGAGCATTCATTCGTAACTCTAAGGTTTCTAAGCCCTTTAAGAAAGTCCAGGCATTAAATGGACTCATTGTTGGGCCAGCCGTTCTCAAAAACCCATACACTTCTTCGCCAACTAATTTACTGTCACCGACAACCGCACCACCAATACAACGACCTTGGCCGTCTATATATTTCGTCGCGGAGTGAACCACGATATCAGCACCTTGTTTTAGTGGTTGTTGCAATGCTGGAGTACAAAAACAATTATCAACAATTAACAAGCAATCATTTTCTTTTGCTAATGTCGATAATGCTGCAAGGTCGGCAATATCATTTAACGGATTAGATGGTGTTTCTAAAAATAACGCTTTGGTATTGGGCTTGATTGCTTGTTTCCAAGCATCAAGATCGGTTAACGCAACATAATCAGTTTCAAGACCAAATTTTGCTAAGTACTTATCAAATAAGACTCGAGTTGTTCCAAAGATGCTACGAGATGAAACAATGTGATCGCCAGCGGCAAATAAGCCCATAAATGTCGATAGTATCGCTGACATGCCTGATGAAGTTGCCACGGCAGTTTCACCACCTTCTAATGAGGCTAGACGCTGCTCAAAAGTACGTACCGTTGGATTAGTAAAGCGAGAATAAATATTACCCGCTTCATCACCACTAAACCGAGCGGCGGCTTGTTCAGCGCTATCAAATACATAACTAGATGTCACAAAGATAGGTTCTGCATGTTCATTTTCAGCCGTGCGAACCTGGCCGCTACGGACGGCACGTGTTGCAAAACCTTTGTCTTGGTTTGAATAAGTCATATTGAGAATATCGCTGAAAAATACAAAAACGTAATTTTAAAGATTGCTAAGCTATGTGGCCAGCGTTTTTATTTCTATTAATGAAATATCATCTGTTGGTGCAGCACCATTAGCAAATTCCTCTACTGCTATTTTTATAATATCTAGTCGGCCCTCTAACCCCACATCAATCGCCAAGATTTGTTCAAACTGGTCTTGGCCAAGCATTTCACCGCTTGGTGTTTCAGCTTCAGTCAAACCGTCACTATATATATAGACGCTATCTTCTGAATCTAAGTCGAGTGTGATTATTTCCATTTCATCTTGCTGGTATTTCATCACCCCCAACGGTAGATGGGTTGATAAGACACGCTGCTTAATTTTTCCCGCTTTATCCACCAGCAATACTTCGGGTAAACCGGCATTCCAAACTTGAGCCTGATCACGTACAGCATTGATATCTATACCTACTATGCAACAAAATATACCCGTAGGTAATAATGTATCTAGTTTATTATTTAGCTCTTCCATCAATATTTCTAACGGCAAACCTTTTGCTGTTATCGCGGTATATATTGATGAGACAGGCACCGCACCTAATGCAGCTGGTAAACCATGGCCAGTGAAGTCACATAAAACAATGCGTAAGCCGCCATCTGCTAGCTGTGATGACAGCACCATATCACCACTAAAAGCTCCCATCGGTTGTGACCAAGATCTAAGCTCAGGAATCACATCATTATTACTGGCGGTGATATTTGAAAAAACATGTTTAGCAATCTCTTCTTCCTGCTCTAGCAAAGCTTGTTTTTCTTTTAAAGCATCTAGTGCTTCACGTAAGCGATCATCCGCTAGTTTTTTCTCAGTGATATCGTTACGTATAGCAATATAACTTTTCGGCTTACCGTCTTCGCCCAAAAAAGGAATAATGGAACTAGCGACCCAGTAGATGCGGCCATCTTTTGCTTTATTACAAATATCACCCTGCCAAACCTTACCGTTAGTAATGGTTTTATACATATCGGTAAAAAAGGCTCGGTCATGGTGACCAGAATTTAATATTCTATGGTTCTTGCCCAGTAATTCACCTTGGCTATAACCACTTATTTTGGCAAACAATTCATTGGCAAAAATAATCGTACCACTGACATCGGTCACCGCCACAATGGCATGTTGATCTAAGGCGTATTGTTGATCAGCTAATTTTGTCAACGCCGCTTTAGCTTCAATATTACTGTCTTCTAATGCTCCAATGTATTGACGACGCACATCCAGCATCTGGTTGAACGACTCGGCTAACAAACCAATTTCATCATTCGACTCGACAGATACTTTCTTCTCCGTATCACCTTTAGCAACCACGCGCACTACACTGGCCAGGTTGGCAATGGGCTTGGTGATTCTTCTAGCCTGAAATACGGCTATAGCGCTAACCAGCGCAGCCACTGCTACCATCACAATTGTCATAACATAACGTAAAAACTCTGTTGCTTGTAACGCTTCTTCTTGATTCACTTCACTCACTAATACCCAGTCTAAATCAAAAATTTCAGTGTTATGATACTGGCCTATAACAGCAACTCCTTCCGGCCCAGTATAAGAAAGAACTGTCGTTTCAATTGAGTTAGCTTGCTGCTCTAACAGATCTTGCTTCAGCCAATTAACAAACTGCTCAGTCTGTACATCACGTGCTAATACTTCACGCCAATCACCATTTTTCAACGGTGTACGCAAATAACCATCCCGCCCGACTAAATACTGATGCAACGAACTATGTTGAGAAGAAACTGTGCCTAAAATATTAAATAAACGATCTAAGCTCAATTGCACCGCAATCACGCCAATTTTGTCGCCTAAATCATTGAGCAAGGGTGCAGTCATGAAGCTAACCAGCGATGTATCACCCGGATAATAGCGCTCTAAATCTGAAAAACCGACTTCACCTGTAGATAACGTATTTCGCACTATTTGAGCAAAGTTGGTTTGCGTATAAGCACCATGAAATAAATTAGTGCCCCAATCTGATTTCTTTTCGACGCTATATAAAACATTACCTTTATTACCAATAAGTAATATATCGTGAATATAGTCATAACGACGGCTGAGTGATACCAAACTGTTAGGGCTGTTATCAACCCTTCTCACCCAATCAAAACTTTTAATGTATTGGTCAAGTGACAGCTGGCTACTAGCTAAACCAAGTGTTAATTGTTGTACTAAGGTGACATTCTCATAAGATTCAGCCTGACTGCTGATATCTTTTTTCCTATTTTCAAACCAGTTAGTAAGATATGCCACCGACAACGATGCTGACTGTTGTAATTTATCTGCAGCTTCAAGACTCAAACTCGTTTTTGATTGATGGTAGTTAAACCAAGAAATACCAAATAGGGGCAACAAGGCCAATAACATAAACCAAATAATCAACCGTTGACGAATTGACCTGAATTTTTCCGCGATTACACGGGTCTCTTTATGAGTGTTACTGTTCATTTGTTTATTCTATCTTTGTAGAAAATTGTGTATCAGCAAAGTCATCTATATCAACCGCTTGCTTTAAAATTTTGCCTTCAACTGCGAGATCCATGATTTGTTGTAAGCCTGCTTTATCAACATTAAGGTTTTGATAATTAATAACGCGTAGCTCTGGACTCAGGCTAGCTATTATTGCTGCTGGAGTATGTGCAGGGATATGTCTTTGTACGATCTTGACAATCATTTGCAATGCTTCGCCCCCTTCATTTCTTGCTTGCTCAATATCTTCACCTGCTTGATGAATATAGGCCATCACTTCTTTAACGGCTGCATTTTTATTTGCTATAGCATGATCTGTCGCTAAGGCGATGCACTCAACATGACCGTCTTGCCATGGCATCACATCTTTTGAATACCAAGCGACATGACCAAAGCCACCTGTTTCTACAATATCAGCCCAAGGTAGAGACTGCTCAAACGCAGCCGCTATCGCTCGATTACTTTTACTTTTAATGAACACCGGTGATTTTGGTGGCGCAACCGCAATAGCCAAAACTTCAGCATCGTCGTTCGACGATAAACTCATCGTTAAACCATGCTGTTTAAGATAGCGATATAACACAACGGTATGGGTGGATAACAAATGTGGCATACCAATTTCAGTGGCCACGCCGGTTTGTTGGTATACATTCTGTAACGCTTCGGCCACTTTCGCATCTGGCAGGCGTTGCTTACGTGCTACAGCAACTTGCACATACTGATTTAGTAAATCGTTGATAGCCAATGCATTGCCATCACGATGCATTAATCCTATCCAGCGAAAATGAGGTTGTTCATTAAACATATCCATCGCCAGCGGACTCATCACATAGGCCATATCGACTTCACCAGATTGAAAATAGGCGCGCAGTAAATCCCAGTTTTTCATTTGCTCGATCTGAAAATCGGCAAACTGCATCTGATCACGATAACGCTCATAAGCAACAAGTGCAGCATAGTGATCTGCTAAGGGAATATACAAAGCCTTAATTGTTTGTTTTTCAGTAGCTTGAACAGCCGGTTCGGCATAGCTACTCGTTGTAGAGAAAACTACAAATAGAGTGCAGAATAATGAAATCGTCAATCTGTAAAGATGAAACATAGCATATCTCCTTATACAGCAGCTTCGATGTAATCGTGCCTTCAAGGTAGATAGTATGTGTGCCTAGAGACTAGGTCAAGAAAGGATATTCGAGTATTGTAGATTCAGTATTTGAGGAGTCAGATGACTAGCCCCCTCGTACTTACTATTTTAGTTAGTAGTTAGCCAGCCTTAACAATAAGGCTGACTAACACTAAAACCGAAGCTTATTTTGGTTGGTACAAGACAGTGAACATCGCCACTCGGTCTAGGCTGTTATAACCATCGTTAGTTTGATATTCCTTATCAAACAAATTTGACACATTGGCTTGTAGTGACCAATCTTGGGTCAGTTGATATGCTGCTCGTAAGTCGACTAAGCCATAACCACCCAAGCGGTTATTGTTATCTGCATCATCATAGCGGTGGCCACTTAATTTCCAGCTTGCACCTGCTGACCAATCTCCCCAATTATTATCAATATTTAAGTTTAATAAACGTTGAGCACGTCCTTCTAACACCTTGCCAGTCTCTTCATCTTCAGGTTTTAAGAATGAAGCATTTGCAGCAATGTCCCAGCCAGATAGTGTGGTCGCCACATCAAATTCAATACCTTTGATTTTTGCTTTATTCACATTTTTAGGCGGCCAACTCGCAATCAAGTTTTTAATCTTATTTTGATAAGCGTTAACTCCCCAATCAATTTCTCCATAAGAGCCTTGTAACCCAAAGCTAAAAGAAGTCGACTCTTCAGGTTTTAACGTTGGATCACCAGCAGTTGGCCAATAAAGTTGATTAAAAGTTGGCGCTTGAAATGCTGTGCCTGCATTCACTACAAACCTAAGGTTATCTTGTAATGTATAGCCCCACTCTGCCGTACCGGTATTATGCGAACCAAAAGATTCATTATCATCATGGCGAGCACTTAATAACCAGCTATGTTTAGCTGCATTTGCCTGCCAACTAATATAAGCCGCCTTATTATCACGTGATGTTTCTTGATAGTCTTTGGTGCTTTCCACATCATCAACTTCATAATCTAAACCGAGATTTAAAGTGTGATTAGGATTAATAGTTATCGCATTGCTGATGTTCACAAAACGATGACGAGTATTATATTCAGAGCTAAAGGTCTTATTTTTATAATCTTCTAATTGATCACGAGACTCACCAAATAAAACAGATAACAACCAACTATCATTGACTTGCCAATCTGCATTAGCGCCCAGCACTTGCTGTACAGACTCACCATGATAATCAGCACTGACAGTAGAGCCGTCATAATCATTTAAACCATCACTTCTAACGAAGTTGGCACCGATATTAATATCATCGTTCAGCTTGTGCTGAATTCTGGCTGAGACACTGTTATTGCGGTAACCATCATGATCTAAGTTCTTATCTTCGCGGGCATGAATACCTGCTGTCGATTGATGGTTAAAACTTAAGTTATACCTTGTTGATTCATTACCACCACTCACTCCAGCTGAAGCTTGCTGTGTACTATGAGTTCCTGTACTAAGCTTGGCATAAGGCTTAAAGCCTTGCTGACCTTTACGGGTGAAAATTTGAATGACACCACCGATAGCTTCTGAACCATATAAGCCTGAACGTGAACCTCTGACTATCTCAATTCGCTCAATTTGTTCAACCGGAAAGTGCTGTAAAGCGGCAACACCTTTTGTTGCTGAGCTCCACTTAACACCATCAACTAGGACCAATACTTGCCTTGCGTTAGAACCACGCATATAAAGATCAGTTGTTTTACCTAAACCACCACTCACCGTCATATCTATGCCTGGCTGACGTGATAATAAAGTTGGTAGGTCATTGATTTGTAGTCGTTCAATATCAGCACGAGTTACAACTGTTGTGGGGGCTAATAAGTTATCTGATGGCATTCTATTTGTCGTCACTGTCAAAGTGTCCAAATAGTCATCAGCAAATGTAGGTAAAGAAAATGTAGACGCTGCAATAGCAGCAAAAGTAAGACGTGCAGACACACGTAAGGCTGAAAGCCCTTGTGAAGTTTTCATTCTTTCTCCTGAGGATACGCTCACCCGCGATCCAGGTATTAATAAAAAGACAAACAATAAGGTTTGTCATGAAACTTCAGGCAGGTCTCCGGACTCATGTTGTCGCTTTCGCAAAAACAAATCGCCTTCCCATGAATGAATCACAGTGGCTGATTGATTTATTTTTCAACATTTACCGTTGCGGGGGCAGTGTTGGAGTTGTCATTAATAGTGACGCACCAACTTCCCTTTTAACTCTAACATCATGTCAGAGCACCTGAAGATGGCGCGAATAGTATGATTCTTGATTAAATGAGTCAACTATTATTTAAATAGTTTGCTACGAACAATCACAGTGTTAACACCTTATTCCACCACGACTTTCAGCAACCGTCCTCGAAAGAAGGTTATGGTGAGAACGACTTGTACTCATTGACACTTAATTAGTAAAAAAATTATTATATGTCGCTGCTTTAGGTGTTATCTGTAATACATTTACTGATAATTAAACGGGAAGCTGGTGAGTCATATTTATTATGAAAGTAAGTGACGAATCCAACACTGCCCCCGCAACGGTAAGCGAGATAAATTAGATCCTATGCCACTGTGATTCATTCATGGGAAGGCGGTCTAATATAGACATTCTCGTAAGTCCGGAGACCGGCCTATTGCTATATCAACAATATTGCGGTGGGCGATATCCAAGTTTTGACTGCAGTTCATTTGAACTGTTATCTACTTGTTCCTCCCTTCCGTAAATTGTCCTTTACCCAAAACACGCGCGGGTCGGCGCATACGGAAAATGAATGAAAACAAGTAAATACCTAGCAACAGCTATTTTAGCTTCTATAGCTAACACCGCTTTTGCAGAGTCCATCACTTTAGAGCCAGTCTTAGTTTCAGCTACCAAGACTGAAACGACTGATGTTGACGCAACTTATGCCTCTGAAGTTTATGATGCCAATGACATTGCATCATCGGGTGCACAAGACATCTATGCATTTTTAAACCAAAATACCTCTGTTAGTGTTCTACCAGCTTTTGGTAACCCATATAGCCAATTGCTTGATATGCGTGGTTACGGTATTGGTGATGGTTATCAAAATATCGCAATTACTGTTAATGGTCGTCGCCTTAACAACATCGATATGACACCAGCGTTATTAAGTTCAATTTCTCTCAAAAATATCAAACGTATAGAAATCACCAAAGGTAGTGGCTCAGTAATCTATGGTGATAATGCGACAGCCGGTTCAATCCAGATTTATACCAATGATGAAGTCAATCATCGTGTAGGTGTTGCATTTGGTAATGCTGGTCAGCAGACCGCTTCTTTTTCTACCGGCTATGCCCATGACTATTTCAACTTAGCAGTATCTGGTGACCATTCTGAACTTGATGGTTTTAAAGATGATGACACCAATGGTTTCAGTGATGAGTCTAGCAATGCTAATTCGCATGTTGCACTCGATATTATGCCAACCGATAACCTTAAAATATCTGTCGGTAGAGATCACTCTACGATTGATACACGCTACACAGGTTCTATGACGCTTGCTGAATATAAAGATGAGCCTGAACAGAATAGCGGTAATGCTTATAACCAACATAGATTCCATACCGATACAACATTCTTTGGTATAGAAGCAGATATTACTGATCGCTTACAAATTTCATATAACCACTCCGATGAAGACAAAGTTGTAAATTGGGTAACATGGGCAAGTGTCAGTGAATACAACTCTAAAAGTGATGAAGTTTTACTAAAGTATGGTGCTGATAATTTCAACATCACGACTGGTGTTCAACGTTTTGATGGCGAAAGAGATGCATTTGGAAATGTCACCACCAAAGAAAATACAGGTTACTTTATCCAAGGTAACTACTTTTTCGGTGATACCACGATATCTCTAGGTGGACGTAAAGAAAATGTTGAATACGACTACTCTTCTACATCGGCTAGTTCAAATGACGATCACGATTTATATGCCTACGATATCGGTTTAAATCAACGCATCAATGCTCGTTTATCGCTATTCAGTAACTTCAATACCTCATTCCAAGCACCAGATATTGATCGTTTTTTCAGCTCAGGTGCTACGTTTAATGGTTTTATTGAACCGACTAAAGTTAAAACTTTTAATATTGGTTTAAACCACGTTACAGAAAATGATAAAACAAAAGTCACCTTCTATGGTTCTGATTTAGATAATGAAATTTATTATCGTAAAACGGGCCTATTCACAGGCTTTAACACGAACATAGATGAATCTTATAAATATGGTGTAGAAGTACAAAACCGTCATAAATTTAATGAGCAATGGTTAACCTCGGTTACTTATGCGTATACCAGAGCAATTATTGATAATGAAGATGAAGGTAATGGCAGTTATGACGGGAAAAATCTACCCGGTGTATCACGTCACAATGTAACGGTAGCAGTACATTATTCACCAACAGATAACTCAAAGTTTGTGTTATCCCATAATTACCGTAGTAAGGCATATGCAGCAGAGGATTTTGCTAATAACTTTTCACAAAAACAGCCTCATTATGAATCAACAAACCTTACTTACAACTTCAGTTATGACAAAATATTATTAACCGCTAGTGTTAATAATATTTTTGATAAAAGTAATGGAATCTTAGTTAGAGAAGATGCTATTTATCCAGTTAACTTTAGTCGTAGTTGGACTGTAGGTGCACAATATAACTTCTAAAGAAGCTAGAAAAAACGCTTGCCATTAATTTGGCAGGCGTATTTTTTTAAAGTTTATTATTTTTAAACCCTAGGTGTCATTAGGTTGAAAAATGCTAATGAGTAAACGGGAATCTGGTGCGTCTTAACTGACAACTCCAGAGCTGCCCCCGCAACGGTAAGTGAATAGTTTATTCATGAGTCCGGATACCGGCCTAAGGTAATACCTGCATAAGCTTGCTTATGTTTTTTTCCTCAATTGTGTGCGGGTCGGCACGCAGGAGACAATATGTTTACACTATCTAACCGCCAACAAATCGCTGTCGGATTATTACTTATCGCTTTAATGGCCTTTACGCGTGGCCATCATTTTTCCACCATCAATCATCTTCCTAGTGCATCTTGGGCGGTATTTTTTCTTGCCGGCTTTTATGTTTCATCTAAAGCTCTATTTCCACTGTTATTACTTGAAGCCGGATTATTAGATTATGCAGGCATCACTTATGGTGGTGTCAGCAGTGCTTGCATTTCTCCTGCTTATATTATGTTACTTCCTGCTTATGCCAGCCTATGGTTTGCAGGTAAATGGTATAAGAATCGTTACCAGTTTAACTGGCCAACTTTGTTGCCATTAACGGCTTCTATTGTTGTGGCAAGTGCAGTTAGTACAGTGTTATCCGGCGGTGGTTTTTACTTCTTGTCAGGACGTTATCCTGAGCCAACATTAGTTGAATACGGCGCTCGTTTTATTAACTACTTTCCAAGTTCGTTAAGTAATATTGCGTTTTATATTGCTTTGGCAATGGCTTTCCACGTTTTAGCTGTTTCGGCTAACCGCGCATTAGGCCACCGTCAGGAAGGTTAACCTTGAAAACAAACTGTTCTGCAGTAGTCATTGCAGCCCCAGCTTCCGGGCAAGGTAAAACGACAGTAACGGCCACATTAGCACGTTATTATTGCCAACAAGGAAAACAGGTTCGCGTGTTTAAAGCCGGACCTGATTTTCTTGATCCTACTATTCTCGAAGTAGCCAGCGGCCATCCGGTTTATCAATTAGATTTATGGATGGTTGGTAAACCTGCTTGTCAGCAACTTTTAGCTGAGGCCGCCCAACAAGCCGATGTTATTTTGATTGAAGGTGTCATGGGCTTATTTGATGGCGATCCATCGACCGCTGATCTTGCTACTACCTTTGGCATTCCGGTATTGGCTGTTATTGATGCCTCAGCAATGGCTCAAACCTTTGCCGCTTTAGCCTATGGCTTACAGCATTTCCAAAGCGACCTTCCCTTCGCTGGTGTGTTTGCAAACCGTATTGGCAGCGAACGTCATTACCAAATGTTGATTGATGCATTGCCTGACGATGTGAACTGCTTTGGCGCGCTGCCTAGACAAGTAGAATCAGCGATACCAAGCCGCCATCTTGGTTTAGTTCAAGCCAATGAAATTGACGATTTAGACCAACGCTTAGATCAATATTGTTCAAAGTTAGTGATTGAGCCAGCGACCGTATTGCCTCAGGTGGCAATCGACTCTGCAGTCACAGATAAAATAGCAGCGAAGTTACAAGGTCAAACCATTGCGATAGCTCGTGATGCTGCATTTTCATTTATCTATCAAGCTAACCTTGCTCTATTACAACAACTCGGTGCGGAGCTCGTTTTCTTTTCACCGCTGACAGACTCGACGTTACCCGCTGCTGATAGCATTTATTTACCCGGTGGCTATCCAGAATTACATTTATCAGCATTAGCTGATAATCAGCCAATGAAGTCGGCTATTCAGCAGCATTTCGACGCCAATAAACCTATCGTCGCTGAATGTGGCGGCATGTTGTATTTAACCAATTCGATCACTGATAAACAGGGTGAGCATGCTGAGATGGTTGGCATACTCGCAGGTGATGTCACCATGCAACCACGATTAGCAGCATTGGCATTACAACAAGTCAGCCTAAACAATAAATCGTTACGGGGTCATACTTACCATCACTCCACTTTTGCGAATGAACTAACGGCAATTGCACAGGCTGAAAATCCAAATGGCAACCATACTCATGAAGCGGTGTATCAACAACAACGCTTAACCGCTTCCTATATCCATTTCTATTTTCCATCTAACCCTGATGCAATCGTAGAACTATTTCTGCCATGACCGACAATCAACACCAATACAGTGAGCAACAACGCGCTGCGATTTATCAAGTCATTGGTGAACGGCGTGATATGCGTCATTTCATCAATAAGCCGATTGATGAAGCGATCATGCAACGTTTGTTCAAGGTCGCTCATCAAGCTCCCAGTGTTGGTTATATGCAGCCTTGGCGCATTATTCGTATAAAAACACCTCAGCTACGCAACGATATTTATCAGCTTGTTGATGCCGAACGCATCAAAACAGCCGAGGCATTAGCTGAACGACAACAACAATTTATGCGACTCAAAGTTGAAGGCATTAATGACTGTGCTGAATTGTTAGTGATGGCTTTAATGGATGAACGTGAACCTCATGTTTTTGGTCGACGTACCATGCCAGAAATGGATTTAGCATCGGTATCATGTGCCATTCAAAATATGTGGTTGGCAGCTAGAGCTGAAGGTATCGGTATGGGCTGGGTATCTTTGTTTGAACCTGATGACTTAGCTGAATTACTAACGATGCCTAAAGGTGCTAAAGCCGTGGCTATTTTATGCTTAGGCCACGTTAAAGAGTTTTACCCTGCACCGATGCTGGCCATGGAAAACTGGCGCCAACAACAACCACTTGAGCAATTCATTTTCAATGATCAATGGGGTCAGACTGACTAGCTATGTTAGAGACTGTGTTGATTATTTGCGTAGCACTGCTGCTTGACTGGTGGCTAGGTGAACCGAAACGATTTCATCCCTTGGTCGGTTTTGGCTACTTGGTCAATAAAGTAGAAAGTAGCTTTCGTCATCTCAATAGTGCATCTCATCTGAGACAATTAACCTTAGGTGCATTGGCAGTATTAATACTGATTATTCCTATCTCTGGTGCAGCTTATTTAATTAGTTTAGCTCCTTATTTAAGCCTAGTAGTTAGCCTTGTTATTGTGACCTTATGCATTGGCCATAAGAGCTTACATGATCATACTCAACCTATCGCTGAAGCCTTATTAGCAGGCAATAATACTCAAGCACGGTTATTAACCAGCCGAATTGTCAGTCGTGATCCAGCAACATTAAATATTGCCAATGCCAGTATCGAATCTATTTTAGAAAATGGTAGTGACAGCGTATTTGCAGCTTTGTTTTGGTTTATTGTTGCAGGAATACCCGGGATTGTTATTTACCGTTTGAGTAATACCCTCGATGCCATGTGGGGCTATAAAAATGAACAGTATCTTTATTTTGGCCGTTTTGCTGCTCGTTTAGACGATGTCCTCAACTATATTCCAGCTCGGTTAACCGCGTTAAGTTATAGCTTATTAGGCTCAAGAAAACACGCTTTTAACAGCTGGAAGTCACAAGCAAAACACTGTGAAAGTCCCAATGCTGGTCCAGTCATGGCAGCAGGTGCAGGTGCATTGCAAATAACGATTGGTGGGCCAGCGAAATAT
This sequence comes from Methylophaga sp. 41_12_T18, assembly GCA_002163115.1. Classification (GTDB taxonomy): domain Bacteria; phylum Pseudomonadota; class Gammaproteobacteria; order Nitrosococcales; family Methylophagaceae; genus 41-12-T18. The sequence continues at coordinate 29,553 of MAAI01000090.1, read as the reverse complement.
CACGGTCAGTGGCATCAACGTCCTGTGCTGGGCACTGGGCCCATCGCACAAGCAGCAGATATTACACGGGCATTAAGCTTGGTTCGCAACACGGTATTTTTATGGCTAGCAGTATTATTTGTAATGGCGGGGTTTAGTTATGCTTGAACATGGTGGCAATCTCATTAAAGCCGTAGATGACTATGGCATTGCCCTTGCTGAGTGGTTGGACTTATCTACCGGTATCAATCCCAACGGTTGGCCAGTGCCAACAGCTATCCCCAGCGAATGTTGGTCACAATTGCCCAATGACAATGATGGTTTATTAGCCGCTGCCCAACGTTATTATCAAACTGAATCATTATTGCCTGTGTCAGGCTCGCAAGCGGCAATTCAAATGCTGCCACAACTACGTGCAAAGTGTCGGGTTGGCATTATTACACCCGCCTACGCTGAGCACTTTTATTCGTGGCAACGAGCAGGTCATGAAGTCATTGAGTTACATTCCGATGAAATCGATGCACGAATCGACCTGTTGGATGTGTTAATTATTATTAATCCCAACAACCCAACAGCCGAACAATTTACTAACGAACAATTGCTTCATTGGCATCAACAACTCGCTCATCATGATGGCTGGTTAATTGTTGATGAGGCATTTATCGATACCACCCCAGAACTCAGTTTGACCCAGTTCAGTCCACAACCAGGACTGATTATCTTTCGTTCCCTAGGTAAGTTTTTTGGTTTAGCCGGTTTACGGGTTGGCTTTGTATGTGCTGAAACAAAACTATTATCACTATTACAGAATCGTCTCGGTCCTTGGCAAATTTCAGGACCATCACGTTATATCGCACGGTTAGCACTTGCTGACAGTGACTGGCAGCAGCAATGCCAATACAATTTAATAGAACAAAGTCAGCGACTGAAACAACTATTGATTGATGCCGGCTTACCGCCAACTAACGGCTGTGCTTTATTTCAATGGGTGCCAACTGAACATGCTTATGACTATCAACATGCGCTTTCAAAACTAGGCATATTAACGCGACGTTTTAACTCGCCGCCTAGTCTTCGCTTTGGCTTAGCTAAAACCGAGCACGATTGGCAACGTTTAGAGAGCGGTTTAGCTTCACTTAAAGTCGAACACCATGACCGCTAGTACCTTAATGGTTCAAGGAACCACCTCCGATGCAGGTAAAACTACCCTCGTTGCCGCATTATGCCGTTGGTTATATCGAAAAAATGTCCGTGTTGCCCCGTTTAAACCACAAAACATGGCATTAAACAGTGCTGTAACCGTTGATGGTGGTGAAATTGGCCGAGCTCAAGCTGTGCAGGCTCAAGCCTGTAATATCCCTGCTCATACCGATATGAATCCGGTGTTGCTGAAACCGAATAGTGATACTGGCGCGCAAGTGATCATTCACGGCCAAGCTATCAGTAATATGGAAGCGAAGTTTTATCACGACTACAAACCAACCGCGATGGCGGCGGTATTAAGTTCGCATCAACGGTTAAGCGAACAATATGATGTGATTGTGGTGGAAGGTGCGGGTTCCCCCGCTGAAATCAACTTACGTGATCGTGATATCGCCAATATGGGCTTTGCTGAACAAGTCGATTGTCCGGTCATTATTGTTGCCGATATTGATCGTGGTGGCGTATTTGCCCATTTAGTCGGTACGTTGGCATTATTGTCTGAATCCGAACAAAACCGAGTGCAAGGGTTTGTTATCAACCGTTTCCGTGGTGATATCGCCTTATTACAGTCAGGTTTGGACTGGTTGGAGAAAGAAACCGGCAAACCGGTGTTAGGCGTATTGCCTTATCTGCATGGTCTGCATTTAGAAGCTGAAGATGCCATTGCCACTAGCCAGGTTGAGTTAGAAGAAAACACCTTAAAAGTGATCGTGCCGGTATTACCTAGAATTAGTAATCATACTGACTTTGACCCACTGCGCTTACACCCACAGATAGACTTGCAGTTTGTCGGCCCCGATCAAGATATTCCACCGGCCGACCTCATCATATTGCCCGGCTCTAAAAGTGTATGCGATGATTTAGTTTGGTTACAACAATCAGCTTGGCCTAAGGCGATTAATAAACACCTACGCTACGGCGGTAAGTTATTAGGCATCTGTGGTGGCTTTCAAATGTTAGGTAAGTTAATAACAGATCCAGATGGTATCGAAGGCCAATACAAGCAAGTTCAGGCCTTAGGTTATTTAGAGATGAACACAATATTAACCCAACAAAAACAACTCAAAAATGTATCCGGTAAACTTAGCTTTGCTGATGTGGATATTGCAGGTTATGAAATTCATGCCGGTAGAAGCGACGGCCCTGCTTTGTCTCGATCTTTCTGCCAGCTAGAGCATGGCCAAGATGGTGCTATCAGTGATGATAAACAAGTTATCGGCACTTATGTGCATGGTTTATTTGAATTGGCTGCTAGCTTTGATGCCATTATTAATTGGGCTGGTTTAACTAACGCTACCACAGTCGATTATCATGCCTTACGAGAACATGATATTGAACGACTCGCCGACATGATTGAAGATAATATGGATACCCAAAAGTTAACTGAATTATTTGCTTTAGCAAAGGCGGCAGAATGAACAAAACCTTAGTATTAGGTGGTGTTAAATCTGGCAAAAGCTTATTAGCAGAGCAATTAGCCAGTCAGACTCAAGCCGAAGTCATCTATATTGCCACCGCAACTGCCGGTGATGAGGCGATGCAGCAACGGATTCAAGCGCACAAAAACCAACGTCCTAGTCAGTGGTTAACTGTTGAAGCTCCTATTCAATTAGCAAAGGCGATTGAACAACATAGCCAATACGATAACTGCATACTTGTTGACTGCTTAACGCTTTGGCTAACGAACCTGTTAATGGCTGATGATGAAGCCTTACTTAAGCAAGAAATTGAAGCATTCGTCACAATCTTATCTACAATGTCCGGCAAGATAATAATTGTCAGCAATGAAACCAATATGGGCATCATGCCTTTAGGGGAACTTTCTCGTCAGTATTGTGATCAGATAGGCATCTTGCACCAACGTATCGCTAGCCTAGCTGACCGTGTTATTTTAACTGTCGCGGGTTTACCTCATGTATTAAAAGGACAATTGTAGTGACTGAATTTGAACAATGGCTTGCCTCTCCGGTTAAGAAACTAGACTATCAAGCACAACATGCAGCTGAACAACGACAAACACAGTTAACTAAGCCAGCAGGCTCATTGGGTAAACTCGAGTCTATCGCCATTCAACTTGCAGCAATGCAAGCCAGTGAGCAGCCTAATGCCGATAAAGTTCAGATCAGTGTCTTTGCAGCTGATCATGGCATTGCAGCAGAAGGTATTTCAGCTTTTCCACAAACAGTAACCGCTGAAATGATTCGTAACTTTGCTCATGGTGGCGCTGCCATCAGTGTATTGGCCAAAGAACTCAATGCCGACCTCGATGTTATCAACCTCGGTACCATCAGTGAAATAGAACCGTTAACTGGCGTAACTGATGTACGTATTGCCGATGGCACAGCTAACTTCTTCCATCAAGCAGCCATGACAGCACAACAATGCCAACAAGCAATGTTAATTGGCCGTGATAATGTCGAACAAGCTAACAACAACAATGTTGCACTCTATGTTGCAGGTGAAATGGGCATAGGCAATACCACGTCAGCAACCGCTTTAGCTTCAGCAGTTCTAGAGTTAGATGCTGAGTTATTAGTCGGCCCGGGTACCGGCTTAAATAAAGCCGGTGTTAAACATAAAACCAAAATAATTAATCAGGCTATTAACAAACATCGCTTACAAATGAAAACACCGCTCGATATGCTGCGTTACTTAGGTGGTTTCGAAATCGCAGCTCTGACCGGTGCTTATTTACACTGTGCCAAGCTTGGCTTGCCAGTAATTATCGATGGCTTTATTGCTACTGTTGCTGCTTTATTAGCCAGACAAATAAGTTCTGAAGCGACTCAATGGTTTATCTATAGTCACAATTCAAAAGAGCCGGGCCATCGCATCGTGATGCAAGCATTACAGGCTGAACCATTACTCGATATGAGTATGCGTTTAGGCGAAGCCAGTGGCGCAGCTAGTATTGTGCCGCTGATTCGTATTGCCTGTGCCTTACATAATAAAATGGCCACCTTTGAAGAAGCCTCTGTATCAGCTAAATCATAATGTTCCAGTTGCAAGCATTATTAATCGCGATCCAGTTTCTGACCATATTACCGGTTAAGTTAACTGAACCTGTTGCTGATAAAACCATCGGTTATTCTTTATTATTCTACCCTGTCGTTGGCCTGATCATGGCCACTATATTAGTTGCTATTGCCAGCCTATTAGACAATCAATCGCCAGCGGTGATTGCAATATTAGTGCTGAGCTGCTGGGTAATATTAACCGGTGGCCTACACCTAGATGGTTTAGCGGATAGTGCTGATGCTTGGTTAGGCGGCTTAGGAGATAAAAGTAAAACCTTAGCAATCATGAAGGATCCAACCAGTGGTCCTATTGCTGTCAGCATTCTATTTTTAGTGTTGGCGATTAAATGGGTCATGCTCACCGAGCTTATTGCTGAACAAAACTACTTAGCCATCGTGTTTGCCATCACCTTAGCCAGAACCTCACTACCCTTGTTATTTTTAACCACACCTTATGTCAGGAAAAATGGCATCGGTGCCTTATTAATTAATCAGCAACCACGACGGCTCTCCAAGCAAGTCATACTTGCAGTAGCGATTATCAGCATACTTCTGTCAGGCTTTTGGTTACTACTGGTTGGCTTCAGCCTATTTTTATTATTACGATATTGGATGCAACAACGTCTCGGTGGCACAACAGGTGATACCGCTGGTGCTGTTGTCGAGCTTGTTGAAACAGCAGTTTTAATCACTGCTGTCATTTTCTAGGAATTAGCACTATGTCAGATAGCGAAAAAGAACAACGTCATAAAAAACGCATGCAACGTCACAAACAAGTTGTCGACGATAAAATAAACCAAGCCGAACAAGACAAAGGTTTATTACTCGTCATCACCGGTAATGGCAAAGGCAAGAGCTCATCCGGTTTTGGCATGGTTGCTCGTGCTTTAGGTCATGGAATGCGTGTCGGTGTAGTCCAGTTCATTAAAGGAGCTTATAGCACCGGCGAAGAAACTTTCTATCGTCGTTTTCCTGATGAAGTTGAATACCATGTGATGGGCGATGGTTTCACTTGGGATACACAGAACCTTGAGCAAGATATCGCCTCAGCTGAAAAAGGCTGGGAGGTTTGCAAGCAATTAATTGCTGATCCTGATATTGATGTGGTGTTATTTGATGAATTAAATATCGTATTAAAAATGCGTTATTTAGATATCGATATGGTATTAGCTGATCTAGAAAATCGTGCTGAAATGAAGCATATCATCATCACTGGCCGCGGTGCGCCCGAAGCTATCATCGATGCCGCAGATACTGTCAGTCGCATCGATGATGTTAAACATGCTTTTCGTGCCGGAATTCGAGCACAAAAAGGTATCGAATTATAAAATATGGCCTGCTTTTTGCTCTGTCATAAAACTGTAAAGTTACTCACATTTTCTGTGGATAACTCTGTGATTAAGTCATGGGTAAAAGCGTAAGTCCTTTATATACATACAGTCACAACAGAATGGTCACTTTTTAACCATCAAAAACAATACTATTAAAATTCAATGAGTTACATAATTTCCATTGAGAATAAAACAGTTAGAGCAACATGTTTATTACAGCCGATGCGACTGCATGCTACTGGTGCATAACTTCGTTGGGATTTGCATGGTGCTTTTGAATAAATGTAGATTTCAGTCCGGTAGTGACTACTCCTACCGGACTGAAGTTAAAGACTAAACTTTTTCAGTTTCAGCTACCAGGTCAAGTGCCAGTTCGCCATCACGAAGTACCACTTTAATATGACCACCACTGGTTAATTTACCGAATAATAATTCATCTGCTAATGGCCGTTTAACTTTTTCTTGTACTAGTCTCGCCATCGGTCTCGCACCCATCTGAACATCATAACCATGTTCAGCCAACCACTGACGAGCATCATCAGCAATTTCTAAGGTAACGTGTTTGTCTTGCAACAGCATTTCTAGTTCAACAATCGCTTTATCAGCAACGCGTAATACTGCATCGGTAGTAAGCGGTTTAAATTGAATGATGCTATCGAGACGATTACGGAACTCAGGACTAAATGTGCGTTTAATCGATTCCATGCCATCAGTTTGATGATCTTGCTTAGTAAAGCCCATTGATGCTCGACCCATTTCTTGAGCACCTGCATTACTGGTCATTACTAATACTACATGACGGAAATCAGCTTTACGGCCATTGTTATCCGTTAACGTACCGTGGTCCATGACTTGTAATAACAAGTTAAAGACATCTGGGTGGGCCTTTTCAATTTCATCTAACAGTAAGACGGCATGAGGTTGCTTGGTAATCGCTTCAGTTAACAACCCACCTTGGTCATAACCAACATAACCTGGAGGTGCACCAATCAATCGCGAAACGGTATGGCTTTCCATATATTCCGACATATCAAAGCGAATCAATTCCACCCCTAAGTTATGGGCTAATTGCCGGGTGACTTCAGTTTTACCTACACCTGTTGGGCCTGCAAATAAGAAGGTACCCATTGGTTTTTCAGGATGACCTAAACCAGAACGAGCCATTTTAATCGCTGAAGTTAATGCTGAAATGGCTTCGTCTTGACCAAAGATGACATGTTTAAGATTCTTATCTAAATTACGTAAGTTATCTTTGTCATCATTGCTGACTGTTTTAGCTGGAATACGTGCAATCTTAGCAACGATATTTTGTACATCATTAACACCAATCATTTTCTTGCGTTTTGACTTAGGTAAAATACGTTGCGCCGCACCGACTTCATCTAAAACATCAATCGCTTTATCAGGTAAGAATCGATCATTGATATGACGTTCAGCCAACTCTGCTGCAGCCTCTAATGCCGCATTTGAATAACGCACTTCATGATGTTCTTCTAGGCCTGGTTTAAGACCTTTTAAAATTTGAACCGTTTCAGCAACCGTAGGTTCCGGCACATCAATTTTTTGGAAACGTCGCGCCAAGGCATGATCGTGTTCAAAAATACCTCGGTATTCTTGGAAGGTTGTCGAGCCGATGCATTTCAATTCGCCACTGGCTAACAATGGTTTCAGTAAATTAGCTGCATCCATAGCGCTATTACCAGCAGAACCCGCGCCGATGACGGTGTGTATTTCATCGATGAATAGCACCGCGTCATCATGCTCTTTCACTTCACGTAATAATGCTTTTAAGCGTTTTTCAAAATCACCACGGTATTTGGTACCAGCAACTAAAGCGCCCATATCGAGCGAATAAATAACAGCATTTTCTAATATTGCCGGCACTTCACCAGCCACTATACGTCTAGCTAAGCCTTCCGCTAGCGCTGTTTTACCTACCCCTGCTTCACCAACAAATAAGGGGTTATTTTTTCGACGACGGCAGAGAATTTGTAATGTACGCTCAATTTCATGAGCTCGACCAATTAAGGGATCAATCTTACCTTCAATCGCCCGCTCATTTAAATTAGTAGCATATAAGGCTAATGGGTTTTTACTATCACCGCTCGACTCAACCTCAGTCAGTGTTTCATCAGCTTCAATTTCGATAACATCATCTACATTACTATGACTAATAGCATTGACGATATCGAGCCGTGTTATTTCTTGTTTTTGCAGTAAGTAAACCGCTTGTGACTGTTGTTCAGAGAATATCGAAACTAAAACATTAGCCCCCGTCACTTCATTGCCACCTGATGACTGCACATGCATCACTGCACGTTGCAAAATACGTTGAAATGCTAAGGTAGGCTGTGTTTCTCGATCACTATTTTCAGCTAACGTGGGTAAATTATCAGCCAAGAAATCATTTAATTCTTGGCGTAAATTAGCAATATCTACCTCACATGCTTTTAACACCGCTAATGCTTGGCCATTTTCAAGCAATGCTAATAACAGATGCTCAACGGTAAGAAACTCATGAGAGCGTTTGCGAGCATAACTAAATGCTTGGCTTAACGTTTGTTCGAGCTCTTTACTTAACATATGCGGGTCCGCCTTTATATTCAGTCACGGTATTAGTATTACTCTTCTTCCATTGTACATTGCAAGGGGTGACCATGTTGTTGAGCATAACTATTCGCTTGCTCGACTTTTGCTTCGGCAATTTCAAAGGTAAAAATGCCACACATTGCCTGTCCTTCGGTATGCACTTGCATCATGGTACGTGTAGCTCGTTCGCGTTCCATCGCAAACAAACCTTCTAACACTTCAATCACAAAATCCATTGGCGTGTAATCATCATTTAGCATCAGCACCCTGTATTTAGGAGGCTCTTGCAACTCTGGTTTAGAGGGTGCAATGGCTAATTCATTTTCACCGTGCCAATCTTGATCTTGTTCTTTACTCATTGTTGTTATTTACTCGCTTGCTCAACTAAAGTTTTCAAATCACCGTTTTCATACATTTCCATGATGATGTCACAACCACCAACCAACTCACCGTTGACATAAAGTTGTGGAAAAGTAGGCCAATCTGCATAGCGGTGTAGATTGGCACGTACTTCAGGCTGTGCCAATACGTCTATAGAAGCATATTCTACGCCACAGGCGTTTAATGCTTGTGATGAACGGCTTGAAAATCCACATTGTGGAAACTCAGGTGTACCTTTCATGAATAAGATAATCGAATTTGATTCGATCGACTGTTTGATATGTTCCATTACATCCATCTTAAAAACCTCATATTTAAATAATTTATTTGCCCAGTAATACTAGGTTGGGGCAAGAGTTTTAATTTCAAGCTTATGCTAGTTATATTGAAGCTGCAATAACCCTAATACACCTTCTAGACCACAATAATTTAAGGCAGTATTGGCTTGCTGTTGTACTGTGGGTTTAGCATGATAGGCAATACTTAAACCCGCTTCTTTCATCATCAACAAATCATTGGCACCATCGCCCATTGAAACAACTTGCTGCGGCGAAATATTAAGTTTTTCACAGTGTGCTAATAAAAAGTCAGCTTTCGCTTGCGCACCACAAATGTCGCCTGCTACTTCGCCAGTCAATTTACCATTATGCTCAGCTAATACATTAGCCATGGTGAAATCTAAACCTAAACGTTGCTTTAAGCGCTCAGTGAAAAAGGTGAATCCACCAGAAACCAATGCTGTTTTGATACCCTGTTGCTGCAACGTTTTCAGCATTACTTCTGCGCCAGGGTTTAGCTGTAATCGTTCCAAATAAACACGTTCTAATGCACTAACATCTAGACCTTTTAATAAAGACACGCGTTTACGTAACGAGGTTTCAAAATCAATGTCACCACGCATCGCTGCTTCAGTAATTTCAGCCACTTGCGGCTTAACATTAATAAAGTCAGCAATTTCATCTATGCATTCAATACTGATTAATGTTGAATCCATATCAGTGACCAGTAATTTAGCTGCTGAAGGATTAAATTGCTCAGGCATTAAGTTGATATCAAATGGGTACGCTGTTCGCAAAGCATCAACATCTGCTTGAGTTACTTTTACATTCTCAATCACAGTAAATTGCGATGTTATATCAGCTGTTGCCTGACATTTGTCAGCAATTTCATTAACTGCTTCATTAGTCAGGTTTTGCCCTTGTAAGACCAAACGTGTCATAAATTATCCTAGTTCAGATAAAACTTCGGCGAGACTGATCGTAAAATCAGCTCGCCGAAAAAACCAAAAATGGTTAATTAAAATTGTGGTTTAACAGGTGCGTCGTTGTAACGTTCTACGCTAGCCATGATTTCAGCTTTTGCTTCATCAATGCCAACCCAACCTTCAATTTTTACCCATTTGTTTTTTTCTAAATCTTTGTAGTGCTCAAAGAAATGAGAAAGTTGCGCTAATAAACGTGGTTCTACGTCCGTTATATCTTTCACATTGTCATACATAGGGTCGTGTGGAACAGCAATGATTTTTGCATCTTCACCTGACTCATCCGTCATTTTCAACATGCCGACTGGACGACACTCAACCACAGAACCACTAATTAATGCGTATGGGCTTACCACCAATACATCAACCGGATCACCATCATCAGATAAAGTGTGTGGCACGTAACCGTAGTTACATGGGTAGAACATCGCTGTGTTCATAAAGCGATCAACAAACAGTGCGCCTGTTTCTTTATCTACTTCATATTTAACAGGATCAGAATGAGAAGGAATTTCAATGATGACATTGATATCATCTGGTAAGTTTTTACCCGAGCCAACGCGGTCAAGATTCATGGTGGTGGTACTCCATATTTCAAATAAATAAACCGCACAATTATATAAGAGTTTGTCTTGCTATAAAACTCAATTTAGTTGTTTATTACAATCGAATCAGGCTGCTATCATTTCAAAATCTGATTTACCAACGCCACAATCAGGACATTCCCAATCTTCTGGTACATCTTCCCAACGCGTTTGCGGTGGAATTCCTTCTTCAGGCAGTCCTTTTTCTTCGTCATAAACAAAACCACAAATCACACAAATCCACTTCTTCACTGTTCCACCTCAATTTAGCTACTTAATTTGTTATAAATAAACTTAATGCTACCAATAATAATGCTATTGAAAACAATTGCCGCAACACCTTCACTGGCAGACGCGTTGCCAACTTGGCACCTAACGGAGCAAAAATAATACTAGTCGCGATAATACCCAAAAAGGCTTGCCAATGGACAGCGCCCATCAGCCAACTATCGTTAATTGTCGCATTATTTTGACCAAAAGCAATAAAACCAAGCACCGCAGCCACTGAAATTGGAAAACCACAGGCTGCCGCAGTCCCCACCGCTTTAGTCATCGACTGCTTGGCCATCACTAAATACGGCACGGTTAATGAGCCGCCACCGATGCCGACTATCGCTGAAATAATGCCAATAACAGTCCCGGCTAATCCTACTTTTACTGTTTTTAATAATGATTCATCAACCGCTACCGTCAAAGGAAACCACATTCGCAGCGCAACAACTAAGGCGTAGATAGCAAAACAACGTTTTAATACCGCCCCCTCTATCGAGATTGCTAGATAAGCACCTACTATGCCACCCAGCACTAAACCTGGTGTCAACTGTTTCACTGCCGACCAATTAATATTTTGCTGGCGATGATGAGCAAAGGTTGACGATAAGGCAGTGACAGTAATCGTCATCAGCGATGTCGCAATCGCGATATGCACTAATTGCTCGGCTGGCAAACCTTGTAGATGAAATACCAACAGTAAAGTCGGCACAATAATTAAGCCACCGCCCAGACCTAGCAGGCCAGCAGACATGCCAGCTAAACAGCCAATCAACGCAAAACTCAACCAAATCCACATATCAAACTAACCTATTGCAACTCAACGATCTGGCTCTCACTTTACACACCTATCTGAACTAGGTATAAGAAATATTGTACGGTCATTTTTTAAAACGTAGGAGTTACACCGCAACATTTATTATTCACTAAATTAAAAGAAAGAGAGGTTAAGCTTATGACATCGTTTAGTTACCTGCCCACCATCTTAGGTATTTTTGGTCTTTGTTGTGCATTTTTGGTTTATCTAAAAATGAAAGCTGAGCCCGCGGGATCTGGAAAAGTGGTCGAAATTGGTGACCAAATTCATTTGGGTGCCATGGTATTTATGAAGGCTGAATATTCTCGCCTCGCGATTTTTTGTCTGATCTGTATTATCGCTCTTGGCCTGTCTGATCTTGGCTGGGCGACTGCCTCGGCTTTCTTTTTAGGTGCTATTTGTTCTGCAACGGCTGGTTATATCGGCATGTATGCAGCCACTCAAGCCAATGTTCGCACTGCTACTGCCGCCCAAGATCAAGGTGCATCAGCAGCACTCACTGTCGCTTTCTTTGGTGGTTCAGTGATGGGCTTGACCGTCGCTTCAATGGGCTTATTAGGTTTAGGCATCTTATATTTAGCTTTTGGTAGCGATCCTCATACCGCACATGTGATTCATGGCTTTGGTATGGGCGCATCCTCTGTTGCCCTATTCTCTCGTGTTGGTGGCGGTATCTTTACTAAAAGTGCTGATGTCGGTGCCGATCTAGTCGGCAAGCTTGAAGCTGGCATCCCTGAAGATGACCCGCGTAACCCAGGTGTTATCGCTGATAATGTCGGCGATAATGTCGGTGATGTGGCTGGTATGGGTTCTGATATTTTTGAATCTTATTGCGGCTCGATGATCGCCAGTATCGCTATTGCAGCCACCATGAGTGCAGCAGCTATCGCAACATTGGCCAGTAGCCAACAAGTATTAATGTTTATGCCATTAGCATTAGCATCAATCGGTTTACTTTGTTCAATTGCCGGCATTTATGCGGTTAAAGTCTTCTCAGCGAAAAGCCCTGAAGTCGCATTACGCATCGGCACCATGGGTTCATCGGTATTGTTTATTGTGGTGGCATACTTACTCATCACCCAACTCGGTGGCACCATTAATTTATGGATAGCCGTACTCACCGGTGCAATTGGCGGCATTATCATTGGCTTAGTGACTGAATATTATACCGGCGGTGCTCCGGTTAGAAAGTTAGCTAAAGATGGTGAAACCGGCGCTGCAACCGTGTTAATTAGTGGTTTAGCCTTAGGCATGCAATCCGTCGCTATTCCGGTCATTACTATCGCAGCCATTATCTTTATCTCTAGCCTATATGCTGGTTTATATGGTGTGGGTATTGCCGCGGTAGGCATGTTAGCCACCGTCGGTATCACCATGGCGATTGATGCCTATGGTCCGGTTGCTGATAATGCCGGTGGTATTGCAGAAATGGCAGGCATGGGTGAGGAAACTCGTGAAATTACCGACTCATTAGATGAGTTAGGTAATACCACAGCTGCTATTGGTAAAGGCTTTGCTATTGGTGCCGCGGCCTTAGCTGCATTAGCCCTCATCAGTGCCTATATTGAAACGGTTAATGTCGAATCAATCAAGCAAGGTGGCCAAGCGATGCAACTGCTCATCAATGATCCCACTGTATTGGTAGGCATGTTCCTTGGTGGTATTTTTCCATTTTTAGTTAGTTCAATGACGATGACCGCTGTCGGTGATGCCGCCTTTGATATGATTCACGAAATTCGTCGTCAATTTAGAGAAATCCCTGGCTTATTAGAAGGTACAGCTCAACCCGACACTGCACGTTGTGTCGATATTGCTACCAAAGCAGCCTTGCAAAAAATGATTATGCCGGGTGTATTAGCAGTCGGCGCTCCCGTCATCGTTGGTTTTGTTCTGGGGCCGGTCGCATTAGGTGGCATGTTAGGCGGCGCCTTAATTTGCTGTGTAATGATGGCCTTGATGATGGCTAATGCCGGTGGTGCTTGGGATAACGCCAAGAAGTATGTAGAAAAAGGGAATCTCGGTGGTAAAGGTTCTGATGTTCATACCGCCGTAGTCGTCGGTGATACTGTGGGTGATCCGTTAAAAGATACCTCGGGGCCAGCAATGAATATTCTGATTAATGTCATGGCGATTGTTAGCTTAGTCATTGCCCCTTTATTAGTCTAAACTTTACTGACAACTCAACAATTTAAGGCCACGGTTAACGTGGCCTTTTTCTTTATTTATCTGGTAAAAATGCGCCCACAAACAGCTATAAAACATCGCGAAATTTGGCATATTATCTGGCCAATGATCCTCGCCAATATTTCTGTTCCTTTATTAGGAATGGTCGATACGGCGGTTGTCGGTCATCTAGACTCTGCACATTACCTTGGCGCCGTTGCCATCGGCTCGATGATCTTCAGCTTTTTATTTTGGGGCTTTGGTTTTCTAAGGATGGTCACCACCGGCCAAACAGCACAAGCAGTGGGTAAAAATGATCAAGCTCAAGTTGCAGAGATATTAAAACAAACCCTGCGCTTAGCCATTGTCCTCGCCGTTGCCATGCTCGCCATCCAACTGCCTATTTCTCAACTGGCGTTTTCATTTATTGAAACCAGCGAACAAGTCGCGATCCATGCAAAAACCTATTTTGATATTCGTATTTGGAGTGCGCCAGCCACACTCATTAACTATGTCATCATCGGTTGGCTTATTGGTAAACAAGCCACCAAGTCAGTATTGCTGATTAGCCTTACCATTAACTTTATCAATATTTTCTTAGATATTTTATTTGTAAATGTCTGGCATATGGATGTAGCAGGTGTCGCCCTTGCTTCAGTCATCGCCGAATACTTAGGCATCGTGATCGCTGTTTTAGTGCTTAATAGTCACGGTATTAAACTAACATCGCTGTTCAATAATGTGCGTTCACAGTCTCGTTATTTAACCAAGCACAACTTATTCATCCATTTCAATGTCTTCATTCGCACCTTATGCATCATTCTCAGCTTTGCATTTTTTACAACGCAAGGTGCTAGATATGGTGATAACGTTTTAGCTGCTAACTCAGTATTGCTCAACTTCTTAATCTTTATGGCCTTTGTCCTAGATGCCTTTGCCAATGCGACCGAAGTGCTCGCAGGCAAGGCGGTGGGTAATAAAGATAAGGCGCAATTAAAACAGGTCTTAATCGTTACCGGCTATTGGGCATTTTTAGCTGCTTGTCTATTTAGTGTTGGTTATTTTGTATTTGGTAGTCAGCTTATTTTATTGCTTACCAATATTCCTGAAGTTATCCAGATCGCTAATGACTACCTTATTTGGCTGGTTGTCATGCCTGTTCTTGCTGTTTGGGCTTACTTATTTGATGGCTTATTCATCGGCGCCACCCGCAGTGTTGAAATGCGAAACACCATGTTATTTTCGACATTTGTCTGCTTCTTACCGGCTTGGTATTTATTACAAAACCTAGGCAACGATGGCTTATGGTTAGCTTTGCTTATTTTCTTAACCGCTCGCGGTGTCAGTCAAAGTATTTATATAAACCGTATTTTACAGCTCAAATAAATCAAACCGGTTGGTCAGTGCCCCAATGAGTCACATTACTACGACGATCTTTACCATGACGGCGATCATCTTTATCTAACTCAAACCGAATCATCTCTCGACGATCTTTAGCTAATCGACGCTGATCGTGACGACGCTCGTCACTACCAAAATGATTTAACTCATTATCTTCATCTTCGGTGATTAGGTTTAGATGGCTCTGCTCACTCATAGTCATATTCCTTAGATTAATGAATACGTCTTCAAGTCAAAATTACTCCTGAGCAGGTTTAGTTGTCAAATCTAAGTCGGTAAATCAGCTTTAATGTTTAAGCTTAATCATTAAAAGTAATTTTATTTTAATTTACGCGCTAACATCGATAACGTGATGAATCAATCGAGTCTGACCCCATTGATTTGCCATTGATTTGAACATTGGAAACGCACATCCACCATTGAGGCCATGCCATCTTTCACCCCTGCACGTTCGCCCTTAGGATAAAAGTTAGGCAAAGACCCACTTAGACCCATATAACGATAGGGATGGTTTTTGGCATAACCTCCACGGTAATAAATATACTCTGCTGGAATACGGTAACGCTCTTTACCCAACCACAAATCAAAGGCTTTTAAGCGTTGTTCTTCTTTGCCTGTTTTAGGATTTATTTTACTTTCATAGATAAAGTTTGGGTAAGGCTCACCTGAATCAACAATCGCCTGAGCCATACCACTCACACAAGAATCGCTATCATTTATCCAATAACTAATAGGCTTATCATTTAGGTTTTCCTGTTCACCACAAGCAGATAGGTATAAAGTCAATATGAGTAAAACTAAGTATCGTTTAGTGTTAAACATCATTAACGCTCCCTAATACTTTCTTCTTTGCGAAAAAGGGGACGAAAAAGGGGACAGATTTATTTTTAGAACAACCTTATTCATTTCTTCATTCTCCTTGGCCTACCCGGCCCTCTGTGTTCAACTCGTAACCCCAATCGTTGCTCAACTTCTTCAGTAAAACGATGGGTTCCTGTCAGATGCCCTCTCTGCAATGCTGACGTTATCAAATTAGTTTCGGATTCTAAGCCAGTCTGGTTCACATAATTCTTATAATGACGTATTCGTTCTTCTGCGTTATTTGACAAGCTTTGATAGGCTGGGTCGCTATCTATCCAGGTGTCTGCTTCTAGCCCTACATGTTGCTTATAACTTGACCATTCATACTCGGCTATATCATCAACCATCCCTGCTTTGACTGGATTTCGCTCAACATAGCGATGACATGCCAGTAAATAACGATCCGTTTCTATTGGACTCGATTTATAACGCCCTTCCCACAAGCTGCCTGAGCGCTTTTCCTGATAATTGACATAGCGTGTTTGCCTGCCCGCCAAACGTTTCATCAGCTTACCGATGTTGGCAGGTTCATTTCTCGGATCTAAAATTAAATGTATGTGATTTGTCATTAGGCAATATCCATATACGTGAACGTCCAGTTCTTTTTTCCATTCTTTTAATGTATCGAGGTAATAAAGGTAATCGTCTTTTTCAACAAAGACTGTTTCACGATTATGACCTCGCTGCACTATATGATGTGGGGTGTTTGCTAATAGTATTCTCGCCTGCCTTGGCATTTGTCGTTCTCCTGAACTAATCACTTAAAATAAATCTGTCCCCTTTTCACCGACGGCGTATGCCTAGCTCAGCTGCTATTTCAGATGAAGGTTTATCTGACTGCTCCATCATGCGTAATGCTTCGAGTTTGAACTCACGTGTAAAGGTTTTGTACGGTTTTCTATGCTTGGTCATTGGGATACTCCTAGGCCTATAGTGTCGCCTATTTAATGTATCCGTTAAAATGTAGCAGGTTCAATCTGTCCCCTTTTTCCCTTTGTTCTAATGCTAGATCTGCCTGTAATAAAGCAATTGCATCCGTTGCTGTTAACGTCATATTTAATCCCTTAATATATAGTTAAAATGTGAAATCAATTTGGTATTCTTCTGGAGTCGGATAACTACACCCAGAATGCCCATAGGTTGTTAATGCCTCTTTTAAATAACTTACAACTTCATCTTTAGAAAATTTACTTTCCTTCTCTTGTATCGAAATAAGATCCCATTGACAATGAGTTTTTCCATCAACAGGGTGAGTTCGCTCTAGTATCACGCTGTGCTTTTTGCCCTCAATCACAAAAAACCAATATGTATGACCAGAATCCCTATCTCTGTAAAACTTAAGTAAAAACATCCCTCTCTCTCTATCGACTGTCCATTGCATATCACCATCAGACTCATCAGTTATTACTTGAGGAGTACCAGTGTCGTGCAACAATCTAACAATATCGTATTTTTGAACATCTTCATTTCTAATTAGCTCATTAACAAATGTCATCTGTATCCCTTTAAACTAAATTTATATTTTGTACTTTCATACAACTATTCCGCTAGCAAAAGTTGATCTACTTCATCACCTCTCCCTAATACTTTCCTGTTGGTAACGAAGAAGTGGCGCCATAAAGAACTCCAAGATTCTTCGTTTACCTGTTTTCACTTCAGCCGTCACGGCCATACCCGGCATGAGTCTCACTTCCTTACCTTTCACAAAAATGGTGTTTTGTTTCATCAACAGGTGCATGCCGTAGATAAGGCCCTGCTCTTCATCCACCGTGGCATCATCTGAAATGGAGGTGATTTCACCATCGATAATTCCGTACTTGGTAAAGGGAAAGGTGTGTATTTTAATTTCGCCACCCATGCCATCCCTAACAAAGCCAATGTCTTTGTTTTGCAGGAAGACTTCGACTTCCAGCTGTTGTTCATCCGGCACGATTAACATCAATTGTTGGGCTTCAGTTACTCCCCCTCCAACAGTACTCATAGTCAGTTCTTGCACTTGACCTGATACCGGGGAATCACATAAAAGGGCACAGATTTATTTTTGAAAAAATCTTATTCATTTCACACCTTCCTTGGCTTGTTGTTTTGAATTTGTAATCTTAATGTTTACTCTGATTTTAGCAAATCATATTCACGTTGTTGATGAGTATACGGACAGATAAAAGACAAATAATAAGCAGAGAGTTGTAAGTCTTCTTTGTCACCAGCTACACCATGCAATCGGTCGCCAACCACTGGAAAACCTAAGTCAGCACTGTGGCGTCTGATTTGATGTTTACGGCCTGTTTCAATCGATACATCTAATAATGAACGATCTAAGTTCTGATCATATTGAACAAAACTAAAGTGACTGACCGCATGACGGCCATCAATATCATTATCTGATCGTGTGGGCGTTTGTTTGCTGGCCTTTTCATCAAAATGACCGTGCACCCAAATTTGGTAACGTTTATCTACTTTTCGCTGTTCAAACAAGGCAGATAATGCCACTGCTGCTTTTTTTTCATGAGCGACAATAATCAAACCATTTGCCGCACGATCAAGTCGATGCACTACAAAACTAGGCCGCTGTGGTGTTAAATGTTGTTCTGCCCAGCGAGTAATAGTGCAGTGATCGCCCCATTTTGAGCCTTGCGACAACATGCCATAGGGTTTATTCCAAATACTGTATTGGCCTACATCCATAATCAATTCTGGCTCTATCGGCTGTAGTTCTAAAACATGGCGATCGTAATAAACATGTACAGTTTCACCTGATTTCAATGCTTTTTTAGCTCGTCTGAGCCGCAGTGTATTTTTGCCCCGCGTAACCCAAACCGCTCCTTTTTTCATCACTAATTTAACTTGCTGCTTAGCTAAACCCGTTTCAGCCGCGATTAAATCAACAGCAAGATGCTCATCTGAACTGATGATTATATGTTTTTCAAATTGAGAAGGAGTATCAGACATTTTATGAATTAGCTTGTATGGCGTAGAATTGCATTTATTTTAACGGTGAACGGTGGATACCGATGTTTATACCTTATCTGCGTCAGAGTTGTCTTGTTTTCTTTTTGTCAGTTTGCAGCTTTATTGTGCAAGCAGATGTCTATAAATGGGTTGATGAAGATGGCCAAGTTCATTATTCACAGCAAGCCCCTGTTGAACAACAAGCAGAAATGATTAAAGATCCGCCGCCACCGGCAATTGATGCCGGCACTGCTCAATGGAAATTGGATATGTTAATTAATGATCAAAAAAGACAGCAATATCAGCGCGACGTAGAAAAAAGCATGGATAAATATCAGGCTACACAACAAAAGCAGCAACAAGAAAACTGCAAAACATCAAAATACAATTTACAGCAATATCAAAACAATCCAGCCAAGCGAGTATTAGGCTCAGATGGAACGGTGACTCGGCCGACAGAAGAGCAACGTCAACAAAGGATTCAACAATTACAGCAAGACGTTAATCAATATTGCCAATAAGGAATAAACAATGCCCTACCTTAATATAGTGACCAACCAAACTATCGATAATGAAGCTGAGTTTATTAAAACAGCCAGTCAAACGGTGGCTAAGGCCAGTGGTAAACCTGAAAGCTATGTGATGATCGCGCTTGAAGCTAAAGCGACGATGTCGATGGCGGGTAGCGATGCTCCAGTTGCTTTTTTAGATTATCGCGCTCTAGGTCTACCAGCTGATAGAGCGGCATTCTCGGATAGCCTTTGTAGCTTTATTACTGATCAGCTTGGTGTTGCTGGCGATCGAACTTATATCAGCATGACCGATTCCGAACGTCAAAACTGGGGCTGGAATCACGGCACCTTTTAACTATATATGAGGCTGCTGTCTAAAAATCAGCCCTCACACATTAAACAAACAAAACAATAACAGGATCACAGCGACACATGCGTACTTCCCAAATTCTTATCTCCACGCTTAAAGAAACACCTGCTGATGCAGAAATTGCCAGCCACCAACTTATGTTGCGTGCTGGACTGATTCGTCGTCTCGCATCTGGTTTATATTCATGGCTGCCGATGGGTTTACGTGTATTACGTAAAACCGAAGCGATTGTCCGTGATGAAATGAACAAAGCCGGTGGCCAAGAGTTATTGATGCCGTCTATTCAGCCGTCTGAACTATGGCAAGAAAGTAAGCGTTGGGAAAAATATGGCCCTGAATTATTACGCATTACTGATCGCCATAATCGTGAGTTTTGCTATGGGCCAACTCATGAAGAAGTCATCACTGATTTAGTACGTAACGAGATTCGTAGCTACAAGCAGTTACCTATTAACTTCTACCAAATTCAAACTAAATTCCGTGATGAAATTCGCCCTCGTTTTGGTTTAATGCGTGCGCGCGAATTCCTGATGAAAGATGCCTACTCTTTCCATTTAGATCATGAATCTTTACAAGAGACTTACGACAAAATGTACGCGACTTACTCACGTATATTTAATCGTATTGGCCTAAACTTTCGCCCTGTTCAAGCTGACACCGGCAGCATCGGTGGTAATGCTTCACACGAGTTTCATGTCTTAGCCAGCTCAGGTGAAGATGCGATAGCTTTTAGTGATACTAGTGGTTATGCAGCTAACGTCGAACTTGCTGAAGCGGTTGCTCCACAAGGCGAACGTGCAGCGGCTAGCCAACAGATGCAAACCGTTGATACACCAAAACAACATAGCATCGAAGATGTCAGTCAATTCTTAAACGTGCCTGCTGAACAATGTCTAAAAACGTTATTGGTCGAAGGCAGTGAAGAAAACAGTGTGGTTGCACTGGTACTTCGTGGCAACCAAGAACTGAATGAAATCAAAGCGGAAAAACACCCATTAGTTGCTGAGCCTTTAACCTTTGCCACACCAGAACAAGTCTTCGCAGCATGTGGTGCCAACATTGGTTCTATTGGCCCTGTTGGCTTAACTATTCCAGTGATTGTTGATCATGCAGCTGCCCATGTAGCTGATTTTGTTTGTGGTGCTAATGAAGATGATAAACACCTAACTGGCGTTAACTGGGCCCGTGATTTAGCAGAAGCTGAAACAGCTGACTTACGTAATGTTATTGCTGGTGATCCTAGTCCAGACGGTCAAGGTAAGTTAGAAATTGCTCGCGGAATTGAAGTCGGTCATATCTTCCAATTAGGCGATAACTACAGTAAAAAACTCAAGGCGAATGTATTAGGTGAATCAGGCAAGTCGCAAAACCTACTGATGGGTTGTTACGGTATTGGGGTATCACGTGTTGTAGCAGCGACCATTGAACAAAACCATGATGACCGCGGCATTGTTTGGCCTAAATCTATCGCACCATTTGAAGTGGTATTAGTGCCCGTCAATGCTCATAAATCAGTCCGTGTTCGTGAAGCTGCTGATGAAATCTATCAACAACTTGTTGATGCTGGTGTCGATGTGCTTATTGATGATCGAGGCCTACGTCCAGGTGTTGCCTTTGCCGATATGGAATTAATCGGTATTCCTCATCGCTTAATCTTAGGTGAACGTGGCCTAGATAAGGGTATGATTGAATATAAATGTCGTGCCGATGGCAATGGTGATGAGTTTGCAATCGCCGATGTTATTGCTGAATTACAACAACGGATGAACGCTTAATTAACGCCCACAGTGAGTAGCTAAGATGACAACGATAACAGCAAACGACCTGATAGATAGTATTGCTGATAGCCTGCAATTTATTGCCTGCTATCATCCTAAAGACTTTATTCAGGCAATGGCAATCGCCTATGAAAAAGAACAGTCGCCTGCGGCTAAGGATGCTATCGCTCAAATCTTAGTTAACTCACGCATGTGCGCCGAAGATAAACGGCCCATTTGCCAAGATACCGGCATTGTAAATGTCTTCTTGAAAGTGGGTATGGATCTACGTTGGGATACTGAACAAAGTCTTGATGACATGATCAATGAAGGCGTGCGTCGAGCTTATTTGCAGCCTGATAATGTATTACGGGCATCTGTTGTCGCCGATCCGATTGGCCGCCGTACCAATACCGGTGACAATACGCCGGCGGTTATTCACACTGAATTAGTGCCCGGCGATAAGCTTGAAGTATTTGTTGCTGCTAAAGGTGGCGGCAGTGAAAACAAAGCTAAGTTTGCCATTCTCAACCCTAGCGATAACTTGGTTGATTGGATCTTAGAAACGGTTCCTAAAATGGGTGCAGGTTGGTGCCCTCCAGGTATCTTAAGTATTGCTGTTGGTGGTACTGCTGAAAAAGCGATGTTGATGGCTAAGCAAGCATTAATGGAGCCAATAAACATTCAAGAGCTTATTGAACGTGGGGCTGAAACGGCAGCTGAAAAGTTACGGGTTGAGCTGTATCAAAAAGTTAATGAATTGGGGATTGGTGCTCAAGGTTTGGGTGGTTTAACCACGGTACTTGATGTCAAAGTATCGGAATACCCAACTCATGCTGCTTCATTACCGGTAGCGTTAATTCCAAACTGTGCCGCCACCCGCCATATACATTTCACCTTAGATGGCAGTGGCCCGGTCCAACTTGAGCCACCGTCATTAGATGACTGGCCTGATATCACTTGGTCAGCCTCTGAAAATACCCGCCATGTGAATTTAGATACACTTAGCCAAGCTGATATAGAACAGTGGCAGCCAGGTGAAACCTTATTATTATCAGGTCATATGCTAACCGGTCGTGATGCGGCTCATAAACGCATTGCCGATCTATTTGCTAAGGGCGAGTCATTACCTGAAGGTTTAGATTTCAATAATCGCTTTATCTACTACGTTGGTCCTGTTGATCCCGTTGTCGGTGAAGTGGTTGGTCCTGCTGGCCCAACGACAGCAACACGGATGGATAAGTTTACCGAAATGATGCTGGCCGAAACCGGCTTATTAGGCATGATCGGTAAAGCTGAACGTGGCCCAGTAGCAATTGAAGCTATCAAAAAACATCGCTCGGTTTACCTTATTGCCGTCGGCGGTTCTGCTTATCTCGTATCCAAAGCAATCAAGTCATCTAAGATAATTGCCTTTGCAGATATGGGCATGGAAGCAGTGCGCGAGTTTTATATTGAAAATATGCCAGTGACGGTTGCGGTTGATAGCCTTGGCGAATCAGTGCATCAAACTGGGCCGATAGAATGGCGACAAAAAATTGCTGACATTGCAAGAAGCAGCAAGGATTAAATGTGATTATTCGGGGTATTTTAATAGTCTGCTTAATGAGCTTATCACTTGCTCAAGCAGACAATGTACGCCGAATTGAACACAAAGATGGCACGGTTGAATTCAGTAACGTAAAAAATTCGAGCAAACTGCTCACCAATGATCGTAAAACTAGTCAAACTGCTATCTATAAATCAAAGTCAGAAGATGTCGTGTCATTCTCTGATCAAAAACCCAAAAATGCAGCCTTTGAAGTGTTACGCTTTGATTGTTATGCCTGTAACCCACAGTCACAAGTTGATTGGAATACCGTAGCGCTTAATACCAAAGAGTATGCGCGGTTTATTAAAAGCTCTGCACACAAACATAAGCTTGATCCAGCCCTACTTCGCGCGCTGATTCATGCCGAGTCTGCCTTTGTTGAAAAAGCTTTATCACGGCAAGGCGCACAAGGTTTAACGCAACTGATGCCGGCCACAGCCAGAGAGCTTGGTGTGAAAAACTCCCTAGATGCTAAGCAAAATATTGACGGCGGTGCTAAATATCTGGCGAAGATGTTGAAACAATTTAAGGGTGATACCCGCCTAGCCACTGCAGCTTATAACGCCGGCCCCAATGCGGTTAAAAAATACAATGGCATACCGCCTTACAAAGAAACACAAGTCTATGTCGAACGTATTCAGATATTATTTAAACGTTATCAACTCGCAGGATAAGCACATTGGTAAAATCACTTAAAAAATTATTGGCCGAAAATGATCGACTCATCCACAGCAGCATGAAAAAAGTGGAATCTCACGTCCAGCGGCAAGTTAATGAATGGATTCACAATACCGTTTTAATTGAAGGTTATGACATTCCTTTTAAATATAAACGGCAGAAAAAATACAAATCACTCAAGGGCGCACGGGTAGACTTAATTTACTACCCAGATTTAGAATCAATTGCTGGTATAGAGTTTGAGTACATGAAAGTCATCCAAATAAACTTATCTTAATGATGCTCAAAAAACTATTTCAATACCCACTGTTTACTGTAGTTTTATTAGGTTTGTTAATGTGGTTACTGCCTCAGTTTGGCTTACGTTTGATCGTGTTTGAATCATCGCTCAAGCTGGCTTTAACAAGCTTTGCTATTGGCAGCGCCATTATTTTAGTTGCAGCCTTTACCTTTCGGCGAGCTAAAACAACCGTCAACCCTGCCACGCCCGACAAAAGTTCACATCTAGTGACCCAGGGCCCTTATCGTTATTCTCGTAACCCGATGTATATTGGTTTTGGTTTATGGCTACTCGCCTATGCTATCTATCTTGCTAATCTGGCAGCACTATTGATCCTGGTGTTATTTGTATTAATCGCCAACTATTTATATATCATTCCAGAAGAACAGGCATTGAATCGTTTATTCAAAGACGAATTTGATAGCTACAAACATAAGGTTCGACGCTGGATCTAGATAGGTCACCACTACATCATGCTTTAAAATCATTTTATCCATTCTAATTAAATCACCCTTAAACGGACTAACTATATTAATCACTAGTCGATTTAAAAAGATGATAACGAGAATGGCCTTGCTGCTTGGCCATATACATCGCTTTATCCGCATGCTGGATTAATAGCTCGGTTGTATTGTCATCAATAGGATAAATAGTGACACCAATGCTGGCTGTGACTTTAACCTTTTCACCACCTATATCGATAGGCTGTGCAACTTGTTGTAATACCCTATCTAATAACTCTTTATAAGAGTCAGCATGCGCTAAATCAACAAGCAGCAATACAAATTCATCGCCCCCTACTCGTGACACCGTATCATTGATACGAATAACAGACTGTAACCGCTTAGAGATAACTTTTAATACTTCATCACCAGCATCATGGCCATATTGGTCATTAACCGGTTTAAAGCTATCTAGGTCAAGAAAACAAACTGCCACATAACTGTCGTTTCGTTTCGAGCTAGCCCGCGACAAGTCCAAATGATCTGTTAATAAGATCCGATTGGGTAAGCCAGTCAAGACATCATGATAGGCAAGATGCTCCATGCTGGATAACCGTTCTGCTAAGTGGGTTATTTCTGAAAATATGGCCACATGTTCATAACTAGCATCATCTGCACTTTTAACTAAAGACAAACTCAACCATTCAACCATGCCCTCACCCGTTTTAGTTAAGCTGGAAACCACCCCACTCCAATGCCCTTGCTTAAGCACTATCTCTGAAACATTGGTAGCCAGTGGCTGTTTATTCAGTCCAGACTTTATCTCACTTAACTTTTTACCCAACACTTCGTCTGGCTGAAATTGTGTCGTTTGATAAAAAGCAGGATTAGCATCAATAATTCTATGATTGTCATCGGTAATGCAAATTGCATCTAAGGTATTTTCAACTACATTGGCAGCTAAGCGTAATTTCGCTTCTATTTGTTTACGGGTATCAACCTCTCTGCCTAACTCTAAAGTTAAAATAGACAGTTTTTCATACATATTTAATATCGTTTCCACCAGCACATTAATATGCTGACGCATCTCTTTATCAGCTTTATCTTTAGCATCGGTAGTAGATAAGCCAGACTGGATTGCTTGAACTACTTTGGCCATGTACATATCATTTTCTAAAATATGAAATACCAACCATTGAATTAAAAATCGTAATATACGCTCAATGGCTTCATTGGATGACAGGTCAATTTCTGAGTGCTTTAATTGTTGAACCTGAGTGATGAATTGTTCGTGATTACGCTTATGTTCAACTTCTAAGTCATCTGCTGATAAAAACTGATGCCAAACCTTTTCTTCAGTCTCAAAATGATAAGCCACGTAATCAGCAAGTTGATCAAATACCTTAGTTAAAATCGCTTGTTCAGCGTGGCTGGAAAGATGTTCAGCTAAAGAGTTGATCAACAGCACTAATTGTTGATGCTGTTGATCAATAATTGGCAGTCCTGTGTCAAAATTATCATTCCAAGGTAATATTTCTATTGGTTGCATAATCTTCAACCTAAAACAAACAAATTGGACTTATAGAATCATAGTGGCACAGCTTTTAAGTGAAGTCTATTCTATAATTGTGACAAAAAATAATGTTAAAAAATAGACTAACTGTTTCATCTAAAAAACATTTCCCCACTAAATACTGGGAATTTTATCCCGATTATTAAGGATAGTTTGCTCATTAACTTTAACCGTAAGCCTTGTATTCTTGTAGTTCTTGATTTGCAAAGGATAGGCTTACTATGAAGGTAAATGTAATCGCACTTGTAGGACTAATATTATCAGTGAATACAACCGTAGCTATTGGCAACGAATCTAAGTTTGAATTTTTAGCTGGAATTGAAGCTGGGATTGATAGCAAAACAGCAATGAGCCACGCAGACCTCATTCATACTCAGAAAATATTAAGTTCCGAAATCAAAGGTCTAGATAACACCTGGCATAACGATAAAACATCTACTTCATATAACATTAAAATTGATCAATATTACACTCAGAACAAACGAAACTGCGTCAGTTATCAACTGAAGATCAAACGTCAATCAAAGTTAAACTTGCAACAGCTCAATGCTTGTCTAAATAATCAACACAACTGGATTGCCATTATTAATGATGCCTAACAGTGCCGTCGCCAGTTTACTCAATAGCAGCGCAAACAACTCAAGCTATCGTAATAAAGCCCTTCATAGCCGACTTATTCAACCGCTCTGCAACAAATAACCTACTAATAGTTACTCACTTCAAGAACAAAGATCACCCCGAATAGCTTAATATTAATTTAGCCGTATATTTAGGTGAAATCGGCCAGCATTGCGGAATTTATTTAGGCGTTGACGCTATATAAATCGCTCGTTTCGGTGCGGGATGACCTTCAATTGTTTTGGATCTATCATCAGCATCTAAAAAATCAGCCAACGATTCAAATGTCATCCAATCAGTACTACGTTGTTCTTCTAAACTAGTATCGGTCACATCAACACAACGTACGTTTTTAAAGCCACAGCGTTGCAGCCACACAATCATTGTTTCATTAGTAGGTAGGAACCAGACATTACGCATCTTGGCGTAACGATCTGTCGGCATTAGTGTCATGCCAAGTTCACCATCAATAATCAACGTTTCTAATACCAATTCACCACCCGGCCTTAAACACGCCTTTAGTTCATACAAATGATCCAATGGTGAACGACGGTGATACAACACGCCCATAGAAAATACGCTATCAAAACAGTTCAAGTTCTTAGGTAGATGTTCGATGCCAACGGGTAATACATAATGATTGTCAGCTTGTATGTATTTTTGCATGATTTGGTATTGCATAACAAAAACCAATGTTGGATCAATGCCAACAACAAGCTCCGCATCTTCACCAGCCATCCGCCAGCCGTGATAACCATTACCACCGCCAACATCTAATACCTTGCGTCCTTTTAACGGCTGGATATGAGCTATTAACCGTTGCCACTTCCAATCACTACGCCACTCGGTATCAATTTCTATATCAAAGAGCGAATACGGGCCTTTGCGCCAAGGATGAAAGGTTTGTAACAACTCAGTAAATTTAGCTTGGTCAAAACCATTAAGGTTAGTTTTGTCACCGACTTTAACTGCATTTTTTAAGTCTGTATTAACATTGCTAATATCTGGAAGCTGAGCCAATGCAGCTTGCCACGCAGCCATTTTGCCATGACCATCAATCGCTAGTCTGTCTGCCACTTGCGATTCTAATTGCTCACGCCATTCAGTTAAGCCCATTGCTTCGAGCTGCTGATATAAAGACTGATATGTACTCACTTCACTGCCACCATCGAAACAAAGTTAAAACACTGAAACCATTTTTCTACAAAATCAAAACCGGCCTGTTTTAGCCTGGCTTGATGTTCAGCTAAGGTTTCTGGGATTAATACATTTTCCAATGCAGAGCGCTTTTGACTAATTTCTAAATCGCTATAACCGTTACTACGTTTAAAGTCATGATGAGAATCAATATGAAAGTTATCTTGCACTTCATCTTCAAAGGCTAATTTCTCAGACAAAATCAACACCCCGCCCGGTTTTAAACCTTGATATATCCGTTGTAATAACGTTAATCGTTCAGCCACTGGAATAAACTGCAAAGTGAAATTCAACACCACTACCGAAGCATTTTCAATCGCAACATCTTGAATATCTGCACACACTAATTGCACTTGCGTGCTGCTAGTTTTATCACTGGCTAATAATTGCTGGCCACGCTCGATCATTGCAGACGAATTATCAACCGCGATGATGTCACAATTAGGCTGTTGGATGCGTTGCCGCATCGACAATGTCACGGCACCTAATGAGCAACCTAAATCATAACAATGGCTATCCGCTTGGGCGTAACGTGCCGCCATGATACCTATCGTTGAGATCATCGTTCCATAACCCGGTACTGAACGTTGGATCATATCTGGGAAGACATTAACGACTTTTTCATCAAAACTAAAATCGATGATTTTATCTAAAGGTGAGGCATAAATAGCATCTGGCTTATCGACCATTACTGCTCACCTTTCTTTTTAGCCACATTGTTTCTTAGATACACCGGCAATGCTTGCTCTGCTGGTAAAGTACGTCCAGCATCAATATCTTGTTGGGCTAACTTAATAACACTGCTTGCTTGCGGAAACTGCTTTGCACTCACCTGCTCTAAGTTATCTGCAAAGTTCGCGGTTAAAATGGCATCATATTCTGCCCAACCGGTACCGACAGCCAGCCACTGTTGTTGCTGACAAGGTTTGAATTGCTCAGGTGGACAGACTTGCTCTTCATCGATTAGCTGCACAATGCCATTATCAACCCGGTAACTAGCACAATAAACCTCCCCCATC
This sequence comes from Methylophaga sp. 41_12_T18, assembly GCA_002163115.1. Taxonomy (GTDB): domain Bacteria; phylum Pseudomonadota; class Gammaproteobacteria; order Nitrosococcales; family Methylophagaceae; genus 41-12-T18. The sequence continues at coordinate 709 of MAAI01000090.1, read as the reverse complement.
CGTGCATCCATCGCAACAGCAATATACCCACAGTCAAATTGTTCAGCTGCACCTTGCGCTACTGCCGCAAGACTTGAAACAGGTACCACTGGAATATCTCGCGCATAAGCAATGCCCTGCGCAACACCAACACCGACTCGAACACCGGTAAATGAGCCAGGACCACGGCCAAAGGCTAAAACGTCAACGTCTGAAATGTTGGCGTTTGCTTGAGCAAACACCTCATCCATCATCGCTAGGATCAAGTCTGAGTGGCCACGTTGGGTGAGTTCGACACGCTCAAATAACTGGCCTTGGTATAACAAAGCCGCTGAGCATGATTCGGTGCAGGTATCTAAAGAGAGAATATTCATTTGGTAACAATACATTCATAAAGCTGTAACAGCCGCTAATTATAATGCAAACCATCAACTAAACAGGAGAAATTCAATGTCTTATATTATTGATGCCATTTATATTGTGCGTGAATTAGCATTATTAGCATTTGCCGTGCTGGTTTCACCATTAGGAATTGTAGCCGGTTTATTAATGTTACAACCATAACTGGATAAAATGACTTGGCTAGCGATAGCACTGCTAGCCAAGCCTAAGCTTAGTTTTTAATGCCTTCCACTGACAATGTGAGATAAATAGTTTGCGAGGCTGGGCCTAACATTTTCACATCAATCCCAAAGTCTGCAATTGTAAATTCTGTTGTTGCCACAAAACC
>MAAI01000014.1 GCA_002163115.1 Methylophaga sp. 41_12_T18 | reverse complement strand
CTACTTGAAGAAAAAGCAAAAAATAGAAAAATTGTACTTGCTACTGCTAGCCATGAAAAGTATGCAAAAAATGTTTGTGATGAATATGACTTATTTGACTCTTTTATAAGTAGCGATATTAATTCAAACCTTAAAGGAGAGGCTAAACTTTTACGAATACAATCCGAAACTAAAAAATTCTCTTACGCAGGAAATTCTAAAGAAGACTTTGTAATATTCGATAGAAGTGAAGAAAGCTACTTGGTCAACCCAACTAATAATGCAAAAAAACTTGCAGTCAACTCACCCACATCAAAAACCTTCGATGATACACCTATGACTTGGATGGTTTGGTTTAGGCAACTTAGAGTTCACCAATGGGCCAAAAATTTTCTTATCTTTGTTCCTTTAATAGTTTCTGGACAATTTCTAGTTGAAAATTCAATTCTTTCATCTGTGCTTGGGTTTATCAGCTTTAGCTGTTTAGCTTCTGCCACTTATATTATTAATGATTTAATCGATTTAGAGTGTGACCGAAGACACCCAAGAAAAAAGAATCGTCCGCTAGCTGCTGGGAAAATCAGTGTTGTTTATGCTAACGTTGCTGCTTTCGTTCTGTTTTTTTTAGCTTTTACTATAGCTTCAGTGTTGATGGATGAATTTATTTTAGTATTAGCTGTTTATTTAATTATGACAGTAACCTATTCATTAAAAATAAAACAGTATATTGGCATGGATGTTATAGCATTGGCATCTCTTTATACATTACGTATTATTGCAGGAGCGGCTATTCTAAGCGTCACCTTGTCCTTCTGGCTATTATCATTTTCAATGTTTGTCTTCTTGAGCTTGGCCATGATTAAAAGATGTGCTGAATTAAAGTCTTTCAAGAGGGAGCCTAATGCACGAATAAGTGGTAGAGGTTACGAGTTAGCAGATTATTTTGTGCTTATGAGTATAGGCACATCCTCTGCGATGCTCTCTATTTTGATGTTTTGCTTTTACATTAACAGCAATGTCCTTACGGACCAATATCAAAAACCAATATTGTTGTGGCTAGTTCTACCTGCATTTTGTTACTGGATGATGATAATGTGGTTAAAAACCAATAGCGGGGAAATGCATGATGACCCCCTCGTCTTTTCATTGAAAAATAAAGGGAGCATTGTAACTATAGGGTTTATGGGGATAATTGCTTTATTGGCGCAAGTATTATGACCCTATTAACACTTTCTTTTATTTTAATTAGTGT
>MAAI01000022.1 GCA_002163115.1 Methylophaga sp. 41_12_T18 | reverse complement strand
ACCGCTGGCAAATTGTTACCGAATCGGCGTTGGAAGTGGGGCCTGCGTTATTTTTCTCGTTGTTAATCATCACCCTAAGTTTTTTACCCGTGTTTACCCTGCAGGCCCAGGAAGGAAAATTATTTACGCCATTGGCGCTAACCAAGACCTACGCCATGGCCATGGCGGCGGCGTTAGCCATTACCCTAGTGCCGGTATTAATGGGCTATTTTATTCGCGGCAAAATTGTCGATGAAAAACACAACCCCATAAACCGAATATTTGTGGCCCTGTATCAGCCGGTTATTAAACAGGTATTAAATTACCCCAAGAGCGTGTTGTTTTTCACTGTGCTGTTGGCCATGAGCGCCATCTACCCCATTCAAAAAACCGGCAGTGAATTTATGCCGCCCCTGGATGAAGGGGACTTAATGTACATGCCCACCACCTATGCCGGTGTGTCTGTGGGCAAGGCGCGGCAAATCTTGCAGCAAACCGACAAGATCATTAAAACCATTCCCGAGGTAAAAACCGTATTTGGCAAAATTGGCCGTGCCCAAACCGCCACCGACCCGGCGCCACTCACCATGATTGAAACCGTGATTCAATTTAAGGATAAAAGCCAGTGGCGCCCCGGCATCACCAGTAAAGACATTCAGGATGAATTAAACCAAAAAATAAATTTTCCGGGTTTAACCAATGCGTTTGTGATGCCCATTAAAACCCGTATCGACATGCTGGCCACGGGTATTAAAACCCCGGTGGGCATTAAGGTGGCGGGGCCAGAATTAAAAGTAATCGAAGGCATAGGGCAGCAGCTGGAAACCATCTTGCAAGACGTGCCCGGTACTCGCTCGGTATACAGTGAACGTGTGGTGGGTGGCCGTTACATTAAGGTGGACATAGATCGCGCCAAAGCCGCCCGTTATGGGTTAAATATTCAGGATTTGCAAACCACAGTGCAAACCGCCATAGGTGGGGTGGACGTGACGCAAACCGTGGAAGGGCTAGAGCGTTACCCGGTAAACGTGCGTTACCTGCAAAAGTATCGCGACAGCCTAACTCAATTACGGCTGTTGCCTATTCTTACCAGCTCCCAGCAATACATCACCCTAAGCGACGTGGCCCGTGTGTATGTGGACGAAGGGGCGGCGGTAATCAAGAGTGAAAACGCGCGCCTTAACGGTTGGACCTAT
>MAAI01000074.1 GCA_002163115.1 Methylophaga sp. 41_12_T18 | reverse complement strand
AACCAAACTTATTTGATAAAATAGCGGCAATTTTTTTACCATCTATATTTTTATCATCAACTAAATAACGAATGAAAGGTATGTTCTTACCAGTATAATCATTGAAAATATCGTCGACATTAGCAAGCGGAACTAAGTGCTCATTAGATAAAGCTGACAAAACGCTTGATTGCTGATGATTGCCTTTCATAACTTTGTAGATAACCTTTTGAAAAAAAACAATGAAGACACTAAAATTCAGTGTAACGTAGTTTTGGTTAAAAGAACAAAAGTTTAGTTCAAAAGGATCAGAGAAAGGTAATTCTAATAATGACATCGACACTGAGCTATAATGAATTCGATATCAGTAATTTTATAAACAATTTAATTTTCTTTATTAATTATTCTACACCAGTGTTCTGACCAGTTGTATTTTAAGGGGACTGGGTCACCAATACCATTAAATGTCTTCGATGCCAGCAAGAAATACAAGATGTTTATGTGCTATAGCAGGTAATACGACAGGTTGTTGGAGGTTACCTTTCATAAGGTTTGTAGATAACCTTTGAATAAAAACAGCGAATATAGCAAGTTTTAATGTAAAGTAACTTTAGCTAAAAGCACAAAAATTTTATTTTACTTTGGTAACAGCTTTCAAAAGACATTTACATTTAGACAATAAAAAAGCTCCCGTAGGAGCTTTAAATAGAAATTATTTAAATTTAGTATAATTAACAAATACCTGCGGCTAAGCATGTACTTGTAGTGTCTACAACCCAAGTAATTGATCCATTAGTTGTAACTGTAGGTGCAATTATGTAAGTCGAAGCTATAGGTGAATTCCCAGTAGCTGTGATTTTTCCACCTGTTCCCATTGTAACAGATGCAACCAAAGCACCATCTGCTGCACCAGTTAAAGCGCCTTTAACAGCCTTTCCTGCAGCTGTAGTCCCGCCATCAGCACAGTTTGTAAGTGTCTCTCCTTTTTGAACACATATTTCAAGAGCTGTTTTACCTGTACTAGTTGCTAATACTACTTCAGTAAATTTAGCTTTCTTTGTATAAGTTTGATAAGCAGGCAAAGCTACAGCCGCCAAGATACCGATAATGGCAACAACGATCATTAATTCAATTAAGGTAAAACCTTT
>MAAI01000021.1 GCA_002163115.1 Methylophaga sp. 41_12_T18 | reverse complement strand
TACAACATCCATCGCAGCTTTCGGTAAGATTTTAGCGTTCACTTGTTTATAACGATCGCTGAAGAAGTTAAATTCTTGTGGACGTAATTGTGTTTTTTGCTTTGCAAGTTGCTCGCTAAAACTCGCTAGTACTGGCTGAGTCATCACGCTGTTACGGTGAGCTTTCACTTGCTGGTAACGATCACTGAAGAAATTGAATTGTTGTGGTCGTAGTTGTGATTTTTGTTCCATCATTTGTTGTGAAAAATCATGTTTTACTTCTGCGTTACTTGTAGTCATGCCCACGTTTAATGCAAATAACACTGCTGATAAAATGATTTTTTTCATAACGATACTTCCTTATAAATTTAAGTTTGAAATCTAATGTTGGGCAAAGTATGAGTGACGATTATGACAATATAAAGTCCGTTATATAAAAAGTGAAAATAATCATCTTTAATCAGGATATTCTTCCTATTATAAAAATGAGTTTTATCTTGAAACGGCTAAAATATAGGCTTTTACAAGTCACTGGCAGATGAATTATTTTATGACTTGCGCATAATTTTTTGCAGTAATTGATTTGAATGCTTTTTTTTCTGATTCTTTATTGGTATAACAACTAGCACTTTATATTTATAGCTAGTTATTCAACTTACTATTGCTTTAGCTCACAGGAACATCATGGTTCAACTAATTACTTTTCTGTTCACCATCGCCTTTTCCAGTTCGGTATTCGCCGTTGAAACACATGCCATCACCACCTCACTGACCCATCATTGGGTTGGCTATACTGCTCTAGGTATTTTCATTTTTGCCTATACCTTGGTTATTTTTGAAGAACAGCTGCATTTACGAAAGTCTAAACCCGTTCTCCTCGCTGCCGGTTTGATATGGGTCCTTATCGCACTGGTATACAGCAATATGGGGGATAGTCATTCAGTTGAAGTCGCAATTCGCCATAACTTTTTAGAATATGCAGAGCTATTCTTCTTCCTATTAGTCGCGATGACATATATCAATGCCATGCTTGAGCGTGGTGTATTTGATGCCTTACGTGATTGGCTGGTCCTAAAAGGGTTTAGTTATAAAATGCTGTTTTGGTTGACGGGTATTTTAGCGTTTTTCATCTCACCCATCGCCGACAACCTAACTACCGCTTTAATCATGTGTGCCGTCATCATGGCCGTTGGCAAAGACAATTCTAAGTTTATAGCGATTGGTTGTGTCAATATCGTCGTTGCCGCTAATGCCGGTGGTGCATTTAGTCCCTTTGGTGATATTACAACGCTGATGGTTTGGCAAAAAGGCATCATTGAGTTTGCTACCTTTTTTAAATTATTCCTACCAGCCGTCGTAAACTTTCTGGTGCCAGCATTGATTATGCAGTTTGCAGTTCCTAATACATCACCACAGAAAACGGACGGTGGTATTACCGATATCAAGCCCGGTGGTTTAACAATGATTGGCTTATTTTTACTCACTATTATTACAGCCGTTAGTTACCATAACTTTCTACATATTCCACCTGTTTTTGGCATGATGACTGGCTTGGCTTATCTCAAACTGTATAGCTATTACTTAACTATTCGTGGCAAAGCACGCATTGATAGCTCAGATATTCCTACCAGTAACCCTATTGAAGATGACTTCGATATTTTCGATAAGATCGCCAAAGCCGAGTGGGACACCTTGTTCTTCTTCTACGGTGTTATTCTCGCGGTTGGTGGACTTGGTTTCATTGGCTATCTAGGGATGACATCTGAATTTATGTATGGCGAATTAGGTGCGACTACAGCCAATATTTTAGTCGGTATTTTATCGGCTATTGTCGATAATATTCCGGTGATGTTTGCCGTGTTATCTATGCAACCTGACATGAATGAATTGCAATGGTTATTAGTCACGCTGACAGCCGGTGTCGGGGGTAGTTTGTTGTCCATTGGTTCAGCAGCCGGGGTTGCGTTGATGGGCCAAGCACGAGGCCAATATACCTTCTTCAGCCACCTTAAATGGACACCGGTAATCGCATTGGGTTATGCCGCAAGTATATGGGTGCATTTTCTTGTTAATGGTTGAAGATACTCAAGCTAGCAACGTGCCTTTTATTGTTCTAGCCTGCTTCACACTACTGCTCAGTTTATTTACAACTAACCATGCTTTAGCTGACAACAAGCCAGCTCAGTTGTCAGCAGAAAATGTATTAGTTTTATATAAATTTAACGATGACCATTCTAAGCAAATTGCTGATTATTATGCCCAACAAAGAAAGGTGCCTAAATCACAAGTCGTGGCTGTTAATATCAAAGGTAGTCCAAGCAGTCTTAGTAAAAAGCAGTTTAAGGGTATATACAGTCAATTAAAACCCAAACTAACTGATAATATTAAAGTCATTCTGATGACTTGGCATGCGCCTTATCGTGTTGAGTGCATGTCAATAACCAGTGCCTTTGCCTTTGGTTTTGACAAAAAGTATTGCAGCCATAAAACAAACATTGAACGTGGATGTAAAGCGACTGCAACTAGCCCTTATTACAATGCTGAATCAGCCACTTTGTGGCAACAAAATTCACCATTCAAGCTGAGCATGATGTTGAGTGGTACGAGTGTTCATGAGGCTAAAAAAGTCATCGACAATGGCATTGCCGCCGATAATAGCTTCCCTAAAGCCCAAGCTTATTTGATTAGAACCAATGATGCTAACCGAAGCAGTCGCTGGTCAATTTTTGAACGCTTTGCTGAACTATGGGGTGACCGTAAAGACATCAACGTCAATTATATTGATGCCAAATTTTCAGCAACACGTTCGGCACTAAAAAACAAAGATGATGTCATGTTTTACCACACAGGAATGGTGTCGGTACCGCATATTAATACCAACACTTATTTACCTGGAGCCATTGCCGAACACTTAACGTCAACGGGTGGTGCAGGTATTGGTGAGCACGGCCAAATGAAGGCTTTTCGTTGGTTAGAAGCAGGTGTTACTGGCAGTTATGGTGCGGTAGTAGAGCCGTGTAATTACCCGGCAAAGTTTCCTAACCCTCAAGTATTGATCCCCTCTTACCGTGATGGAAAAACATTGGTTGAAGCCTACTGGAAGTCAGTGCAGCAACCCGGCGAAGGTTTATTCATAGGTGAACCATTAGCACGACCATGGGGACAGGAACATTAACGTTCCAGTGTCTATATTCACTTTTAGCTAAGTCATCATAGTGCCAATCCATAAGCGCAATTGTTATTAGCAGCGATTACTTAATAGGTACTTCAGTCAGCATAAGTAATGGCGAGGCCTTTGTTTGTATTAGATAAATTTCGACCTTGTTAATACCCCTACCTTTACTACTTTAATTATTCGTCAATTACCTCTACTGTTGCAGCGCAATGAAAAACAAATATATCTCTGTCGCCTTTCTATTTATCAGCCTGTTGTTGAACAACGTCGTATCCGCCGCACCGCTAAATACATCTGATCGATACCTATACTCCATTGCTCAATATAGCCATGTTATTACTGAAAATGATGGCCAGTTAACGCTTAACCAAGTTAAGGCACATTATCAACATCAAAAAACATCTTCCTCAACAAGTTCGTACCTGAGTCTAGGTATAGGAAGTAAGCCTGTCTGGCTTATTTTTGAAGTGAATAATGAACAGGCATTCAAAAAGCCAAAACGATTAAGTATTGAAACCTCTTGGCTAGACAATATTAATGCTTATTTTATTCATGATGGTAGAACACTTTCTCATATTAAAACGGGTGATCAACTTCCCTTTGCAAGCCGTCCTGTCGAAAATCGATTTTTTGTATTTGATCACGATTATAAACCGGGCAATACCACGATTTTTATTCGTGTTGAAAGCATCGTTCCTCTTGTTATCCCTATCTACTTTAAAGATTTATACGATGCGACTAACATTGATCTAATAAATGCTTATAGTTATGGTTTTTTGTATGGTGGAATCATCATTCTTTTAATTTACAACTTAATCTTGTATCGAAAATTAAAAGAACCTAGCCACCTATACTACTCTTTGTATATGCTTGCTTTTTTAGCTACAAACCTTGCATATACCGGCCATGGTTTTTACTGGCTATGGCCAGAATCGACAAGCTGGCAAATGTGGTCAAACCCGGTCTTAATGGTGACATTTTGTCTTGCTGGGTTACTATTTGCTACTCATTTTCTGACCTTTAAACAAACAGCACCTAAAGTGCACAATACGGTCATTGCCACCTGCATAACGATGGCCAGCTTTATGATGATAACCATCATCGTAAACAATCAGCTTTTAGCTTTATTATTGGCATTCAGCTTTGTATTTTTATTCGGTATTTCTATGCTTTTATTAGGCTTTATTGCCTTAAAGCAAGGCAATAAACTGGCTATTTATTTTATCTTTGCGACAGTGGCCGGTTCAGGTGGTGCAGCACTTACTGGCAGTACGGTATGGGGACTTATCCCCTATAACCCTTATTCTTACTTAGCCGTAGAAATGGGCATGATTATCGAAGCAGTAGTACTGGCTTTAGCCTTGGCGACTCGAGTCAATTTATTACAGCAAGAAAAAGACCATGCCAGAGCATTATCCAGACTCGATCCACTAACCGGCTTACATAATCGTCGATCTTTTTATGAAAAGCTACGTCCCATTTGGGATAGAGATCGTCACAATATTACAGTCATCATGATTGATGTTGATCACTTTAAAACGATTAATGATAGTTATGGCCATACTGCAGGTGATGAGGTGCTGTTACGTCTTGCCAGTACATTTGTTCATGAATCTCGTGAGGAAGACTTTATCGCCCGTTGGGGGGGAGAAGAATTCATTATATTTATACCTGATACACCTCTGGAAGAAGCTGTTGTCATTGCTGAACGGTATCGCTTAGCTATCGCCAGATTACAAATTGTTTTAGGCGGAAAAGTGAACAGCTATACGGCCAGCTTTGGTATCGCACAAAGAACTGAAAAGCACAGCTCTCTTGATGACTTAATTTCAGAAGCAGATCAGTATCTTTATCAAGCCAAAAATAATGGCAGAAATACCGTTTTCTCTCGTTTAAACAATATCAGTTCTTCCATATTTTCACTGAGATAACAATTAAACTGAATAAGACTGACTTGTTAGATAAGACTGTCATCACTCAGTTGTCGTAATCGTGCCAGCAAAGTATGAGATTTTCGTCGTGTCAAAGGTGTCGCTTCTACATGACGGTAAATAATTTCCCCTTTAGTATTGACCAATACTATCGCTCTACTTACCTTGCCTAGCATCAACCGTGAGGTGCAGCCGTAGCTTTTTGCCACCTTATTGCCAGTATCAGTCAATAAAACAAACGGAAAGTTATGTTCAGCAACGAACTGAGCGTGGCTATCTTGATCATTATGACTGATAGCAAAAATTTGGATACCGAACTGCTCGAACTCGGCTAGATTATCGCGATAGTCACAAAGTTGCTGTGTACATACCGGAGTAAAGTCTTTTGGGTAAAATACCAACATAACCGGCCCATCTACCAGTGCAGCTTTCAAGCTAACCGTATCGCCCTGATGATCCTGCATGGTGAAAGCAGGAGCTGGTACTACAACTAGCGAAGTATGCTTAGAGCTAACACTCATCCTATTTCCTTGTCATTGATAACAATTCAGGTCAGTTTAGCCGTTGCTTCTGTAACCTTATAATGCCTTTCTACATCAGCTGTCACTTGTGCCCAGCGCGATTGTTTAACCCGGGCCTGATGCAGTTCAAATGCATCACGATTAATGAACTCTTCGTAAACATGGAAGATATTTTTATTTTTCTGATCAGGGCTAACATCAAAAATTACGCAGCCTTCTTCTTGTCGTGTCAGCTCGATATGACGAGTAAGTTCAGATGTTACAGCTGAGAGCTCACTGTCAGGAACAACGATATAGCCCTCTAGAGTAACTTTAGACAATTTCTACGTCCTTAATCCGAACCAATAACATGAACATAACCTAGCCTCAAGCAGGTATAAAGGCTAGGTTATGTTTTTACTCACCAATGGTAGCTTATAAAGCTACCATTGGTAATTAAAGCCTGCACCAGCTGCATTCTCAGAACCAGCATGGCTGACACTGATCTTAATTGTATATTCATGTTGATCACCAAAGTTAGAGCTATAACCTAATGCTTCACCGACCTTGCCATTAGCAGCACCTAAACCAACAGAAACACCTGAACGGCCATCCGTCGCTTGTGGGAGCTCTGCAACAGCATATGCAGACAATGATAAATCAAGTGCTTTGCCTACCGAACGTTCGATATGTTGAATATCTTGCTGCATATGAATAATCTCATCACGAGTTGGGTTAGCAGGCATGGTCGTAGGACGGGCTGTTACGGTACCTTTAGGTTGAGCAGGCACAGCAGCACCAGATATCGGGGGCGCTTTTGCCGTATTCGTTTGCGCTGTTGGTATATTATTACCTGTCGCGGTGGGCGTCTGATTGGCTATTGTAGCTGTTGGTACAGACGTTCCAGATACGGCAGGTGCTTTCGGGGTATTCACCACCGCTACTGGTACGAGGTTGCCTTTAGCAGTTGGAATAGTGTTTATTGGCAAACTAGGTTGCACGACCGCCTTAACTTTTGGTGGTGCAATAACTAGAGGCTTGTATGCAATATCTTGTGTATTAACTGCCAGGCTTCCATCGGCATGAATCACTCCAGCTTGCTTCATAATTGCCACTTCATGCATGGTCAACCTGCGTTCAATCAAGTTTAAGCCACCATGATCTACGGTTCGTTCTACGTAACTCGATAAGTCCATAGGATGACCAGCACTGTATGCGGTACTCGACAATGCAACACCTACTACTATAAGTATTTTTTTTATCATTTGTTTCCCTTTGTTAATTAACAATTACTCAACAATAAAAGCTGCCTTATAAATTTAGCTAAAACAACTGAACTAAAATAACAAAATTTCAACCATTTTAATTTTCTTCTTTCAAAAATGCTGACTTAGTTAACACTAAAAAGTAAGCGGTAGATAATCCTGCCGAGCCAAAAATCATACACATGACTACTATTTGATAATGAGCGGCTGTGATGGGAGAAACACCTGATAATATTTGGCCGGTCATCATTCCGGGTAATGAAACCAGGCCAACGGCAAATAGTGAATTAACTACGGGAATAAAGGCTGCATGAAAGGCTATCGAACGCGCTTTTGAATACTCTTCCCCTCGTTCCAGTTCTGAATATAAACGTTCTGCTGCAAGACTAACACTATTCATAGAGTTGGCGAAGATCATGCCGGCTAATGGGATCATATATTTCGGTTCAAACCACGGTTCTAGGGTAATCACACCTTGCGTCACTAACGCCAAGGTTACTCCTCCTCCCGTTAAGATTGCCCATAAAGTCTGCTTATAAAGTTTAAGTCGTTGCGACTTGATCGTACCTAATGCAATCCAGCTTGAGGCTAGAACCATGACCATCAATACTGCCACCACAATGCCAGCATTATCTGCATCAAAAATAGTTGTTAAGACATAGCCAACTAACAATAACTGCACCAACATACGTATCACCGCATACACCGCATTACCGGCATCAAGTGACCATTTATATAAAATAAATAACACGGCCAATACAGGTATAAATGCGAGAGCCAAGTTTAAGCTAGATAGGACTGGTATGCTGGTATTCATAGTTTTCTCATATAAAAAAGGCTGTTTCCAGTGATGAAAACAGCCTTTTATTTTATCTGAACATTAAATATCAATCAGAAGTGTTGCTGTACTCTTCCATTTCATTAAAGTTTAAGTACCGATAAATTTCATCAGCCATCGGTTCAATACCTGCAACTTTTTCTTGATACTCAGCAACTGTTGGTAATTTACCCATGCTTGCCACTACCGCAGCCAATTCTGCTGATGATAAATATACATCAGCACCATTACCTAAACGATTAGGGAAGTTACGTGTTGATGTTGAAACTACCGTTGCATTGTCAGCAACACGCGCTTGGTTACCCATACATAATGAGCAACCCGGTGTTTCGGTGCGAGCCCCTACCCGGCCAAAGATACTATAAATACCTTCTTGCGTTAATTGGCGTGCATCCATCTTTGTTGGTGGAGCAACCCATAGCTTAGTAGGTAAAGTGCCCATTTTTTCTAGTACTTTACCTGCTGCACGGTAGTGACCAATATTCGTCATACATGAACCGATGAATACTTCATCAATTTCAATACCAGCCAACTCTGACAATGGTTTCACATCATCCGGGTCATTTGGACAGGCTAATAAAGGTTCTTTGATTTCATTAAGATCAATCTCAATGATTTCCGCATATTCTGCATCCGCATCACGCTCTAATAATTGCGGATCAGCTAACCATGCCTTCATGCTATCAATACGACGTTGTAATGTACGTTCGTCAGCATAGCCTTGAGCAATCATCCATTCTAATAGGGTGATGTTTGAATTTAAGAATTCAATGATCGGCTCTTTGTTCAAGTGAACAGTACAACCATTTGCTGAACGTTCTGCTGATGCATCTGAAAGTTCAAATGCTTGCTCAACTTTAAGATCTGGCAAACCTTCAATTTCTAAAACACGGCCGTTAAAGATATTTTTCTTACCTTTTTTCTCAACCGTTAACAGACCTTTTTGAATCGCTGCATATGGAATCGCGTTAACCAAATCGCGCAAGGTAATACCCGGTTGCATTTCACCTTTAAAACGAACCAATACTGATTCAGGCATATCAATCGGCATCACACCTAATGCCGCAGCAAATGCGACTAGGCCTGAACCGGCAGGGAAACTAATGCCAATTGGGAAACGCGTATGTGAATCACCACCTGTACCCACAGTATCCGGCAAAATCATACGATTTAACCAAGAGTGAATTACACCATCACCTGGACGTAACGATACACCGCCGCGGGTGCTGATAAAATCTGGCAAGCTGTGTTGTAACTTAATGTCTACTGGTTTTGGATATGCTGAAGTGTGACAGAAAGATTGCATCACTAAGTCAGATGAGAATCCTAAACAAGCCAGTTCTTTTAACTCATCACGTGTCATCGCACCGGTGGTATCTTGTGAACCAACCGTAGTGACTTTAGGTTCGCAATAAGTTCCAGGACGAACACCTTCGATGCCACATGCTTTACCGACCATTTTCTGAGCTAAAGTAAAACCTTTACCGGTGTCATTCGGTGCTACTGGGCGAAGAAAAACGTCACTTGACGCTAAATCTAATGTTTCACGTGCTTTATCTGTTAAGCCACGACCAATGATCAATGGAATACGACCACCGGCACGTACTTCATCCGCCAATGTGCTTGGACGCATATTAAACTCAGCAATAACGTCACCGGCTTCATTCAATATCTGACCATCGTATGGGCGAATAGTAATGACATCACCCATATTAAGGTTTTGGACATCACACTCAATCGGCAATGCACCCGAATCTTCTGCAGTATTAAAGAAGATTGGCGCAATATTGGTACCTAAAACCACACCGCCTTGGCGCTTGTTAGGGACAAACGGAATATCTTTACCCATGTGCCATAACACAGAGTTAATCGCTGATTTACGTGATGAACCAGTACCAACCACATCACCCACATAAGCTAAAGGGTGACCTTTTTGTTTCAATGTTTCGATGGTTTGCAGGCCATCAGGCATTTTGGTCACTAACATCGCTTTAGCATGTAAAGGGATATCAGGACGACTCCATGCTTCGGTTGCTGGCGATAAATCATCAGTATTGGTTTCGCCCGGTACTTTAAATACCGTTACCGTAATGCTTTCAGCTAATTTAGGCTTAGCGTTAAACCAGTCTGCATCAGCCCACGCTTGTACAACACGTTTTGCATGAGCATTGTTGGCCGCTTTTTCTACCACATCATAGTAGGCATCATAGACTAACAATGTTTTTGATAATGCTGCTTCAGCCGCATCCGCTGTTTCTGCAACATCAAGTAAATCAATTAAAGGCTGAATGTTGTAGCCACCCATCATCGTGCCGAGTAATTCAGTTGCATAAACGGGTGTGATTACCGCACAGTTAACATTGCCTTTCGCAACATCCGCTAAAAAACCAGCTTTAACATAAGCGGCTTGATCAACACCGGGTGGTACCCGGTGAATTAGTAACTCTAATAATGCTTCGTTGTCAGCGCTGGCCGGCTGCTTGAGAGACTCGACCAAGCTTGTTACTTGTTCAGCTTCTAATGCAAGTGGTGGAAGACCTTCTTGGGCGCGTAGTTCAACATGACTTTGATATTCTGTCAGCACGTAATTAACTCCAATATCGTGGCTATAGAACGGTATATATTAACTCAAATTGCATATCCTCACTGTAGCAAACAGTAGATCTGCTATAATTTTTTGCAAATTTATAGCTTATTTTCTTTTGGAGTTTTCATGGATCTTTCCTCTCTTACCGCGATATCGCCTGTAGATGGCCGTTATGCGGGTAAAACTAAATCATTACGCCCTTTCTTTAGTGAATATGGATTATTGCGCTCACGCGTTGAGGTAGAGGTTCGTTGGTTGCATTTATTAGGTGCAAATGCGGACATTAAAGAAGTACCTAAATTGAGTACTGAAGCAGAAGCTTTCCTCGATGATATGGTTAAAAACTTTTCTGTTGAGGATGCCGCAGAAATTAAAGATATCGAACGCACCACCAATCACGATGTAAAAGCGGTCGAATATTTTATTAAACGTAAATTTGAAGCGAATGATGAGCTGCATAAAATCACTGAATTTGTTCACTTTGCCTGCACCTCTGAAGATATCAATAATACGTCGTACGGCATTATGCTTAAGAATGCACGTGAGCAGATTATTTTGCCTGAAATGGACACATTGATTGCTTCGATTCGTAAACTAGCAATCGAGCATGCAGAAACACCGATGATGTCTCGTACCCATGGCCAACCTGCTTCGCCAACTACTTTAGGTAAAGAATTAGCTAACGTTGTACAGCGTTTAGAATTGCAACGCACCCATGTAGCTGCCGTTATTTTATACGGTAAGATGAACGGTGCTGTAGGTAACTATAACGCTCACCTCTCTGCTTACCCTGATGTTGATTGGCCAATGATGGCAAATGCCTTCGTCACCGGCTTAGGTCTGCGCTGGAACAAATACACCACTCAAATTGAGCCGCATGATTACATGGCGGAACTGTTCCAAGCGATGATGCGCTTTAACACGGTGTTAATCGACTTTAGTCGTGATGTTTGGAGCTATATCTCTATTGGTTACTTCAAACAAAAAACAGTGGCTGGCGAAATTGGTTCATCGACTATGCCACATAAAGTCAACCCGATTGACTTTGAAAATGCTGAAGGTAATTTAGGTGTTGCCAATGCGATGTTTGATCACTTAGCAATCAAACTGCCAATTTCTCGTTGGCAGCGAGATCTTACTGATTCAACTGTATTACGTAATTTGGGTGTTGGTTTTGCTCATTCTTTATTAGCTTACGGTTCCGCTTTAAAAGGTATTAGTAAATTAGAAGCTAATCCACAAGCTATGGCTGATGATTTAGACCGTAACTGGGAAGTATTAGCAGAGCCTATTCAAACAGTAATGCGTCGTTACGGTATTGAAAACCCATATGAGAAACTTAAAGACTTAACCCGTGGTCAACGTGTTAATGAACAAATCATGTTGGACTTTATCAATAATCTCGATATGCCTGAAGAAGGTAAGGAAAGCTTACGCCAACTTACTCCAGCCAACTACATTGGTAACGCAGCTGAACAGGCTCGTAACTGCTAACCATGACTGACATGCTCACGACAAATGAAACGAATGACACGATTCAGTTTTCTAGTCGTGAGCAAGCCGCAACTCTCGCCCTGCAATTGGTAAAATTAGCAAGGCGAGAGATTTGTTTTTTTGGCAATAACATTGATGCAGTGTTATTTGATAACCAAGCAATAATTGATTGCCTTAGTGAGTTTGCTCGCCGAAATCACAGAACATCTATCAAGTTTGCAATTCACTCTAGCACTGCAAATATTCAAAATAGTCATAGTATCATCCCCCTCGCCCAACGATTGACTAGCTCAATTCATATTCACACATCTTCAGAACAACACCAGGACTTAAACCAAATGTTTCTGCTTATTGATGATGTCGCTTATTTACATTGTCAGCTTAGTGATAGTTATAAAGGCCGAGCCAATTTAGATGATCGATATGAAGTTAGATCGCTAAAGCAGACTTTTAATGAGATATGGAATCATAGTGTTATTGATAGCAATACAAGGCAGTTAAACCTATGAATATCACAAAACTTAGCCTGGGCATCATGCTCAGTATTTTTACATCTGTGGCGATAGCCAATACCAAAATTGAAACCATTGAATTACAACACCGTTTAGCAACAGAAATATTGGCAGATATTCAGCCATTTTTGCCACAACAAAGCACAGCTAGAGCTTTTCAAAACCTGATAATTATTAAATCAGACCCCGATACAATTAGTGAAATGAGAGTTTTAATCGAACAACTCGACCAACCATTGCAGCGTATTAAAATCACAGTAGTAAGAACGCGCCATAACTTGGCTGACCAACAACTGAATCAATCCTCAGCCAGGATTGAAGTTACTGATGGTGATATGGATGCTGAGTTAAGGATAAAACAATGGTCAACTAAAAATACCCGCGAACGAGATCAACATTACCGCGCTCAAGGCATTGCTGGCAACCCGATCACTATCTCTATGGGGCAAGACGTTCCTCAACATGAACAACTTATTTTTATAGGCCCATACGGTGATGTTGCTGTGCAAGACAATACTCGTTATATCAGCCTTGATAATGGCTTTCAGGCGATAGCTAGATTAACAGCCAACCAACAAGTACACGTCGATATTCATCCTATCTTTAGCCAGCTTCGCCACAATGGCACGATCGAAAAAAGTCAGGTGCTGACCACCTTAGTCGGACCAATAGGTAAATGGATAGAGTTAGGGCTGATAAGTGATGAAAAAAATATCGAAAATAATGGTGTTAAACGTTACCATAGTCACCAATTCAAACAACAAAGACTCTACCTAAAAGTTGAGTCCATCCCTGCACACTAATTTAAAAGAGTATTTATGGATATCAAAGAAGCGATTGCTACACGTCGTTCTGTTAAACATTATGATCCCGACCATGCCATGAGCGATGCTGAAATCAACGAGCTTATGGAACATGCTATCTTGTCACCAACGGCCTTTAACATTCAACATTGGCGCTTTGTACAAGTTGCAGATACTGACAAACGTCAGCAAATTGAAGAGGCCAGCTGGGGACAAAAACAAGTTACTGAATCATCATTACTTTTAATCTTGTGTGCCGATCTAAATGCCTGGGAAAAACAACCTGAACGTTATTGGCGTAATGCACCAACAGAAGTGCAAGGTTTTTTATTACCTGCCATTGAGAATTACTATACCAATCATCATCAAGCTCAACGAGATGAGTGTTTCCGTTCATCGAGCATCGCAGCGATGAATATCATGTTGATGGCTAAGGGTATGGGCTATGACAGTTGCCCGATGGATGGCTTTGATTTTGATAAAGTTGCTAAAATAATAAATCTGCCTCATGACCATATCATTACGATGATGATCACCATCGGCAAACAACGGGAACAAGCCAGAGGTCGTCCTGGCCAACTCCCGCTCAGCGACGTATTTGTTAAAGACAGTTTCTAATAACTTAAATAACCGGTGGCTGAGCTTCAGTCACCGCGTTTCTTCCCTTACGCTTTGACATATACAAAGCACGATCTGCACGCTGTAAGAAGCTCTCCGTGCCTTCTGAAGGAAAATAATGCGCCACACCAAATGACATGGTGATTTTACCTAATGATTGCTGAGTATCTTTACGCTGAACACGCATTGAAGCCACATCAATACGAATAGTTTCTGCTAATTTTTTTGCATTTTGCAGGCTGGTATTGAGCAAAACAATAGAAAACTCTTCACCGCCATAACGGCAAACTAAATCGCGTCCTTTAACAGCATTTTTGAGCGTATTAGCGACCACTCGTAATACTTGATCACCGACCAAATGACCATGCGTATCATTGACCAGTTTAAACTTATCTAAATCACAAAATATCAAACATACTTCATTACCATTCCTATCAGAATCAACGGTAACTTTAGCAAGTACATCATCAAAAGCTTTTCGGTTGGCTAACTTGGTCAGCGTATCCGTTTTTGCTTCTCGTTTGGCTTCATCTAAATCTTTTTTAACGTCACGCATTTCAGCAACAACAGTATTCAAGCGCTCTGCTAACAAATCAGTTGAAGATGTAAGTAATCTAGTTTCACTTAATACATCATCTATAATCGAATGCATTTCATCTTGCGACATATCAGGATGAAAGCGGCCAATAATATCTTTTAAATTATTACCATTTTTCTCTGATGCCTCAGCACCATTAGCCAAAAATGTTAATACTTCCGTTAAAATACGTCGAATATCTTGGCGCATTTCAAGTAACGCCGCTTGATCTTTTTCTCGGTCAAAAAAACGTTCATATAACTGCCGACTATCCTTGTCGGTTAACGGTTGGTTATCTTCAATACTTTCTTCAACGGCATCGGTAAGAGCTGCATTTTTACCGGCAACATATTCATACCAAACAGCATAGTTGGCTGGCGTCATAGCAATACCGTGTTTTTTCATCAACGGTATGGCAAGACGCATGTACTCTGCAGCTTGATCGTGATATTCACTATATTCCATATTCTTTAATACCTGCTATCAGCTAGTTGTTGCCTACTTTATTACCTGCAATACGTAAACGCAATGCATTTAATTTGATAAAGCCTTCAGCATCCTGCTGATTATAAGCGCCGCCATCATCTTCAAATGTTGCAATTGACTCATCAAAAAGGCTGTCTGTATCAGATTTACGACCGACAACAGTGACGTTACCTTTGTAGAGTTTTACTCGAACAGTACCGTTCACTGTTTCTTGTGATTTATCGATCATAGCTTGCAACATTTCACGTTCTGGTGCCCACCAGTAACCGTTGTATACCAAGCTAGCATAACGAGGCATGAACTCATCTTTCAAATGAGCCGCTTCACGATCTAAGGTTAAAGATTCAATAGCACGGTGAGCAGGTAACATAATTGTGCCCGCTGGTGTTTCATAACAGCCACGAGATTTCATACCAACATAACGATTTTCAACGATATCTAAACGACCAACACCGTTTGCTCCGCCAACTTTATTAAGGTGTTCCATTACTTGTGCCGGTGACGTAGCTTTACCATCAATAGCAACAATGTCACCTTTCTCGTAAGATAACTCTAGGTATGTCGGTGTATCAGGAGCTTCTTCCGGTGATACCGTCCAGCGCCACATAGACTCTTCTGGCTCCACCCATGGGTCTTCTAGAATATCGCCTTCATATGAAATATGTAGTGAGTTCGCATCCATAGAATAAGGTGATTTTTTACCTCGCTTCATTTCAACTGGAATACCATGTTCTTCGGCATAATCTAATAATTTTTGACGAGAGTTTAAGTCCCATTCACGCCAAGGTGCGATCACTTTGATGTCAGGATTTAAAGCATAGGCGCCTAGCTCAAAACGAACTTGGTCATTACCTTTACCGGTAGCACCATGAGAAACAGCTTCAGCGCCCACTTCTTTCGCAATTTCAACAAGTCGTTTAGCAATAAGTGGGCGAGCAATGGAAGTACCTAATAAGTACTCACCTTCATAGACGGCATTGGCACGAAACATTGGAAAAACATAATCACGAGCGAACTCTTCGCGTAAGTCTTCAACATAAATGTCTTTAATGCCTAAGGCTTGTGCTTTTGCACGGGCAGGTTCAACTTCTTCACCTTGGCCAATATCTGCCGTAAATGTAACAACTTCACAATCATAGACATCTTGTAACCATTTCAGGATGACAGAAGTATCTAAACCGCCTGAGTAGGCTAGTACGACTTTATTAATTTTGGACATGAGTATGTTGTTTCCTGTAAATCATAATTTTGGGCATATTGTATCAAACTCCCCGTAGGGCAAGCACTTCTTTCACATCTTGACGTTTATCACCTTTACAGCTGATACGACGTGGAGCATCTAATATTCGTAATTTAAAACCTAGATCTTTATATAACGTTCTAATTCTTGGCGTAGCCTGATTTGATAACACCACTGGCCCATCATGCTGGCTCAACCATTCAGCTAAACGAACTTGGTCATCCCAATCAAATCCTTGTTGTGAATATTGTCTAAACGGTACGTCATAGGGTGGATCAGCATAAATAAAGTCGCCTGGTTTAACGTCCATTTCTAAGAAATCTTTATTGTTAAAATCCCAGCTTGCTAATACACACTGTAATTCAGAAAAATCTTGTTGATAATTGATCGTTTTATAACGACCAAATGGCACATTATAACCACCCGATTTATTAAACCGACACAAGCCGTTATAACCTGTGCGATTTAAATAATAAAACAGCTGAGCCGTCATCTCAGGCGATTCATCTTTCATATTCAGCTCATTAAAATCAGTGCGATACTGATAATAAATAGCCTCTTCATTATGCAAAGGTAAATCGATTTCTAGACCGCTTTGGATCTGTTGATAAAAATTTATCAGTGCTCGATTAACATCATTTAATAATGCGGTGTCTGGTTGCAGGCCAAGGGCAACTGACAAGCCACCACAAAAGGGTTCAACAAGCCGACGGTGGTCATGCTTCTTCCATATTTTAGCTAAGGTTGGTATTAACCAACGCTTGCCCCCCGCCCATTTGAGCGGGGGACGTAATGGCGTTACCCTCTGATCCATCTGTTATTTAGAATGTAACGTTTTTCTAGGTGGTAACAAATCCGTAATGCTACCTTCTGCCATTTCAGCAGCAAAACCTAAGGTTTCAGATAAGGTTGGATGAGGATGTATTGTCATACCAATATCTTCAGCATCTGCCCCCATTTCTAAGGCTAATACTGCTTCAGCAATTAACTCACCAGCATTAGGTCCCACAATACCAGCACCAATAATGCGACCTGTTTCTTTCTCAAACAGTGCTTTGGTTAAACCTTCATCACGACCTAAACTTAAACTACGACCACTTGCAGCCCATGGGAAAGCACCTTTAACATAGTCGATATTTTGTGCTTTAGCTTCTGTTTCGTTTAAACCCATCCAAGCGATTTCAGGATCGGTATAAGCAACCGATGGAATCGTCATTGGATCAAAGGCAGACTTCTTACCAGCAATCACTTCAGCAGCAACTTTAGCTTCATGAACGGCTTTGTGAGCCAACATCGGTTGGCCAACAACATCACCAATGGCATAAATGTTAGCTACATTGGTACGCATTTGTTGATCAACATTGATGAAGCCATAATCGTCAACAATAACACCAGCCGCTTCAGCATTGATCAATTTACCATTTGGTGAACGACCGACTGCAACTAGAATTTTGTCAAAGACAGCAGTTTCAGGTGCATCCTTACCTTCAAAAGTCACTTTAAGACCTTCGTCTAATGGTTCAATCTTGGCAACTTTTGTATTTAATAAGATACTGTTATATTGCGCTTTAACCTTTTTCAATAAAGGCTTAACAATATCTTTATCAGCACCGGGTATTAAGCCATCTTGCAATTCAACAACGGTGATATTTGAACCTAAGGCATTGTAAACCGTTGCCATTTCTAAGCCGATAATACCGCCACCAATAACTAATAAATTTTCTGGCACATCCGCTAGGTCTAATGCATCAGTCGAATCCATCATACGAGGATCATCATTTGGAAATACAGGGATCTTGGTGACGCGTGAACCAGCAGCAATAATGGCATTATCAAACGAAATTGTTTGCGTACCTTCAGTAGTTTCAACTTGCATCGCATTAGGACCAGCAAATCTTGCTTCACCACGTACGATAGTCACTTTACGTTGTTTTGCTAAGGCTTTTAGGCCGCCCGTTAATTTATTAACGATGCTATTTTTCCAGTCTTCAATCTTACGAATATCAACATCAGGTTCAGCAAAGGTCACACCATGTGCAGCCATGTCAGCAGCGTCATTCATAATTTGAGCTGTGTGCAACAATGCTTTTGATGGGATACAACCGACGTTAAGGCAAACACCACCAATCCGCTCGTGACGTTCTATCATCACGACTTTCTTACCTAAATCAGCAGCACGGAAAGCAGCGGTATAACCACCAGGACCTGAGCCTAATATCACTACTTCAGCATGTAGATCAGCATCGTTCACTGGCACAGCAGCTGTAGGTGCTGGAGCAGTAGATTGTTCAGCTGCAGGTTCTGGTTTTGTTTCAACCGGAGTACTTGCAGTAGCTGTTTCAATAGTTAAAATTACTGCACCTTCAGCTATTTTATCGCCGACAGCTACATTTAACTCTTTGACTACGCCAGCTGTGGAACTTGGAATTTCCATCGCTGCTTTGTCTGATTCAAGAGTAATGATATCTTGATTTTCTACAATTTTATCACCGACACTGACTAAAACATCAATAATTTCAACTGCATCAAAGTCACCGATATCAGGTACGGTTATTTCCACTAGGCTCATAATAATACCTTTCTAATATCCGATAACATTTGGCTAAGTTGCGTAGTAAATCTGGCACCATTAGCACCATCAATAACCCGATGATCATAAGATACAGATAACGGCAACATCAGTTTAGGTACAAATTCTGAACCATTCCATTCCGGCTTCATTTTATGTCGACCTACACCGAGGATTGCTACTTCAGGAGCATTAACGATCGGGGTAAAGAAGCTACCACCAATACCACCCAAGCTAGAAATAGAGAAGGTACCACCTTGTAAATCTTTTGCTGTTAAGGCGCCATCACGAGCTCGAGAGCTAAGCTCACCTAACTCACCGGCTAGTTGTAAGAAGCCTTTTTTATCGACATCTTTAATTACAGGTACCATCAAACCATTGGGCGTATCAACCGCAACACCAATATTGTAATAGTCCTTGATAATCAAACTTTCTTTATCTTCACTTAATGAAGCATTGAATTCAGGGAACATTTTTAAACTAGCAACGACAGCTTTAATAATGAAAACAAGTGGTGTTAAATTCACACCTTGTTTTGCAGCCATATCTTTATTGTCTTTTCTGAATTTTTCTAATTCAGAAATATCAGCTTCATCAAACTGGGTAACATGTGGGATATTTAACCAGCAAGCATGTAAATGTTTACCTGAAATTTTCTTAATACGTGACAGAGCTACTGTTTCAACATCACCAAATTTTTCAAAGTTAACCGTAGGTATAGAAGGAATACCTGAACCTGTTGATGCTGTTGCCACTGGTGCATTAATTTTTTGCTTCACAAAGGCTTGTACATCTTGTTTAGTGATGCGTCCTTTTGTGCCAGAGCCAGTAACAAACGATAGGTTTACACCTAATTCACGTGCAAATTGACGCACTGATGGCGAAGCATGTGAGTGCTTAACGCCTGACTTATTGTCTGGCGCATAGGGCACAGTTTCAACCAGTTTCACTTCTTCTTTAACAACTGCCGGTGCTATTGCAGCTGCAGGTTTAGCAGTTTGCACTGCTTCAACTTTTTGCTCGACAACAGCAGGTTCACTACTCGCGCCTTCGGCTTCGATCAAGGCAATTACAGCACCCTCACCAATTTTCTCGCCAACGGTCACTTTAAGTTCTTTGATAACACCAGCGTGTGTTGATGGAATTTCCATCGCCGCTTTGTCAGACTCTAAGGTAATCAAATCTTGATTTTCAGCAACCGTATCACCAACGCTAACTAGCACTTCAATGATTTCTACTGTATCGAAATCACCAATATCAGGGACTGTTAATTCAATTAAATCTGCCATTATATTTACGCCTTGATTGGGTTCAATGCATCCGCATTGATGTTGTATTTTTTGATTGCTTTTTCAACAATGTCAAAACCAATTTCACCTTGATCAGCTAAGGTACTCAATGTCGCGACAACAACATGATAGCGATCAACTTCAAAATGACTACGTAATCTTTCACGGCTATCCGAGCGACCGAAACCATCGGTACCTAACACGGTATATGGCGCTTTAATCCAAGGACGAATTTGCTCTGCATAAGTACGAATATAGTCTGTTGCTGCAACAACAACACCTGGCTGGTCATCTAAACACTCTGCAACATAACTACGTTGTTTGGTTGCGGTAGGCTTTAAGCGATTCATACGGTCAATGCTCATACCTTCACGAGCCAGCTCATTCATGCTAGTAGCACTCCATACTGTCGCTGCAACTTTCCATTCATCAGCTAATAACTCAGCAGCTGCTTCAACTTCACGCAAAATAGAACCACTACCAATAAGCTGTGCTTTTAACTTATGTTTACCACCTTGTTTAAGCTGGTAAAGACCTTTAAGAATGCCTTGCTCTACACCTTTAGGCAGTTCAGGATGTTCGTAGTTTTCATTCATTGAAGTGATGTAATAGAACACACTTTCTTGCTCTTCATACATACGGCGCATACCGTCTTGAACAATCACCGCCATTTCATAAGCATAAGTTGGATCGTAACTAACACAGTTTGGAATGGTGCCGGCTAGAATCAAACCATGACCATCTTGATGCTGCAGACCTTCACCGTTTAATGTTGTTCGGCCAGCTGTCGCACCTAACAAGAAGCCTTTCGCTTGAATATCACCCGCTAACCATGCCAAGTCACCAATACGTTGGAAACCAAACATTGAGTAGTAGATATAGAAGGGAACCATATTAATGTTGTAGTTTGAATACGCTGTAGCAGCAGAAATCCACTCCGACATCGCACCGGCTTCATTAATACCCTCTTCAAGGATTTGGCCTTTGGTGTCTTCTTTGTACCACATGACTTTACCTGAATCTTCTGGCTCATATTGTTGGCCTGAAGAGGAGTAAATACCAAATGAACGGAATAAACCTTCCATACCAAAAGTACGGGCTTCATCTGGCACTATCGGTACAATATTTTTACCAATTTCTTTATCACGAATTAACGCGGTTAAGATGCGTACAAACGCCATTGTGGTTGATATTTTTCGATCACCCGTTGATTTCAATAAGGCACCAAATACACTTAATTCCGGTGCTTTTAATGCTGGCGCGGTATTGTTGCGTTTTGGTAAAAACCCACCTAAATCTTTACGTCTTTCTAATAGATATTTCTTCTCTTCACTATCATCGTCTAAGGTGATGAATGGAATATCTTCAATGTTCTCATCAGAAACTGGCACATTAAAACGATCACGGTAACGTTTAAGATGTTCAACACCTAAACTCTTCTGTGAGTGAGTGGTGTTTTGACCTTCACCCGCTTCACCCATACCGTAACCTTTAACTGTTTTCGCTAAGATAACCGTTGGTTGGCCCTTATGATCTGTCGCTGATTTATATGCAGCATAGATCTTTCTAGGGTCATGACCTCCACGACTTAACTCCCAGATATCTTCATCGGTCATGTCCGAAACCATATCTAATAGTTCAGGGTATTTACCAAAGAAGTTTTTACGTACATAAGCGCCATCTTTAGCTTTGTACTTCTGGTATTCGCCATCAACAACTTCTTCCATGCGTTTTAACAATAAACCGTCTTTATCTTTAGCAAGTAATTGATCCCAACCACTGCCCCAGATAACTTTGATCACATTCCAACCAGCGCCACGGAAAATAGCTTCTAATTCTTGGATAATCTTACCGTTACCACGAACAGGGCCATCTAAACGTTGTAGATTACAGTTGATGACAAAGTTTAAATTATCTAATTTTTCACGACCGGCTAAAGTAATCGCACCTAATGATTCTGGCTCATCCATCTCACCATCACCAAGATATGCCCAAACATTACGACCTTCGGTATTAACAATTTCACGATGATGCATATACTTCATGAATCGTGCCTGATAAATCGCCAGGATAGGACCTAAGCCCATAGATACTGTCGGAAATTGCCAGTAATCAGGCATTAACCAAGGGTGAGGATAAGATGATAAACCTTTGCCATCCGCTTCAAAACGGAAGTTCAATAGTTGGTCTTCAGTTAAGCGACCTTCTAGAAATGAACGGGCATAGATACCTGGCGCAGAATGACCCTGGAAGAAGACTAAGTCTGCACCGTTCCCGTTGTTATCGCCTTTAAAAAAGTGATTAAAACCGACGTCATATAAAGTAGCGGCAGATGAGAAACTGGCAATATGGCCGCCCACTGCACCTGGTTTTAAGTTTGCTTTAACTACCATCGCCATCGCATTCCAACGAATGTACGACCGTAGTTTATGTTCCATATTTTGATCGCCAGGAATACGTTCCTGCTTATCAACTTGGATACTATTCACATAGGCAGTATTCGCGCTATACGGTAAGTTAATACCGGAGCGACGCGCCACATCAATCAGTTTTTCGATAATGAAATGTGCTTTATCTTCGCCACCTACTTCGATGACGGACTCTAAAGCGTCCAGCCATTCTTGAGTTTCCTGTGGATCATGATCAACAAAATCGGTCATAAGTGCCTTCTTAAAAATTATCGTCCAAAATAGCCCCGTATTGTAACAGTTTTAACAAGCACGAACTATATACAGCATGCTTTTAGGGCAAGTTATTGATCTTGAAATATATGCACGATAATTATTAGAAGCTAAGCTAAGCAATCGTTAGCTTAATTCTGAACTAAAATAGCTAATATAAACTTAATTACTGGTCTATCTACACCTGACTAGATACCGCTTTTACAAACCGGTTGCTATTAAGATATTTATACAATCGAATGGCTAATAATACAAATACAATTAGGCCATATTGAATCGGTTCTAACTTATCGGCTTTGACCAGCATATAAAAATGAATACAACTGGCTGTAGCTATAAAATAAGTCAGTTTATGCAAGCTTTTCCAGCGCTGACCGCCGAGTTTTTTAATCATTCTATTATTAGAAGTGAGCGCCAGAGGGATGAGTGCCGAAAAGGTAAAAAAACCAATGGTAATGAACGGCCGTTTGATGATGTCTTTAATTATCTCATCAATATCAAAAAACTGATCTAGCCATAAGTACAACAACATATGTAACGTCGCATAAAAAAATACATATAAACCCAGCATTCGCCTGAATGCTACTAGCTTATTCCAGCCCGTTAACCAACGTAGTGGTGTAATGCACAAGGTCAGCACTAGAAAACGTAAAGCCCATAATCCGCTATCACGGGTTAAAGTCTCAATCGGGTTTACGCCTAGCTGATTGGTCAGTAAGGCAATAATTAAATATATCAATGGAGCTAATGCACTGATAAATACCACTACTTTTAATTGCTTAATCGACATCATGGCAACTCTAGAAGTTTTTCTTTAAATCCATCGTGCTGTACATTGCTGCTACTTGTTCCTCATAGCCATTAAACATCAATGTTTTTCGCTTTAAAAACTCCCCTATACGACGTTCACGGTTTTGGCTCCAGCGAGGATGATCCACCTCTGGGTTCACATTGGAAAAAAAGCCATATTCTCGCGGTCCCGCTTTCATCCAAGATGTTTGTGGTGGATGTTCTACAAACCGAATTCGGACAATTGATTTAATACTTTTAAAACCATATTTCCAAGGCACCACTAACCGAATCGGCGCACCATTTTGCCCTAGCAATTCCTGACCATAAATACCTACCGCCATTAAGGTCAACGGGTTCATCGCCTCATCCATTCGCAAAGCTTCGGTATAAGGCCAATCTAATACCTGTCGATTTTGACCAGGCATTTGTTTAGGATCATAAAGTGTGGTGAATTCAACATATTTAGCACGTGAATTAGGTTGTGCCTTTTTGATCAATTCAGATAATGAAAAGCCGACCCACGGAATCACCATTGACCAACCTTCAACACAGCGAAAACGATAAATTCGTTCTTCCATCGTAAAGGGGCGAACCAAGTCATCATAATGAAACTCACCCGGTTTATCACACTCCCCTTCAATGGTTACCATCCAAGGTTTATCTTTATTTGGAAACTCAGTCGCCAACAATGCTGGCCCTGATTTACTGGTATCAAACTCATAAAAATTATTATAAGTCGTGATCGCTTCAAAGCTGGATGGCTGCTCACCTTTAGCAAAATCATGCTTGGCAATATCTTTAAACGTTGCTGCCGGGGTTTCTGCTGCCGAAGCTAAGCTAATGGGTAAAATGGCACCAGCAGCAAGCGTGGCACTGGTATTTAAAAACTGTCTACGGTTTAAGTAAATTTGATGGTCTGTCACTTCCGACTCAGGCAGCTCGCCATGTTTATTTTTACGAATTAGCATAGTTATTCCTCTAACAAGTTTTACATTTGTTGGCGATCCAATGATCAACGCTTACATATTTACCGGCACCGATAAAGAATAGTGCTAACAGCATAATAAAGTAGGTTGTCGCAAACTCGATTCCATTATTTAATATTACAAAATTACCGTTTTGAGTTAACCAGTCGTAATTGCCATGTTCTTGTAAAATTTCGCGGGCTTTAGCTAACTGGGCTGTTGGCTCTGCTATTGCCAACCATCCATTTTGCCAATGCACTGTCACAGCAGCCACAACCATAGTCGCCATCAACGGAATGGCAAATAAACGTACCGCTAAACCAAGTACTAGAGCAATAGCACCAAAGTATTCTGTACCCCAAGCAAGGTAAGCCAATAATTCAGGAAAAGGTAAACCTAAGCCCCAATCAGGATTAGCAAACCAGTCAATGGTATTAGTTAGCGAACTATTTTCATCAAATGGATTCCATTTATTATTAGCAGCCATCCAAAAAACAGGTGCTAAATAGAAGCGTAATGCTAATGGTGCTAAAAAATCGGCCATTCGGGTACAGTTCAGCCAATTATGCAAACGACTCATTACATTACATCCCAACATTTCCATTCTCCATCATTACGTTTAAGTTAGATTGAAATTAATTCTGACTAGCTTATCCACTGGCTAGACAACACTAATTTCAATATCAACCTACTGGCTCACTTTTAGAAAAAAGGGCTCATAAAGAGCCCTTTATCAAAAATAAATAAAACTCTTTATATATTATTTATTTGCGCCACATTTAGCTTCGCCGCATTTGCCTTCTTTATCCATTTTTTTGTCGCCGCCACATGAGCCTTCTTTCATTTTATCTTCGCCACATGCACCTTCTTTCATTTTGTCTTCGCCGCACTTGCCTTCAGTCATTTTGTCAGCACCGCATGAGCCTTCAGCTTTTTTCTTATCTGCACCGCATTTAGCTTCGCCACATTTACCTTCAGCTTTTTTCTTATCAGCACCACATTTAGCTTCGCCACATTTACCTTCAGCAAGTTGCATATAGCCACTAGACAATTCAGCAGATGCAAATGGGTTCGCGTCAGCGCTTGCTATAGTCGGAGATAATGCAAGACCAGCTGTTAAAGCAGCACTAGCAGCCAATGCAATTGTTGTTCGTTTAGTAGAAATAGACATATTAGTTTTCCTTTCAATATTGAAGTTAGTTAAAACAACCAGCCTGTTATGACGAGGTCTGATACCATAGACTCGCCTAAAATGGATTTGTTACAAACTTGATGAAAAAAATTATTTCGCCTAGTCGTAAAGACGAGCGACTACTAATAAAACGACTGATAGACGGGGAAGCACAAGCCTTTGAGTTTGTTGTCGCGGAATATCACAACATCATGTTATCGGTGGCCAGAGCGATTGTCGGTGAAGCATTTGCTGATGAAGTAGTACAAGAAGCATGGATGGCCGCAATCAAAGCACTACCCAAATTTGAAGCACGATCTAGTTTAAAGACTTGGTTATTGCATATCGTTAGTAATGGTGCCAAAAGCCGAGTTCGTCGTGAAAACCGGCAAACATCGTTAGATGATGGTTGGGAAGCTGAACCCGCTGACAAGTTTGATCATTCAGGCCATCGTTATGACGATGTAATACCTTGGGAGACGGCAACGCCCGAAGCTTTATTAGCCAATGATCAATTGCAAACCATCATCGATGAATGTTTCCAACAACTTCCCTCTGTGCAGCGCGCCGTGCTGTCTATGTACGAATTAGAAGGCATCAAAATGGATGAAATTTGTAACATTTTAGACATCACTTCGTCTAATGCTAGAGTCTTATTACACCGGGCTCGCACGACATTACACCACAGTATTGAAAAGTATCAGGATAAGTAACCACGATGGCAGAATGTAAAGACATCGCTGAAGAAGCAAGTAACCTATTAGATGGCGATCTCAGCCTGCGTAAACAGATAGGTTTGTACCTTCATTTATTCTACTGCAGCTGCTGCCGTAATTATATGCAGCAACTTAAACAGACTATTTCTACTATCTCAGTATTACGTCCTACAGAAAAGGACGATACCGATAAGAGTGCTTTAGCTAAGCAGTTGCAAGAGCTGTCTAAGAAGCAACATTAAATATCATTTAATACAGGGAAATTAATTAGCGCTACCTTGGTAGTAACTCTAATTGAACATTAGAATTACAGTTTGAGTTTAGGCCCAGTTTGATGTTTATCCTTCCACTCGCCATAAGGCATGCCATAAACATGCTCACGTGCTTTATCGTAATCAACATTTAAGCCTTTTTCTTCAGCTGCGGCTAAATACCATTTTGATAGGCAGTTACGACAAAATCCAGCTAAGTTCATTAAGTCGATATTTTGCACATCAGTACGTTCTTGCAAATGTGCAGTGAGGCGACGAAAAGCAGCCGCTTCTAATTCAATTTGAGTTTGTTTATCCATTATTAGTCTCTTGATATAAAAAACAACGCACTTGATGACTGTCCGTCAGTGTTGTTTGTTGTGGGTAGTTTTTCCTACATTGCTCCATTACATGGGGACAACGTTGGTGAAAATGACAACCTTGAGGTGGATTGGCCGGTGAAGGCAGCTCACCTGATAACCGAATTACTTCTGTTTGTTTGCTTGAATCAAGTTCCGGTACAGCAGCTAATAACGCTTGTGTATATGGATGTTGAGGTGAGTTTAAGACTTCATCACGACTACCCTGCTCAACTATGCGACCGAGATACATAACGGCAACACGGTGGGCTAAGTAATTTACCACCGAAATATTATGGGTGATAAATAAATACGATAGTCCAAACTCATGTTGGATATCTCGTAATAAATTCAAGATTTGTGCTTGTACTGAAACATCTAAAGCACTGGTTGGTTCATCACAAATAATCACTTTCGGATCGGTTGCTAAAGCACGAGCAATACAAATACGTTGGCGTTGGCCGCCAGAAAACTCATGAGGATAACGATACTTAATA
Source organism: Methylophaga sp. 41_12_T18 (assembly GCA_002163115.1). Lineage (GTDB taxonomy): Bacteria > Pseudomonadota > Gammaproteobacteria > Nitrosococcales > Methylophagaceae > 41-12-T18. The sequence goes on along the minus strand of MAAI01000021.1, from coordinate 14,841 downwards.
TCTGCAGTTAAACCGACACGTTGCAATAAGACATCAATCCGGTTCGACCGTTGCTTGGCATCGCTGTCATCTGCTTTTGATAATAAGCCTTCTTCAATGATTTGCTCGACAGTCATTCTCGGGTTCATTGAAGAAAAGGGATCTTGGAAAATAATTTGTAGATCAGAGCGATATTGCTTTAATTGATGATTAGATAACTGAGTAAGTAACTCGCCCTTATAGCTTACTTGACCAGCAGTCACATCAACTAGTTGCAAGATGCCTTTACCAACCGTCGTTTTTCCACAACCAGATTCCCCCACCAAAGCTACTGTTTCAGCCTGGTTTATTGTCAAACTCACGCCATCCACCGCTTTGACATGACCGACTACCCGCTGAAATAACCCTTTACGTATCGGAAAATGAACCTTTAGCCCGTTGACTGCTAACACTGTTTTTTCGGCAGGTAATACTTCGGATAATTTTGATGTGTATTGAGCTTGCTCAACCATGACATGTTCCATATCACTCGCAGGATCAAACAAATGACAACGTACGCCATGGCCATTTATTTCATACCATTGTGGTACTGCAGACTGACAATGGTGCAAAGAAAACTCACAACGTTCGGCAAAGCGACAGCCAATAAATTGCTGATTTAGTGGCGGCACATTACCTTTAATTACCGTTAGCCGTTGTTCACGCTTTTGTTCTGACGGTAAGGCTTCAAATAATTTGCCAGTATAAGGATGTTGGTGCTGAGTAAAAAACTGCGAGCGGCTAGCCGTTTCAACAATTTGGCCAGCATACATCACAGCGACATGGTCAGCCATTTGTGAAACTACCGCTAAATCATGACTAATAAGCAAGATAGCCATGCCAGTATCTTGCTGGATCTGTTTTAATAAATCTAAGATCTGTGCTTGAATGGTGACATCTAACGCGGTGGTCGGTTCATCTGCAATCAGTAACTCTGGCTCACCCGCTAATGCCATTGCAATCATGATGCGTTGCTTCATGCCGCCCGATAATTGGTGAGGATATTCTTTGCTCCGCTGCTCAACGTCAGGTATTCCAACCGACGCTAACAACTCAATTGTTCTAGTCTGAACTTCTTGCGATGTTAGTTCAAAATGCCAACGTAAACATTCGGCGATTTGTTCACCGACCGTTAATACTGGGTTCAAAGAACTTTGCGGTTCTTGAAAAATCATCGCAATACGACGCCCACGTATATGCTGCATTTCCAGTTCAGATAACGCGAGTAAGTTTTGACCTGCCAACGTCACTTCTCCAGCGACTATACGACTTATCGGTTGTGGGTGGAGCCGTAATAATGACAATGCAGTCATCGACTTACCACAACCAGACTCACCTAATAAAGCAAAGGTTTGACCTTTTTTAATCGTAAAATCAAGACCATCAACCGCTCTAAATGGCTGGTCATGATTACCTAGCCATGTTTTTAAACCTTTAACTTGTAATAATACGTCAGTCACTATGATGTTTGCGCTCGCGGATCAAAGGCATCTCTCACCACATCAGCAAACAAGTTTGCCGCTAATACTAAGGTGAACATAGATACAAATGCGGCAGTTAACGACCACCATACCACCGGTTCACGGGCCATTTCTAAACGGGCGCTGTTGATCATATTACCCCAACTGTTCATCGACGGATCAACACCAACGCCCACATAAGACAGCACAGCTTCAGCTAAGACCAAACCACTGAAATCTAACACCACCGCAATCATAACTATATGCATTAAGTTAGGCAAAATATGACGGCGTAAGATAGCAAAAGGCCCCGCACCTAACGCCCGTGCTGCTTGAACAAAATCAGCTTCACGTAATTTAAGTGTCTCGCCACGTAAGACTCGACATAAGCCAGTCCAACTAGTCATTCCTAAAATGATACAAAGAAACAACAAACGCATATCGGCACGTTCAGCGATGGTGACAAAGTTTTCAGGATGATTATTCATGTATACCTGCAACATTAAAACCGCTGCAGCAATAAGTAACACACCGGGGATAGAGTTTAAAGTCGTATAGATATACTGGATAACATCATCTACCCAACCTTTAAAATAACCAGCGGCTATGCCCATGAACAAGGCAAAAGGCAGCATTACTAAAGTCGTCAATGTGCCGATAACCAAGCCAGTGCGGATGCTTTTTAAGGTTTGATAAAATACATCTTGGCCGACTTTATCGGTACCCAAAATATGGTAGTCCATGCTCAATGATAATAAGTTAAACCCGATAAGTAACACGGCTAACAACATTAAAATAATTGTTTTTAACGGATAGTCAGCTGTATTCAGTTGTATATTTTTTAGACTATTTAACCAATTGGCCTGACTACGTACAGCTACAAATAAACTATATGCCAGTAATAAAATTAGCCATAGTACGATAGCCATTGCTGAACTATTGCTCACTGTCTTGGCAATGTCTGCTGTCTTATGCTGTTCTTTATCTAAATGCTGACCCGCATAGATTAATGGCGAATAATCATAGCTCACATCACCCGCGTCTGTACTCTGCATTTCTCGAGTAAAGGCATGTATTGCAAAGGGGGCTGAATAGGATTTTTCAACATTATTTCGAAGTGGCAACAACATTAAGTCTAATACCGTCAGTACTTCTGTTGAATAGTGCTGTTGGCTGTCCATCTGACCATCATCTTGACTTAAGGCCTGGCGAAAATGAATCGAATCTAATAAGCCAATAGTGATATAACAGACTAAAATAATGACTGAAATAACACCACGTTTACGCTGAAAAACATGGCGCCATGGTGCTCGCATATAGGGGCGTTGACGGATATAAAAAATACCTGCAGTAATCACTGCAAGTAACAGGTAAATTAAAATGTCAGTCCACAATAAAACGGGCAAAAATGGCATGGTCAGCCTTGATCTTTATTTCGAAAGACTAGAGATATCTACTTTTAATTCTTTAGGCAAGGAAAACTCAACTTGTTCGCGAATACCGTTATCTTCATCGGCAGTTTCGACCCCTAAGCTTTTTAATCGTTCCACTACTTGTTGCACTAACACTTCTGGAGCGGATGCACCTGCGGTTAAACCAATTGTTGTTATTGATGAATCTAACCAACTAGGATCGATATCAGCTGCATCATCGATTAAATATGCTGGCGTAGCTAGTTTATTTGCCAGTTCTTTTAAACGATTAGAGTTTGAACTATTGACTGAACCAACCACCAATACCAAGTCGCAATACTCTGCTAAATTTTTAACAGCATCTTGACGATTTTGAGTGGCATAACAAATATCATCTTTACGTGGGCCATTAATATTCGGGAAGGTTTCTCTTAATGCATCGATAACAATAGAAGCATCATCCACTGATAAAGTCGTTTGCGTAACAAAAGCTAATTGATCTGGATTTTTCACTTTTAAGTTGTAAACATCTTCAGGTGACTCTACCAAATACATGCCACCTTCTTCAGATGTATATTGGCCCATCGTGCCTTCAACTTCTGGATGGCCGGCATGACCAATCAATACACATTCTTGATTCTTTCTTTCATACCTAGCGACTTGCATATGCACTTTGGTCACCAAAGGACAGGTCGCATCAAATACTTTTAAACCACGTTGCTTGCCTTCGGCTTGCACCTTTTTAGATACGCCGTGGGCACTAAATATTAAGGTACTATCATCAGGAACTTCACCGAGCTCTTCAATGAATATAGCGCCTTTTTTTCGCAAGCCATCAACCACAAACCGGTTATGGACGACTTCGTGACGCACATAAATAGGTGCACCAAATAACTCGATAGCACGTTCAACAATTTCTATTGCTCGATCAACACCGGCACAAAAGCCTCGTGGATTGGCTAATACTAATTTCATCGTTACATTACTGCCTTAGGATAAGAACCTAGAATACGAAACATAGATGCCTCACCCTCTAATTTAGTCAGCGCATCACCAATAGCTTCATCTTGAATATGACCTTCAATATCGATGAAAAACACATATTCCCAAACGCCTTTACCTGACGGCCGAGACTCAATCTTCGTCATGCTAATTCCACTATCAGCTAACGGTGTTAACAATGACTGTAAAGCACCGGGTTTATTTTTGGTAGATACCAAAATAGCTGTTTTATCTTCACCAGACTGGCCCACTTCTTGAGCGCCAATCACAATAAAACGCGTCGTATTATCGACTTCATCTTCTATATTACTGGCTAAAACAGATAAACCATAAATTGCTGCTGCACGGTCAGCCGCTATAGCTGCAATACCGCCCTGCTCTTCGCCGACTTTTTTAGCTGCTTCAGAATTACTATTTACTGCCACTAATTCACAATCAGGTAAGTGCTCATTTAACCACTGACGACATTGAGCTAAGCCCTGAGGATGAGCATAGACAATTTTAATATCTTGTAACTCTTGCTCTTTACTTAATAAGTAATGGTGAATAGGTAAGGTTACTTCACCATTAATCTTCAGCGGCGAACTAATAAAACGGTCTAAAGTATGAGATACCATGCCTTCAGTTGAGTTTTCAACGGGCACAACACCGTAACTTGCATGGCCCATTTCAACAGCGTGAAATACATCGGCAATGGTGCTTCTAGATTGGGCTCGACAGAGCCACCAAATTGTTTGGCGGCTGCAGCTTGAGTAAATGAACCTTCCGGGCCAAGATAAGCGACTTTCAATAACCGTTCGGTTGCTAAACAGGCTGACATGATCTCACGAAATAAACGGGCCATATCTTTCGCTGGCAATGGTCCGTCATTACGAGCCATGACATTACGTAATACCATTGCTTCACGTTCAGGACGATAAAAATCACTCTGCTCACCATTGGCAACTTTTATCTTTGCTACTTCTTGTGCGCAAGCGGTACGCGCATTCAACAGCTGTTGAATTTTCCGATCGATAGTATCGATCTTATCACGCACTGCTAGTAATGCTTTTTCTTCACTCATGTCATTTGCCGTAGTTATTTTCAAACTGAGCCATAAATGCTATCAATGCATCTACACCTTGTTCTGGCATCGCATTATATATGCTAGCCCGCATACCACCCAAGTCTCGGTGACCTTTTAATGTCAATAAATTTGCTTGTGTAGCTTCAGTAATAAACTGTGTATCTAAAGCATCATCAGCTAAGGTGAAAGGTACATTCATCCACGAACGATATCGTTTATCGACAGGGTTATTATAAAAATCACTGTTATCAATCGCAGCATATAGCTTCTCAGCTTTACGTTGATTCACTTTAGCAATAGCGGCTAAGCCACCTTGCTTCAACAACCAATCAAACACTAATCCAGCTAGGTACCAACTGTAAGTGGCTGGCGTATTAAACATCGAGCCATTATCTGCATGGACTTTGTAGTCATACATCGCCGGTGTATTTGGCACTGTATCACCTAATAAATCACGGCGAATGATAACGATGCATAAACCTGCTGGGCCAATGTTTTTCTGGGCACCAGCATAGATCATCGCAAACCGACTTACATCGACAGGTCTAGATAAAATAGTCGATGACATATCGGCAACTAACGGAATATCGCCAGTGTCTGGAATGTCATCAAACTCTAAACCATGAATCGTTTCATTTGGCGTGTAATGCACATAGGCTGCATCGGGTGAAAACTGCCAGGTTGGTTTATCAGCAATTTTGGTAAATTTATTATCACTAGAATCCGCCACAATATTTACATCACAATATCGTTTGGCTTCTGCAATTGCCTTCTTTGACCAAGCACCAGTATAAAAATAATCCGCCTTGGTTTTACCGCGCAACAAATTCATCGGAATCATTGAAAACTGACTCGAAGCACCGCCTTGTAAAAACAATACGGCATAGTCATCAGGAATAGCCATTAATTCACGAAGATCAGCTTCAGCCTTATCAGCGATTGAGGTATATTCAGGGCCGCGATGACTCATTTCCATCACCGACATGCCCGTACCTTGCCAATCTAACATTTCTTGTTGTGCCTGTTGCATCACAACGTCCGGCAACATCGCCGGACCCGCACTAAAATTAAACGTTCTCAATATTTACTCTTCTGTACTGCTTTCATTATCAACAGACTCTGCAGATGTATCACTATCAGCATCAACGTCTTCATCTATATCGTCACTCTCAACTTCCAATACACGTTCTAGACCAACCAACTTTTCATTTTTAGTTAAGTTGATTAATTTAACGCCCTGAGTATTTCGACCAACGATAGATACATCTTTAACTGGGGTTCTTACTAAAGTACCGCCATCAGAAATCAACATGATTTGGTGCTCATCAAGTACTTGTACTGCACCCACCACATTACCATTTCGCTCTGAAGTCTGAATAGAAATAATACCTTGACCACCACGGCCTTGAACTCGATATTCTGCAAGGTTGGTACGTTTACCAAACCCAAATTCAGTTGCAGTTAAAATTGCACCCTCTTCTTCATGAGCAATAATCAATGAAATGATGCGTTCCTGCTCGGAAATACGCATACCACGGACACCACGAGAAACGCGACCCATAGAACGAACATCTGTTTCAGCAAAGCGAATTACTTTACCGGTAGAGCTAAATAACATGATGTCAGATTGACCCGTAGTTAAAGCAACATCAATCAATTGATCATCTTCTTTCAAATCAACCGCAATAATACCGTTAGCTCTAGGGCGAGAATAATCGACTAAGGGTGTTTTCTTAACGGTACCAGATGCAGTAGCCATAAAGATGTATTTATCAGCTTCAAACTCACGGATAGCCAATACTGCATTAATTTTCTCGCCATCATCTAATGGCAATAAATTAACGATTGGTTTACCTCGAGCAGCACGGCCACCTTGTGGTAATTCATAGACTTTTTTCCAATACACTTTACCGGCACTGGAGAAGCACAATAAGGTGTCATGGGTATTAGCAATAAATAAGTGCTCAATGAAATCTTCTTCTTTCATTGCTGTGGCAGATTTCCCTTTACCACCACGTCGTTGTGCTTGATAGGTATCTAACTGCTGTGTTTTGGCATAACCTTCATGAGAGAGAGTTACTACCATTTCTTCTTCGGTAATCAAATCTTCTAAGGTTAAATCAACGTGTGTATCTAGAATTTCTGTACGACGCTCATCACCATACTCGTCTTTAATTTTAACTAACTCTTCGCGAATGACCGCCATTAAGTTATCAGGATCACTCAAGATAGCTAATAAGCGTGAAATTTCAGTTAATACTTCGCGATATTCATCAAGAATCTTATCTTGCTCAAGACCGGTTAAGCGATGCAAACGCATATCCAAAATAGCTTGAGCTTGTACTGGTGATAAATGATAGGCGCCATTAAGCAATCCAAGTTCAGCTTCTAACCCTTCTGGACGAGATGCTTCAGCACCAGCAGCACCCAGCATCTCTAAGATCATTTCAGAGGCCCAACCACGAGACAATAAAGACTCTTTCGCTTCAGATGGGCTATTTGATGATTTAATCAGCTCGATAACTTCATCGATATTTGCTAGCGCAGTCGCTAGACCTTCTAATATATGAGCACGATCACGCGCTTTGCGTAATTCAAATAAAGATCGACGTGTAACGACTTCACGACGGTGACGAATAAAAGAATCAAGAATATCTCTCAAACCTAACAATCTTGGTTGGCCACCAACAATTGCCACCATATTGATACCAAACACGGTTTGCATTTGTGTTTGTTTATATAAGTTATTTAAAACGACTTCCGGCACTTCACCGCGTTTAAGTACCACCACCATACGCATACCATCTTTATCAGATTCATCACGTAAAGCAGAAATACCTTCAATTTTTTTATCTTTAACTAACTCAGCAATTTTTTCTAATAAACGTGCTTTATTTACTTGATAAGGCAGTTCATAAACAACAATACTTTGTTGGCCCGTTGCATCGTTTGTTTCAATGTCAGCGCGGGCACGGATGTGAACTCGACCACGACCAGTACGATAGGCTTCACTGATGCCACCTGCGCCATTGATCATTGCCGCAGTTGGGAAATCAGGGCCAGGTACATATTGCATCAAGCCTTCAACATCTATCTCCGGCTGATCAACCATCGCAATACACGCATTTAATATTTCAGTCAGGTTATGTGGTGGAATATTGGTAGCCATACCGACCGCAATACCACTTGAACCATTGACTAATAAAGCTGGAACCCTAGTTGGTAATACCGCTGGCTCGCTTTCAGATTCATCATAGTTTGGAATGAAGTCGACAGTATCTTTATCAAGATCAGCCAACATTTCATGGGTGATTTTAGCCATCCGTACTTCGGTATAACGCATCGCAGCTGGTGAATCACCATCGACCGAACCAAAGTTACCTTGACCATCAACCAACAGATAACGCATGGAGAACGGTTGTGCCATTCGAACCATAGTGTCATAAACCGCGGTATCACCATGTGGATGATATTTACCGATAACGTCACCGACGATACGTGCCGATTTTTTATACGAGGAATTCCAATTATTACCCAATTCACGCATCGCGAATAAAACACGACGATGCACTGGTTTTAATCCATCACGAACATCAGGTAGAGCACGCCCCACAATTACGCTCATTGCGTAATCGAGATAGGACTGTTTCATTTCTTCTTCAATACTTATCGATTCAAGCTCAAAGGCAATATCAGTCATCTATGTCATCATCCAAAATAAACATCAGTGCGGAATAAAACCACAAAGGACTAATCCTACCACCTAAGACGATTTCCTGCACGTTTATACCTACAGACGTACTATGGGGTACGTTTTGCAAAATAGCCGCTTAAATCATCTTCAACGGTCGCTAACAGTTCTTCTAGTCCCTGCTGCCAGCCTTTAACAATGTTCGCAGGCGTTGGACTGTCTACATCGACATCAATTCTAAGACCAGTTTGAAATAATGTTTGAGCTTTATCTTTTTCAGTTGAACTCAGGAAAAACTGCATTTCCAGTGCTGCTTGAGGTGAAAACTGCTCACGTTTCTCACCATATAAGGCCGTAACAGCAGTCTCTAAAACAAAATCTGCGTGACTTGTTTCAGTAGTAACTACTTGACTGAACATGCCACTTTTTTGTAACCAACGGCGTAACTGCTCGGTAAACATTTCTTCAGGCTCAGAGAAAAACTCATGCGGTGGTTGTGAGCGAAATTCATTCTCACCAATCCTAAATACTAGAGTTTTACCGCGAAAATGAGAGGTGACAGTTACTGGTTTTAAATACAAAGTACGATCATCAGGGAAACGATTCGCCACTGCGCCACGATCAACATCGATAATATAATAGTGCGGCGTATCATCAGCCTCCTCTTTACTACCTAGACCAAAACAGCCCGTTAACAAGCTAATAAATACTGCTAGGACAACCATCAATTTAAAACGTGCAATACCCACAAACATCAACTCCAAAATTAAATATAAAATTTATTGTAAAACTATAGTCATCACTTTCTCAGCCGATATAATAGCTGTCTGTCTCACTTACTAACAATAGAACATTATTATATGGATAGCTTAATAAGCAAAATTCGTGATATTCCTGACTTTCCAATCAAAGGCATCATTTTTAAAGATATTACGCCACTGGTACAAGATCCAGCGAGTTTGCGTCTTACTATTGCCGAATTAGTCAAACCATTTAAAGACCAAAACATTACGGCTGTAGCCGGCATGGAAGCACGAGGTTTTATCTTTGGTAGCCTTGTTGCTTGGGAATTAGGTTTAGGTTTTATACCACTTCGTAAACCAGGCAAACTTCCTTATGACGTACAAAGTGTCAGCTATGATTTAGAATACGGTCAAGCTACATTAGAAGCCCATATTGATGCCATTAACCCAGGTGACAAAATATTGTTAGTTGATGATGTACTTGCCACCGGCGGTACTGCTAAAGCAAGCTGCGAGCTAGTAGAAATGTTAGGTGGCCAAGTTGTTGCATGTGCATTTGTTATCGAACTCGCGATGTTAAACGGACGAGAAAAATTGACTGATTATCCATTACATTCATTGATAACTTACTCATGATAAAACTGCTCACACTATTATTGACTCTCATGGTGCCTGTTGCTCATGGCCAGCAATTTCAAGCACCGATTACTGATACCCATTGGCAAGTGATTGAGTCACCGTTAGAGTGTTCACTCAGTCAGGATATCCCCGGTTTTGGTTATGCTAAATTCAGTCAACAAACCGCCGAACCCTTTTCACTGACTTTTAATTCAAAAACGCACTCCTCCGTGCAAACCAATATCACTTTTGAAATTGCTGAAGCACACTGGCAAAACGTAGAGCAGCGTTTACACCTCATTTCCATTCCTGCCCAAAATAATCAAACAACTTTTGCAATCCAAGGTCAAACTGCAAAGCAAGCCTTTACCCATATTCAACAAGGTCGAGTGCCTGCAATTCGTTATCGTTCACAAAATGCCAGTGAACAAATTGACGTACTGTTTTCAACAATTCACTTAGCTGATTCCTTAGCCGCTTTTGAACAATGTGTTGATAACCTGCACCCCTATACCTTTGATGACATTAGTAAATTAACGATTACTTTTGCTCGCGAAAAATCAGATCTGACTTTTTCAGCTAAAGCCGCTTTAGAACGCATCGCCGACTATGTGAAAATTGATGATAAAGTTCACCGTATCGTGGTATCAGGCCATACTGATAATCACGGCTACCGTCGAGTCAATCGTCCATTATCAGAAGCTCGCGCACTCATTGTCAAAAACTACTTAGTTGAACAAGGTGGTTTAGCAGAAAACTTAGTGACCACCTCGTCATTTATGGAACATAGACCAATAGCGACTAATAAGACACTAGCAGGTCGCGTTAATAATCGTCGAGCTGAAATAGAAGTCATTAGAAGATAACAAGCTTTTCGTCACCATCATGGCCTGTTACAGTGCTTAACAATTCAAACAAATGCTAAATTTAATTAAGGATAATCAATGCACCAAGAGGCCATAATTGCATTATCAGCCATCGGCGTGGTTGCTATATTTTGTCAGTGGTTTGCTTGGTGGGTTAAATTACCAGCCATTGTCTTTCTGCTTGTTGCAGGCATTATCATGGGGCCACTTACCGGTTGGCTCAACCCTGAACACTTATTTGGCGATCTATTTTTCCCAATGGTGTCATTGTCCGTCGCCATCATCTTATTCGAAGGCAGCCTAACCTTAAAGTTTGAAGAAATTCGCGGCTTACAGACCGTAGTCCGCAATATGCTCACTATCGGTGTCGCTTCCACATGGGCAGCCATCACCATCGGTACTCACTACATCATTGGTTTCGCTTGGGATCTGTCATTATTATTTGGTGCGTTAATGGTCGTTACCGGCCCAACAGTCATTGTGCCAATGTTAAGAACTGTCAGACCCAATGCCACTATATCCAACATCCTCCGTTGGGAAGGCATCGTTATTGATCCACTGGGTGCGATATTAGCGGTACTGGTATTTGAAGTTATTTTATCAATGCAGCTACAAGGTCATGCTTCATTTGGCCATACCTTATATATGTTTGCTGAAACATTAGTGATTGGTACTGCCATTGGTATTATTGCAGGTTACTTATTTGGCTTAGTTTTACGTAAACATCTCTTACCTGAATACTTACACAATGTGGCTACGCTCACGCTAGTGTTTGCGACTTTTGCCCTTGCCAATCACCTATCTGAAGAGTCTGGTTTATTGACCGTGACCGTGATGGGTATTTGGTTAGCTAATATGAAAAATGTGCCTGTTGATGACATCATCGACTTTAAAGAAAGTCTTAGTATCTTATTAATCTCAGGTTTGTTTATTCTGCTAGCAGCACGGTTAGACTTCTCACAATTTGCCACACTAGGTTGGGGCGCCGTACTGTTGTTTTTATTCATTCAACTGTTTGCTCGGCCTGTTAAAGTCATCCTTTCCACGTACAAATCAGGTTTAACTTGGCAAGAAAAAGTGATGGTCAGCTGGATTGGACCACGCGGTATTGTTGCTGCCGCTGTCACCGCTTTATTTGCTTTGCGTCTACAAGAGATTGGCGTTGAACATGCAGAATTGTTAGTACCGCTCGCCTTCACCATTATTATTGGTACTGTTGTTTTGCAAGGTGCGACAGCACGTTTTCTGGCCCAACAACTCGGCGTAGCAGAACCTGAAGACAATGGATTTTTAATTCTCGGCGCTAACCCAGTTGCACGGACGATTGCCAAAGCACTTAATGACAATGGTTTCAATACCCTGGTCACTGATAGCAGTTGGACCAATATCAAAGCCGCTCGCATGGAAGGCTTAACCACCTATTATGGCAATGTTGTTTCCGAGCATGCCGATCGCCACCTCGACTTAATTGGCCTAGGTCAATTGCTAACATTGACCCCACAAAAAGAACTCAACGCCCTCGCTGGCCAACGCTACCGTACCGAGTTTGGTAGTAACCAAATCTTTTCCATAGCCACTGAAAATGAAAAAGATGGCGACGAACAAATTTCGCGAACGACTGTTAGCCACGACCACCATATTTTATTTGATAGCAGTACCACTTTTTCCAAATTAGCCAGCCTAATTAGTCAAGGTGCCAGCATCAAACAAACCAATTTAAGCGACAGTTTTAGCTACGATGATTACCAAGAGCAATATGGTAAACGGGCCACACCGCTGTTTGCCTTTAATGCCAAGAGGCAGTTACGTTTTTTCACTGCAGACAATCCTTTAACTCCTGATTCTGGCTGGACTATATCAGCGTTAATTAAAGATGACGCGGATAATAATGCAACAGAAGCAGTCTGATAATTAACTATGACTATTTCTAATGCGCTAAACTTTGATTTATACAGTTAGAAATGTCTGTGAGGACTTGTAATGGCAGAAGATACTGAAGCACCAGAAGAAGCGACCGAAGACACCACTAGCGAATTAGAAGAAGCGACGTCTGAGAAACAAGGCTTAGTCGATAAAATAAAAAGTCTTCCTCAAAGAACACTCATTATCATTGCAGCAGCATTAGTCATTGTATTAATTGGCGGCGGTGCCGCTGCGTATTTTTTAATGGGTTCAGAAGAAGAACTAGCTGAAGATGAATTAAGCACCGAAGAAGTAGCAGAAACGGCCAAAAGCACAGATGATGTGCTCCTTGATGATGCTCTTGAACAAAACAAGGACACCCCAGTACAAGAAGAGTCGATTGCCTTACCAGAACTACCTCTCGACGCACCTCCAGAGTCAATGGAAAGCCAAAGATTAAAGGCTATTTCAGGTTCAATGAAAACTGATTCGGCATTATTTGGTAGCGATGATGAAATAACAGATGATCAGGCTCAAACTCCTGCACCAGCCGCTGATGATAGTGCAATGGAATTGATGAAAATGCGTGAGCAAGCAATATTACTGCGAGAAGAAAACGAAAAACTGAAGCAACAATTAAGTCAGCCACAAGCTCAACCATCGACACCATCTTCTAGTGCACTGCCGAGTCCATCTAGCTATATAAACACCTATACCTCACCAGCCTACGAAATATATGAAGCAGAGACTGATCCGCCACCAGAACCTAAATGGGGGGAATTTTCACCTCGCTATAAATCTAAATAAGCCTTTAACCTGTATTCGAGCAATCCTAGTTAACGACCAGCATTAATATCAACACGTTACCGGCCGAGATAGTGCCACAACTCTTTGTCTATCCTCTTCATCAATCAATGTACCAGTTACATAAGAATCTAAAATGTCATTGATGTGTTTTAAATGAGGAATCAACAGCTCTTTATCTTTTGCCTTAAGATCATAGTGATTTATCGTTTTTAACAATGCTATTGAGGCACTGTTTAAACTTTTGTTTTGTCTTGGCGTTGGGTTATCACTAGGCGTCGCTAATCCGAGTTTCTGAATAACTTCTTGCACCACATCACCTTGGTAGTTAAATGCCAATACATTGCCTTTACCAAACACAGCTTGGCAGTCAGTAACAAAACCTTGATAATCTAAATGTTGAGAAAACCAATCAATATCTAACATTTCAGCAAACGATAACTCTTTGCCATAACATGGGTTATTGGCCGTTTGTGGGTTACGAACACACTGCTTATAAAAACTTTCAATAAACTCAACCGGCTCACGAAACCAAACCCAAATCTCAACATCAAACAGCTTAGTCAGCTCAGCTAAAATAGCTTTTGATTCATCAGCAAAGTCCCACCAATAATTATAAATACCCTCCGATGACAAGATAATCGTGTGTGTATCTTCTTTAACTTGTGAAATGATATTTTTAAAGTTTTCTAAGAAATAGTCCAAATGTGCTGTGACTAAGTTTTTTTCAAACCATTGATGTTTCGGTGCCGTCGGGTTGTGTATTTTTTCAAGGTTATGAGGATACAGAATCCCCTTCCCTCTCAGCTTTCGCTGACGTTTATCTAAATAAGTTTGTAAACTAGTCGTGCCTGTTTTAGGCGTACCCGCATGAATAATTAACTTGAGATTCTGTGCTTTAACTTGCTCTATAGATTGTTCAAGTGGCTTTAATAGAGCTGCTATTTCATTGGCAAAGTGAATATGTGATTGTTCCATGGTGTTAAACAAAATTCTCGACAGTTTGGGGGATGTATTTTGGCTAATGAGCAGTCAAGGAATCAGTCTGCTCCTCTTGATTTCAAGGCATAAAAGGGTGAGTCCGAGAGTGGAATCAATCTGCTCCTCTTGATTTCAAGGCATAAAAGGGTGAGTCCGAGAGTGGAATCAATCTGTTAAATAAACACTAGTAAAAGAAAGATATGATTCTACAACAGGTATAATGTATGTCATTCAATTATGAGGCCTTGGGCGGATATTAACATGGACAATGAGATCAA
>MAAI01000019.1 GCA_002163115.1 Methylophaga sp. 41_12_T18 | reverse complement strand
AGCATCAGTATTATTGTGGTATCGCTAGTCATGATACTGCTCATACTCAGTAAAAATGCGGATACTCAAGAGGAAGTCAGTAATCAAGCCTCACGCATGTTAGAAAAAGTCGTACTTGATCAGATTCTGACACTTGGGAAATATCAAGCAGCAGAGCTAGGCTCTCGATTCTTAGCTGCTGCAAAGATAGCGAATTCACTAGCGGGTAGTTCAGTTTCATATAGAAAATTGCATGCTAATGATATTGATAGCCGAGAGGGGGTAATTATTCTCTTGCAGGATCAGCTTCGTATACATGATGAGTTAATTGGGACTTATGTTGCTTATGAAAAAAATGCATTTGATGGCCGGGATGAGGAGTTTCTTGAAAGTCTTGCGACGGCAAGTGATAAAGCAGGCCGTTTTGTCCCTTATGTGTATCAAATAAATCAGCAACTAGCACAAGAAGCTTTAATAGGTTTTGAAGATCAAACTGTAGATGAAAATGGTGTGCGAGCGGGTGAATATTACTTGTGTCCAAAGGAAACGAAAGATAGCTGCTTAACCGATCCCTATTTATATCCAGTAGGGGGAGAGCAGGTATTACTATCCAGTTTTGTTAGCCCTATTTTAAACAATGGCCAATTCTTAGGGATTGCTGGTGTTGATATGGGGTTGAAATTCATTCAGCAGTTAGTCGATGACAATAATAATAACGTCTATGACGGTATCGGTAAGATGGCGATTGTCAGTCAGCGCGGGATTGTTGCGGGATACAGTAATAAAGCCGATATGTTGGGGAAAAAATTGGATGCCGGTGACGATGGTTATTGGCATCAACTATTGAATGAAAAATCTACTCAAGCAAAAATTGAAGTGGTTAATGGGCAGTTGCATGCGATTATTCCTGTTATTGCAGCGGGTCGAGCGACGGGTTGGACGGTTTTAATTAGTTTGCCTGAATCGGTGGTGATTGCTGCGGTGGCTGAGCTGAGTCAATTAATTGAACAGAATGGGGAAGAGCTTGCGTTCTCCAGTATTGTCTCTGGCATATTGTGTACAGGAATCGCAATATTGATCATGCTTTGGTTGATGAACCAGGTACTGAAACCTTTGCTCGCCACGGTTCTCGTTTTAAAAGA
>MAAI01000055.1 GCA_002163115.1 Methylophaga sp. 41_12_T18 | reverse complement strand
CGATTCATGCTATGGTTGATAATGGCTAATACCTCCATGTTAGGTCGTTTATTATGGTAAGTCTATAACCCGTTATCGGTTCTTAATTGTCAACTATTTAACTTGTAGAATTATGCTCAGTGTCTTTTCTAGGTTTGCTTTTTATTTTTTAGAACAGGTAAGCGTAAAGGTGAGTTAATAGTATTATGAGAGGTTAATCTTATTAGCGTCTCATATATCAATTGATATTCTTGTTCTTTTTAAATTTTCTGATTTTAGTGCGCATGTTTTTCATTGGTGACGAAGTATTAAACTGGATCATTTTTCCTAAGGTATATTTATCGTACCAATTTACACCATAAAGCGCATTATTACTCAAAGACTCGATGAGTGACAATAGTTCATCAGTTGTTGCTTTAAATTCAGCGATAAGATCGCTATAAGGCCACTTCTGGTACTGGGCATGGAAGGCTTGCGCTAATTTTCCTAGTTGATTCCACTTATAGCCTGTTTCAGGAAAGTTGACTTCTTTTCCTGCGCACTGTCGCTCATGCCACTTTAAAACTAATTTACCCCAACCAATTAAATAAGCGAGGCTATCACAGACGCTAATTTCAGTACCCTTAACATTTCCTTCAACCCCTATAGAGCGAGAATACTTTTCAGGAATTGACAAATAATCAGCAAGAATTTTTTCATATGCAATTGTGATGGCTTGATGTAAAGCTTGCTTATTTTTTGGCACAGATGATGACATTGACGACGTTATTCCCAACGAGCCTGTAGAGATACTCGTTTAAATTGATACTCTATAAAGAACACTTTATTGATATTAAATCTTTTAGCAATCAAAAACGTTCATGTTTTGCTGATTTTTATTTTTTATAGCTAAATCATAAATAAAAATTTATAAGTGTTTGTGTTTTGTCTTTATTTGTCCGTGAGTTGGTATACATATTTTGTAACATTAAATGGTGGGTGTTAGGTTAAGTTTTTGTTATTACTGAAAGGAACGAGTGTCCGTTAATTAGCAAAATTAACAAGAACAAAATTAACTAGAATTAACTAGGACAGCGGCTTATATTTGTCACTAAGTGGTCTAATCTAATAAACATGCAAGCATAGATACAAAGGTTATATGCCAGTAATAGCAAAGTCGATCGCTGCTATAATTTCATCTCTTAATGATTCAACTGAACCAACAGGGTTTTTGAGAAACTTTGTGGGCATTGATGATATTTGGGGGGTGAGTAAAATGAATTGTTCATTTTCATATGCTATCGTT
>MAAI01000032.1 GCA_002163115.1 Methylophaga sp. 41_12_T18 | reverse complement strand
CGTTTACCGGGTAGCGCTCTAACCCTTCTACGGTTTGCGTTACGTCCACCCCACCAATGGCGGTTTGTACTGTGGTTTGCAAATCCTGAATATTCAAACCATAACGGGCGGCCTTGGCGCGATTTATGTCCACCTTAATATAGCGCCCACCCACTACACGCTCACTGTATACCGAGCGAGTTCCAGCCACGTCTTGCAAGATGGTTTCCAGTTGCTGCCCTATGCCTTCGATTACTTTTAATTCTGGCCCAGCTACCTTAATGCCCACCGGGGTTTTTATACCTGTGGCCAGCATATCAATGCGGGTTTTAATGGGCATTACAAACGCATTGGTTAAACCTGGGAAATTAATTTTTTGGTTTAATTCATCCTGAATGTCTTTACTGGTGATGCCGGGGCGCCACTGGCTTTTATCCTTAAATTGAATCACGGTTTCAATCATGGTTAACGGTGCTGGGTCGGTGGCAGTTTGGGCCCGGCCAATTTTACCAAACACGGTTTTAACCTCGGGAATGGTTTTAATGATCTTGTCGGTTTGCTGCAAAATTTGCCGCGCCTTACCCACAGATACACCCGCATAGGTAGTGGGCATGTACATTAAATCCCCTTCATCCAGGGGTGGCATAAATTCACTGCCGGTATTCTGAATGGGATAGATGGCACTCATGGCTACCAAGAGTGTTAGTAATAAAACACTCTTGGGGTATTTTAAAACCTGCTTAATGATGGGCTGATACAGGGCCACAAATACTCGGTTTATGGGGTTATGTTTTTCATCGACAATTTTTCCGCGAATAAAATACCCCATTAATACCGGCACTAGGGTAATGGCTAACGCCGCCGCCATGGCCATGGCGTAGGTCTTGGTTAGCGCCAATGGCGTAAATAATTTTCCTTCCTGAGCCTGCAGGGTAAACACGGGTAAAAAACTTAGGGTGATGATTAACAACGAGAAAAATAACGCAGGCCCCACTTCCAACGCTGACTCGGTAACAATTTGCCAGCGGTTTTGTTTGGTGACAGTTTGCCTGGCAAAGTGTTTGTGCAGGTTTTCAATCATCACTATGGCCCCATCCACCATGGCACCAATAGCGATGGCAATACCCCCAAGGGACATGATGTTGGCGTTAATACCTTGTAAATACATGATAATAAACGCGCCTAAAATGGCCACCGGCAAGCTGAATAACACCACCAGGGAGGAGCGAAAGTGAAACAAAAACAGCATGCAAATGAATGCCACCACAATAAATTCTTCCGCCAGTTTTTCCATTAGGTTGTCGATGGCGCTTTGAATTAAATTGGAGCGGTCGTAGGTGACTACAATC
>MAAI01000085.1 GCA_002163115.1 Methylophaga sp. 41_12_T18 | reverse complement strand
TCAGCAACATTATCTTTGTTGATTTGAGCTAGTTTGCTATAACGTTGGTTGTTATAGTTACCGGCTGCAGATACCCAGTTGTTTTCATTTTCTTGCATAGTACCGATTTCATCAGCAACAGCTACACCTGTAGCAGCTAATGACATCATGACTAATGATAAAGTTTTCAGCTTCATGATTATTCCTCTAATAATTTATTTTATTAATCGTCATTGCAGTCTAGTATTTAAGACTTTAATGCGAAGTGGAACTTTATCTTGCTACAGTGTATTTGGTCATGGGGATAGGCTCCTGCTGTTTTCGGGAGTTTTTCCCGGAAAGAATTTCAGTTGTCATTGACGAATACTAGTTAGTAATAACACCGTACTGTAAAGCCAGCCGAACTAAGGCAATAGGACTGTGAATATCTAACTTATTTCGTAATATAGTTTGATAATTTGCCACCGTTTTATTACTTAACTTTAGAGTTTGAGCAATTTCTTCTAGACCATATCCTTCAGCAAGTAGTCGAAAAGTTTCAAACTCACGCGTCGTTAAGCCTTCCATAAGGTTATCACCACCATTAAAGTGCGATAAGGCAATCTTTTGCGCCATACTTTCACTCAAAAAATTATTGCCAGCATTTACTCTAAAAATTGCTTTTGGCAAATCAGTTATATCATCTGTTTTTGCAATATAAGCCTTTGCACCAGCGGTCAGCGCTTGACTCGCATACGCAGCATCATTATGCATAGAAAATATAATAACTTTAATCGTGCTATCTCTTCTATGAATTCGCCTCAATGTTTCCAAACCACTCATGCCCGGCATAATCATATCTAATACGACAATATCCGGTTTGAGTTCATTAACTAATTGATATGCCTGCTCGCCATTACTCGCATCGGCAATAACCTTCAGCCTTTGATCCTGCTCTAATAACCTGCGCACACCTGCTCGTACAATTTCATGATCATCCACCAACAACACCCGTATAGCCATATCCATACTATAATGCTCCACTATCTAATCCATCTCGACTCAACATTGGAATACGCCATTTACTTGATACTTTGAGTGATAAACCAATACAATTTTTACAGTTGATATTATCTAACAAGGTCACCTTTTAAATAAAACGAGTTTTTCCTATCTTAATAATCGTTTTTTCCTATGATCAAAAATGCATGACATTGCTTTTTCATATTATTCCTTTTTAGAGATTTAAGTATAAAAAAAGCCCGACACTAAGTGCCGGGCTTCTTTATTTTGGTAATGTATTAAAAAATACTAATACATTTTGGTCTTATAGGCTAAATACGCTTAAGATTCCACCCAAGTTAGTCCA
>MAAI01000047.1 GCA_002163115.1 Methylophaga sp. 41_12_T18 | reverse complement strand
AGTGGTACGCGAACGAAAATTTGAACACGCTAATAAAATTGCCGTGACCTGGGCTTTGGGCACCGCGGTAATGGGTTTTCTGGGGGCAGGGGTATGGGGCTTTTTACATACATTAGCACCGGTTAACTACTTTACTCACGGTACGCAACTGACCGCCGCACACGGGCATTTATCTTTTTTTGGTGCCTACGCCATGATCGTCATGACCATTACGTCATATGCCATGCCAATCATGCGCGGTCGTCCTCAGGGCAATCCTATGTCGGCGCAAAAAGTTGAACGCTTTGCATTTTGGGCCATGTGTATTGGCATGTTGGGTATTACCATCATGTTAACCATTGCAGGTGCCTGGCAGGTAGCATTACAACGTATGCCAGACGATGCCAGCGCCATGAGTTTCATGATGACACAAGACAAATTGATTCCTATCTATTGGGGACGTTTGGCTTTTGGTGTGTTGTTTAGTGTGGGTTTGATTGCCTATTTAGCCAGCTTTTTTGTAGGATCAAAAGAAGCCATAGCGGCACAAAACAATGGCTCAGCACTTGAGCAAAACGAAGTAACAGCCGAAGTCTGTTGCGGCTCTTGTGGCAGCGATAGCGCTAAAGCCAGCTAGTTTTTTAAATGACTTAGGTTAGACCTTTTCTAACCTGAGTATTTAGCATTCATTATTAATTACCTATAGATATTTTTCCTGCAACGGGCCCAGTGTTTATAGGTAATCCTTTGAAGTACCGTAATCGTGCTTTGTATTTAGGTTAAACCGGAGAGGCGTATGGAAGAGTTTATTGGTGAGGTTTGGCACAAATATCTCTCTGCTAAAGTAGCCACTGGTTTTCCCGAAGCCGCGCTAGAGCTCACTCATTATCAATCTCAGTTATCGACTTACTTTCATTGCTTAGGCGGGGATCCTGGTAAGGTAGTGGAAGCGGCTGAAGCCAGGGTTTTACATAATCATCGCCCTTTATTACAGCGTATAGCCGGTAGTCACCGCCGCGCAACTCTTTGCTGGCAAGATCAGCGCAGTTTGCGTTTACCGCCAGTGATAGATTATCTACCTGAAAAAACTTTAAACGAAACCTTGTACTTTTGGTTGGCGGCACTGGCGGCTAAGTTACCAAAGATGTCGCACTGGTTTCAAGATAATCAACTGGCCACCCTGGCCATTTTGAAAACTCATCCGGGTTTAAAATCGGGTTATGAAAAACTGGCCAAAGCCGTAGTGGCGCAACGTCCATTAATTGAGCATTTGCCGCAAAAATTACAAAGTCGCGAACTTGCTATTCAGCAGGCCATCTTAAATCCTG
>MAAI01000027.1:165-1301 GCA_002163115.1 Methylophaga sp. 41_12_T18 | reverse complement strand
TCGATTCATAATCATAACTTTATTCGTAATGTTATTTGGCAAACAACTTTTTAAGTTGGAAAGATTTGTTAGGTAGGTCTTTATTTTTAATATGCATTTGAGTTTGCCTGACTGCTTATACAATCGCTAGTGTAATGGGAGTGATATATTTATCTTCAGTTGCCTAAGGCATGCGTGATAGGAACTCACGGAATTAACCACCTATGTCAATCACCGCTCGCCCTGCCTTAACACGCTTAATGCGAATCAAACCTAGAGCTCTATAGCTAATCACTATCAGCACGTTAATTAGAATTAATTATACCTATGGCTCGCTAAGCACTATCTTTAGTCCTGTACTTACCCACAAGCACTTACAGGATAAACACCATGAACAAGCATCCCCTCACCAGTGCCAATGGCGCCCCAGTGGCCGACGACAACAACAGCATCACCGCAGGCAAGCGTGGCCCGCTTACCTTTGACAATCATTACACCTTTGAAAAGCTGGCCCATTTTAATCGCGAGCGTTTGCCCGAGCGTGTGGTGCATGCCAGAGGCTCGGCCGCATACGGAACCTTCACCGTAAGTAACTCTTTAACCGATGTGACCCTTGCCGAATTTTTACAAGAGGTTGGCCAGCAAACCGAGGTGTTTTTACGCTTTAGTACCGTGGGTGGTGGGCAAGACAGCAGCGATTACGCCCGTGACCCCAGAGGGTTTGCCGTGAAGTTTTATACCTCGCAGGGCAACTACGATGTGGTGGGTAACAACACCCCGGTATTTTTCTTGCGTGACCCCATAAAGTTTCCCGACTTTGTGCATTCACAAAAGAAAAACCCGCGCACTAACTTGCCCGATGCCGCCGCCATGTTTGAATTTTGGGCCAATCATCCACAGTCGTTACATCAAATGACCATACTCATGTCTGACCGTGGCATACCGGCATCGTATCGTCACATGCACGGCTTTAGTTCGCACACTTACAGTTTTTATAATGCCAAGGGTGAGCGAAGCTGGTTTAAGTGGCACTTTAAATCGAACCAGGGCATTAAAACTTTAACTGCTGAACAGGCGGCTAGCTTGCCAAGCCATGGTGCCCAGCAAGATTTGGTAGAGAGCATAGACAAGGGCGACTTTCCAAGTTGGACCGCCAA
>MAAI01000027.1:0-127 GCA_002163115.1 Methylophaga sp. 41_12_T18 | reverse complement strand
AAATTAATCCGTTTGATGTGACCAAGGTATGGCCGCACCAAGACTTCCCGTTAATTGAAGTGGGCCAGTTGGAATTAAACCGTAACGTGGATAACTTTTTTGCCGAAAACGAACAAGCCGCATTTGC
>MAAI01000033.1 GCA_002163115.1 Methylophaga sp. 41_12_T18 | reverse complement strand
AAAATTAGCGAGCCAGCACCAAGGTGATGTCACCTACATTGCTACTGCCACTATTTATGATGACGAAATGGCCAAACGGGTTAAATTACACAGGGATCGACGAGATAAACGCTGGCAACTTATTGAAGAGCCAATGCAGTTAGCACAATGTTTGCAAACTAATAATATGAGTAATAAGCTGCTATTAATTGACTGTATGACACTCTGGCTCAGTAATTGGTTATGCCAATATGATAGTGACGAACCATTCACCAAGCAAAAAGAAGCTTTTTTACAATCGCTTAAACAATTTAACGGTGACTGTATTATTGTTAGTAATGAAGTAGGTAGTGGTATAGTGCCTATGGGGGAATTATCTCGACGTTTTGTTGACCAAGCAGGCTGGCTAAATCAAGCACTGGCTGAAGTCAGTGATAAAACCACTCTAGTGGTAGCTGGCCTCCCCTTAGCATTAAAAGATAATAACCAATAAGTCGCCCAATTAAGATCACTTTCTTTAAGTATTTAAGATAAGAATATATTACATGACAAAATTAGCAAAAGCGCTGATGATCCAAGGCTGTACTTCTGATGCCGGAAAAAGTATGTTGGTTGCGGGATTATGCCGAATATTTAAACGTAAAGGCATTGCCGTTGCACCATTTAAACCACAAAATATGGCACTTAATAGTGCTGTTAGCGTTGAAGGTGGCGAAATTGGTCGCGCACAAGCATTACAAGCCATTGCATGTGGCATTGAACCTTCCGTGCATTTTAATCCTGTATTACTCAAACCCAGTAGCGATCAAAAGTCACAAGTGATAATCACCGGAAAAGTTGCTCATACCCTAGACGCTAAAAACTTTGGTGATATAAAGCCTATGGCTTTTGAAGCTGTACTAGCGTCTTATCACGAGGTGCGTTGCCACTATGACTTAGTCCTTATTGAAGGTGCTGGTAGCCCCGCAGAAATTAATTTACGTAAAAATGATATTGCTAACATGGGCTTTGCCGAAGCCGTTGACTGCCCTGTGATCCTTGTTGCTGATATTGATCGCGGTGGCGTTTTTGCGCATTTAACCGGCACTATCAACCTGTTATCAAGTAGTGAACAAGCTCGAATTAAAGGCTTAGTGATCAACAAATTTCGCGGTAAAATGTCGTTATTACAATCAGGTATCGATTGGTTAACAGACTACAGTCAAAAAGCCGTATTAGGCACTTTGCCTTATTTACAAGATTTAAAACTTGACGCGGAAGATGCTATTAATTTAAACGGTAGCCAAGCGAGCGCACAACAAATTAACATTAAAGTGCCGATATTTTCTCGGATCAGTAACCATACTGATTTTGATCCGCTCAAGTGGCACCCTCAAATAGCATTAACATTTGTCAGGCCGGGTG
>MAAI01000010.1 GCA_002163115.1 Methylophaga sp. 41_12_T18 | reverse complement strand
CTACATCTCTTACGGTGTACGTGAGTTTGGTATGTTCGCAATCATGAACGGTATGACGTTGCACGGTGGTGTAATCCCATTCGGCGGCACATTCCACATGTTCTCTGACTATGCTAAGTCTGCGTTACGTATGGCTGCATTGATGAAGATTCGTACCATTGCGGTATTAACTCATGACTCTATCGGTCAAGGTGAAGATGGTCCAACTCACCAACCTATCGAAAACACATCTGCAATGCGTTTCATCCCTAATATGGATGTATGGCGCCCTGCTGATTCTGTTGAAGTTGCGGTTGCGTGGACTTGTTCTGTTGAACGTAAGGATGGTCCTTCAAGCTTAGTATTAAGTCGTCAAGGTATTCCTGGTCGTAAACATGATGCTGCTGATTTTGATGCTATTCGTAAAGGCGCATACATCTTATCTGAAGCAAATGGTGATGCAGACGTTATCTTAATTGCAACAGGTTCTGAAGTTGATTTAGCTGCAAAAGCACAAGAAGCTTTAGCTGCTGACGGAATCAACGCACGTGTTGTTTCTATGCCATCTACTAACGTGTTTGATCGTCAAGACCAAGCATATAAAGATAGCATCTTAACTCCAGGTGTTAAACGTGTTGCGGTTGAAGCTGGTGTAACTGACTTCTGGCGCAAATATGTTGGCCTAGAAGGCGGCGTTGTTGGTATCGATACCTTTGGTGAATCTGCACCAGGTGGCGTATTGATGGAGCACTTCGGCTTCACAGTTGAAAACGTAGTTAAGACTGTAAAAGAAGTATTATAAATTTAGCTTTTAGCAACATTTATAATTAACGGAGGTGGCGAGTGAACGTAAGTTTGCTCGCCATTTTTGTATTGAACGCTACATAAGTATTCCTTATATAAGCAATCAAAATATTTGAGTTCTCTTTATAGTAGATATCACCTAAACTGCGTCGAGTATGTTTAAAACATTATTATTTACGCGAACAACGTAAATCGATAGCTAAAACAGTGTAACAACCCTAATTATATTTTAAGCTCAACCTTGATCTAGGTTGTGGACAGTAATATCTCACTACATTTAGTATGTGAACGTTATTAAGAATTTTAACTTTTAGCCCTATTAGCAGGTGCGAAGGAAATAGTATGACAATTAAAGTTGGTATTAATGGTTTTGGCCGTATCGGTCGTATGGCATTTCGTGCTGCCGCCCAAGACTTTCAAGATATTGAAGTAGTCGCAATCAATGATTTACTTGATCCAGAATATTTAGCTTATATGCTGAAATATGATTCGGTACATGGCCGTTTTGATGGTGATGTTGAAGTTCAAGATGGTAATTTAATTGTTAATGGTAAAACGATCCGTATTACTGCTGAACGCAACCCTGCCGATCTTAAGTGGGATGAAGTAGGTGCCGACTTAGTAATTGAATGTACAGGTTTCTTCTTAACCGAAGAATCTTGCCAAGCTCACATTGATGCCGGTGCTAAGAAAGTTGTGCAATCTGCACCATCGAAAGATCACACGCCAATGTTTGTTTACGGTGTTAACCATGATTCATATGCAGGCGAAGCTATTGTTTCAGCAGCATCATGTACAACCAATGCATTAGCGCCAGTAGCTAAAGTATTGAACGATAACTTTGGTATTGCTAAAGGCTTGATGACAACGGTTCATGCGGCAACGGCAACACAGAAAACAGTTGATGGCCCATCAATGAAAGACTGGCGTGGTGGACGAGGAATTTTAGAAAATATCATTCCTTCATCTACTGGTGCGGCAAAAGCGGTAGGTAAAGTATTACCAGAATTAAATGGCAAGTTAACGGGTATGGCATTCCGGGTACCAACATCAGATGTGTCTGTTGTTGATTTAACCGTGCAATTAGACAAAGAAACAAGCTACGAAAATATCTGTGCTGTGATGAAATCAGCATCTGAAGGTGCACTTAAAGGGGTATTAGGTTATACCGAAGAAAGTGTTGTTTCTACGGATTTTCGTGGTCACACCGCACCATCAAACTTTGATGCAGGTGCTGGTATTGCTTTAGATGGTACTTTCGTGAAAGTAGTCGCTTGGTACGATAATGAATATGGTTATACCTGTAATATGATGCGCTTAGTTGAGTTTGTAGGTAAATAAACTAGTAATTGAAATGATTTAGACAAAGGCTTCCTCAACATAGGAAGCCTTTTTTCTCTAAGCAAGCACATAATATTGAACCTTGATAAATCCAGGTTTGAATATTATCAGTAGATACTGAAGCTTAAGATAATTTAATAGTTATAAGGAACAACACATGTCTGTAATAAAAATGACGGATCTTGATTTGGCTGGTAAACGCGTTTTAATTCGTCAGGATTTAAATGTGCCTTTGAAAGATGGTGTAGTCGCTGATGGCACTCGTATTCATGCCTCTCTGCCAACCATTAAAATGGCTGTAGCAGCTGGAGCGAAGGTGATGATCATGTCTCACCTTGGTCGACCAACAGAAGGTGAATATGAGCATCGTTATTCTTTAGCGCCAGTTGCAAACTTCCTATCAGCATTATTAGATACGCCAGTGAGATTAGAACAAAATTGGTTAGAAGCGGATGCTATTGATGTTGCTGAAGGCGAAGTAGTCTTATGTGAAAACGTTCGTTTTAATATTGGTGAAAAGGCTGATGACGATGCCTTGTCACAAAAAATGGCAGCTTTATGTGATATTTATGTCATGGATGCCTTTGGTACTGCTCATCGTGCTCAAGCATCGACACATGGCGTAGCAAAATATGCTCCAGTAGCCTGTGCTGGTCCTCTATTAGCGGGTGAATTAGAGGCATTATCTTTGGCATTGGATAATCCGGCGCGGCCAATGGTGGCTATTGTTGGTGGCTCAAAAGTATCGACTAAGTTAACTGTATTAGAATCGTTATCAAAAGTGGTTGATCAACTTATTGTCGGTGGCGGTATTGCCAATACCTTTATTGCCGCTGCGGGTAATAATGTAGGTAATTCTTTATATGAAAAAGATTTGATTGATACCTGTAATAAATTAACGGCCGAAGCCGAAGCTCGCGGTAGTCGCATTCCCGTTCCTACAGACGTCGTGTGTGGTAAAGAGTTTTCTGAATCAGCTGAAGCGACATTAAAATCGGCCACGGATGTTGAAGATGACGACATGATTTTTGATATCGGTCCTAAGGCTGCGGCTGAATTAGCTGAAATTATTAAAAATGCCGGTACGATTGTCTGGAATGGTCCCGTCGGTGTTTTTGAAATTAATCAATTTGGTGAAGGTACTAAAGAAATAGCGATGGCTATTGCAGAGTCTAAAGCCTTTTCGATTGCTGGTGGCGGTGATACGCTGGCAGCAGTAGCTAAATATAAAATTAGCGATGATGTCTCTTATATTTCTACCGGTGGTGGTGCCTTTTTAGAGTTTTTAGAAGGTAAAGAGTTACCTGCCGTAGCAATGTTGGAGTCAAGAGCTAACTAACCTAGCGGAGACAAACCTGTGACAGCGAAGAGAAGAACAAAAATTGTTGCAACCTTAGGGCCAGCAACGAATACACCGGAAGTGTTAGACGCCTTAATTGAGGCTGGAGTTGATGTTGTCCGTCTAAACTTTTCTCATGGAAGCACACAAGAACACCTCGACTTAGCTGAAACAGTCAGGAACCGCGCACGTGCGTATGGCCGGCAAATTGGCGTATTGGCTGACTTACAGGGACCGAAGATACGTGTCTCACGCTTTAAAAATGGCAAAGTTGAGCTAGAAGAAAATGCCCAATTTATTTTAGATGCTTCATTAGATGAAAATGAAGGTGATCAACATCAGGTTGGTGTTGATTACAAACCTTTACCGCAAGATGTAACACGAGGCGATACCTTATTACTTGACGATGGTCGTATTGTTTTATGGATAGAAAGCGTAGAAGGCTCGCGGATTATTTGTCGGGTTGTCGTCGGTGGCGAACTGTCTAATAACAAAGGCATTAACCGTCAAGGTGGTGGCTTATCAGCTGATGCGCTGACCGATAAAGATAAAGCGGATATATTAACTGCTGCAGAAATGCGGGCTGATTATGTCGCCATTTCCTTTCCTCGTTCAGCAGCCGATATTGAATATGCACGTCAGCTATTACGTGAGGCTGGTGGCCATGGCGGTATTATCGCCAAGATTGAACGCGCTGAAGCGATTGATGTGATTGATGAGATCATTGAAGCTTCGGATGCAATAATGGTTGCACGTGGTGACTTAGGAGTGGAAGTGGGCGATGCTGCTCTACCTCCTATTCAAAAAGATATTATTCATCGGGCTCGGATTTTAAATCGAGCTGTTATCACGGCGACTCAGATGATGGAGTCGATGATTACTAATGCTATTCCGACTCGAGCTGAAGTATTTGATGTGGCGAATGCTGTCTTAGATGGCACTGATGCGGTGATGTTATCGGGCGAAACAGCAGTAGGTAAAAACCCAGTTAAAGTAATTGAAGCGATGGATCGTATTTGTTTGCAAGCTGAGCAACAACGTGAGATTCGTGTTTCTCGTCATCGCATTGATTCAAAATTTGAGCGTATGGATGAGGCTATCGCTATGGCTGCCATGTATATGGCCAACCACTTAGAAGTAAAAGCGATTGCGGCTTTGACTGAGTCTGGTGCAACACCATTATGGATGTCGAGAATTAGTTCTGGTATTCCAATTTTTGCACTCACAGCTTCGGTCGAAACTCGGCGCAAGGTTACCTTATATAGAGGTGTTTATCCGGTTAGTTTTACAGTGGATCATGATGATCATGCGACACTTAATAAAGAAGCCATTGATGAACTCCAACGCCGCGGCGTGGTTCGAGAGGGAGACATCGTTATTATCACCAAAGGTGATATTGAAGTTGAAGGAAGTACCAATGCCCTCAAGCTGGTTCGAGTGGGAGACATGGTCGAGCCATAGCTGACAGGTGTAAGCTGCAATTAAGTAACAATTAAATTCTTGGAGGGAGTAAATATGGCACTCATTTCATTACGACAATTACTTGACCATGCTGCAGAATATAATTTTGCAGTACCTGCTTTTAATGTTAATAATTTGGAGCAAGTGCAAGCTATTATGCAGGCGGCAGATGCTGTCGACAGCCCGGTTATTATGCAGGGCTCGGCTGGCGCTCGAAATTACGCCGGTGAAGCTTTTCTGAGGCATTTAATCTTAGCTGCGATTGAGCAGTACCCGCATATTCCTGTTGTCATGCACCAAGATCACGGTGCGGCTCCTCAGATATGTGTACGATCAATTCAATCTGGCTTTAGCTCGGTGATGATGGATGGCTCCTTATTGGAAGATATGAAAACGCCATCTAGCTTTGACTATAACGTTAAGGTCACTAAGACCGTGACTGATATAGCTCATGCTTGTGGTGTATCGGTAGAAGGTGAGATTGGTTGCTTGGGCTCACTAGAAACGGGCATGATGGGTGAAGAAGATGGCCATGGGAGCGATGAGAAACTCGACCAGAGTCAATTATTAACCGATCCTGATGAAGCTGCTGAGTTTGTTAAATTAACACAAGTTGATGCCTTAGCAGTTGCTATTGGTACCAGTCATGGTGCTTATAAATTTTCAAAACCGCCTACCGGTGATGTATTGGCTATTAGCCAGCTAAAGCTGTTACAACAAAAACTGCCCAATACCCACTTTGTGATGCATGGCTCGAGTTCAGTGCCACAAGATTGGTTAGAGATTATTAATACTCATGGTGGTGATATCGGCCAAACTTACGGTGTGCCGGTTGAAGAAATTGTTAATGGCATTAAATTAGGGGTGCGTAAGGTCAATATCGATACTGATCTGCGCATGGCCTCAACCGGGGCGATAAGACAATTTTTAACGGATGAAAACAATGCCGCCAATTTTGACCCGAGGAAGTTTCTAAAGGCATCTACAGCGGCGATGCAGGCTATTTGTCAAGCTCGCTATGAAGCCTTTGGTAGCGCTGGTCATGCGAGTAAAATCACCGCTATTTCATTGGCAAATATGGTGAAACGTTATGCCAGTTGATAGTTAATGGTAAAATGTAAATTAGAAGTAGTTATCTAACAAAAAAGGCGAATAAATTCGCCTTTTTTGTTAGTGATACAATCAGTTGCGAGTATAAGTCCTTAATACGGTAAACTATGACTCATTGACATGAATGAGATAGCACTGTGCAACAGTTAATCGCGATAGCAGGAGGAGGAGCTTTAGGAGCAGTATTACGCTTTGGTATGTCTACTGCCGTTTATCGTGGCTTAGGCCGTGATTTTCCCTATGGCACCTTGGCGGTTAATGTACTGGGCTCCTTATTGATGGGCTTCATCTTTGTTGTGTTAGTTGAACGGTTAGCTATGTCGGCTGAATGGCGGGCGGCTTTATTAGTCGGCTTACTGGGTTCATTTACGACGTTTTCTACCTTTTCATTTGAAACCTTGGCATTATTTGAAAATGGTGAGCCGATTAAGGCGCTAGTAAATATAATGTTGAGTGTTTTTATTTGCTTGCTGGCAACATGGATAGGACTGAGTCTGGGGAGACAATTATGAACATGGTTGATATTACTATGGTTCGTATTTACCTGACGGAAGGTCATGCCGATGTAAATAAAGTTATTAAGTGGTTTGAAACGACAGCAAAGGTGCGTGGTTTCACCATTTTTCGTGGTGTAGAAGGCCTTGGCAGCCACGGAACAGTGTATAAAGCGTCATTATTGGATTTAGCAGTAGAGTTACCAATAGTGATTGAATTTTTTGATGCCCCCGAACGTACTACAGAGTTATTAGAACAATTACGGAGTTTGGTTAAGCCTGATCATATTGTTACTTGGTCAGCAAAATCTGGAAGTTAGCATGTTAGACCCAAAATTATTAAGAAACGAACCTGAACAAATTGCAGCATTATTAGCACGTCGTGGTTATACACTTGATGTGGATGCGATTAATCAATTAGAGCAACAGCGTAAACAAGCGCAGTTAGATGCTCAAGCATTACAGACTGAGCGTAATAGCCGTTCAAAAATGATCGGTAAAGCAAAAGCATCGGGTGAAGATATTGCTCCTTTATTGGCTGAAATAGAAGATTTAGGCGGTAAACATAAGGCTGCAGAAGCGAAGCTTGCTGAGGTATTAGAGAAAATAAATGGCTTGGCGATGGAAATGCCGAATATTGTCCAAGATGATGTGCCACAAGGTGCTAGTGAAGATGATAATCAGGAAGTGTTACGTTGGGGCGCACCAAAGCAGTTTGATTTTGAAGCTAAAGACCACGTTGACTTAGGTGCTAGATTAAATGGTATGGACTTTGAAATGGCTGCCAAAATTAGCCAAGCACGGTTTGTTACCTTAACGGGACCGCTAGCAAAATTACAACGTGCATTAACTCAGTTCATGTTAGATACCCATACTGAACAACATGGTTATACTGAAGCCTACGTGCCTTATTTAGTGAATGCCGATTCATTACGTGGCACCGGCCAATTACCAAAGTTTTCAGAAGATTTATTTGCGGTTGATGATACGGGCTTATATTTGATCCCAACAGCAGAAGTACCTGTGACTAATATGGTCCGGGATACCATTAGTACTGATGAACAATTACCATTGAAATTTGTGGCTCATACCCCGTGTTTCCGTAGTGAAGCGGGTTCACATGGCCGTGATGTCCGTGGTTTAATTCGCCAACACCAGTTTGAAAAAGTGGAATTAGTGCAAATTGTGCGTCCAGCTGATTCAGCGGCAGCTCATGAAGCGTTGACTGAGCATGCAGAAGCGATTTTACAACAATTAGAATTACCTTACCGCAAGGTGATTTTGTGCACAGGTGATTTAGGTTTCTCTGCGAGCAAAACCTATGATTTAGAAGTGTGGTTGCCCAGTCAGCAAACATACCGCGAAATTTCTTCATGCAGTAATTTTCATGATTTCCAAGCCCGTCGCTTACAAGCGCGCTGGCGTAACCCGGAAACAGGTAAGCCTGAGTT
>MAAI01000046.1 GCA_002163115.1 Methylophaga sp. 41_12_T18 | reverse complement strand
TAGCCAAAGGCACGAACTACAGCAATTGCTAGCACCGGAAATAGCGCAGAACCTTGTTAGCCTAGAAACCATTGAAGATCGAGTCACTATTCGGATCAATGAGCAGGCTGCATTTCCTTCTGGTAATGCCCGTTTAAAGCCCGGATTTATGCCTGTACTCAATAAAATCAGTCAATCATTAGCACAAACTGAAGCAGACTTTATTGTGTCAGGCCATACTGATGACATTCCGATTAACTCGCCACGCTATCGTTCAAATTGGGAGTTATCAGCAGCACGAGCAGCTTCTGTTGTCCACATTCTATTAGAGCAACCCCGATTAACTGCCGAACGATTTTATATTAAAGGTCGTGGCTCTACCCAACCACTCGCAGCTAATAATAGCCTTGCCAACCGAGCAGTTAATCGGCGCGTAGAAATCAGCTTAGTGAATTAACTCGCAAACTATTTTTTCTTAACCAGCGGCAACTCAAACCAAAAGGTTGAGCCTTTATTTACTTCACTAGTGAAACCAATATGGCCGTTCATCACTTCAACTAATTTCTGGGTCACCACTAGGCCTATTCCTGTGCCCTCAATATTAGAATATTCATTACCTAAACGTTCAAAAGCATTAAACAATTTTTGCTGATTGTCTTTAGTTATACCTTTCCCCGTGTCAATAACACTGACTCTGACAACGTCATCCGTCGTAGTATGCCAGTTGATTTTGACGCTGCCACCTTTACGATTATATTTAACGGCATTGGCTAATAAATTGATTAACACTTGTTTTAACTTGGTAAAATCAGCCAACAACATCACGTCATCATCATTTAACAATTCTATTTGAGACGCATGATATTCAGTAAGAACGGGCTTTAATAGCGATATTGATTCATTAATTCCATCCAATAACCTTACTGGCTCAATTGATAGCTCTAATTGACCGGACTCAATCGCCGATAAATCTAACACACCATTAATAAGGGTTAATAAATGTTGACCGCTACTCATAATATAAGCGACTTTCTCTTTTTGCTCTTCATCCAGCGGTGTTTTCTGATCACTATCTAATAATTGTGAAAAACCTAATATGGCATTTAGAGGGGTTCGTAACTCATGACTCATCGATGATAAAAACTCAGATTTAGCTCGGTTAGCAGCATCAGCATGTTTTTTAGATAGTAATGCAGCAAAGGCGCGTGTTTCACTGCGATAAAAAATGCCAATACCTAACACACCAAATAGCCAAATAACACTATGTGATAACACTAAATGATGTATTGCTGTCTCTTGCTGCTGGTAATACGGTTTCATTGGCACAGATGTTGATAAGCCACCCAATACATCCCCCAACTTCACTTTGGTTTGACTATGGCACTCTAGGCAACTTTCCTTCAGAACAATGGGCCTAATCAACCGCATCACATCTTGCTGATTGTCATCAATGACAATCTCATTAATTTCGTTATGTCCTTGGTTCAGTATCGTTAATGCGTTTGACTCCCACAGATCTGGAGTATTCAGGGTATTAACCGGATCCCAGCCCACCATATGTGCTGAGCCACTATAGTCATCCATATACTTAGCTTGGATATCGCGTAATAAATAAGGGGTATTGACTAATGTTAGTTTTAAGCCATCAACGGTTTCTAGATCACGACGAGTACTTTGCAATGCATTATTGGGGCTAAGTTGCTCACTAATCGCGACATAAATACCGCCATGACTGGCAAACCATTCCCGAAAAGCATCAATTTTTTTGAAACTTGTTTCTAGCTCATTAGTCGCTAAATCCACTGCTGCTTTTTTCTCGTTAAGGTAACTCCAACCAAGCGAAGTAATTAACAATACGCTCCAAATTACGACTAACAGAGCAACAAGCTGTTTTAATCTGACGTACTCATTCATAACTAAAATTAATCTCTAACGACAACATTATTTAATCTACCGATATCAACCAGCACTATATACGTTGCTGATTACATCTAGCAACTCACCGCCATCGCAGTATTTTCTCACTCCAGATTCAAATAAACTAAAATTTGATCAATTGTTTAAAAAGAGCGATTATTAACCCAGTTAATTTTGTATGACGAAATGGCTTTCAACTGGCGATATGCAAAATTAATACTTAAGCTAAAACATGTAAAATAACGTTTACAGCAATTGCGACCTGTTTTTATAAAAGGATTACAACGTTAATGTTTGATATCACTGAAGCCACTGCCCAAGAAATTTTCAATAGCTTTCAGATCCCTGTCAAGCCGGAAGTATTAACTGAGTTACAACTAGAACAAGCTAAGTCTGATCCTTCACCCAAAGCCTTTGCTGAAGTCATATCCAAAGATGTGTCATTGTCAGCTAATGTTCTAAAAACAGTTAACTCTCCGATTTTCGGCTTAAATAGAAGCATTACCGACATTAAACAAAGTGTCATGTTATTAGGCTGTGACAACATCAGTAACATGGTGTCATTTTTCCAATTACAAACGGCATTTAGTGGCAACAAATCAGCTATTTCTCATGAGAAATACTGGGACACAGCAATGGAAACAGCCAATATGATTTGCATTATGTTGTCACTGTTAAACCTAAAAGATAAATGTCCGATAGAAGATGCTTACGCCTTTGGTTTATTCCGCGATTGTGGCATTCCATTGATGGCGATGAAATACCCTGATTATCAACAGTGTTTAATCGAGGCCAACCATAACCCAGAAATAATATTTACTGATATTGAAGAGGCCCGTTACCAAACTAATCACGCGATCATTGGCTACTTTGTTGCCAACTCATGGAATTTACCTAAAAGTTTATGCCAACTTATTCTGCGCCATCACGAAGCTGACTTTTTAGCGGCAACGGATAACTCTGAGCAACAAAAAATCTTATACAGTTTAATCAAAATGGCCAGCAATGCATTAAGCCAATATAAAAATGCTCGCGATGACAGTGAATGGCTATTAGCCAAAGAGCAGGTAGCAGATTACTTCGCCTTGTCAGAATTTGATTACAACGATATTGAAGAAGATGCTAAAGAAACGTTTAAGATGCAATTTGGCTAATACAGGACCGTTAATTTAGATCGTTTTTCTATGGCCGGTGGGTTTCCAAGCCGGTGAAATCACATTGGGCATCGATGAGCGGTCTAATAACCGAGCAGGCGCTAAGGCAAACTCGCCATAACGGTTATTAATGTCATCCATGGCCTGATTTAATTCCTTACGTTGCAGGCTATTGTCTAAACTATGAAATAAATCCGTTTGTACTGTTTGCATTGGGTTTAACGCCGTCACTTGTACTTGCCAACCACCTTGCCTCTGCCAATTCAAATCCATAAATTGTTGGCATAACTGATAAATATCTTTGCCATCATTGGTAACAAATGTCGTTTTAGCTTTATGCTTAAGCCAACCTTGCTGTGTTTTTAAACCGATAAAAAAATGATCGGCTTGATAATGATGTTGACGCATTCTAGCCGCTACTTTTTCTGCCATATGTTGATAATAAGTCAGAATAAGCTGTTTATCTGTTGTCTCAGGCGGCATCACTTTACCGTGACCTATGGTTTTGGGCGGCTTATTCACTCCATTTAATCGCTCAGGATCTTTACCTTGAGCCATTAACCAAATTCGTCGTCCCACATTGCCATAACGTTGAGCAAGAATACTCATTGGAATGTATTTCATATGTTTGCACTTAGTCACGTTATATTGTTTTAAAAAACCAGCAATGCCTGTATTAATACCGCTTAACTCAGTTATGTCTTCATCAGCCAAGATATGCTCAGCCTGATTAGGATGCACAATCATTAAGCCATCTGGTTTGTGTTTTTTAGCAGCAAATTTTGCGGTTGTTTTATCACCGCTAATACCAACCGAACAATTGAGTCCTGCAGAGGCCCAGTTAACTTGCTGTTTTATTTTTTGGCCGATATCCAAAGGGCTATGATACAAATGTTGGCAGTGGGTTAATTCAAGAAAAGCTTCATCCACACTATAAACTTCAACATCTGGCGTG
Organism: Methylophaga sp. 41_12_T18; assembly: GCA_002163115.1. GTDB lineage: Bacteria > Pseudomonadota > Gammaproteobacteria > Nitrosococcales > Methylophagaceae > 41-12-T18. Next base: position 4,159 of record MAAI01000046.1, on the reverse strand, counting down.
ATGTTTAATAATGAGCTCATGATCTTTTCTGAAAGTTCAGCATAACGATACGGTCTAGACGGCGCTTGAATAAGATGAGGGCACAATAGCCGTGCCTCTTGTAAACGCATGCCTGTTTTGATGCCATATGCTCGAGCTTCATACGATGAAGTAATGATCGTAGTTCCCTGCCGGCCATTGGTGACAGCAATGGGTTTCTTTTGCCACTCAGGGTGATCGTGCTGCTCTATCGCAGCAAAGAAACAATTCATATCGACCAAGGCAATCATGCGTGGCCAAAAAGGTGATTCCATCAATAGCTACGCTTATGGATAGGTGCGTAATTGGCCTACCACTACGCCTTGGATCCTGACCCGATCAGCAGCAAGTGTAATGGGCTCATAATGATCATTAGCCGGCATCAACGTTACCGTGCCATTATCATGGATCAATAAGGTTTTTAATGTCGCATCATAACCATCAACTAAAGCGACAACGATTTCACCATGTTGTGCTCTAGGTTGAGATTGAATAACCACCCAATCACCTGACATAATGGCTTTATCGATCATCGAGTCACCATTGACTTTTAAAACAAAGCGGCCTTTACCTGAAAACATTTCACTTAGATCTATTTCAGTCTCATCGGCCACCGCTTCAATTAATCTACCTGCAGCTATTTTACCCATCACCGGTAAGGTCACCGCTTGCTCTGAATGCTCATTGTCATCAAGTGGCTTATTAACCAATTGTAAGCCTCGCGTTCTTCCGGCATGACGTTCTAGCAAGCCCGCATCCACCAAAGCTTTAATATAACGATGAGTCGTGCCTGGCGAGCTAATACCTAAACCCGCTGCAATTTCAGCTACCAACGGTGAACGCCCTTGCTCATGGATATAGTTTTTAATAAATTCCAATGTATCTTGTTGTCGCTCAGTAAGCATAGCGGCCCCTAAATGAGAATATAACGAGAAGAGAAAATATAGAGAATAAACACTTTATTCGCAAGTCTTTCAGACAATTCATCTGGTTATAAATCTAAACCAACCAGCTCAGGTTTCGCTGGCATCGGCTTTACAAGGTTAGTGACTATTTATTAAGTTATGCACCATACCTGTTTTAGCTAACAGCTTACTTAAACCATCTGCGCTAAGTTGTTGAAAGAATGCCTTTTCACCTTTAAATCGCTGATATTAATAACCATTCTGTACACGGTTATTTTAAAACCACTTTTCTAATGATATGAATAATTAATGACTCTGAAGCTTGCTGAGTAACTATTAACAGAGTTATCCACAGTTTTTGTGAATAAATAACAAAGTACTTTTTCTACATTAGAGCATTGTGTGCAACTAGACTTTCAGAGCGTAAATAAGGATAATTAGCGCCATCTTCACGTGCTCTTACTTAGTGTACGTATTATCGACAGTTCACACTCTTAGATACCAACAATACCTCGACTTGTCATAACAAGCGAAACAGTTGTTAATGTGGCTGTCTCTGCTATTTTCAATAAGGTATTCAATGTTTAATCTTCTTACTCAAAGGCCGACTAACGTCAAAAATGATGTGTTGTCGGGCTTAACCGTTGCTTTGGCGCTCGTGCCTGAAGCCGTGGCTTTTGCTTTTGTGGCCGGTGTTGAACCATTAGTAGGTTTATACGCTGCTTTCTTGGTCGGTTTAATTACTGCGGTAATGGGTGGTCGACCAGGTATGATATCTGGTGCTACTGGTGCATTGGCAGTGGTTATGGTTGCTCTTGTTGCTCAACACGGTGTTGAATACCTATTTGCCACCGTCGTGCTGATGGGCATACTGCAGATTTTGGCCGGGGTATTTCATCTTGGTAAATTCATTCGTATGGTGCCCTACCCAGTGATGCTAGGCTTTGTTAATGGCCTCGCCTTAGTCATATTCCTCGCGCAATTAAAGGCTTTTAAAGTCGAAGATGCTGAAGGAACATTACAATGGATGAGTGGTAATCCATTATGGATCATGTTGGCACTTGTTGGCTTGACTATGTTCATCAGTCATTTTTTGCCTAAAGTGACCAAAGCGGTGCCATCTTCTTTAGCAGCCATTGTTGCAGTTTCATTGCTTGCCATTGGCCTAGATTTAGATATCCGCTCAGTCGGTGATATTGCTTCAATTGCCGGTGGCTTACCTGAATTTAGTATTCCAAGCGTACCGTTCAGCTGGGAAACATTTACTATCATTGCTCCTTATGCTTTTATTTTGGCAATGATTGGCTTGATTGAATCGTTATTAACATTAACGCTTATCGATGAAATTACCGAAACAACAGGTCGTCCTAATAAAGAATGTGTCGGTCAAGGCTTAGCTAATACTGTCACTGGTTTCTTCGGTGGTATGGGTGGTTGTGCAATGATTGGTCAAAGCATGATCAATATTAATTCTGGTGGTCGTGGTCGCCTATCAGGTATTTCTGCAGCGCTATTTTTATTGTTCTTTATTTTATTTGCTGCCCCACTGATTGAAGTCATCCCAATCGCGGTATTAATCGGTGTGATGTTTATGGTGGTATTAGGTACCTTTGAGTGGGCAACCTTCCGCCTGTTTGGCCGTGTTCCTGTAGCTGACATCTTGATTAGTGTTTCAGTGGCAGTGATTACCGTATTTACTGATCTTGCCATTGCGGTGATGATCGGTATTATTATTTCTGCACTGGTCTTTGCTTGGCAGCATGCTAAACATATCTATATTAAGAGCTATGTTAATGAAGAAGGCTCTAAAGTTCATGAATTAAATGGTCCACTCTTCTTTGGCTCAGCGCGTAATTTTGCCGATTTATTTGATCCAAAAGCAGATGCTGATGATGTGATTTTAGAGTTCAAAAACTCTCGTGTTTATGATCATTCTGCTATCGAAGCAATTGATAATTTGGCTGAACGTTACATCAAAGCGGGCAAAAAACTACATTTACGTCACCTAAGTGAAGAATGTAAATTGCTCTTAAAAAATGCGGGGGACCTAATCGAAGTGAATGTATTAGAAGATCCGCAGTACCATGTTGCTGATGATAAACTGGCATAATTAACTGCTAACTGCTATCGTTAGCGCAATGACATTACTTTAAAAAGTTAGAGGGAACACCATGGAAAAATTAGAAAAATTTGCTGTTGAACAATTTCCTTACATCATTTTTTCATTTGCAGCATTTTGGTTTGCCTTAATTGCTTATGGATTAATTAACTCTTAAGTCACATTTAATTGTTTCACAAAAAAGCCAGTCTAAATGACTGGCTTTTTTGTATCTGCCACATTAACAAATCGCTTCTTGATCCAGATCAAATCCTAGCTCAGCAATAAATTTATTTTTGATCTAGATCAATGCTGCCAAACTCAAAATAAACGAACATAGCTATGTAAACAATCAGTTAGCTAATTTATTTTGAGGTGTCTATGCAATTGTTAGAAAATTTTATTATTACTCGTTTTACTGAAATCATTTTTTCATTTTCATTAGCTTGGATTGGCTTGGTTGCTTACGGTTTGATTATGACTTAACTCTCTCTCTCTCGCTCGACCACATAGTTTTTATAAGCTGGCCATCTATAGATGCCAGCTTTTTTTCTTATTGCCAAGCTCCAGCCACTGTCATAGCATTGTAGTATTAGTTAGCTAATATTAAGGAGCACAAGATGTCGTTTCAATATATACGCTTCTTTGCAGAAATTAGCATTACCGATGTTGATTCCGTAGGCGGTAAGAACGCTTCACTTGGCGAAATGTATCGCGAACTGGCTCCGCAAGGCATCAAGGTACCTAATGGCTTTGCAACCACAGCTAATGCCTATCACCACTTCCTGCGCCATAACCAACTTGAAGAGCCTATTGCACAAGAGTTACGCACTCTTGATGTTCACAACACCCAAGCCTTAGCTAAGACCGGTGAAACTATTCGCCAATGGATTAATAACGCTGAAATTCCTGCTGATTTAGCATTAGAGATAAAACATGCCTACCAAGAACTAGAGGCGGAATATGGCCGCGGTGTTGATGTTGCAGTACGTAGTTCAGGTACGGCAGAAGATTTACCCGAAGCGTCATTTGCTGGCCAACAAGAAACCCACCTCAATATCAGCGGCTATAGTGAGCTTATTCATAGTTGCCGTCAGATCTTCGCTTCCTTATTCACCAACCGTGCTATTTCCTATCG
>MAAI01000013.1 GCA_002163115.1 Methylophaga sp. 41_12_T18 | reverse complement strand
TTCGAGCTCATTTGATAGTTCAAGTGATTCAGTCTCAAGCTCTAAAACCGTGGTCGGTTCGATATCAACTTCAAGATCTGACTCTGCTGATTCGAGCGCAGCAGGAATGGTTTCAATTTCAGCTAATGTTTCAGGAGCTGCTGGTGATTGTTGCTCTGTAGTGTTCGGATTAAGCAGGGAGTCAAAGTCAGCAAGTTTATTGTTAGCAGTATCTAAAAATTGATTTAAAGCTTGGCCATGTTGATTGAGACCTTCTAAATATAAATCACAGGCAGCAATAACCTCAGCAAACAAGTCTAGTTTAGCTGGGCTCAATTCGTGATTATTGGCGACACAGGTCAGCATTTGTTGGCCGGTTTTTTCTAAGGTTGCTGCGGCATCATTTAGATTTAACATAGTTAAGCTGCCAGCGATTAATTCAAGTTGCGTGGCAATTTCATTGAGTAGACTATTATCTTTGTTAGTGGCTTCAGCTTGAGTCGACAGTGTTTCTTTTACATTGCCTAATTCGAACAAGCATTCACTAATAACGGTGAACTGTAGTTGCTTGTGTTCAGATGTTTGGCTGTCGGTTGATGCGGGTTGTAGCATTGATTCAACATTCAATACACTATCCGCTAATTGCATTAGTTGCTGCTCATCAGGTATTTTTTGAGCTGCTGTGAGCGCATTTAATTCATCAACTTGGCTTTTTAATATGTGACTTGCTGTGTACTCAGTTAATAACTGTAGAGTGTCGACCAGTGGTGAAAGTTGTTGTGCAATTTGTTCGAGCCAGTCAGTGGAAACATCATTGTTAGTATCGTATTGACTAATTTGTTCTTTGATTGTGTGCAGTTCATCTAAGATAGCTAAATTTGCATCATTGAGTGCATTATTACTCATGCCGTAAATTTTTTGGCGATGATCAAAAAAGTGGAGATTAAATGTCTCTTTAAGTTGACGAATGTTGTCAGTATTACTGCTTACTCGTGCAACAAGTAATAATAAAGCCTTCTCTAATTCACTAGGAAATAACGCAACTAATTGCTGTTCGTTTTGGCCAGTTAAGATCTTGATAGGTTGGTTAAGCTTGCCTAAGGTGAGTTTGATTTGTGGTGAAACAGCAAGATTTTTCTCTAATAATGCTTCAATAACGGTTTCTGCTGCCCACCAAAAAATAGTCGTCCGTTCTTGCTGGCAAATCAGCCTTAAATAACGGGTAATACTGCGCATTTTACCTAAGCTATTTTCATCTTCATTACGCAGCCAGTTTAATAACGAAAGTTGAAATGCATGACTAACTTTATTGTTGGCGATACCAATTTTTGGAATGGGCTGATTAGGCTTTGGTGTAATGCGCTCAGGTAGTGGACTGGCGAGGGCAGGCTTAAATAAGCTGCTTGCATCTAGGTCATCTTGATGATGGGTGGTGCGAAGCTGGTTGACAGTTTCTAGTAAACAGAGAGGATGATCTTGAATGCTGGTACTTAATAGCTGCAAATAATTAGGAAGTAATAACAATGCATGAACGAGTATCTCTTGAGCTTGTTCAATATCGTCACAAGACTGAGTATTGAGAGCGCTGGCAACGGCAAGCATTTCATTACTGAGTAATTTAGCACCATCTAAATTCAATATATCTATCGTGCCGTCGATTTGGTGCAAGTGTTTGATACAACTTGTTAAGGCGCTATTGTCTTCTGGACTATCGATGTAAATATTTAATGCTTGCAGGGCAAGCTCGAGTGACTGTTGTAGTTCACCCTCGACTAACATTAGCGCGTTGTGCTTGTGTTGAATATTTTGTGCCATATGTGAAAGCTACTCCAACCTAGATACGCTTAATTACGGCAATTTGAAGCCAGAAACGGATTTACGCAGCTCATTGGTCAATTCAAGTAATCGACCAACCGATGCTGAACTTTCATTTGTTCCTGTTGATGTTTGCATAGTGATTTCTTGAATAACATTCATACTATCAGATGTACTGACCGCTGCTGTCGCTTGTTGTTTAGCGTTGTCAGAAATAGTGTTAATCAAGTCCGCTAATTGATGGGAAACCATTTCAATTTGATTCAATGAAGCACCGGCATCTTGTGATAATTTAGCACCAGAGACTACTTCGGCTGTACTTTGCTCCATGGAACTAACCGCTTCGCTAGTATCACTTTGAATTGTTTTCACCAGAGCAGCGATTTGTTTAGTTGCTTGGCTTGAACGCTCAGCCAATCGTTGTACCTCATCGGCAACAACGGCAAAGCCTCGTCCCGCTTCGCCGGCCATGGTTGCTTGAATTGCGGCATTTAACGATAGAATATTAGTTTGTTCGGCGATGTCATTGATCAGTTCAACGATATCACCAATTTGCTGTGAACTTTCCCCAAGACGTTTAATACGTTTAGAGGTTTCTTGAATTTGTTCACGAATGGTATCCATACCATTAATGGCTTTTTTCACCGCGGTATTACCATCTACTGCCAGTGCCACTGACTGCTGAGCAACATCAGATGATTGGCTGGCATTTTCAGAAACTAACTCAATCGAAGCGGCCATTTGGGTAATGGCTGAGGTAACTTCTGAAATTTGTTGTGATTGATGATCACTGGCATCGGTAAGGTGTAGCGCTGTTGCTTGAGTTTCTTGTGCAGCAGAGGCTACTTGTAAAGTGGTTGAGTTAATTTGCTCAACTAAGTTACGTAAAGCATCAATGGTATAGTTTACTGAGTCAGCAATCGCTCCGGTAATATCTTCTGTTACGGTAGCTGAGACAGTGAGATCGCCATCAGCCAAGTCGCCCATTTCATCTAACAAGCGCAAAATAGCATCTTGATTGTGGCGGTTTTGCAATTCCATATGATCCAGTGATGACTTGAGTATTTTGACCTGGGTATAGCTTAACCGTATAGCAGTGAGTACCGCGAGTAAGGCGCTCACCGCTACGATGATGGTCATCGTGCTGATATTGTTAAGATATTGCTGGTAGCTGTCATTGGCGATCAACCATAAGCTGCCAAAGGATATGGCAAGTAAGATCAGCGTAACTATTAGCGTAATGAGGTTGTTTTTAGCAACCAGTGAAGAGATAAATAGTTTGCTTGTTGAATTCATATAGCTAGTCCTGGTAGGAAAGTGTTAAGCCGCAGCATTTAAAAAACGTTTATCGTCAGCGAGTTTTTGGAAACTGAATACATCCCAGTGTATGTCTTGTTGAAATACACTTCCTTTTAAATAAGCTGTAATTTTGATATTTTTATTGGCATCTATGGCTTCTGGTTCACGTTGAAAATGCTTTAAACCAAAGACTTCATCAACCAATAAACCTGAATATAACTCAGGGTGGTTGATAACCATGATTCTACTGCGTTTTTTAAGCTGTGTTTTTTTGCCGAGTAAAAAATATTTTAAATCGAATAAAGGCAGTAGTTCACCACGAATATTGGCGATGCCATGAACCCATGATTCCGCTTTAGGTATTGCGGTAATTTGGTCAGGTATCGGAAATACTTCTCGAGAGTCGCTAAGTGGGATTAAAAAATGATACTCACCAACGCGGAAGCCAATGGCTGTCCAAGCGGACTGCAAATCATCTTGTTGACTTAATCCGGCTGCTTGCTGGGCGCTACGCCGCTCAATATCTTTGAGTAATGAAATTATTTCGGCAGCTGAGCTAATTTGAGCCATGATTAAAATCCCAACAGTGTATTGATTTCACTGATTAATTGTTCTTCCGTCACAGGTTTACTTAGATATCCTTTTGCACCTTGTCGTAAGCCCCATAAGCGATCGGTTTCTTGGTTTTTTGAGGAAACGATGACGATAGGGATCTCACTTGTTACCGGGTCTTTACTTAATCGACGGGTCGCTTGGAAACCATTTAGTTTAGGCATGACCACATCCATAAGGATTAAGGCTGGATGTTTAGTATTAGCTAACTCTATCGCTTGTTCACCGTCCTCTGCAATAATGACTTGGTGCTCATGCTGTTCCAGTATTTTTTTTAGTACATAGACTTCGGTTGGTGAGTCATCGGCTATAAGAATAAGCGCCATGAGAGTTTAATCATCCTTGGTATTATTTAATAAGTGGGTACGAATAGCCCCCAATAAATCTTCTCGTGTAAATGGTTTTGTTAAATATTGTTCGGCACCCACTGCTCGACCCTTAGCGCGGTCAAATAAACCATCCTTGCTAGATAACATGACAATGGGCGTACTACTAAATTTGGGATTGTTTTTGACTAAGGCACAAGTTTGATAGCCATCAAGACGAGGCATCATAATATCGATAAATAATATATCAGGCCGTTGGCTGCTAATAATGGGTAATGCTTCAAAACCGTTATCGGCAGTGATGACATCACACCCAGCTTTTTTTAATAGTGTTTCAGCAGTGCGACGAATTGTCTTACTGTCATCAATCACCATGACCTTGAGGCCAGAAAATTCTGTTTGGTTTTCACTCACGATTAAGCAGTGCCTTAAATGAAGTCATTAACGTATCCGGCTAATATACCATTATTTTTTGTTAAGCTAGCAAACAGCGGATAAAACATCACTTGAGACTAGGTTTCGAAAATAAAAGTTAAGTATGAATTATAATAAAAAAGTAAACTGTTGAGTTCATCACAGTAATTCATTCGAAATATTACCGGATAATTTAAAGAAAGTGAGTTTAAGTTTATGACCTCAAAAGTTCCACATTTAACAACGGCTTTAAATGGACCATTATTGCAGTTAGAAGAGCATTTATTAACTCATAAAAACCAGGTCGAAACTTGGTTACGAGAGCAATGGTTGCTGACACCTGCACCCTTTTATACTTCGGTTGATTTACGCAATGCCGGCTTTAAATTGGCACCAGTTGATACCAACCTGTTTCCTGCCGGATTTAATAACCTTAATCCTGACTTTATGCCGTTATGTATTCAAGCAGCACAAGCGGCGGTAGAGAGAGCATGTCCACGTGCTCAACGTATTTTGATTATTGCAGAACAACATACCCGTAACCTGTTTTATTTAGAAAGCTTGGAAACATTACGCAATGTATTTGAGATGGCAGGAATAGAGGCAAGAATTGCTAGCTTGCGTGATGATCTTGAAGAACCTCTGTCAATTGATTTACCATCTGGGAAAACTTGTTTATTAGAACCGCTGGAAAGACAGGGGAATCGAGTAGGTTTAGGTGAGTTCTCACCGTGTTTAGTATTGTTGAATAATGATTTATCTGCAGGTCGACCTGAAATTTTAGAAGGTTTGGAGCAAGAAGTTATTCCACCACTAGCAGCGGGCTGGTCAACGCGGAAAAAATCCGAACATTTCACTCAGTACCACCAAGTAGCTAAAGAGTTTGCTGCGCAGATTGATATTGATCCATGGTTAGTTTCACCTTTGTCTTTACAGTGTGGAGAAGTTGATTTTAAAGATCGTTCTGGCAGTGAGTGTCTAGCTAAAAATGTCGGTGAAATGTTGGTAGCCATTCAAGTGAAATATGATGAATATGGCATCGATAAAGAACCGTTTGTTGTCGTCAAAGCCGACTCAGGAACCTATGGCATGGGCATTATGACAGTGAAAAATGCCGATGAAGTCTTAAGCCTCAACCGTAAACAACGCAATAAGATGGCTTCAGCAAAAGAAGGCCTGACGGTTGAAAATGTTTTAGTACAAGAAGGTGTTTATACCTTTGAAACCTTAGGTGAAGAGCAAGCGGTTGCTGAGCCAGTGATTTATATGATGGATCATTTTGTTGTTGGCGGATTTTATCGGGTTCATACCGGACGAGGAGTGAATGAAAACTTGAATGCACCAGGTATGCACTTTGAACCGTTAGCTTTTGTTCAGCCATGTAATACACCGGATAAAGATGAGACGCCTGATTCGGCGCCTAATCGTTTTTATGCCTATGGTGTGATTGCACGCTTAGCATTGTTAGCTGCGGCGAGAGAGCTGGCAGCCGTTTAAGTCATTCGCTCACTTAAATAAGCGATAGTCATAGTTTGATTATGTAATTGACTATGACTATCGTCTTCACCAGAACAAATTTCACCATTGGAGTAAAAGCCGGTAATACCTGTTTGCATGCCTAATATGCGGTGAACAGCAAAGGCTTCTTCCGATACTTGGTCTTCCATCACCAGTTTACGACCTACGCAGCTCACGCAAATAGCAATAGACTTTTCATTAAGGTTGACACCCTTGTCTAAGATTTGGCGGGCAGCATCACTGGCACCGTTAATTAAGTTTTGATGATTCGATTTAAGCAACCGAACGGTGGCGCCCTCTGCAATATTACCTGCAAAGGTAAGGCTGTTTTCAGCTTCATTTATGGCAAGCAATGTTCTGATAACCGTGATATTTTTATCTTCAGAGATAACAGCAAAAGGGAAGTTAAGCCCTGATGCTGGCAGTTGATTGGCATAGTAGCCAATGTACATTTTGTACAGTGGCAATGCGGGTTTATTATCGAGTTCAAACACAATGTTTTTATTAGAGCGGGTGATTTTTCTAGGTGGGCCATACGGTTGCCAACCACCTAATGCACCGCTGGTAACAACCGCATCTTTGCCATAAATACCGACAGCAATAACAAGGCGTTCGCTCACTTTGTCCTGGTTAAGTAATAGTGTTTTGGTAAATTGCGCATCATCACTGGCTAGGCCGCCGGTGATAGGGGTATGAGGTAATATTTCCTGTATACCTTCAACTAATTCACTGCCATTAACATTCAGGCCATCACTTAAAATAAATACACCCTGCAGTTCATCTTGCTCAAGCTCTTTGGCTATTTGATTACCTAAGTTATGAGATTGTTCCATGCTATTGATAGATTTAACAACAAATTTAAGTGTGCTGCGTTCCCACTTCATGGCGGTGATATGAATGCTATCATCATAAACGCCTTCATCAGTAATTTCGCCTGATGTGGTACAACCTATAATCCGTGCCTGAGGATAACGTTTCTTTAGTATTTTGCCGAAGTTTCGATCATTAAATCGCTTAATAGAACCAAAGACTAATACCCAGTTTGCATCGGGCATTGGGGATTGCTTAGGCAACTTGCCTAAAGCCATTTTTGAATGGAGATGTTCTTGTTCAAACTTCATTGTATTATTAAGCTAAATTAGAATTATCTACGAAAATACCTTAGCTTATTTCCTTTAAGTGCAGTGAGATCGATCCGTTGATACTAGCAGAGTTTTTTACCTTCTTTGTCACTATTTGAACATTAATGTGAGTCGGCTCTCGAAATGGAGACAAAAAAAAGCCGCGAATAAATATTCACGGCTTTTTTATTTTGTTGTAGCAGTGGTTTAGCCGGTAAGTTTAGCTTTTAAAATCTCGTTCACTTGGGCTGGGTTTGCTTTACCTTTTGATGCTTTCATTACTTGACCAACAAAGAAACCTAATAATTGCTCTTTACCACCACGGTACTGTTCTACTTGACCGGCATTATTAGCAATAACTTCATCAACAATTGCTTCAATTGCGCCTGAATCAGTCACTTGTTTCAAGCCTTTTGCTTCGATAATGCTATCGGCATCATCGCCTTCACCGGCCCAAAGGGCATCAAATATTTGCTTGGCTATTTTTCCTGAAATTGTGTTGTCAGTTATACGTAGCAATAAACCGCCTAATTGTTGAGCACTAATAGGTGAGTTAGCAATCTCTAACCCAGTTTTATTAAGAGCGCCGAGTAATTGGGTAATGATCCAGTTTGCACATTGTTTTGGTTCTTTATTGTCTGAAGCTTCTAAAACGGCTTCAAAATAATTCGCTAACTCACGGCTGCTGGTTAATACCGATGCATCGTAAAGCGACAAACTCATGTCAGTCACAAATCGATCACGTTTTGCATTAGGGAGCTCTGGCAAGCTGGCACGCATTTCTGCAATCAATTCCGGCTCTAATACTACGGGTAGTAAGTCTGGATCAGGGAAGTAGCGGTAATCATTCGCTTCCTCTTTACTACGCATTGAGCGAGTTTCATTTTTATCCGCATCGTATAAACGTGTTTCTTGAACAACACGGCCACCATCTTCAATTAACTCAATTTGGCGCTCAATTTCGATATTGATGGCGCGTTCCACATTACGGAATGAGTTAAGGTTTTTTACCTCTGCACGGGTGCCGAGTTCTTTTTGGCCTTTTGGACGTACTGAAACATTAGAATCACAGC
>MAAI01000064.1 GCA_002163115.1 Methylophaga sp. 41_12_T18 | reverse complement strand
CTATCTTCGATACGTTTAGTGATAGTTTCACGGTAAGCTACTTGAGGAGCACCTACTGATACTTCAACACCATGAGTACGTTTTAAGATATCAACTTTAATATCTAAATGTAACTCACCCATACCTTTGATGATTGTTTCGCCACTTTCTTGATCCGTTTCAACACGGAAAGAAGGATCTTCTTTAATCATTTTACCAATAGCGATACCCATTTTCTCTGTGCTCGCTTTATCAACAGGTGAAATAGCAATCGAGATAACTGGATCTGGGAACACCATTGGCTCTAATGTTGTTGGGTTTTTAGGATCACATAATGTGTGACCTGTTTGCACATCTTTCATACCAACAACGGCGATAATATCACCCGCTTGTGCACTATTTAATTCATTACGATCATCAGCATGCATTTCTACCATGCGACCAACACGTTCTGTTTTACCCGTGAACGAGTTAAGAACCGTATCACCTTTATTCAATATACCTGAATAGATGCGGATAAAGGTTAATGCACCAAAACGGTCATCCATAATTTTGAATGCTAACGCACGAAGAGGACCATCTGTTTTAACGATCGCAAATTCGCCAGTTTCATTACCTTCTTCATCAACTTCAGGTTGTGGTTTAACTTCAGTTGGGCTTGGTAAGTATGAAACAACCGCATCCAATACCATTTGAACACCTTTATCTTTAAAGGCTGAACCACAGTATGTTGGGAAGAAGTCCATGTTCAATGTACCTTTACGGATACATGTTTGAATATCTTCAATTGATGGCTCTTCACCTTCAAGGTATTTTTCCATCAACTCATCGTCTTGCTCTAAAGCAGTTTCGACTAACATTTCACGGTATTCTGCGATTTGATCAGCCATCTCTGCAGGTGGCTCTTCGATACGGAATGCAGTGGTATCTTGTTCGTTATCCCAGATCCATGCTTTACCAGTTAATAAGTCAACACAGCCTTTAAAGTCTTCTTCAATACCGATTGGCAATACCATTACCAATGGATTAGCACCTAAGACATCTTCTACTTGCTTAACTACACGGAAGAAATCCGCACCCATACGATCTAGTTTATTAACAAAGATAATACGAGATACTTCAGATTCATTAGCATAACGCCAGTTAGTTTCTGATTGCGGTTCAACACCACCAGAACCACAGAATACACCGACACCACCATCTAATACTTTAAGAGAACGGTAAACTTCAATTGTGAAATCAACGTGACCAGGGGTATCGATAACGTTTAAACGATGACCATCCCACTCACAGGTCGTTGCCGCAGATTGAATAGTTATTCCACGTTCAGCTTCCTGATCCATGAAATCCATTGTTGATTCACCATCATGAACCTCACCGATTTTGTGAATTTTACCAGTCAGTTTCAATATACGCTCTGTCGTAGTGGTCTTACCCGCATCCACGTGAGCGAAGATACCAATGTTTCTATATTTGGATAAATCTGCAGCCATATTTCTGTCTCTAAAGGTGAATAGTCAATGTTAAAAGTGTATTTACACAAGGAAAACCAGCCAATTTTAAACTAGATTGAATTTATATGCACGTAATAGAACTTGATTTAACAGTTAGCAGCCACTGTATCAGGGCTTAACTGCTTATTCACAAATCGCTCCTAGTTACGGCTTTTACCTCTACGCGCAAATGACAATTAGTTTTCTTGTTGCTGGCCCATGGCTAACCACTGGTAACGATAAATAACCCCTGGTACCGCTAACACTAAAAACATACAAAATGTAACGGTGAAAAACTCCCAGGTTTGGGGATAAATATCACCTGAAAATTGTAATTCTGCTGCCACGGCAATCAGCAAACTAATAATATAAAGCACAATAGTTTCAACTAACCTGACAATGACCCGTTTCGCACGATGCAATCGGTAAACGCAAAATACACGCTCATTTAGCCAAGGTAAATTAGCAACAATAAAAAAGATAAAAATTAGTGTGGGTGCTGACATTTAGGTGATCTTTAAGAAAATACAGAGCTACAAACCGCCATTAATGAGCCAGGAAATATCCCTAGACCTAGTATTAACAAGGCGTTAGAACTTAACATGATACACATATCCTTCGGTGCTTGTATTTTGTGCTGCTCAACTGGCGCATCAAAATACATCACTTTTATCATTCTTAAATAATAATAGGCCCCAACAACTGACATTAAAACGGCGATAATTGCTACTGATATTAAATCAACGCTGATGACCGACTTGATAACGGCTAATTTGGCATAAAAACCGACCATCGGAGGAATTCCAGCCATAGAAAACATCAGGATTAACATCATAAAAGCAAACCATGGACTACGCTCACTCAAGCCTCGATAGTCATCAATATTATCTGCTTCAAACCCTTGTCTGCTCATCAGAATAATCATTCCAAAACCACCTAAAGTAGTTAACGAATAGACTAAAACATAAAACATTGATGCAGCATAACCTTCACTGCTACCAGACAAAACGCCTAATAATAAAAAACCAACATGAGAAATAGTTGAATAAGCTAACATTCGTTTCAGGTTAGTTTGAGCTATCGCCACCACATTACCAATAATCATTGACAGTACTGCCAGAATGATCAGCATTCCTTGCCAGTGCTGATGTAGCTCACCTAAACCTTCAACTAACAATCTAATTATCATCGCAAAGGCTGCAATTTTTGGCGCAGTTGCAATAAATAATGTCACTGCTGTTGGTGCACCGTGATAGACATCAGGTAACCACATATGAAACGGTACCGCACCAAATTTAAAGCCTATGCCGATAATCAAAAATACTAAACCAAAGCTCAATACTGTGATATCAAGACCGCCCGTTTGTATCGCAACAGCAATAGCATCTATAGCTAGGCTGCCTGTCGCGCCATAGATGATCGACATACCATAGAGCAACATTCCTGAAGCCAAAGCTCCTAAGATAAAATATTTCATCGCTGCTTCTGTTGCCACAACTGAGTCTCTATGCAAAGCCACCATTGCATATAAACATAAAGACAATAATTCCAAGCCTAAATATAACGTTAAGAAGTGATATGACGACACCATGATTAGCATGCCCAAAGTAGCAAAGATTGCTAACGCATAATATTCACCTCTAAACAAACCTCGAGCACGTAAGTAACTTGATGAATACAGCAATACCAATACATTGACTAGACAGATCGCTAACTTTAATACATCACTTAATGCATCTTTAATATAACTACCATCAAAGGTAAGTCCAGAATTTACTGCTAGAGACTGGTAGATGATTACAGCTGTCGCGACCAATGTAATTTGACTCAACCAGTAACTAATTGTGCCGGAGTTTTTGCCGCTATAAGCAACGGCCAATAATATAATACAGGCCATTACCATCATAAAAATTTCAGGTAAGGCAAACGACATATTTATCACTTCAAACATCATGGTCTTATTGCCACCCTATAATTTAGATTGTGAAACTTGAGTCAATAAGTGCTCAACTGAGCTGTGCAAAATATCGATAAGTGGTGCAGGCCAAATACCGATAACTAACACTATTCCGGCTAAACTCGCCAGCATCATAAATTCGCGGCGATTAATATCAGTTAAAGCAGAAACCTTGTCATTAGTCACCTCTCCAAAAATAACTCGTTTAATCATCCATAAACTATATGCAGCACCTAAAATCAGTGTTGTGGCCGCCAAAAAAGCAAACCAGAAATTGGCTTGGAAGGCAGCTAAAATCACCATAAACTCACCAACAAAACCTGATGTCCCTGGCAAGCCTGCATTGGCCATAGCAAAAAACACCGCAAAACCAGCAAACATTGGCATAGTATTAATAACACCACCATAAGCACTTATTTCTCGAGTATGCATCCGGTCATACAATACGCCCACGCAAAGGAACATCGCTGCAGCAATAAAACCATGCGAAATCATTTGTATCACTGCACCTTCAATCGCTAACACAGCACCACTACCTGATGCTGAATTAGCAAAAATTCTAAAGACAATAAACAAACCTAAAGTTACAAAGCCCATATGAGCAATACTAGAGTAGGCAATTAACTTTTTGAGATCGGACTGTGCCAAAGCAACAAAGCCAATATAAACCACCGCTATTAATGACAAACTAATCACTAACCAATCTAGTGCCATGCTGGCATCTGGTGCAATAGGTAAAGCAAAGCGTAATAAGCCATAACCACCAATTTTTAATGTAATGGCAGCTAAAATAACGGAACCACCAGTCGGTGCTTCCACATGAGCATCTGGCAACCAAGTATGCACAGGCCACATAGGTACTTTCACAGCAAAGGCAATTAAAAAAGCCAAAAACAACCACGTTTGTTCCTGCATAGTTAATGATGCATTTTGATAATCTAAAATCGAAAAACTACCGACAACATGATTTAGATACAACAAGGCGATCAATAAAAATACGGAACCGAAAAAAGTATATAAAAAGAATTTTATCGTGGCATAGACACGGTTCGGTCCGCCCCAAATACCAATCACTAAAAATAATGGGATCAGCATGGCTTCGAAAAACACATAAAACAACACGGCATCTAATGCTGTAAACACAGCAATCATCAGGCCTTCCATAATCAAAAAGGCCGCCATATATTGACTGACACGATGTTGAATGACTTCCCAACCTGCAACAACAACAATAATCGTTGAAAATGCAGTCAGAATAATTAACGGCAATGAAAAACCATCAATACCTAAGTGATAATTAATATCGTAGCTGGCTATCCATGAAACTTGCTCAACAAACTGCATCTGATGGGTATCAAGATCAAAGCCGATGTATAAAAATAAAGAAACAATAAAAGTAACCACTGATACCAATAACGACAACGGTCTAGTCCAATTGTTATCGCCATTAATCAGTACCATCAAGCCACCTATAATAGGCAACCAAATGACTAAGCTTAAGAAGGAAAAATCAACAATCATGTTTTGTTCTGCTCATCGTTATCAGACTACAAATAGTGTGAGTAGTAACCACACCCCAAGAATCATGGCGAAGGCATAATGGTATAAATAGCCTGATTGAACCTGACGGACAATCTTTGCAGCTACCCCCACTGTTTTAGCACTGCCATTAACTAACGTGCCATCAATTAACATTCTGTCACCCACTTTCCACAAAAAGTGACCTATCGCTCGAGAGCCAGCAGCAAAGACTTTGTCATTAAAAGCATCAAAGCCGTATTTGTTATCTAATAACCGGTATAACCAATTAAACTGTTGTTTAAGCTTGGCTGGAATATCAGGACGTTTCATATACAACACATAAGCAACCAATACACCCGATATGGCAAGCCAAAATGGTGGCGCCATCAAGCCATGCAAAACAAAACCAATCACCCCGTGATAATTTGCAGCGTGATGAGCCAATACGTCATGTTCAGCTAAAACAAAAATCGCATCAGTGAAAAAGTCACCGAAAACCATATCGCCAATCAACAATCCTGCAAATACCGATGGAATTGCCAGCAAAATTAACGGACCAGTGACCACCTTGTTTGGCTCGTGTGGCAAATGACCATAATGAGTGTCAAAGCGTTCTTTACCATGGAATACTAAGAAAAATAACCTGAAGCTATATAAAGCGGTGATAAATACGCCGCTTAACACGGCAAAGTAAGCAAAACCGCTACCGGCAAGAGTAGAACTATGTACCGCTTCAATAATGGAATCTTTTGAGAAGAAGCCAGATAAGCCAGGGAAACCAATCAATGCTAATGAACCTATCAAGCTCGTCCAATAAGTAATTGGTAGGTATTTTTTCAAACCACCCATTTTTCGAATATCTTGCTCATGATGCATGGCAATAATGACAGAGCCGGCCGCTAAAAATAATAAGGCTTTAAAGAAAGCATGGGTCATTAGGTGGAATACACCTGCCGCATAAGCCGAGGCTCCTAAAGCAACCGTCATATAGCCCAATTGAGATAATGTGGAATAAGCAACAACCCGCTTAATATCGTTTTGAATAAGACCAAGAAAGCCCATAAATAGCGCTGTTATTGCACCAATAACCATTACAAAAGATAAGGCCGTTTCAGAAAATTCAAACAACGGTGACATACGTGCCACCATAAATATACCCGCTGTTACCATTGTTGCAGCATGAATAAGTGCCGAGATTGGTGTCGGCCCTTCCATCGAATCAGGCAACCAAACATGCAACGGCACTTGTGCCGACTTGCCCATGGCACCAATAAATAGCAAAATACAGATTACAGTCATTACTGACCATTGATGGTCAGCAACAAGAACCATGCTTTGAGTTGCTATGGTGGGTGCCTGCTCAAACACCTCGACATAGTCCAAGCTACCGGCATACATCAATACTGCTGCAATTCCTAATAAGAAACCAAAGTCACCGACCCTATTAACCAGGAATGCTTTTAGATTGGCATAGATGGCCGTCGGCTTTTTATACCAAAAACCAATCAATAAGTAAGACACCAAACCTACTGCTTCCCAACCGAAGAACAGTTGCATGAAATTGTTGGCCATGACCAGCATCAACATAGAAAATGTAAATAACGAAATGTAACTAAAGAAGCGAGAATAGCCGTCATCGTCTTCCATATAACCAATGGTATAAATATGCACCATCAATGAGACAAAGGTCACTACTACCATCATCATTGCAGTCAAGTTATCCACTAAAAATCCAACTTCTAGACTTAACGAACCAACTTGCATCCATTGGTAAACTTGCTGGTTATAGCTTTGGCCATCAAATACAGCTAATTTAAATACCCATAACGAAGCCAGCAGCGCAATGCTAACGCCTGCAATAGCAGCTCGATGCGACCATACACGGCCAATTTTATTGCCCCACAAACCAGCAATAATACTACCCAATAACGGGGCAAGAACAATGAGAAGAAGTATATTCTGAGTCATGTTCTATCCCTTTAACTTATTAAGTTTAGCGACATTGATCGTGTTGATATTTCGGAATAATACAACCAAGATAGCCAAACCAATCGCTGCTTCTGCCGCTGCAACCGTTAAAATAAAGAACACAAAAATCTGCCCTGCTGGATCAGCAGTAAAATGTGAAAAGGCAAGGAAGTTAAGATTTACAGCTAGCAACATCAACTCAATACACATCAACAAAATAATGATATTTTTTCGATTAATGAAAATGCCAGCAACTGATAAGCTAAATAACAACGCGCCCAAAATTAGATAATCAGATAAGGCGATCATGAGCTAGCCTCCCCATCTTGAGACTTTTTGACGGACTTCATTTTAACTATCCTTACTCTATCCTTGGCTCGCACCTTAACCTGCTCAGACGGATCTTGAGTTTTGCGTTTACCTTTACGTAAAGTCAGTGTGATTGCAGCCACAATCGCTACTGTTAAAATTACTGATGCAATTTCAAACGGATAAACATAAACGGTATATAACAGCCTGCCCAACTCTTTGGTATTGCTATAGTCGGCACCATGAGCTGACGGTGCTGCAACCACCTCTAAACCAAAATGAGCAGCGCCCAAAACCGTAATCATTTCCACCGTTATTAACCCTGCAACCAAAATACCTAACGGTAAATAGGTAGTGAAACCTTCCTGCAGTGGCGTTAAGTTTATATCTAACATCATTACTACAAATAAAAACAACACCATTACCGCACCGACATAAACCAGCACTAACGTTATCGCTAAAAATTCAGCCCCTAAAAACAACCAAATAGCTGCTGAAGTGAAAAATGCCAAAACTAAAAATAACGCTGCTCTAACCGGGTTGCGAACCGTGATCACCATCGTTGCAGAAAACAACAATATGAAGGCAAAACAATAAAATAATATCTGTTCCATAACTACAGTGCTTCCTTAACGATATGGTGCATCGACAGCTCGGTCAGCTGCAATTTGTGTTTCATATTGCTCACCTATCGCCAACAATTTGTCTTTATCCATAATGTTTTCACCTCGCTGCTCAAAGTGATAATCAAAAACACGGGTTTCCACGATTGAATCAACCGGACATGATTCTTCACAAAAGCCACAATAGATACACTTAAATAAATCAATTTCATAACGTGTAGTACGTCGCGTACCATCATCTCTAGGTTCAGTATCAATCGTAATCGCTAAAGCAGGACAAACTGCCTCGCACAATTTACAACCAATACAACGCTCTTCACCATTTGGATAACGTCGTAATGCATGTAAGCCCCTAAAACGTGGGGATTGTGGGGTTTTTTCCTCTGGATATTGCACTGTTATTTTTTTAGAAAATAAGTATTTACCCGTTAATTTCAATCCCAATAACAATTCCCAAAGAATGAAACTTTTAATGAAATGGCGTATCGCACTCATGGTGAAACTCCTTGATTCTGTGCCACTACAGCATCAAGCTCAGTAAACCACGGACCAATATCATAAACTTGTGCCGTCGCTACAACGACCAACCAAACAAGCGTAACCG
>MAAI01000068.1 GCA_002163115.1 Methylophaga sp. 41_12_T18 | reverse complement strand
ACAACGCATAGAACCCTGTGAAAGATCGCCATCACATATGCCAAGGTAAGTGACAATGCTGTGCATTTTTTTGAAATACGCCACCGCTTCTTTAGCGTTACGCATTTCAGGTTCACTTACGATTTCAATTAACGGTGTGCCTGCACGGTTTAAATCTATGCCGGTCATGCCACTAAAATCTTCGTGTAATGATTTACCTGCATCTTCTTCTAAGTGAGCACGGGTTACATTAATGGTACGCGTAGTGCCATCATCAAGGGTGATATCAATAGCGCCCATGCCCACAATAGGGTGATGCAATTGTGTGGTTTGATAACCTTTAGGTGAGTCAGGGTAAAAGTAGTTTTTACGATCGAATACCGAGACCTTGCCAATTTCAGCATCAATTGCGCAACCGAATTTAACTGCCATAGCTAAAGCTTGTTCGTTAAATACAGGCAAAACACCCGGTAAACCTAAATCTACCAGTGAGGCCTGTGTATTAGCTTCGGCACCAAAGGCGGTGCTGGAGCCTGAAAATATTTTTGATTTTGTAGCCAACTGAGCGTGAATCTCAAGGCCAATAACAACTTCCCATTCCATGATGGATTCCCATAAATAATAGTGTTGAAAAGCTTAAGAATTAAATGCCTTGAGGGGCGTCGTTATGATGCGTCGTCACTTGCTGGAACTTGTGGGCAACATTTAACATGTCAGCTTCACTCCAGTAATTGCCAATAATCTGTAATCCCACAGGTAAATTATTTACCTTGCCAGCAGGAATCGACATACCCGGTAAACCCGCTAGGTTAGTCGCAATGGTGAAGGCATCTTCAAGATACATAGCCACAGGGTCATCGGTTTTTTCTCCTACTTTAAATGCAGGAGTTGGAGACGTTGGCCCCATAACAAAATCTACTTCTTCAAACGCTTTCATGAAATCATCTTTAATAAGACGACGAATTTTTTGCGCTTTTACATAATAAGCATCATAGAAACCGGTTGATAGCGCATAGGTACCAATCATGATTCGACGTTTAACTTCATCGCCAAAACCTTCACCGCGGCTGCGACAATATAGGTCGCTTAAATCTTTAGGGTCTTCACAGCGGTGACCAAAACGTACGCCATCCATGCGGGATAAATTGGCCGAGCATTCCGCTGGAGCCACCACGTAATAAGCGGGGATGGATAGGTGGGTATTAGGCAGGCT
>MAAI01000072.1 GCA_002163115.1 Methylophaga sp. 41_12_T18 | reverse complement strand
AGCGTTGATCAAAATTTAATGAGGATAAATAGCCAACTTTTGTGTTGTGCTCAATCACCAGCCTCTAATTTGGCTATTTAGACCAGTTGAAAATGATGGAGTTATTATTTTAATTGGTATGATACTTTTTGTGATTTAGAAATAAATTGCTAGCAATCTCAAGCGTTTTATTAAAGTCCATATACCTATCCTTATTTCGCACTTTTATAAGTTAAATGTTGTTTTTATGTTAAAAGCCAATGTATTAATATTTCATTATTTAGTCGTTAAATTGTTATATAAGTCATAGATAATACGAATGTCGGTGAGTTATATTTTTTAGTAGAGTAACAAAAAAATATTATTTTATTTTCCGTATAAAATTTTGTTTTTTTTTGTACTTTTGTTGTTTGTTTAAAATACCATCTAAAACAATCGCTTGTGTGTATGGTGCTTTTGAGGAATTGACAAGTTTTGTTACAATTTTCCTTTGTAGAATGATTGATTTATCTGGTCGGAGTTCTTATATTGATTTAGGGTGTACGAAATTTGAGCATTTCATTAATATGCAATTGATGATTTTGCCGTGTAAAATAATTATCACCCAAACGTTAACAGAAATGTTACAGCGAGATAAGAAATAAAGTGTTTCTTTAAGTAAGAACTTAACAAAATAAATTTCAATGGAGATGAATATGAAGAATATCATTACATTATTGGCATGTTTTTTTACAGGCGCGGTTAATGCTGGGGTAGTTAGTGATACAGTACTTTTAGAGGGGGGGGCTAATGGCACTTGTATTTATTCAAATTTATCTAATAATTCTGGCGTAGTGCTAATGGTGACGGTTGAACAAGTGAGTGCGGTAGATGTTTCAGCTGAGCTACTCACTGGTATTTACCCTCGAAAAAATAGAAGACTATAGTGGTTAGCGCCAGTAATTACTGTTTTATCTGTTATTTTGAGTTAATAAGGAAAAATTTTCCTTTACTTTAATATAAGTGAAGTCGAGGTTAAGTATTGTTTAATGTATTAGTCATTAATACTTATCAAATTAAACTTGTAGATAGTATATTTATATCCTTTATATTTATGTGATAATACGGCTTATTGTATAGTAACTTGGACTTTTTGTTCGGGTTTAAGTGATGTTTTAGTGTATAACACTAAAAGGAGTATAGAAATGGCCTTAAGTCGTATTATTTTTGATAATCGTTTTATTCAAGCATTACCTGCCGATATGGTTACTGATAATGTACCTAGACAGGTATATAATGCTGTTTATTCATGGGTCGCGCCGACCAAGGTAAGTAACCCTCAATTAGTTGCTGTTAGTGAGGAACTTGCTTTAACGTTAGGTTTCACTTTGTCTGACTGTCAATCAAACGACTTTGCTGAAGTTTTTACTGGAAATAAACGTATTACAGGGATGCAAACCTATGCGACTTGTTATGGTGGCCATCAATTTGGTAATTGGGCAGGTCAATTAGGTGATGGACGAGCGATTAATTTAGGAGAAGTCGATACCGCTAGTCTGGGTAATCAAACCTTG
>MAAI01000071.1 GCA_002163115.1 Methylophaga sp. 41_12_T18 | reverse complement strand
ACATTATCTTTGTTGATTTGAGCTAGTTTGCTATAACGTTGGTTGTTATAGTTACCGGCTGCAGATACCCAGTTATTTTCATTTTCTTGCATAGTACCGATTTCATCAGCAACAGCTACACCTGTAGCAGCTAATGACATCATGACTAATGATAAAGTTTTCAGCTTCATAAATATTTCCTCTAAATGGCTTTATTTATTGTATGTATACGACACGAATCTGTCCAAAATTGAACCTCATGCGTTTGCAAACATTAATCGCACTAAAACTGATAGTCAAGCCTAATTCTTGGTTTTTTTGTGAGTTTTTTCATATTTTTTTTGGGAACTTTTTCCCGAACCGCTAAAACGTTGAAAATAAACGCTTCTTATACCGAAACCAATAATCTCTTATGCTCCGTCAAGATCGCTGCTCTTAGCTTTGATCCAATCAATCGCATAGCGAATCGCGCTCAATGTGCGCTCTCTACCGAGTAATTCCAAAGTAAGATCTAGCGGTGGTGAGATAGTATTGCCCGTAATAGCAACTCGAATTGGTTGAGCTACTTTGCCCATACCTATTTCTCTATCTACTGAACAATCTTTAACCTCTTTATGAATCGGTTCTGCTTGCCACAATTCAAGGGCAGATAGCCTTTGTAACATTTCTTCTAATATTTCTTGGCTTTTAGTTGTTAGATTTTTCCGGGCGGCTTTTTCATCAAACTCTTCAACTGCTTGATAAAAGAAACAACTATTATCAGCCATTTCGACTAAAGTCTTGGCACGTTCTTGCTGCAACTCAACTACAGCAGCTAAATTTGGCCCCGTAACGGGATCAATGCTCCTTTCACCCATATGCCAACTTAAATGATGGGCGACATGCTCAGCTGTACTATTTTTTATATATTGCTGGTTTAGCCATAGTAGTTTGTCAGTATTAAAACTTGAGGCTGATTTATTAACGCTATCAATATCAAATAACGCAATCATTTCATCTACTGAAAATATTTCTTGATCACCATGAGACCAACCTAATCTCACTAAATAATTCAATAAAGCTTCTGGTAAATACCCTTCATCACGGTAACTCATCACACTAACCGCACCATGACGCTTTGATAACCGAGCGCCATCATCACCTAAAATCATTGGCACATGTGCAAATACAGGCGGCTCTGCTTTTAATGCAGTGAAGATGTTGATTTGTCTTGGCGAGTTATTTAAATGGTCATCGCCACGAATAACATGAGTTAAGCCCATATCTAAATCATCGACCACAACTGTTAAATTGTATGTAGGCGAACCATCAGGGCGAGCAATAACCAGATCATCTAGCTCACTATTTTTAAATTCAACCTCACCACGCACTTCATCTTTAACAATCACAGTCCCCGTCGTAGGATTTTTAAATCGAATAACCGGTTCTACACCTGGTTTAGCAGAAGTTAAATGGCGACAACGGCCATCATATCGAGGCTTTTCTTTATTAGCTCGTTGTTGGTCACGCATGTCATTCAATTCATCTTTGGAGCAATAACAAGGATAAGCATCACCTTGCTCGATTAATTGCTTAATCACTTCTTTATAACGGTCAAAACGATGAGTTTGATAGAAAGGTCCTTCATCGTATTCCAAACCTAACCAAGTCATGCCTTCTAATATCGCATTCACCGATTCTGCTGTTGAACGTTCTAAATCAGTATCTTCAATTCGTAAAATAAACTGACCACCATGTTTTCGTGCATACAGCCATGAAAATAAGGCTGTACGTGCACCACCGACATGTAAATAACCGGTTGGGCTAGGGGCAAATCGAGTACGAATGGTCATATCTTTATCTCTCAGGCTGGATATTTTGTTATAAAAGTACGATATTGTACCAGCATGTAACATATATATAAGGTGTAAACAATGAAGTTATTTTATTTAACATTGCTGACATTATCATCATTACTGTTCAGTCCAATTTCGACTTATGCCAGTGAAGTTAACATAGACTATTCTGTGCAAGAAGTATCATCAGCTATCTATTATCATCAAGGCGTACACCAAGATGCCAATCAACAAAATATCGGCGCCATTGCCAATGTCAGCTTTATTATTGGCGAGCGCTGTGTCGCTGTTATTGACAGTGGAGGCAGTTATCTTGAAGGCCAATTATTACGAAAAGCGATAAAGCTCAAAACAGAGCTTCCCGTATGCTACGTTATCAATAGTCATGTCCATCCAGATCACACTTTTGGCAATGCAGCATTCAAAGCAGACAAACCTATATATATCGGCCATGAAAAACTGGCGGCGGCGATGCGAGCAAGGCAAGCCTATTTTGCACGGACATTTGAGCAGTTATTAGGAGCTGCTTATCAAGGCACTGAGTTTATCTATCCGGATAAAACCGTATCAGTTAATAAGCCGCTCACTTTAGACCTGGGCAATAGAGCGATTACTATTACTGCTTATCCAACCTCCCACACCGACCACGATATAACCGTTTTTGACAATAGCAGTAAAACCTTGTGGACTGGCGATCTGCTGTTTAGCGAACGTACTCCGGTAATTGATGGCAGCATTAATGGTTGGATAAAAATCACTAAACAGTTTCTTACCATGGAGATAGATACGGTTATTCCCGGCCATGGGCCAGCAACGGCTCATTGGCAGCAAGAATTTTATAATCAGTTGCGTTATTTAACTGTTATTCGAGAGGGCGTTCGCGCTATCATTGCTGATCTAGGCACGATTGAACAAGCCTCTGCAGTTGTCGGGCTTGAAGAACAAAGTCAATGGGAACTTTACGAAGACTACCACCGTCGTAATGTTACCGCATCATTCGTAGAGCTCGAATGGGAATAATTAGAATTACTTGTCGGAGTAGCAAATATGTTTAGCCAAACTATCAAATTCATCATTCTGAGTATGATGCTCAGCTTCCTTTCTACAGGAGTAAGAGCTGAGACACCTAAGGAACCTTTATGGCCAATCCTTAAAGAAATTCACTTTGAAGGTAAAACTATTCGTGAAGATGCTAATGATTTATTAGTAATTGAAGCACCTAAACGAGCCGAAGATGCAGCTATTGTTCCGATCTCAGTTAAATCATTAGTTGCTCAAACTGCAGATAAATACATCAAAAATATTCATATTATTATTGATAATAATCCTGAACCTTACTCGGCAAATTTTCACTTATCACCTGAGTTAGGCATGATTGAAATTTCAACGCGTATGCGTGTAGATCAATACACCTTTGTTCGTGCTATTGCCGAAATGAATGATGGTTCATTACATATGGTGTCACGATTTGTAAAAGCATCTGGTGGTTGTAGCGCTCCGGCAGGTAAAGATGCAGCGGCAGCGCTAGCACGTCTGGGTAAAATGCAAATACGGATGCGTAAACCGACTGTAGGTGAACCTGTTCAAGCACAAGTTATTGTCAGCCACCCTAATTACAATGGCCTGCAGTTTGATCAAAAATCTCGTCGCTATATCGATGCTCATTATGTGAAAAACATCACTATTCGCTATAACGATACCTCATTGATTAAAGTCGATACCGGTATTTCTATTAGTGAAGATCCTAGTATCCGCTTCACCTTTACTCCAACTGTTGCCGGAACATTGCAAGCTGATGTTATGGATAGCCGCGACCAATCATTTAGTTTAAATAAAAATATTTAATTACACCTTATTACCAATAAAAAAGCCGCATATAAATGCGGCTTTTTTATTGTAACTATTTAGACTCAATGCTAGCGACGAATTCGACACGCTGCATAAGCATCAATATGTGTTTGTTTGAATAAACTTATACCATCTTGGACATCAGTATCATCTTTAAATACGCCACCACGATCGCCTGGCATATTTCGTAACTGAAAGCCTGTATTTGCATCTTCGAATTCTCGTTGTGTAAATACTTCTGCTAGCTTGTCTACAACACACGAACACTTATGAGTGCCTTCATAAATATTCATTTTTCCGCCATTAAGATCTAGGCAATCCTGCACGTATTGAACACGAGTAACGGTAGAAAAGTCATTGGCTGCACTGATGCCAGGCACAAGTAATAATCCAGCTACAATCAACGATAGTTGAGGGTGTTTCATCAAACTGCTCCTAAGTTTCTTTTAGAGGGAATCAACAAGACTCATAACAACCGCCTGAAGTTCCAGAGATATTTTTATCTGAATCGAATAATACCTGAACTTTGCACTGGCGTGACAATGAATATCAATTAAACTAATCTATACATTTCCACCAACCGCTGCCAAGTTAAGGTAGAATCTAAGTATATAGTTACTTACCACCATATCTGTAGGAGATATTCCATGAAAAAATTGTTACTTCACCTTGATACAGATCCTGTAGCAAGCGCTTTTGACCAAGCAGTAGCCTATGACGCCGGCGTTGATAACGTTATCTCATATGGTGGTGCAACTCGTGACAATGTTACTGCACATGTTCACGGAATGATTTTTACCCGTGGTGGTAAAAACCTAAAAAATAGTGCCATTTTTATTGGCGGTTCAAATGTTCCTGCTAGTGAATTGGTTGGTAAGGCCGTTAAAAAAGCATTTTTTGGTCCGGTTCGCGTCTCCGTCATGCTAGACCCTAATGGTTCAAATACAACTGCAGCAGCCATCGCTCGTAAAGTACTGACAAATTACGACATCACCGATAAAAAAGTAGTCATTATTGGCTCGGGCCCCGTTGGTCAACGCACAGCACTCTACTTATTAAAAGAAGGTGCGGCCGAAGTAGTTCTTACATCACGTAGCCTAGAACGTACCAAAGTTATCACTGAAAACATGAAAGAAACCTACGGTGTTGATGTAACTCCAGGTGAAACACGTAGTGATGAAGCGGTACAAGCCTTATTAAAAGATGCACATGTTGCCATTGCTAGTGGCCCAGCGGGTGTCTGTGTCGTCCCCAAATCAGCATGGCAAGCAAGTGATACATTAGAAGTCATTGCTGATGTTAATGCCGTACCACCTATGGGTGTCGAAGGTATTGAAGTCATGGATGATAATACTGAAAAATCAGGTGTTCGCTTCAATGGTGCAATTGCGATCGGCAACTTCAAAATGAAAGTTCACCGTGGTGCGGTTGCTTCATTGTTTGACTCTAATGATCAATTTTTAGATGAAACCACTATTTACGATATAGCTTGTAAAATCGATAACGAATAGTGATTGCAGTTGAAAAAAATCACACTCACTCGGACACCCTTGTTCGAGTGAGTGCACCAGCACGTCTACACCTTGGCTTCTTAGATCTTAATGGTAACTCCGGCCGTAAATTTGGCAGTATTGGCATAGCTATAAATAGCTATTGCACCACTATCTCAGCACAAACAGCTACTCAAATATCAGTGCATGGCTTTAATAATGATGAACCATTAGCTGCACGTACTTTAGCTATTATTGACAAGTTTTATCGCTCTTTAGGTAACGGTATAGCCGAACGAGATAGAGGCGTTGCAATCACCTTAGAGCAACTCATTCCAGAACACTCTGGTTTTGGCTCAGGTACGCAACTGAATTTAGCCATCGGCAGCGCCTTATGTCGTCTCCATAATATCAACAAGAGCACTCAAGAAATAGCCGCTGAATTAGGCCGAGGCGCCCGTTCAGGCATTGGAATTTCTACCTTTGATCTTGGTGGCTTTATTATTGATGGAGGCCTCAGCTCGAGCTCAACAGTACCGCCATTATTAGCCCACTACAATCTGCCCAAAGACTGGCGTATTGTATTGATTATGGATCCTCATCATCAAGGCGTTCATGGCCAACAAGAAAAACATGCTTTCAAAACCTTGCCAACCTTTCCACAGCAGCATGCCAACACTATCTGTCACCTAACGTTAATGCAATTATTACCCGCGATAGTTGAACAAAAGATAGAGCCCTTTGGCGATGCAATTACTCAAATTCAATCATTAATTGGTGATCATTTTTCTCCAGCACAAGGCGGGCGTTACACCAGTCCCCTGATAGGCCAATTATTAGAAAAAGCCCAGCAGTTAGGTCACTCAGGAATAGCACAAAGCTCGTGGGGACCAACAGGCTGTATATTTGTTGCTAACGATGAACAAGCACAGTCACTGATTTCAACACTAACAATTGTTTCACAAGCACTGGCTGATGCAAATCAACAACCTAACTTTCAAATTGCTCAAGCTAATGAATGCGGAGCAAAAATTGAAATGACTCAGGTATAATACTTAACATTATTTAATCTCTGAATATATAAGGATTTCACATGTCAAAACGTTCTATCATGCACATGATCAACCCAATGGTTCACAACAGTCCATTTGATATCAATATGGCTGTCGATGCCGGTTATGACGTGGTCATCCCTTACACTCATGTAAAACTTGAAGAAGTTGCAGGTTTAGCCCAAGACGCCATTTTTTCTCGTGGCCCATCAGGTGTTAAAAGAACGGGGATGTTCATCGGTGGTCGTGATATTGGCCTGGCTATGGATATGCTTGATCAAGCAAAAAAATCAATGGTACCTCCATTTGAAATCTCTGTTTTTGCCGATCCTAGTGGTGCATTTACAACCGCTGCAGCATTAGTTGCATGTGTCGAGCGAGAATTAAAGAAAAACTTCAAGCAAGACCTAGCGGGTACTCGCGCTATCGTATTCGGTGGTACAGGACCTGTTGGTTTGGCAACAGCAGTCATAGCGGCTGAGCAAGGTGCTGATACCACTATTGTTGATCACTTTTCTATTGATACCGCTTTAGAGTTTGCCGAAGAAGCAAAACGTCGCTACGGTGTTGAATTACGCGCCACAACTGCTGCTTCAGATGCGGATAAAGCTCGCTTAATCTCAAATGCTGATATTGTTTTCTGTACCGCAAAAGCAGGAGTTCAAGTATTAAGCGCTCCTGTTTTAGCCGATGCTAAACAATTAAAAGTAGCTGGTGATGTTAATGCTGTACCGCCACTAGGTATTGAAGGCGTTGGTCTAATGCACTCTGGTGAACCATTAGAGCACGCAACAGCTTGTCCAAATGCTGTTGGTATCGGTGCTTTAGCAGTAGGTGACGTTAAATACCGCCTGCAGCACGAACTACTCGATCAGACATTGAATGCTGGTAAACCTGTTTACCTAGATTTCCGTAATGCCTTTGGCGATGCTCAAAAATTAGTTTAACTAAGTAAGACACCACTTTGCTATGCAGGACGAAAAACTACCTGTATTAATTTTTGCACAAAGTGGCCGCTATTTAGCTGAATCAGCCAGCCAAGCAGGATACTCTGTTTGGCTGGCTGATTGCTTTGGTGACAGTGAAACTCGCGACTTAGCGGACCGGTGGCAGCAATTACCTTTATTTGAGCAACTTAATAGTAGTCAGTTATTAACAATACTGACCAATATTGCTAATGGCGAACACTGCACTTTCATTTGTGGCAGTGGTATCGAAAAATATTATTCGCTACTTGCACAACTACCCAATAACTTTCATCTTGTCGGTAACACCGATAAAATAATCCACCAGCTTAAAACCCCCGAGTTATTTTTTAACTTATTAGCCCAGCATAAGCTTCCCTATCCTCAAAGCCAGTTTCAGCTACCGGCCTCCCCTGACGGCTGGTTATTTAAACTCAATACTGGCTTAGGTGGCAGCCATGTTATCGCGGCAGATAAAGCTGATAATCATAACAATGGCTATTTTCAACAGCAGATCACCGGTAATAGTGGTTCCATCTTATTTTTAGCTAATGGCAGTAAAACCAAAACACTCGCTATAAACAAACAATTTACCGCGACGATATCCCCTTTACCTTTCCAGCTCAGCTCAATTGAAACGCCATTGCGATTATCGGCAATCAATCTCCAGTTGCTCAGCAAAGCAATTAATTTAATTACTCAATCTATCGGCTTGCTGGGCTTAAATAGCTTGGACTTCATCATTGATGACCATGAGCAACTTTTTATCTTAGAAGTTAATCCCCGGCCATCAGCGTCATGTGAATTAATCCACAATAAGCATCTATTTGATGCTCATCTTCAGGCATGCATCGAAATACTGCCAGAGTCTGTAGCAGAATCACCTACCAACACCTCTCGGCTATATTATCTGTTTTCGCCTAATTCATTTGTTATACCAACGGATATGAACTGGCCAGTTCAATGCCATGACAGGCCAATCGCTGGCACTAAAATCAAACAACAACACCCTATCTGCACTGTTATTATTTCAGCTTCGAGTTCCAAGCAATGCCAGCACCAATATCAACAATTACGTCGGCAAATCTTTAATCAACTTAACGTCGATACTTGAAAGCTGATTTAGGAATCAACAATGGAACGTCTTCTACTGTAATTCTGAGTTTTAATCAGCAGCGTGAATATCGGAACGGAACTCTACATCAGTAGCGTTGGCTGAGTAAGCGAAATACGCTTAGGGGAGTTATTTATGTCGAAGCAGAAAATAGCTGACAGTATCTTAGCACTTAACAATCTAATGCTGGGCTAGTTAGCCTAGCTCAACTTTCTACTGGTTATAAATCATCATCTTCAAAGTTATAATCCAACTTATCTGACGGTTCATGAATATAATAACCTTGCGCGTAATCCACACCCAAACGCCACAACAGCGCCAAACTGTTTGCATCTGATACAAACTCAGCAATACAGCGTTTACCAGCCTGTTTAGTCATTTCGATAATGGCTTTAACTGCCGCTTGGTTTTCAGCATCTTTAGCCATATTTTGTACAAAGTTACCATTGATCTTTAGATAATCGACATCTAAAACACTTAAACTTTGCGAGAAATCGATACCAGAACCAAAATGTTCAAGGCCAAATTCACAGCCAATATTTTTTAATTGAGCAATCATCATTTTTGCTTGCTCAATATGTTCTAAAGCAGCTGTTTCACTAATTTCAAACACCAATGATCGACCATCAAGATTATGAGCATTTAATGTTGCACATAACCAATCAACATACTCGCGAGTACATAAGGTTTGCTTTGATAATTTAATAAAGAAGCGAGTTTTAGGAAATTTTTGTTGATGCTCAGCCAGTGCATCTATAGCCTGCCTGATCACCCACTTATCGATGTCACCCATCATGTCAAACTGGGCTGCGTGTTTTATAAAGCTCTCTGCTGATAGTATCGTGCCATCAGCTTGTTTATAACGTAATAACACTTCATAAATTTCTTGCTCTTCACCATGCAAGGCAACAATAGGTTGATAGTTCAAGCAAAACTCATCATTTTGCAGAGCTTGTTCTAACTTTGTTTGCCATTCTGTTGACGAACCGCCTGATTCTGCTTTTTTATCTTCCAGTGGATGGTAACGCTCAATCCGATCACCACCAGCATGTTGCGCTTGCACACAGGCTCTATCAGCATTTTCTAATGCATTTTCTGCTGTCGATAAACTTTCATTAATATGGCTAATACCAATGCTACAGCGTAAATCAACCGTACTACCATCGACATGAGAAACATAGTCCGCCACCACTTTGCGATAGCTTTCTGCCCGCAGATCAACAGCATCATTATCACTGCTCGGAATTATCACCGTAAAGACACGATCCGAGTAATAACCTATGAGTTCATCTTGCTGTAAATTTTTGCGTAATAAATCAGCAACACTTTTTAAGATTACATCGCTGATTCCAAGACCTACTTTTTCTTTTACTGATTGGAATTCATCGAGAACTATATATAACAGTTCGGCATCACCATTGCCTTCCGCTGCAGCATGAATGGCTTGTTCCAATTCGTCCATGAACCTCATTCGACTGTACAAGCCGGTTAAAAAATCATGGTCACGTAATAATTGTACTTGCTGATCTGAACCGGTTAGCATTGCCTCATCACGAATTACGACCTGAGTACAATTTTCACCTTCGACTCGGGCATGGCTAAATTCAATACTGGCTTTAAAGATTTTGCCATCGGATTTAACACACTGTACCGTCACTGTTTCAGGTGCTGTTGTTTCCGATTGCTCAGTAAATTGTCTAAACACCGATTTAAAACGACCATGATCATCAACAGAAATCATATCGAGAAACGGTAAACCATCGATATCTTCGGCTTCTTCATAGCCAAACAAGGCTAGATAAGCACTGTTTACATAAATATGCATACCTTCATGCATATAAGCAACCGCATCACGTGAGCTTTCTAATAAAGCATGGGAGCGCTTTTCACTTTCACGTAACGCTCGTTCATTGCGGCGCGCTAAACGGCGGTTAAATACGTTAGTTAATTCACGATCAACGGCAAATTGCAGACGTTTAATATCTGCCAGTAAAATGACATCATGAGCACCACAGGTAAATAAAGCTTCTTCACTCGCCTTATCAGCCGCTAATACTAAACAAGGTAAATCTTTAGCTAGGCCATGGATTAGATTGATGATTTCAGGAGGTTTAGGGCTGGTCATGGCATCACTACAAATCAACAAATCCCAAGTATGATTTGCTAATGCATGCTCAATTTCAGTCAAGGTATGTTCACGAGATGCTCGTACAGCATGACCTGCAGTACGAATTGCATTGATAACCGTATCAGCGCCAGTGAGTGAATCATCGACGATGAGTAAGCGTAATATGCCTTCTGCTCTTGCCACGCTAGTGGTCCCCTTTTTTTCGCGACTGCATTGAAGGTTTAGCCCCTTCTAACACGGTCATCTCAGCTTCCATCCAATCAAAAACCACTTGGTTCAGTTCTGATGCAGTTTTACCTTCAGTCGATATCATATCGCCAATAGTTAATTTAATCACACCCGGCTGTTTAATGAAACCATGGCGAGGCCATGCCTTGCCGGCATTATGTGCTACTGGGATGACAGGAACGGCAGCATCAACAGCTAACCGTGAGCCTCCTATACCAAATTTACCCATAAAACCACTCGTAATACGGGTGCCTTCAGGAAATACGGCCACCCAAGTGCCCGATGAGAGTCGCTGTTTACCTTGGTCAATAATCTGTTGCAGCGCTTTACGGCCCGCGCCTCGATCAATGGCAATCGGATTAAGAGATGCCAAACCCCAACCAAAAAAAGGAATCCATAATAATTCTCGCTTTAATACCCAAGCTTGGGCCGGAAATATCGCCTGTAGGGCTAAAGTTTCCCATGCTGATTGATGCTTACATAAGATGACACAGGGATAATCGGGAATATTAGCTTGGCCTGTCACCTCATAGCGGATATTGCAGATGATCTTTAATAGCCACAGGTTTAACACCGCCCACTGACTCACCACCTTATAACGACTATTGAATGGCAGAGGCCATAAGATAACCGCTAATATCGAAAATAGAACTGCAGTAACAATCTGAAAACCAGCAAAAATCAACGAACGAATAAATAGCATTAAGGCGTTGGCTCCAATAAGGCACTTACCACTGCAGCAAGATCATCATAAACGGCAATGTCTTCTGCAATATCTTGTTGTAAGGTACGTTCACCTTTACCAGTACGCACTAAAATAGGTTGGGCTCCTGCTGATTGAGCAGCCTGAATATCACGCAATGAATCACCCACCGCCACTACATCATCTAGATTAATACGTAACCGTTGAGCAAGCTCAGTAAATAAACCATCCTTAGGTTTACGACAGGCACAATCATCGTTGGGTCCATGAGGACAAAACAAGATAGCCTCTACCTTGCCGCCCACTTGCGCCAACATACGGCGCATTTTACTGTGAATGCGATTCAATGTTGCCACATCAAATAAACCACGAGCGATACCGGATTGGTTAGTGATAACAACAACCCGGTAGCCAGCATAATTGAGCCGAGCAATCGCTTCTAAACTGCCTTCAATAGGTTCCCACTCAGTAGGAGACTTAATAAAGTCATCCGAATCCTGATTGATGACACCATCTCGATCCAGAATTATCAGCGACATCTTAAATGCTCCGTTCGTTATGACTGCAAGCTAGAAATATCAGCGACACCTAGGAACAATGCGCGAGTCTGATTCAGCAACGCTAAACGGTTCTGCCTAACCGCTTCATCATCAGCCATGACCATGACTTGATCAAAGAAACCATCAACCGTGTCACGCATAGAAGCTAATTGGGTCAATACGGCACTGTAATCAGCCTTAGCAATTAACGGCTGCACCGTAATGCTAATTTCGGCTAACTTAGCCGCCAGAGCTTTTTCAGCCTCTTCTTGCAACAAACTATCATCAATAGTGCCAGCATCACCTTCAGCATTATTCTTACGCAAAATATTACCAATACGCTTATTACCTGCCGCCAAGGCTTCTGCTTGCTCTAACTCTCTAAATGCAGATACCGCTTGCAGACGCTTAATAAAGTCAGTTGGTGTAGTTGGTTTAACAGCCAATACTGCTTCAAACACATCGGCCTTGAAACCTTGATCCGCTGTATAACCGCGTAAACGGTCATAGAAATAACGCATCACTTGGTCGACAGTATCTTGTTCCGTCAAAACATCTGTAAGAGCCTTGCTCGCTTGGCTTAACAATTCAACCAAATCTAAGTTCAGATCATTTTCTACCACAATACGTAATACACCTAAGGCGGCACGTCGTAAGGCAAACGGGTCCTTAACACCGGTCGGCGGCTGACCAATACCAAATAGGCCAACTAGAGTATCGAGCTTTTCAGCCAAGCTAACCGCTTGACCGCTTTTTGTTTGTGGTAATTTATCACCAGCAAAACGGGGCATATATTGTTCGTCTAAGGCTTCTGCAACCTCATCATGCTCACCATCAAGGCGAGCGTAATAACGGCCCATGATGCCTTGTAAGTCAGGAAACTCACCGACCATCTCAGTCACTAAGTCACATTTAGCTAATAATGCTGCACGTTCAGCTAAATCTGCATCACCGCCAATTTGAGGTGCAATAAAGGCCGCTAATTGAGCAACACGTGCCGACTTATCAAACACCGAACCCAATTTATGTTGGAAGACGATTGTTTTTAGTTTGTCTTGGCGTTCTGCTAATGGTTGCTTACGGTCTGTTTTCCAGAAGAAAGCAGAGTCACTCAAGCGGGGCAAAATAACACGTTCATTACCCGCAATGACTTGTGCGGGGTCCTTACTTTCAATATTACAGATAGTAATAAAGTAAGGCAGTAAATCACCTGTTTTATCACGTACTGCAAAGTACTTTTGATGTTCTTCCATAGAAGAAATCAACGCTTCTGCCGGCAACTCTAAAAAGCTTTCATCATAAGAACCAGATAATGCTACTGGCCATTCCACCAGCCCAGTCACTTCATCTAATAACTCTTCATTAATAACTGCTTCGCCGCCTAACTTAACCGCCAACTCTAATACTTGACCATGAATCGAATCACGACGTGCATTAATATCAACTAAGACATGGCCTGCAGTTTCTAGTTGTGACGCATAACTTTGTGCTGACTGAATTCTAATTGCTTCAGGATGATGGAAGCGGTGACCAAAACTATCACGGCCCGATGTCACACCCAATAACTCAACAGGCACAACGTCATCACCAAATAACGCTACCAACCAATGTACTGGACGAACAAACTCACCCGGCAAAGTTCCCCAACGCATACGCTTAGGAATAGGCAAATCAGCTAGCGATTTTTGCAAGATATCAGCAATCAAATCTACCGTTTCAGCACCGGTTTGTTGCTGCTTATAAACTAACCAAGCACCTTTAGCCGTTTCCATTTTTTCAAGGTCATCTACACTGACGCCACATGACTTCGCAAAACCTTGCAAAGCACGGGTTGGATTACCGTCATCATCAAAAGCTGACTTAATTGCCGGACCACGACGTTCAACCATGCGATCTTGTTGGCGTACTTGCACGTCACTGACCACAACAGCTAATCGTCTTGGTGCAGCATAGGCTTTAATCGCACTAAAACTTAATTCAGCCTTTTTTAAACCTTGCGCTATGCCAGCTTCAAACGCTTTCATTAACTTTTTCAGTGCTTTGGGTGGTAACTCTTCGGTACCCAATTCAAGTAATAAGTCTTTAACATCACTCATGATTGAGCCTCCGAGTTATCTTTTAACATCGGAAAGCCTAGTGATTCACGACGATTGTAATAAGCTTGTGCCACTGCACGGGCGAGGGTACGAACGCGTAAAATATAACGTTGACGCTCGGTTACCGAAATCGCTTTGCGTGCATCCAGCATGTTAAAGGTATGAGACGCTTTAAGTACTAATTCGTAAGCTGGTAACGGTAAGTCTTCTTCGATCATGCGCTGACTTTCACGTTCACAGGTATCAAATGTTGCAAATAAACTTTCTACATCAGCATGCTCAAAGTTATAAGTCGACATTTCAACTTCATTTTGATGGAACACATCGCCATAAGTTACTTTACCCATCGGGCCATCAGACCAAACAAGGTCGTAAACACTACTTACGCCTTGTAAGTACATCGCAATACGTTCTAAACCATAAGTAATCTCACCGGTAACAGGCCGGCATTCTAGTCCGCCTACTTGCTGGAAGTAGGTAAACTGTGTGACCTCCATACCATTCAACCAGATTTCCCAACCTAAGCCCCAAGCACCTAATGTTGGTGACTCCCAGTTGTCTTCTACAAAACGGATATCATGAACAGATGTATCCAAACCCAACATTTTTAATGAATCTAAATACAATTCTTGAATGTTGATTGGTGACGGCTTTAATACCACTTGAAATTGGTAATAATGCTGTAAGCGGTTCGGGTTTTCACCATAACGGCCATCTGTTGGACGACGTGAAGGCTGAACATAGGCAGCACTCCAAGGCTCAGGACCGATAGCACGCAAGAAAGTCGCTGGGTGAAATGTGCCCGCGCCGACCTCCATATCTAACGGTTGTAACAATACACAGCCTTGTTCAGCCCAATATTGTTGTAGACGGAGGATAAGTTCCTGAAATGTTTTTGGTGTTTCTGCCACCGGGACCGCTGTTGTCGTCATTTTCTAAAAGTCACAATCTATAATCAAAACTTCTTGATTATAGCGAATATCGAAGCTAGTTGTAGAGCGAACGATGATAATCAGATCGAAATATTTTCAACCGCTCGAGCTTGAACGACATATCGCAAATCACCACCCACTTGAATTGCATTAAATGGATAACAGGTCACCAAGCTCAACTGATAGTCATCAACGTCTATATCTAGCCACGTTACATCACTTTTATCGACCACATTCATCGCCGTAACAATGTAATCTCGATGCTTACCATTAGCTGTTGTCACGGTGATTTTTTCGCCTCGTTGCAGATACTGTAAAAAGGAGAAATGGGTATCTCGATGCGCAGCAATCACCGTCGTCCCTCTAGTTAGCGGTGGTGATGAAGCAAAAACATAACCAGGACCAAAAGCCAATGATTCACCACTAGTGCCAGCTAAGACATATTGCTCAATATCATGTTCCGGCACAGTCAACTTTGCCACTGGCCACATATCTGCCCACGCCCACGGCTTTACTTGGTCATGTTCCAACTCTGTTTGCTGCCAAGCTGACGCAATTAAATATTGGGCTAACTGGGCTTTAACATGAATATAACTGCCTTGACCGAATTGCCACGCCGCC
This sequence comes from Methylophaga sp. 41_12_T18, assembly GCA_002163115.1. Taxonomy (GTDB): domain Bacteria; phylum Pseudomonadota; class Gammaproteobacteria; order Nitrosococcales; family Methylophagaceae; genus 41-12-T18. The sequence goes on along the minus strand of MAAI01000071.1, from coordinate 34,010 downwards.
AGCAACAACAATAAAGGCGAAACATATTTTGTTCGCAATAGCTTCATCCTAGTCTCCGGCGTGAAATTAGACCCAGTACCAACATCAATAGACCAAACAGCATATTCATCATTGCTGGCGTTGCAGTTTGTGGCAGAGTTTTCATCGCCCAACCCGCCGGTTTATTTGTAGCAATCGCCTTGCTTTGTAATGACTCTTGCTGTGGTCTAACTGGAGTTTTATCGACTGCAACCAATGAAGTAAATTTACTCACCAAATGGTGCTGCAAAGCCAAGTGCGTAATCTGTTGTTTAATCTGCTGCGGATGACCTTGAGTTCGATAATTATCCATCAAACCATCTATCTTCTGGCGAGCCCATAATGTTGCAACAGCTGATGATGGCGCACCATTAGTCAAGGCCACTGTTTGTTGCCATTGCGTTGTTGCCGTTTCACCTTTGATCGTAATTTCAGCTGGTAAGGACTCACTTGCTCGTAATACAACCAGCAACGGCTGATCTTGATATAAGTCAGGAATCACTTGTGGCCATACTTCTAGCTGCTCTTTACCCGCAGTTTCCACCTTTATATCAGTGATAACAGGATGCGATAACTTATTAAACAAGGCCTGCATTTTGTCAGTCACTTCTGCCAAATCACCAATATAACTATGCGTGCCACGACCAAAACGTGCTGCACGATTCATAAAATGACTATTAGGCGCAGAACCGATACCAACCGTAAATAAACGACTATTGCCTAAGTTTTGTTTGATTTCACTGAACAAGGCATCTTCATTGCCCACACTGCCATCGGTTAAAAATACCACTTGGCGTAAACGAGACGAGTCTTGCTGATTTTTCAGTGCTAAAGCCAATGCCGGCAACATTTCAGTACCACCACCGGCATCTAAGCTTGCTACAAACCTTTTTGCAATCGATAGCTGCTCACTATCTGCGGCCATTGCAGTCGGAAATAGTTGCTCAACATCATGACTAAAGCGAATGATATTAAAGCTATCCTGAGGCCGTAATTGTTGTAAACCATACAATAAAGCTTGTTTTGCCTGCTTTATTGACGTGCCATCCATTGAGCCAGAAGTATCAATAACAAATACCAATTCTCTTGCCGCAATCTCATTACTTTGTTGACTCGGCGGTGTCAGCATTAATAAGGCATATTCATCGCCATTAAAATGTTGTTTAAATAAAGCAGCACGCGGTGAAGTTGATGCCTGTGCCTGCCACACCAATTCAAAATCACGATTCGTTATTTCAGGATTAGCCAAACTAATCTGAATAATGTCATCCGACAAAGGTTGCTGATCAACTTGATGATAAGAACTGTTCACCGTGGCAATAGGAAAGCCTGCCGCTAGCTTAATTGTCATGGTGATTGGATTAATTTCTTGAGTCGTCACCGGCGGTGTAATAAATGAAGCATCAATCACTTGCTCAGTATTGCTTGCCCAACCTGTTCCAGAAAAACTGACGGTTTCGTTATCCATCATAATCGGCTTGCCAGGAATATAGCGTGGTGCTACCACCATCGGATATCTCAAACTAAACTCACCATTCTCGTGTTGCAACGTTTGCTGATATTCAATCACAATGGTGATCTCATCATGCGGTGCAATATTTGCCACACTGCTGGTAAACATATTAGGACGTTGTTGCTCTAACAAGCTCGCTCGTTTACCCGCCATTTTAGCTTGCTGATAGGTCTTTTGGGCTTGTTTCTTTTCTTGAATCTCACCATCAATAAACCGCTCACCAATTTTCATGGCTAAATGATCCACCGCCGCAGTTTCCGGCAACGGAAATACATAAATGCCTTCTTGCCATTGATCACTATCATTAATAAAGGTTTGGCTGACTTTGACTCTAGCCAACAAGCCACTCACTTCAATATCAACATCGGTTGCCACTTGTGAGCTAATGACGTAGTCACCATCTTTCTGACGAAACACTAACTGAGAAGATCCTAGCGCTGACAACTGGTTAATTCGGTTAAGAGTTAAATCATCTTGCTCAGCAGCCTGTAATGCTGATGTCGATAAAATCACTGCCGCTAAGCTAATGCTTAATAGCAAACCGACAAAACCGCTATAGATAAAACATGTCAGCAAACTGTGCAATAAATGATGTGATGTTTTTGTAGTCATAACCCTATCCTTTTTATAAATATTAGGGTCATTACAACAATTAACTTGGGCGAGTCAGGCGATGAAAAAAGGAAAGTTGGTGATCAAATGTGGCCAAAAAATGGCAAAGCTGACGTAGAAGATCTAAATTCAGGTAAAATTCGTCCTATTCTTACCGAAACGAGACAACAGCATGAGTCGTAAAATCGGCATCGTGATGGATCCTATTTCAGCGATCAACATCAAAAAAGACAGTAGTTTTGCCATGTTATTAGCAGCGCAGGCCAAAGGTTGGTCGTTGTTTTATATGGAACAACACGACTTATTCCTACACCAAGGTCAGGTTTCAGCTGAAATGAAACCACTAACAGTCAAAGAAAATGCTGACAATTGGTACAACTTGGGCGAAACACAAACCCAGCCACTCGCTGAGCTTGATGCGATCTTAATGCGTAAAGATCCGCCGTTTGATATGGAATATATCTACAGTACCTACCTATTAGAACAAGCACAGGCTGCCGGTGTATTAATCGTTAACCATCCGCAAAGCCTGCGTGATGCCAATGAGAAACTGTATACCGCTTGGTTCCCACAATGTTGTCCAGATACCTTAGTCACCCGCCAAGCGCATTTGCTTCGTCAATTCCAAGCTGAACATGGCGACATCATTCTCAAACCATTAGATGGCATGGGTGGTGCGTCGATTTTTCGTGTTAAGGCCGATGATCCCAATACCAGCGTGATCATTGAAACCTTAACCGAACATGGTCATAAATCGATCATGGCGCAAAAGTTCATTCCAGAAATCGTTGATGGCGACAAACGCATTTTAATGATTGATGGCGAACCAGTGCCTTATGCCTTAGCGCGTATTCCAGCTAAAGGTGAAACACGCGGCAACTTAGCTGCCGGTGGTCGTGCCGAAGGTCGTCCGCTCACCGAACATGATCGTTGGATCTGTGAACAAGTGGGACCAACATTACGCGAAAAAGGTTTGTTATTTGTTGGTTTGGACGTGATTGGGAATTATCTAACCGAAATCAATGTCACAAGCCCCACTTGCATCCGTGAACTCGATACTCAATTTAACCTTAATATTGCTGCCGACTTAATGAACAGCATCGAACACCATTTATCATGATTTTATTACGCCTTGTTTTACTATCCTTAGTTATCACCCTTGCCGGTTGTAGTGATGATGACCGTGCTCGCCAAGCCAAGTTTTATGCCTTTGGTACTGAAATCGATGTCAGCTTGTTTGGTGTTGATGAAGCGACTGCTGGCAATACCGTTGAAACCCTAGAAACAGCGTTTAACCATACCAACGATACCTGGCATGCATGGCAACCTAGCGTATTAACCGATATCAACACCGCCATCGAAAATGGCGAAACCATCACCATCACACCCGATGTCGAAACGGTTATTTTGCAAGCCACACAACTTGCAGAAAACAGCCAGCACCTATTTAACCCTGCCGCAGGCAAACTGTTTGAACTATGGGGTTATCACGGTGATGCCTGGTTTGAGTCTCGTCCACCACCGAGTAAAGATATGCTTGAGCAGTGGTTAGCTGCAGCACCCACCATGAATGATATTAAAATCACTGATGGTCAGCTTAGTAGTAACAATCCACAGGTCAAACTCGGCTTTGGTGGTTTTGCTAAAGGTTATGCTGTCGACACCGCTATTGCTGCACTACAACAACAAGGTATTGAACACGCCATTGTTAATATTGGTGGTGACTTACGTGCCATCGGCTCTCATGGCAAGCGTCCATGGGTGATAGGCATTCGCCACCCACGCACTACAGGCATGCTGGCCTCAATCGCATTAAGAGGCGATGAAAGCGTCTTTACCTCGGGTGACTACGAACGTTTCTTTGAATATGAAGGTACTCGTTACCCACATATCTTAGATCCACGCACAGCTTATCCAGCTAAAGGTGCCACTTCAGTGACAGTACTACATACCAATGCAGCTGAAGCAGATGCCGCTGCCACCGCCTTATTTGTTGCCGGTAATGACTGGCCACAAGTCGCTGCTGCAATGAGGATCGACCATGTTATGCTGGCACGACCTGATGGCCAAATAGAACTTAGCCCGAAGATGAAACAACGTGTCCACTTGCTAGATAACAGCAAACCCGCCATTGTTCGTGAACTAAAAGAGCCCACATCACCGTAATGTTAGGAAGCACCACAGCCGTTGATCGGCTAATTTTTACATTATTATTTTCGGTCATCTTTCACCTGGTGCTGGTGCTGGGCGTGACTTTTAGTGCCACCTCGCCGCCAACCAACGAACCGATTGCCAACCTAGAAATCACCTTAGTTAAACAACAAACCGATCTAGCACCTGAACAAGCCGACTTTTTAGCGCAAGCTAATAATGAAGGTGGTGGAGAAACCGATAAAAAAGCACCTGAACCTACGCCTGATGCACCCGTACCAGAAGCTAAGGAAGCGGCTGCAGCCGAAAATACACCACCACAACAAGTCATTGCTGAACCTACACCAATAGTGACGCCAACACCGTTACCACCGGTGATCGAAGCTGAAGTGACACCACAAGTTATTGAAACACCACCGCCACCCAAAGTTAAGCCTGCAAAACCGGCCAAAGTGATTACTCAAGCCAAAGCCGAACGCAAAATTGTGCAAGTAGAAGACGCCCAACAAAAAGTAGAAAAAGTCGCTGAAATCATTCCTGAAACTAAACCTCGATTATCAGCCAGCGAACTGATGTTTCAGGCAAAAAATGAAATCATTCGTCTTGAGAAAAAGTTTGAAGAATCAAGAAAAGTACTCAGTAAACGTCCGAAAAAACGCCGTTTATCGAGCCGTACCAAAGAGTATGCAGCCGCTGCTTATCATGAAGGTTGGCGTAAAAAAGTCGAACGCATCGGTAACTTAAACTACCCACAAGAAGCCAAACGCAAACGCATCAATGGCAGCTTAATGTTATCGGTCGATATCAATCCAGATGGCAGTGTCGGCCCTGATGGCATAGTGGTATCACGCTCGTCAGGTCACAAAGTGCTTGATGATGCCGCCATCAAAATCGTTCGCCTCGCCGCACCCTATGCCGCCATTCCAGAAAATGTTTTACAAGGTTACGACATGATCACCATCATTCGTACTTGGAAGTTTGAAACTGATCGTGGGTTATTGTCTCGGTAAAAGACAATGTATTGAAAAAGCGGTCATTCGTTTAACGCTGTAAGAGGGGCCCGCTTTGTTATATTTTCAATATTCTTTAGAAAATTGGTACCAACCCCGTTACGATGAACGTTACCATCAGTAATTGGCAAACTTTGCTCACCTTGTTCTATGGCTAGTTTAAGGCGTATATCGAAGAACAATGTCCGTGACAAACGTAGAATGCGGAGCAAAACATCGGTTTCAAGATTATGTTGTGGGTGGTCATTCTCACCGATTAGAGTTGCTTTATCATTGTGCGCAAGAACAAGATCTCGGTAGTCCTTTACATTCATTGATTCCTTAATAACTGCTATTTCATCTCTATGGCTTTGGTGTTCTGGGTCAATATAATCGGCGTATTTCTTTGCTAGGTTGTACTGACTCAGATACTCATAGGTAACTTCCGGTGTCTTGTAGTGCTCGCCATCGAATAATAGCCGCGACAATGACATTACAATATCATTGTGTAGCGATCGCTGTATTATTCTCGCCGCCTCAGAAGATAACCCAGAGATAATCCTTATCGTTTCTTGCTAACCATAAATTTCATCATAAAAGTAGACGGCTGTAATAAGCCTATCTAATTCCACAATGAACCTGTCCAGATCTAGCATTCATTGCTCCGATGCTGACGAAATATAACTAGGGTTTTTAGGGGACACTTCATCCGCTAACAGTTTATATTTTTTGAAAGATAACATCGTTGAAAACGTCCTTTCACCAATGCTTTATATTGAAATCAGAGTATAGCGATCCTTTATCCAATGTGTCCACTTTGCTAGTTTTATTATCTATTTTCAGGGTTTACCCTAAATAACAAGACTTCAAAAACATCCTTTTAAATTATTTTATTGTAATTACTTACAGATTAGATTGAAATTTTGTTAGCGGACATTTAAAGTCATTAAACACCAATGGTGAGGGTGATTTGGAAGTGAAATTCACCAGCTTTTTACGATTTACTCACTGTCCGCTACACAAAAACTAATTCCGTCAAAAAGCTAAGCGGCGGCTACGCATTCCAACCGCTTGTTACTTTCTCGATATCCAACCTGCAGTTCTATTCGGGGCGGTTTGCCTCATTCTTAAGCTTTTTGGCGTTACTTCTATCTGTTTTTTCCACCCGTTTTTGCTTCTTACGCTCATTTTTCTCAGTTACGATCTTAATTGCGTCAAGCTTCGTTAGATTAGGATGTTTAGCGAGTAACTTTTCGACTTTGTCTTCAGTTTTGGTCATTGGTGATTCTCATAATTTATAAATTCAGATCTTAGATGTATTTATCTGCAATCGGTCGAAAGCTGACAAATCCCTAAGCTAGATGTAAGAGAGCATTTGCTCCAGTTACATAGCTTTTCGAACCAGTCGATATCCTCGATGCGCCTTACTTTCATCGTGATAATCGACGGCTACATTTTGTACAAATAGTTCGGCGAATTGCTTTAACTCGTCGATTGAGCCCTGTTTTAACTCTAGCTCAATTTCATGAATGCCTTCTTCTGCTTGGGCAGTATAAACCCGGCCTACATCGTAAGCCAGTTCCACCAGCGTGTTATTGGCTAACTCAAACAGTACCTCTAAGCGATTAAAGTCGGTGGTAAACACCGGCTGTATTGTTGACCAAAGTGCAGCGTCTGCAATCACTGATTTAACCGGTGTTTGTTTTAATCGCTCTAAATCAAACAGCTCAGACGACAGTGGATGCTCCCATTCTTCACGTTGATGTAAACCATTTTTAACTTGGCCGGTGCACTTTACTGTCTGCCACCAATCACCATTATCATTACGAAGGCGAAGGCCGGTACCTTGTTTAATCAAGCTTAACTCTGGCGTATCGTAGTAGGTACTTACTAGTCGTTTTTGTTGTGAACTAACTTGTTTAAACTGTTTCAGCCACGTTAACTCTGCCAACTCGATTTGTTGTTCACTGCTGACTTGCAGCTTGATCTCTTGTTCTAAAATCATCGTTTTAACATCGGAGCTAAATAATGACCGGTATGTGACTCTTTGTTTTCAGCCACTTGTTCTGGCGTGCCGGTTGCCACCACCATGCCACCACCTGAGCCACCTTCAGGCCCCATATCGATGACCCAGTCGGCTGTTTTGACCACATCAAGATTATGTTCAATAACCACTACAGTATTGCCTCGGTCACGAAGGCGATGCAGCACTTTTAACAATTGCTCAATATCAAAGAAGTGCAACCCGGTTGTCGGTTCATCCAAGATATACAACGTTTTACCGGTATCACGTTTGGATAACTCTTTAGCCAGCTTCACACGCTGCGCTTCACCACCCGATAAGGTCGTCGCATTTTGGCCGAGCTTGATATAAGTCAGACCGACATCAATTAAGGTATCTAGTTTTTTGGCAATCACTGGAATATTGGTGAAAAAGCTGGCAGCTTCTTCAATAGTCATACTCAATACTTCAGAAATGGTTTTGCCTTTGTAGCGAATATCTAAGGTTTCACGGTTATAACGCTGACTTTTACAGACATCACAGGCGACATAGATATCAGGCAAGAAGTGCATTTCGACCTTAATCAGACCATCACCTTGGCAGGCTTCACAACGACCACCTTTCACATTAAAACTAAAACGGCCGGCATTGTAGCCACGCGCTCTAGCTTCTGGTGTGCCAGCAAATAATTCACGAATTGGGGTAAACAAGCCGGTGTAAGTAGCTGGATTAGATCGTGGAGTTCGACCGATAGGACTTTGGTTAATGGCCACTACTTTGTCCATTTGTTCCAAGCCCAACATTTCTTTATGTGCTGCTGGTTCTTCAGAAGCACCATTTAATGTTTTGGAGGTTAACTTCAACAAAGTATCGTTGATTAAGGTTGATTTACCCGAACCGGATACGCCAGTGACACAAGTCATCAAGCCAACAGGAATATCGATATCAACATCTTTTAAGTTGTTGCCACAAGCACCACGTAAGCCTAATACCCGGCCGGCATGAAACTGTTCACGTTTTTCTGGAACTGCAATCTTACGCTTACCCGATAAGTACTGACCAGTGAGTGAACGTTCACTTTTCATAATATCTTCTGGTGTGCCGCGAGCCACAATCTCACCACCATGTACACCCGCACCCGGGCCGATATCTAATACATAGTCGGCTGAGCGAATCGCATCTTCATCATGCTCAACTACGATGACAGTATTACCTAGATCTCGTAATCGAGTCAGCGTTGACAATAGTCGATCATTATCACGTTGATGCAAACCAATTGAGGGCTCATCAAGGATATACATCACACCCACCAGCCCAGCACCGATCTGACTAGCAAGGCGAATTCGTTGTGCCTCACCACCTGATAAGGTATCGGCACTACGTGCTAAAGTCAGGTAGTCCAAACCAACATTGACCAAAAAGGTGATCCGTTCAGCAATTTCAGTCACAATTTTATCGGCAATTTCGCCTTGTTTGCCTGGTAAATTCAAGGTTTCAAAGAAGACTTTCACTTCACCAATTGGCATCGAAGTAACTTCAGGCAAGGTCGTCTGATCAATGAATACATGACGAGCAGCTTCAGTTAACCGAGCACCACCACAAGAAGGACATGAGCGGACGGCATGAAACTTCGCTAATTCATCACGTACGCTATTTGATTCTGTTTCCAAATAACGACGCTGCATATTCGGAATAATGCCTTCGAAATTATGATTGCGAATCACTGATTTGCCACGATCACTCACATAGCTAAAATCAATTTTCGTGCGACCGCTACCATGCAAAACTACTTGGCGAACACTCTCTTTCAGCTCTTCAAATGGTGTATCTAAATCAAACTCATAATGCTTTGATAATGAGGTCATTAACTGAAAATAATAGGCATTGCGGCGATCCCAACCTCGGATAGCACCGGCTGCTAAGCTCATTTCTGGATGAGCGACCACACGTGCTGGATCAACAAACTGTTTAATGCCTAAACCATCACAAGTGCCACAGGCACCAGCCGGGTTATTAAACGAGAACATACGCGGTTCTAATTCAGCAATTGAATAACCACAGCTAGGGCAGGAGAACTTAGCTGAAAATAAAGTTTCATCATCAGCATCATCCATAGACACCACAAGTGCGAGGCCATCTGATAAATGCAGTGCAGTTTCAAATGATTCAGCTAGGCGTTGTTGTAGATCGGCGCGTACTTTAAAGCGATCCACCACCGCTTCGATAGTATGTTTTTTACGTAGTTCTAACTGTGGCGGGGTATCCAACTCGATAACCTCACCATTAACACGAGCCCGGACAAAACCTTGAGCGCGTAACTCTTCTAAAATATCCTTATGTTCACCTTTACGATCTTGCACTACCGGTGCCAATAGCATCATCCGATTGCCTTCTGGCATCGCCATCACCAAATCGACCATTTGGCTGACAGTTTGTGCAGATAAAGCTTCATGATGGGTTGGACATTTTGGCACGCCAGCGCGCGCAAACAGTAGCCGTAAATAATCATAAATTTCAGTAATGGTACCGACGGTTGAACGCGGGTTATGTGAGGTCGACTTTTGCTCAATTGAAATAGCCGGCGACAAACCTTCTATATGATCGACATCAGGTTTTTCCATCATCGATAAAAATTGCCGTGCATAAGCCGATAACGATTCGACATAACGTCGTTGACCTTCGGCGTATAAAGTATCAAAAGCCAACGACGACTTGCCCGATCCAGACAAGCCAGTAATCACTGTTAGTGAATCTCTCGGTAGATCTAAATCTATATTTTTAAGATTGTGAGTACGTGCCCCACGAATGCTTATGCTTTTCATCCAGCGTGTGTTCCGTTGAAGAATCAAACAGATCAATATACTCTTACCCGATATCATGACGCAAAAACAACCACACTCCTATTCAATGACCTCGCTGGAAAAGCGCAGTATTACTGGCCTGTCCACGATCTTCGCTTTACGCATGTTGGGCTTGTTTATGATTTTGCCGGTATTTTCTTTGGCCGCAGATCAATATAGTGGCGCTACACCGATGCTAATTGGTTTGGCAATTGGTGCTTATGGTTTAACGCAAGCAATGTTACAAATTCCATTTGGCATGTTGTCGGATCGCATTGGTCGAAAAAAAGTCATCACCATCGGTTTATTACTGTTTGCAGCTGGTAGTGTGGTTGCGGCAACCGCCGATTCTATTTATATGGTGATCGCTGGTCGACTGTTACAAGGTAGTGGTGCTATTGCGGCCGCTATTATGGCTTTAACTGCCGATCTCACCCGAGATGAACACCGTACCAAGGCCATGGCTAGTATCGGCATCAGCATTGGCCTGTCCTTCTCTGTAGCGCTGGCCTCCGGTGCCGCTTTAGAAAGTTGGTTAGGTTTATCAGGCATCTTTTGGGCCACGGCCGCGCTTTCTCTGGTCGGCATCGCCGTATTGCATTTATGGGTGCCCAGCCCAGTTCGAAGTGTAAGCCATCGCGATATCGTGCCGGTGCCACAGCAATTCCGTAATGTATTGCACAATCCTGACATTATGCGAATGGTATTTAGCATCATGATTCTGCATTGCTTACTGACCACCAGCTTCTTTGCCCTACCCATTGCGATGCAAGATTACGCCGGACTGGCAGCCGATCAACATGCTCTGGTTTATTTACCTATTCTAATTCTCGCCTTCATCAGCATGGTGCCGTTTATCATCATTGCTGAAAAACGTCGAAAAATGAAACCTATCTTCCTAGGTGCAATTGTTATTTTGGCTATATCTCAGCTTAGCTGGGCACTGTTTGCTGACTCATTAACCAGTTTATTAGTGAGTTTATGGTTATTTTTTACGGCCTTTAATATTTTAGAAGCAAGCCTGCCGTCGTTAATGTCTAAACTAAGTCCTTTAGCCAATAAAGGCACAGCGATGGGAGTCTATTCCACCGCTCAATTTCTTGGTGCTTTTATCGGCGGAACCTTAGGTGGACTAATGTTTAGCCAGTTTGGCATTAGTGGTGTCTTTTATGCTGGGACCGCGTTAACCATCCTTTGGTTATTCGTTGTCTTGCCGATGACACCACCTAAACACTTAACCACTCGCATCATTCATATTGATGATTTATCTGCCGACAATGCTGACAGCATAGGGCAACAACTGAATAAGATTGAAGGTGTCGTAGAAACAATTGTTGTAGTTGAAGAACAAGTTGCCTACGTCAAATTTGATCCTAAAAAAATCAACGCTGACGCACTCGATGCATTTGTCGTAGAATAACAACCCACTTTAAATTAAAAACAAGCCCGAAAATAGGAGCACACCATGTCTGTAAACAAAGTCATACTCGTAGGAAGACTGGGCGCCGAGCCTGAAAGTCGCGCATTTCCTAATGGTGGCTCAATCTGTAACTTACGTTTAGCAACATCAGAAAGCTGGAAAGATAAGCAAACTGGCGAACGTAAAGAGCGCACAGAATGGCATCGCGTCATATTACGCAACCGCCTAGGTGAGGTTGCTCAGCAATACTTACACAAAGGTTCACAAGTTTATATCGAAGGTCGTATCCAAACTCGTAAATGGCAAGATCAAAACGGCCAAGATCGTTATTCAACTGAAATCGTTGGTAATGAAATGACGATGTTAGATACACGTGGTGCAGGCGGTGGCGACAGTGCCCCAGCTTATGGCCAACCTGCATCAGCACCTCAGCAACAACAACAGCAACAGCCCGCTGCAGCGCCACAACCTGCATCGCCATCAGCAGGCCCTGAGTACGGTGCTCCATCTGGCGGCGCTGATTACTATGATGATGATATCCCGTTCTAAGCAACCATCATGATCAGAAAAAGCATGTCATATCTAATCGTGCTATTGGTTGCTATGCAATCAATGGTCGCGGTTGCTGACAGCTATCAGTTCCACCACGAAGAACAACAGCATGAGAACCATGAGTATATTCATGGTTCTCAGCTTTTAACCGAACACGATGTCGATCAAAGCAATTCAACGCTATTGTCTAATGCTCAAGCTGATTGTCATCATTGCTGCTCCAGCCATGTTATGGCTCACTTTTCCCTTGCAGTAAACTTGGTCAATACACCCCACTTTGACCACCTAATCCCCGCTCATGATGATGGCTATCGCTCTCATCTTCACCTGCCTGCTTATCGGCCCCCCATTGCTACAAAACTGAGTTAACTTTTAGTTTTTTGTCGTATTAACGACAATTTAATTGCATGGAATGACCTGGCTTTAGGCCACAAAATCGCTGAATATTACTGCTGTCGATTTTAAGTTGTTCCATGACTATCTCTCCGTTTTGGAACAATTAATATGAATTACCCTCGATCTATCAGTCTGTTGCTATGCCTATTGTTAGGCTTAAACAATGCTGTATTTGCTGAACCCACAGACAACCATGACCATCAAGCTCACGACAACGAAGCCAACACCAGCCACGATGAACAAGCTTCGCAACAAAATATCCACATATCAGCAGCACAAGCACAACTTGCCAATATCACTGTGGAAAAACTCACACCACACGTGCTGACTTATCAGGTCTATGCACCTGGTGAAATTAAAGAAAATGCCTACAGCAGTTACCTCGTTTCTCCTCGAGTAGATTCCATCGTGCAACGTCGCCATGCCGCCTTAGGTGATCGCGTTAACAAAGGCCAAGCCTTAGTCACCCTATTTAGTGAATCGGTAGCAGAGGCGCAGGCCGAGTTTAAACTAGCTTATGAAGAATGGCAGCGGGTAAAAAAGCTAGGTAAAAAGATTGTTTCCGGAAAACGTTATACCACTGCACAAACTAATTACGATGCTAGCCGTGCTCGTTTAGTCGCCTATGGCATATCGAATAATGCTATTAACAACCAGATCAAAAAAACAGCCACTTTGGGTGAATATACTCTGGTTGCTGGTCACCAAGGTTCGGTACTGTTTGATAACTTTCATCAAGGTCAACGCGTCAGTGCTGGCGAACAGTTGATGAAAATAGCCGATGAACATCAATTATGGGTGGAGGCCTATATCGCTGCTAATTTACAGCTTTCGTTACCTAAGGGCACTGAAGCTAAAATCAAGGTGGCTGATGAGTTTTATACCGCCAATGTTAGCCAAGAAGCTCATACCATTGATCCTCATACTCGTACCCGGGTAGTGCGAATGGTGATTAACAATAAAGCACATCTGCTTCATCCTGGCTTATTTGCCGATGTATATTTTTCCTTTTCATCAATCACGCCGGTATTAGCTGTTCCAGAATCCGCTTTAATGCGTAGTAGTGATGGTGATTGGCTTGTCTTTGTTGAACATGAAGCCAATGAGTTTGAAGCGATCGAGGTTGAGCTCGGGAGAAACTTTGGTAAGTGGCGTGAAATAACAGGTGTCGAAGCTAATAGCCGAGTCGTAATGACGGGGGCATTTTTTGTCGCTGCTGAAATCGCCAAAGGCGGTTTTGATCCACATAACCATTAACCAGAGCCCAGGATATCTATCATGTTAAATCGATTAATCGACTGGTCAGTTAATAACCGGTTACTGGTCCTTATTGGACTTTTAGTATTTATAGCTTCTGCCTACGTTATTATTCCGCGCCTCAATCTGGATGCCTTTCCTGATGTCACCAATATTCAGGTATCCATTAATACTGAAGCACCTGGTTTGGCAGCCGAAGAGGTCGAGCAATTGATCACCTTCCCTATTGAAGCAGTGATGTATGCCTTACCTGATGTCGAAGAAGTGCGCTCTATCTCCAAAACAGGTTTATCAGGCATTACTGTCGTCTTCAAAGAGGGCACTGATATTTACTTTGCTCGGCAGTTAGTCTTTGAACGTCTACAGTCAGCCAAGGAATTGATTCCGTTCAATGTTGGTACACCTGAAATTGGTCCCAATACCTCTGGTTTAGGTCAGATTTATCAATATCTTTTATTGGCTGAGGCCGCCTCTGATTTTGATACGATGGCTTTACGTAGCCTTAATGATTGGCTGGTTAAATTATTATTAATGCCTATCGATGGTGTCACCGATGTATTGTCATTTGGTGGTCATGTTCGTCAATATCAGGTCAACCTCAACCCTTCTCGTTTATTGGCATATGAATTAAGCCAAGCAGATGTCATTACCGCATTGCAAGATAATAATGACAATGCCGGTGGCTGGTATTTGGATCGTGGCCAAGAGCAGTTAGTGATCCGTGGTGTTGGCTGGCTAAGTCATGCTCAGCAGGGCTTGGAAGAGTTACGTCAAATCCCCCTCAAAATCGAAGGCAGTGCCGTAGTAACGCTCGCCGATGTTGCCAGTATCGAACTTGGTAGTGAAATACGGCAAGGTGCAGTCACCATGAGCCGACGTAATGCTGATGGCAGTGTCGAAAACTTGGGCGAAGTCGTCTCGGGCATTGTATTAAAACGCATGGGTGCTAATACCAAAAATACCATTGATGGCGTGACTGATCGTATTAAGTTAATTCAGCAGGCATTGCCTGAAGGGGTTCGTTTTGAGCCGCTTTATGATCAAGCTGACTTAATTGAAAAAGCAGTGACCACAGTACAAAAAGCTTTACTGGAAGCCTTTATCTTTATCGTCATCGTATTAGTTTTATTTCTGTTAAATATTCGAGCGGTATTACTGGTTTTAATCTCGATACCACTATCAATCGCTATGGCCTTAACTGTAATGTCATACAACGGTTTATCAGCCAACTTAATGTCGTTAGGTGGTTTAGCCGTCGCCATAGGTATGATGGTCGATGGCGCAGTGGTGATGATGGAAAATATATTTAAACATCTCAGTCATCCCGATCAACAACATGATGCTGAACATCGCCTAAACGTAGCCAAGGAAGATAACGATCCCTACTACGTTGCTAGCAACACAGCTGTGGGCTTACGTATTCAACAAGCAGCTAAAGAAGTCGCTAAGCCGGTCTTTTTTGCAGTCACCATTATCATGGTGGTATTTGCTCCACTGTTTACCCTAGAAGGTGTTGAAGGCAAATTATTTCAACCAATGGCGATCAGTATTATGATTGCTATGGCTGCTTCATTACTGGTGTCATTAATTGTGGTGCCCGCTTTAGCCAGCTATTTTTTCCAGCGAGGTTTCAAAGCTAGAACGAGCCCGATTCTCACTGTGCTGGAAAAAATGTACCGATTGTTGCTACGTATGGCGATGCGTTTTAAATTATTGGTGCTATTAATTACTGGCAGCTTATTAGCCTGCGCCTTATTGCTCGTTCCTCAGTTAGGTACCGAATTTGTACCCGAGTTAGAAGAAGGTACCATCAACCTTCGTGTCACCTTAGCGCCGTCTTCTAGCTTAGAAACAGCCATTGCTGTTGCCGCAAAGTTAGAGCCGTTATTGTTAGAGTTCCCCGAGGTCACCTATGCTGCCAGCCGAATAGGTCGGGCAGAGATAGGTGGCGATCCTGAACCGGTTAGCAATATTGAAATCTATATTGGTCTAAGGCCAAAATCACAATGGATCAGCGCCGATACACGCATTGAACTGCAACAGTTAATGGCTGAAAAGTTAGCACAATATCCCGGCTTATTACTCAATTTTTCTCAACCGATTGCGACTCGTGTTGATGAATTATTATCAGGTGTAAAAGCCCAGTTAGCGATCAAACTATTTGGGCCAGACCTAGACGAATTAGCTCAGCAAGGCCAACAAATAGAGCAACTGGTGAAAAAGGTAACCGGCACACAAGATGTTGCTATGGAACAAATTGCCGGCGAATCACAACTGGTTATCACTCCGAATCGTCGCCAATTGTCTCGATTTGGATTAGCCGTTGCTGATGTGATGAATTTAGTGCGTGATGGTTTAGGAGGTGCAAAAGCAGGCCAGATTATTAATGGCAATGAACGCTATGATATTTATGTTCGTCTTGCCGACAGCTTTCGCCAATCGCCACAAGCCATTGCCGATCTTCGGCTGCAATCACCGACGGGGGCATGGGTACGCTTAGGCGATGTGGCTGATATCACCATTGAATCTGGCCCACCACAAGTGCGTCGAGATGATGTCCAGCGCCGTGTAGTAATACAAGCTAATGTCCAAGGTCGAGATATGGGCAGTGTTGTTGCCGATATTCATCAAATACTTGCCGATAATCTTGAGCTAAAAACAGGGTATTCAGTCTCTATTGGCGGTCAATATGAAAATCAACAGCGAGCGCAGCAACGCTTAATGATTGTGGTACCTCTTTCAATAGCGATGATTGCCTTATTGCTCTATTTTGCCTTTCACTCTATTGGTCAGGCCTTACTTATTTTAGTCAATTTGCCTTTGGCAATGATCGGTGGAATCGTTGCTTTATACTTCACTGGCCAATATTTATCCGTACCCAGCTCAATTGGTTTCATCACTCTTTTTGGCGTCGCCGTTCTCAATGGCGTGGTGATGGTTGAAGCCATAAACATCCGGATAGAACTAGGCGATGAAGCGATCAATAAAGCGATTTTTGAAGGTGCGGTATCAAGGCTTAGACCGGTGTTGATGACAGCAACTGTGGCTGCTTTAGGCTTAATTCCGATGATACTGTCAGACGGTGTTGGCGCAGAAATTCAACGGCCATTAGCCACCGTAATTGTTGGCGGCCTAATCACTGCTACCTTTTTAACCTTGTTTGTATTGCCCGTTTTGTATCACTGGTTCTCAAAATCAAAACTAGCACTCAAATCATAATGGAGTAACCTTGAGTCTTTAAATATTCGCGAACGTATCTCGTTCTATAAAGTCGTAACTACTCGCTATTCTTAGAACGAGATACTAGGTTAAAAAACATCCTTGTGAAACCAGAAAATCAATCAAAGCAGCTTTCTCACCTAGGCTTCATCGTTGTCATGTCATTGATATCAATGATAGGTCCATTTGCTATCGACACTTATTTACCGGCCTTTCCGGCCATCGAAGCCGAGTTTGATGCTTCTCGTTCACTGCTGTCACAAACACTAGGCGCTTATTTAGCTGCCTTTGCTGTCGCCACTTTGTTTTGGGGACCGATTACGGATCGGTTTGGCCGCAAAAAAGTCATTATCAGTGGCATCAGCTTATTTATCATTTCATCTATAGGTTGTGCATTAGCAAAAGACTATTCACACTTTTTAAGTTTTAGGATGATTCAAGGGGCGGCGGCCAGTGGCGGTCTAGTTGCTGGCCGCGCGATGGTGAGAGATGTATTTGATTCCCAACAAGCCAGGCAAGTCATGTCTTATGTGATGTTGTTTTTTGCCATTGCACCCGCAGTTGCTCCCATCATTGGCGCTGGCTTACATGATGCTTTTGGTTGGCATAGTATTTTCTATTTCTTAGCTGCATTTGGTTTTGTAACGCTGCTCTTAATTCTAGCGATTACTAAAGAAACCTTAGCACTAGAACACCGTCAATCCATACATCCTCGGCATGTCACCAAAGTGTATTGCAATGTATTGCTACATCGCCGTTTTTTAATGATTGTAACTGCCGGTAGTGCCAGTTTTTGTGGCATGTTTTTATTCATTGCCGGTTCGCCGACTATCTTTTTTGATTTTTTACAGCTAACCACTGGCGATTTTTGGAAGCAATTTGTCTTAATGGTCATCGGCTTAATGGCGGGTTCTTTGTTTTCAGCAAGGTTTGCTTATCGCAAAACAGCGACCAGAATGGTCTCTATTGCGGTAACCATTATCGCTGTTACCACTCTAATCAATTTAATGATCGCTTATTTCTTTACGCCGTCGTTATTAGGATTTGTATTGCCATTGTTATGTTATGCATTTGGAATAGGTATGGCCATACCGTCTTTAACGATATTGGCTTTAGATTGTTTTCCAAATAATAGAGGCACCGCTGCGGCTGTTCAGAGTTTTGTACAAATGATGGCAAATGCCATTGTAGCCAGTATCGTATTGCCGTTAGTCACTCAGAGCTATCTGGCTTTCGCGGTTGCTCAGCTGTGTTTTATTAGTTTGGCCGTTGTCTTATGGCTAAAAGTACCTAAAACTGCTTAATCACATGCAGACTTTCTACGTAAATAAGTTCGCATGCTTGGCCGCCAGTGTCGTTACGAGTCAGTGAGCTTTGCCAATGCCAGCCATCATCGGCATCGACACGAATGAGGTAGCCGGTTAATTCGATGATTTGACCTTGTTTAGTAAGCTCTAACATCGACGCCACTAAGTCATTGGCCGGCACCAAATGCATGTTTGCACTATTCGTTTCTATGGCTTTACGAGGAATTGGAAAGTCTTCTACCCGCCAACGATACCAACGACCAGATTGCGAAATATCAATATTTTCCAATACCGCTTCATCTGACATCGGCCCCCAACCTAAAGCCAAATCAGTTGGTGATAATTCACTCTCACGACCAAACGAATAATCTTTACGTGATAGGATTTTACCTGTTAATTGAAACTCGGCTAAAGGCGTAATTTGAAAGCCTTTATATTGGATTTTAACGGCGTTATTTAACTCAATTTGGATGGGGGCTTCAACCACTTTAATACCGGGGCCTAAGACCACCGTTTCATCTGCCCAGAAAAATTTCCAGCACATGACGACTGCAAGAAGAATGAACAGTTTTTTCATCTCATTATCTCAAATAAAGCTAATGCTCAATTTTAAAGTGTTTATTCGCCCATAAGATCAGCACTAATACCGGTAAGCCCATTATTGCAGTCATTAAAAAGAACTGCTCATAACCCATCGTTTCCACCATTGTTCCAGAATAACCACCTAATATCTTCGGTAATAGGGTCATTAACGAGCTAAAAATGGCATATTGCACTGCGGTAAATGAAATATTGGTTAGGCTTGATAAAAAGGCGATAAAGGCTGCACTGGCTATGCCTGCTGATAAATTATCTGCTGAAATAACCAGATACAACATGGTCATATCGTTGCCCATTTGAGCTAATGCCATAAACAATAAGTTGGTTAATGCTGACAATAATGCACCTAAAAATAGAATTTTCATCACGCCAAATCGCATGGCTAATAAACCACCTAAAAAGCCGCCGACTAAGGTCATTGCTAAGCCAAAGCTTTTAACTACGGTGGCTATTTCAGGCTTAGTGAAGCCTAAATCTAGATAAAATACATTGGCAATCACGCCCAATACAATATCTGAAATTCGATATAAGCCCACCAAGGCCAATAATAACCACGCTAAAGACCAACCATAACGCTGAAAAAAATCGTGGACCGGCTCAATATAAGTATCAATAACCTGTTTGCCTTGAACCAGCCCGGAGTACACCACTAATTTAGCCACCGCAGCCGCCATCATTAATGCGAAAGCCAAGCGAAGAAGCTCCACCAACACTCCGGCTAAACTTGCATTGGCAACCATGCTGGTCAATGCTGACTTGGCGACTGTTGCAATCTCTGAACTAACATAAAAGCTACTTACAAAGGCTGCTACGGCTAAAACAAATAGTAATAAAAAACCTACATAATGCTGATTGGATTGCTTATTTTGCAGCGATTTTGACTCAGGTTCGTCAACAATCAATGTTGTTAACATTCCTATCAACATTAATGCCGCCATCAATAAATAGGTGGTTTGCCAGGCTTGATAGTCATAATTCGTCATTGTCGAGCCAAAATAAGTGGCTAATAACAAAGCTCCGGCACCCGCTAACAACATACCGATACGATAACCAGCAATGTAGGTCGACGACATTAAAGCCTGCAGCTCTGTTTCAGCAGACTCAATTCGATAAGCATCAATGACAATATCTTGTGTGGCGGATGAAAATCCCAGTAAAACCGCTGCCCATGCTAATAAACTAAGTGTTTGCGTTGCCGGGTCTATCATTGCCATCGCTGCAATGGATAACATAATCATTGTTTGTGACAACAATAACCAGGCACGGCGACGACCAAAAAACTGCGTTAATAGCGGTACTGGCAGACTGTCTACCAATGGTGCCCAAACAAACTTAAATGAATAACCTAAAGCAGCCCAACTAAAATAAGTCACTGCGGCCCGCTCAACACCGGCTTCACGTAACCACAAACTTAACGACGAAAAAATCAGCAACAAAGGCAACCCAGCTGAAATGCCAAAAAAGAACATTGTCACCACCCGAGGATGCTTAAATGTCTTAATCGTTTCCAACCAAGATTGTTGCTGAGTTAGCTCATTCATTAGCTGTTAATTTCGTAGTCGTAATCAATCGTTAATGGTGAATGGTCAGAAAACCGCTCATCTTTATAGATTTCTGTTTCCAGTACTTTGCCTTTTAAACTCGGCGTTAATATATGGTAATCAATACGCCAACCGACATTGTTAGTCCAAGATTGGCCTCGGTTCGACCACCAGGTATACGAATGCTCTTCTTGTTCTAATTCACGAAACGCGTCTACAAAACCTTTGTCATCAAACAAGGTATCTAACCAAGCACGTTCTGCTGGTAAGAAGCCCGAGTTTTTCTGATTGCCTTTCCAGTTACGAATATCTTCATTTTTATGAGCAATATTCCAATCACCAGTGACAATATAATCGCGGCCTGATGCTTTCATCTCATCTAACTTTGCCAGCATGTGATCCATGCAGCGGTATTTGGCAATTTGTCGTTCTTCTTTTGATGATCCTGATGGCATATATAAAGAGATAACGCTTAAGTTACCAAACTTGGCTTCAATATAACGACCTTCAGCATCAAACTCTTCATTGCCCATGCCGACAATGACTTCGTCCGGCTCATATTTGCAGTATAAAGCTACACCGCTATAGCCTTTTTTCACCGCATCATGATAAAAGCAGTGATAGCCTTCAGGGTTATATAGCGCATCAGTTAACTGATCTACTTGTGCTTTTGTTTCTTGAATACAAACAACATCTGCCTGCTTAACTGCCAACCAATCGAAGAAGCCCTTGCGTCCTGCTGCTCGGATCCCATTGACATTTGCCGTGATTATTCTCATACTTGCCGCCTGAAATAAATTATTCGACATCATAACAAGGAATATCCGATAAAGTTTGGATATATTCCTTTACAAACATTAAATAAATCAGGATAATGTTCTGTTCTGTATATTTATAGCTGATTTTTAGGAGAAGAACTTTGGCAAACTCGGCACAAGCAAA
The DNA here is from genome assembly GCA_002163115.1 of Methylophaga sp. 41_12_T18. Lineage (GTDB taxonomy): Bacteria > Pseudomonadota > Gammaproteobacteria > Nitrosococcales > Methylophagaceae > 41-12-T18. The sequence continues at coordinate 12,651 of MAAI01000071.1, read as the reverse complement.
AAAACGCGCACGTCAAGCGGAAGATAGCCGCCAACGTAACGCCAGCCAGCGTTCAGCAATGCGTACAACTATTAAAGCGCTTAAGACTGCAATCGAAGCTGGTGATAAAGAAACTGCAACTACTGCTTATAAAGCAGCTGTTCCTGCTCTTGATCGCATGGCACGTAAAGGCATCATTCACAAAAATGCCGCAGCACGTAGCAAAAGTCGTTTGAACACAGCTGTTCGCGCACTATAATATAAAGCTTCACAGCTTTTAAAAAAACCGACCTCGAGTCGGTTTTTTTATGCCTAAAATTTAACACTGAATAATATAACTGGAAATTGGTGTAGAATCGCTGTGATTTTCTGCTTTATAAATGATTAAAGTCAGACTTGCCAAAAGCACTGCGCTGTTGACGATGGCGTTATGTTTCTGAAAAAAGCACAAGCTTAATTGAGAGGAATAATTTTTTGTCTAAACAAGAAGCAGACTACGGAACATTTGAAGCCACTGTAGCAAGAAGCCAAAAACTGGAAGCTGATTTAGCGGTTAACCCTGAAAAATATCGTGTCTTAACGGGTGATAGACCTACCGGAAGATTACATATCGGCCATTTATTCGGCTCATTACAAAACCGAGTAAGGTTACAACAACTGGGCGTTCCTTCATTTATTGTTATTGCTGATTATCAGGTGTTAACTGATCGCGATACCTTTGAAAATATTTCAGAAAATGTACGACAGCTTACCCTCGATTATCTTGCTGTTGGCCTTGATCCAATAAACGAAAATACAGCTATTTTCCCTCACAGTCATGTGCCGGAACTTAATCAGCTAGTATTACCATTTTTAACCTTGGTAACTAACGCTGAACTCGACAGAAACCCGACGGTTAAAGAAGAAATTGCCGCATCGGGACTAAAGAGAATTAATGCTGGAATGTATAACTACCCTGTTCATCAGGCTGCCGACATACTGTTCTGTAAAGGCAACGTTGTTCCTGTAGGCAAAGATCAACTTCCTCACCTAGAACTTACTCGAACTATTGCTCGTCGCTTCAACGATCGATTTGGCAACAAGGAAATGATATTTCCTGAACCACAAGCGCTATTAAGTACTTCGCCGGTCATTCTTGGCCTTGATGGCTCGCAAAAAATGAGTAAAAGTCGAAATAACGCAATCATGTTAAGCGCGACTGAAGATGAAACAGCTAAGTTGATTAAGCGCGCTAAGACAGATTCAGAAAGAAATATTTTCTTTGACGAAGCTTCTAGACCTGAAGTAGCCAATTTATTACTTCTTCTTTCTTTTATAGAAGAAACATCTCCAGAAAAAATCGGTGAAGAAATTGGTGACGGCGGTAGCGGCAAGCTAAAATCCCGATTGACTGAAGGACTTAACGAATACTTACGTCCTATTAGAGAACGCCGTACGGATTTAGAATCCAATATGGATCACGTTACTGACGTATTAAAGTCGGGTGTGGATTCAGCAAGATCGGTAGCACAAGATACGCTAGATGAAGTACGAAAAGTAATGAATATGGAGCTATAAGGTTCTAGCATCAGATGGTTAGGATAAAAGTTGCTAGCTCAAAAAAATGTTACCGCTTAACTCTCTACGCTAGGGAGTTAAGCGGTAACCACTAAATTATCACGATGAATCAGTTCTGGCTCGTCAACATAACCAAGTAGCTCTTCAATAGAGCTGCTAGCTTGGCCTTTAATTTTACTCGCTTCACTTGCAGAATAATTAACTAAGCCACGTGCTATTTCATCTCCATTCATATCCAGGCAGATCACTAAATCGCCACGCTTGAACTCCCCCTCTACTAGCTTGATTCCAACAGGTAAAATACTCCGGCCATCCTGTTTTATTACATCAACTGCACCATCATCTAAGATGATTTGACCTTGAGGATGTAAGTGGCCAACTAACCATTGCTGGCGTGCTGTCATCGGCTCGTTATCTGGCCACAATAAGGTACCAACACCTTCACCAGCAGCGAGTAATTGTAAATTATTGGGATTTTTACCTGATAAAATAACGGTAACGGCGCCTGATTGTGCCGCACGTCTAGCAGCTAATAACTTAGTTGCCATCCCGCCGCGACCTAATTGACCTGTTCCTTCCGTTGCCATGTCATCTAAAGCCGGGTTGCTGGCAGCAGAAGCAGCAATTAACTTCGCATCTGGATTATTACGTGGATCAGCGTCGAATAAACCATCTTGGTCGGTCAAAATAACTAAAACATCTGCTTCAACTAAGTTGGCTGTCATCGCGGCTAAAGTATCATTATCACCAAAACGAATTTCATCGGTGGCAATAGTGTCATTTTCATTCACAACCGGTAAAACGTTAAGTTCTAATAAACTATGTAGCGCACTGCGCGCATTTAAGTAACGACCACGATCAGATAAATCTGAATGGGTTAGCAAAATTTGCGCAGTATGAATACCATGTTTTTTGCCTTCTGAGGCATAAGCTTGTATTAAATCCATTTGGCCAACACTGGCTGCGGCTTGTAACAAATGAATTTCGTGAGGACGTTTGCGCCAACCTAATTGCTGCATACCAGCTGCGACCGAGCCTGAAGTCACTAATACAACTTCTTTTCCTTGCGCCCGCAACTTAGCAATTTCTTCACTCAACCAGCTAATACGTTCAAGATCTAAACCTTCGCCCACACGCGTAAGTAAGGCACTGCCAATTTTTATAACCCAACGTTTAGTAGTAATTATTTGCTGGTGTGGGGTGGTCACACAGTATTCCTCAGATCGTTATTATTCTGCTTGTTCGTTTTTTAGCTGTTCTTGTTCTTTTAAGTCATCCAAATAGTCCATGATTTGAGCACATAACTCATCACAACCTTCGCCTGATTGGCCACTGACTCGGAACACTTTTCCCTGCCAATTTAATCGATCGAGTACTTCCTGACAAAGTTCTTCACGAATATCTTCAGGTACTAAGTCCATTTTATTGAGAACTAGCCACTGATCTTGACTGCCTAAGGCATCACTGTAGTTTTCTAATTCGCGATTGATGGTTTCAACAGATTCAACTGGATCTTGTTTTACATCAGCTGGCGCCATATCTACCATATGCAATAACAGACGAGTACGCGTTAAATGACGCAAAAATTGAATACCGAGACCTGCGCCATCAGCCGCACCCTCAACCAAACCTGGAACATCAGCAATCACAAAACTGCGCACATCTTTCATCGTCACCACACCCAAGTTTGGATACAACGTAGTGAAAGGATAATCGGCAACTTTAGGTTGAGCAGCTGAAACTTGGCTAATAAAAGTTGATTTACCGGCATTAGGCAAACCTAACAAACCTATATCAGCTAATAACTTCATTTCTAAACGTAAGGTACGTGCTTCACCTGGCGAACCATCAGTAGTCTTTCTCGGCGCTCGGTTAATACTTGATTTATAACGAGTATTGCCCAGTCCGTGCCAGCCGCCTTTGGCTACCATCATACGGTCACCGGTATTGGTTAAATCGCCCAGTAACTCGTCAGTATTTTCATCCCAAGCTTCTGTGCCCACTGGTACTTTGATAACGAAATCTTCACCACGCGCACCGCTGCACATTCTGCTGCGACCATTTTCGCCACGCTCAGCAGCAAAATTACGGGTATAACGGAAATCAATCAACGTATTCACTTGATCATCGGCTTCTAAATAAATATCACCGCCGTCACCGCCGTCACCGCCATCAGGGCCACCAAACGGAATATATTTTTCACGGCGAAAACTCAGGCAGCCGTTACCGCCATTGCCTGCATTAACTTTAATTTTCGCTTCATCAACAAATTTCATTGGCTTAACCGATTTTATTGCTCAATAGAGCAAACATAATTTTAAAAAATATTTTTCAGACACAAAAAACCCCGCATCAGCGGGGCTTTTAGCTGTTAGCCCCAAAATGGGCCTACATGATTCTCTTAGTCAGCAACAACAACGCTTACGAACATGCGGTTGTTAGGACCTTTTTTCTCAAACAACACTTTGCCTTCAGCTTTTGCGAACAAGGTGTGATCTTTACCAATTCCTACGTTCAAACCAGCATGGTAACGAGTACCACGTTGACGAATAAGAATGTTACCACCTAGTACAGCTTCACCACCGTAGCGTTTAACACCAAGACGTTTCGATTCCGAGTCACGTCCGTTTCTAGTACTACCACCCGCTTTCTTATGAGCCATTTCTTAAATCCTCTATCTGGTGTTGCTTAGGCTGTGATGCCTGTAATTTCGATTTCAGTGTAAGACTGACGGTGACCCATCTGCTTACGGTGATGTTTACGACGACGGAATTTAATGATCTTAACTTTATCAGCACGACCATTAGAAGCAACTGTTGCAGTTACTTTTGCGCCTTCTAGGTAAGGAGCGCCGATTTTAACATCATCGCCTTCACCAACCATAAGAACTTTATCCAATTCAACTGTTTCACCAGCTTCAGCAGATAGTTTCTCAATACGGAGCGTTTCGCCCTCTTTAACTCGGTACTGTTTACCGCCAGTTGCGACAATAGCGTACATCGCTGTCTCCAAAAAAATTAGTTTATTGTGGGTAACCCATCAAAAGACCGGCAATTTTAATCCCTTTCGACAAAGAGATCAAATGCAAATTGAAATATTTGCGATCTATCGCTCTGCATGAGAGAGTACGCACTTTTAGAAACACTATTATATAGGTAGATCAAAGCTCCGTGGATATTCAATCCATCTATACATTAATAAAAGATGATATGTCATCTGTCGACGTTATGATTCAAGCGCGTTTACAGTCTGATGTGGTATTAATTAACCAACTTGGTCATTACATAATCAATAGCGGTGGTAAGCGATTGCGGCCCGCCCTGGCGATTTTATGCGCCCGAGCTTGTGGTTATCAAGAGCAGCAACATATCAATCTCGCTACTATTATCGAATTCATCCACACCGCAACCTTATTACACGACGATGTCGTTGATAATTCGGATATGCGCCGCGGTCGTGAAACGGCAAATAATTTATGGGGCAATGAAGCCAGCGTTTTAGTGGGCGACTTTCTTTACACTCGCTCCTTTGAAATGATGGTTGAAATGGATTCGATGCGATTAATGAAAATTTTGTCGCATACCACTAACGTTATTGCTGAAGGTGAAGTCCTGCAATTGCTCAATTGCAATGATGCCGACACTACTGAGCAACGCTATTTAGAAGTCATTCACCATAAAACAGCCAAATTATTTGAAGCCGCAGGTCTATTAGGCGCCGTGATTAGTCAATCTTCTCTAGAAATTGAAACGGCCATGGCCAAATATGCGATGCATTTAGGCAGCGCCTTCCAATTAGTAGATGATTTATTAGATTACAGTGCTTCTAGCGAATCAATTGGCAAAAACATTGGTGATGACTTAGCAGAAGGCAAACCAACCTTGCCTCTCATCTATGCGATGCAGCATGGCACAGAGCAACAAGCACAAGTGATTCGTACTGCCATTGAACAAGGTCAGCGCGATAAAATTGATGACATTATCAGCATAATTAATGATACCGGTGCCATTGATTACACTTCCCGAGCAGCCAAAAAAGAAGTCAACAATGCTAAAGCAGCACTAAGCATTCTCGATAAATCTCAATATAAAGACGCCTTGTTAGCACTTGCTGATTTCTCAATAGAACGTACCTATTAAGCTAACTATTTAAGATTAAATTTATATGGCAGACTTTTATTCATTAGTTCACCTAAAACGTGGCAAAACTGTAAAAAGACTTCAACAATGACACCTGACGAGTATTGCCAAGATAAAGCAGCTAAAAGTGGTTCTAGCTTTTATTACAGTTTTCGCTTTTTACCCGCCCAGCAACGACAAGCCATTATTGCTTTATATGCCTTTTGTCGTGAAGTTGATGATACGGTTGATGAGATTGATGACAAAGATACTGCGGCGACAAAACTTGAATGGTGGCGCGCTGAAATTATTCGTACCTTTAACGATGAAGCAACTCACCCTGTCGGCAAGGCCTTACAAGTAGCATTGCAGAATTTTGATTTGCATGAAGAATACTTCATGGAGATTATTGATGGCATGGCCATGGACTTAGAACAGTTTAACTACCCATCCTTTAAAAACCTTGCTCTTTATTGTCATCGCGCAGCAAGTGTTGTCGGACTATTATCTGTCGAAATATTTGGCTATCAAGACCGTGCGACTCTTAAGTATGCTGAAAACTTAGGCATGGCCTTGCAGCTAACTAATATTATTCGCGATGTGCGCGAAGATGCTGAGCGCGGACGTATTTATCTGCCACAAGATGAATTACAACGCTTTAATGTTAAGGCGGATGACCTACTCGATTTAAAGTCTAGTCCAGAATTGATCGAGCTACTTAAGTTTCAAACCAAGCGTGCAAAAGACTATTACCAGCAAGCTATGCAGCTGTTACCAGCACAAGATCGTTATAGCCAACGTACCGGCCTCATTATGGCTGCAATTTATGAAGCGACTTTAGATGAAATTGCCAACGATGGTTTTGGTGTTATGCAACGTCGAATATCTTTAACTCCTCTTCGTAAGTTATGGCTTGCCTGGCAAACAGCTCGTAAAGAAAAGCGCTTACACCGACAGCAGCAATGACAACCATCGTCATTGGTGGCGGTTGGAGTGGTCTAGCTGCCGCAATTAAGCTGTGTCAGCGTGGCGAGACTGTTCATTTATTTGAGTCGGCCAAGCAATTGGGTGGCCGAGCACGTAATGTGCAATGGCAAGACAAAACGGTTGATAATGGCCAGCATTTAATGATCGGTGCTTATACCGAAATGTTAGCTCTTATGGCCAGCATTGATATCGATGCAACTCAGGTCCTTGATCGGCAAACTATCGACATCTCAATCATTGATGATGTTTTTCCAGCTTTACAGTTATCTGCTACTAACGCCCTGCCTTGGCCCTTATCTTTAGCATGGAGCTTATTGAAAAGCACCGGCATATCAGGCTTGTTGCACATCAAAAAACTACAGTCAAGCATAGTAAAACTACGTAAAGCTGAAGATATAAGCGTCACTAAATGGTTAGCGAATACCCAGCAACCTGAGCGTTTAATTAAACAATTATGGGAGCCGCTGTGCTTAGCGACCTTAAACACTCCAATCGCTGAAGCATCAGCACATCTATTAGCTCAAGTGATTGATGATAGTTTAGGCAAAGGCAAAAAATCGGCAGATTTATTAATTCCTAAACTCGCTTTAGGGGATGTATTTCCAGCTACAGCCGCGAAGTTTTTAACTAGCAATGGTGCGCAAATATACTTACAAACACGGGTGAGTGAATTAGTCGTAGCCGATAACAAAATCAACGGTGTAACAACACAAGATGGCCAGTCATTTTTAGCCGACAACGTCATCATTGCTACCGCGCCCCATCATTGCGCTTCATTAGTTGCTAACTATGCAGCTATCACCCTCCCTCAGAGCCATCCTATTATTACTGTTTATTTGCAATACCCTGAGCAGTGCCGGCTACCGTCTGCAATGCAAGGAATGACCGGCAGCATTAGTCAGTGGATATTTGACCGTAGCCAACAACATCCAGGCTTGATGGCCGTTGTCATTAGCGGGCCAGGTAAACATCAAAAAATGACTAATAATGAACTTATTAATCATGTTAGGGTTGAAGTAAGCCAATACTTTTATTCTCTACCAGAGCAGCCGCAAACAAGTTTAGTCATCCGAGAAAAGCGTGCCGGCTTTGCGGCGACAGTTGGCATTGAGAAAAATCGACCCTCCGTAAAAACTAAGATTGATGGTTTGTGGTTGGCCGGTGATTATTGTGCCAATGGATATCCTGCAACCTTAGAAGGCGCTATTATTAATGGTACCTCCTGTGCTCGTGCAATCTTGAGTTATTGATAATAATTCTCATCAAATTATTGCTATACTATTTCTTTCTATTTAACTTAATTTTTAAGGTTCATTATGTCTAGTTATGCACGCCTAATTCTTGCAGCTTTAATCGTTAGCTCAACACTTGTTGCTTGTGGCGATAAAGATGCAGCATCAACAACCACTTTAGCAGCTGATACAGTAACCGTAGCAACTACTGAAATTGAAACTGGAATGTCTGAACAAGCAGCGGCTAAATTACTCGGCGCACCAACATTATCTGAAATCAAAAAGTTGGATGACTTAATCATTACCCATTCCGAATGGGCAGATGAAAAAGGCACAACTAGCGTTCAATTCCATAATGGCAATGCTGTTTTCAGTCAATTCGTTGCTAAGCCTGTAGAGGACTAAAATGAGCTACCGCCCCGCTACCGACCTATTGAACAACAAAGTTATTCTCGTCACAGGTGCCGGTAGCGGTATTGGTGCAGCGGTAGCCAAAGCTTATGCCACCCATGGTGCCACCGTCGTCATGCTCGACAAAAACATTGCTAAAATGGAGCTCGTTTATGATGAGATTGTTGCAGAACAACACCCTACACCGGCACTTTACCCTTTAGACTTAAAGGGTGCTTCCATTGCAGATTATGATGAACTTGTGGCCAAGGTTACTGATAATTTCGGTCGTCTGGATGGCTTAGTTCATTGTGCCGCCAGTCTTGGTCAACTGGCACCGACACAACATCACGAGCCAAAAATCTGGTTAGAAACACTGCACATTAATTTAACGGCAGCTTATTTACTGACTTGTGCCTGCCTGCCTCTATTACAAAAACAAGATAACGCAGCTATTATTTTCACCACTGATAGTCATAAAGATAAAGCCTATTGGGCTGGCTATGGTGTCAGTAAAGCGGCAATTGAGACCTTCAGCAAACAGCTTGCTGACGAACTTGAAAATGATAACTGTATTCGTGTCAACACCATCGATCCAGGTCAAGTTCAAACAAAACTTCATTCTCAAGCCTTTCCTGCCACCGATCCTTCATCATTAGCAAAACCAGAAGATATTGTTGGCGACTATTTATACCTGATGGGTGAGGATAGTTTGGCTATCACTGGCGCCCTTATTCATAGCCAATAATCATCACTGTCAATCAACTGACGCAAGACCCTACTTAACTGATAAATAACACCTTTTAGCCATTGGCATAAATTTCGCTTACACCTAGTTGTCACGAACAAACTAGATTAAAAGGCGAGCACAATGGCAAATCAAACTGAAACAGCAAAATTATCACTGGTTGGCAAACATGGTCATGCAGTGGCTTTTACAGAACCGCAACAAGATCTCGAACTCAACCAGGTCGAAGATGTTATTGCTCGTTTGCCTGCAGTGTTACAAACCTCTATCGAATTAGATGAAGTCGTTAACTTATTTCATAATGAAATAAGTAAAGTTTTGCCATACGACAGCCTACATTATCAACATCAAGCCGTGCAGTGCGACATTAGCACTGGCAGTCGTAGCCATCATTCATGTAACTATCGTTTAGAAATGAATTCAGTGTGGTTGGGCGAGTTAACGCTTACTCGTCGTAAAAAATTCAGTGACGCTGATACTCAATTAGTTGAAGATTTATTATGCAAATTGATTTATCCATTACGTAATAGCTTGTTATACCGTCAAGCACAGGCTGCAGCATTACAAGATCAACTCACCGGTTTGAATAACCGCGGTGCATTTGATAGCAGCTTAAAACGTGAAATTGATTTAGCACAGCGTCAACGGTCACCGTTATCACTTATCGTTTTAGATATCGACCATTTCAAAGCGGTCAATGATACCTATGGCCATAGCAGTGGTGATTCAGCTTTAAAAGCCTTGGCCAAGGCCGTTACAGATACTATGCGTAGAAGTGATATTGCATTTCGTTACGGTGGTGAAGAATTTACATTAATACTCAGTAACACCGATATTGATGCTGCTCGTATTGTTGCTGAGCGGGTTCGCGTTGCGGTATCACAACTGAGCTGCAGTGATGGTAAACGTACTTTTGGCTACACCATCAGTGTTGGTGTTTCTCAACTTGGTCAAGGCGAAGATGGTGCTAACTTATTTGACCGTGCAGATCACGCCTTATATCAAGCTAAGAAAACCGGTCGTAACCAAACTATCTGTGCCAGTCAAACTATCAGCAAAGATCACTAGCAATAAAAAAGGGCTTTAAAAAGCCCTTTTTTATGTTTACAGTTAGCGGTTTCGACCTCTGACTCTTGGGCCGCCACCGCCACGTTTAGCCTTGCCACCTTTAGCTACAGCTTCTTTTTTACGTGATTTAGTTTTAGGTGCAGTCTGTTGCTTTAAAGGTCGTAACTTTTTCTCTCTTTGTGCTCGACCTAACTGATGCTCGACATGTGATTTTAAGCCAACATCGTCATATAAGGTTTCTAGCTCATAACCTTCGATCATCATCCACTGACCCATTTTCAGTTTCGATGGAATAATAACCGGCCCGTAACGTACTCGCATCAAGCGACTAACTTGTACTCCCTGGCTTTCCCATAAGCGGCGAACTTCGCGATTACGGCCTTCTTGAATAACAACATGAAACCAACTATTAGCGCCTTCACCACCTGCGCGCTGTACATCTGTGAAGCTTGCCTTACCATCTTCTAGCTCTACGCCATCTCGCAAGTTTTGCAGCATATCGCCAGTCACTTCACCTAAGATTCGAACCGCATATTCACGATCCATTTCATTGGATGGGTGCATCAAGGTATTGGCTAACTCGCCATCTGTGGTCAAGATAATCAAACCACTGGTATTGATGTCCAAGCGACCGACACTTACCCAACGGCCTTGCTCAGGAGCAGGTAAAGATTGATAGATCGTTCTACGACCTTCTGGATCTTTACGTGTACATACTTCGCCAACAGGTTTGTTATATAACAATACTTGTTGTGGTTGTTGCCATAAACGCTTGGCGGCTAAGGGCTTACCATCCAGCTTCATGGTATCACCAATTGAAACTTGATCACCTAAGCTGGCAGTTTCACCATTACGAGTGACTTTCCCTTCTTTTATCCAAACTTCTATTTGGCGACGTGAACCGTAACCAGCTCGTGCTAATACTTTCTGAATTCTTTCAGCCATATCTATTGTCTCCCGACATTGTTTAATTTAACTTTCCGCTAAGCTTATCTAAGCTACTAACAAATTTACTTATAACCTAAGCCCATTGCGGCTCTAACTTCGATTAATGTTTCTTGTGCAACAGCCCGTGCTGCTTCGTTCCCATCTTCAATAATGCGCCGTACATCTTCTGGATGCTGACTTAATTCTTCTGCTCGTGCACGAATCGGCCTTAACTCTAATGAAATGGCATCAATCAATGGCCCCTTGCAGTCTAAACAGCCAATACTAGCAGTACGACAGCCTTCTTGTACCCACGCTTTTTGCTCTTCTGTTGCATACACTTCATGCAACTGCCAAACAGGACAACGTTCAGGATTGCCCGGATCAGTTCGGCGAACACGATTCGTATCGGTAGGCATTTTCTTAATTTTCTCAGCCAAACTATCATCGGCTTCACGTAAGGCAATGGTATTGCCATACGATTTAGACATCTTTTGACCATCTAGGCCGGGCATTTTTGCTGCAGTTGTCAACAACGCTTGTGGTTCAGGCAAAATAACTTTACCGCCGCCTTCCAGATAGCCAAATAAACGCTCGCTATCACCTAAAGCCAAATTTTGCTGACTCTTAAGCAGCTCACGAGCCGTTGCTAAAGCCTCACTATCACCTTGTTGCTGATAAGCAGTACGTAACTTAGTATAAAGTTTCGCATTCTTCTTACCCATTTTTTTAACTGCTGCTTCCGATTTTTCTTCAAAGTCTTTTTCACGACCATAAATATGATTAAAACGGCGGGCGACTTCGCGAGTTAATTCAACATGTACTACTTGATCTTCACCCACAGGCACTTGGCCTGCACGGTAAATCAAAATATCAGCACTTTGTAATAACGGATAACCTAAAAAACCATAAGTTGATAAGTCTTTTTCTTTTAATTTTTCTTGCTGATCTTTATAAGTCGGTACCCGTTCTAACCATGACATTGGTGTCATCATTGATAACAGTAAATGCAACTCAGCATGTTCAGGTACTTTTGATTGTAAAAATAAAGAAACAGCGGAAGGTTCTATCCCCGCAGCAATCCAATCAATGACCATGTCCCAGACACTATCTTCAATAACATGACTATCTTCATAATGAGTCGTTAATGCGTGCCAATCTGCCACAAAAAAGAAGCAATCAAATTCATGTTGTAAAGTAATCCAGTTTTTTAATACCCCATGATAATGCCCTAGGTGAAGTCGTCCTGTTGGACGCATGCCTGAGACAATACGACGAGATTGTAATGCTACCGTATCCAATGTGTTCCCCTGAGCCCTGTATTAAACAAGGTTCGCTTTTAAAGAATTGAAAATATCTGTGGTGGCAAATTAAAAATCATTGCCAACAAACTAATAAAACCACCAATAAATGGCCAAAGTATTAAACTTAAAATACCAAAATAAATTAAGCCTAATAAAATGAAGAAACCATAAGGTTCTATCCGCCCCACCTGCCAAGACAGTGGTCCTGGTAATAGACTGGTTAAAATCCTACCGCCATCTAACGGAGGTAACGGTAATAAATTTAAGACCATTAACATAGTATTAATTAATACACCGGCAACGCCCATATACAACATCAGCTCCAGCACCAACTCACTTGT
>MAAI01000050.1 GCA_002163115.1 Methylophaga sp. 41_12_T18 | reverse complement strand
TAGCGGTCAATGTTTGATGTTAGACGATGACAGTGATGACTCTGAAAGTAGGCCGTTAAAACGTGGTGACATTGCCTTGCTGGTGAACAGCCATGGCGAAGCGAAGTTATTGAAAACAGCATTGTTGGATTTAGGAGTGGCATCCTTAACCCAGTCTAGGGAATCAATTTATCAGGAACTGGAAGCGTATGATATTTGGCTGATTTTAAGAGCGATTTTAGAGCCCACCAATCAGAGATATTTTGAAGCCGCACTGCTCGCTCAGATAAATGGATTAGGGTATAGAAAAGCCTATGAAGTCATTAATGACGAAGCAACGCTACAGCAATGGATTGCTAAGTTTCACGAGCTAAACGAGTTGTTTTTAAAGCTGGGGCCTTTGGTTGCGTTAACACGTTGGTTTAATTTAATTGGTGCCACTCAAAGCTTTATGCAGCTTGATAACGATCGGCAAGCCACCAATGTCACCCAGTTGTTAGAGCTGTTGCAAGAAGACTATGCCTTGTTTGGTGGGGGCTTGAAGTTACTTTCACGACTCGAGCGTTCGATTGCTTCTGAAGAAAGCTCTGATGAAAGCTTGATACGCCTAGAGAGCGATGAGGACCGGGTGAAAATTATCACCATTCATTCCTCTAAAGGTCTTGAGTACCCAGTAGTCATTGTGCCGTTTGCTTGGCGTGATTCTGTCATATTAAAAGATAGCCTGTTCTCTGGCCATGATGATGAAGGCAATGCTTTATTAGGTTTTTCAGGTGAGATAAAGGAGTCGCAAAAACAAGGGCTTTTAGATGAGAAGCTACGTCTGTTTTATGTGGCATTAACCCGGGCGTCCAGACATCTTGTTCTGTATTTTATTGATGCCAATAAACCTAGGGGCACTGACCCAAGCGCAGCCTATAACAACTCTCCACTGGGATGGTATTTTCCCACGGCCTCAGACAGTGATTCGGTCAGTCTCGCCCATACAAATTTTACTAAAGCACTTACACCTATAAATGAAGGCTGTATCCGTTTAGAAAATTGTACAGTTGAAAATGCTCTAACGGCTTCAGATACAAATGAGGTGTCAGAACAGGAGCGCATCAGTCGAGCGTTTGACGGTAAGGTGGACCAGCGCATGGGCACCAGTTCGTTCTCTATGATTACCCGTGGCTATAGCGTTGTACTTAAAGATGATGATGAGCCTACTGGTAATGAAGACCAAACTAGGCAGCCTGCCCATATACTTGAAGGCAGGCATGCTCTGGCCAGAGGCGCCAACATAGGAAACGCGTTGCATAATGTAATGGAATTTACG
>MAAI01000029.1 GCA_002163115.1 Methylophaga sp. 41_12_T18 | reverse complement strand
CCGCCCGCAGGGCCAACCCCGTCATATGCAACCCTGGTTGGCCATGGTGTGTAAGCGCGGGTAGGGTAGCCGGGTTGTATTTTAATGAATAACACTGGGTACGAGGCTGCTTGCAGGCGACAATCGTTAGCCGATAGCGGTGCTCCCATTAAAATTGGTCGCCTGCAAGCAGCTTCGTACAGGGGCACAACCGATATCATCTAATACCTGCCCAAGTAGGGCCCTATTTTAACCCCCTAGTTACTGGCCAAGCCTTAATTCATTATAGGTATTAGCTATCAGCACCTTAATTAGAATCAATTATACCTATTAACCGCTAACCACTATCTTTAATCCTGTACTTACCCACAAGCACTTACAGGATAGAAATTATGAACAAGCATCCCCTCACCAGTGCCAATGGCGCCCCAGTGGCCGACGACAATAACAGTATTACCGCAGGCCCCCGTGGCCCGCTTACTTTTGACAACCATTACACCTTTGAAAAGCTGGCCCATTTTAATCGCGAGCGTTTGCCTGAGCGTGTGGTGCATGCCAGAGGCTCGGCCGCCTACGGAACCTTCACCGTCAGCAAGTCTTTAACCCATGTGACCCTTGCCGAGTTTTTACAAGAGGTTGGCCAGCAAACCGAGGTGTTTTTACGCTTTAGTACCGTGGGCGGTGGCCAAGACAGTAGCGATTACGCCCGTGACCCAAGAGGGTTTGCCGTGAAGTTTTATACATCCCAGGGCAACTACGATGTGGTGGGTAACAACACCCCGGTGTTTTTCTTGCGTGACCCCATTAAGTTTCCCGACTTTGTGCACTCACAAAAGAAAAACCCGCGCACTAACTTGCCCGATGCCGCCGCCATGTTTGAATTTTGGGCCAATCATCCACAGTCGTTGCATCAAATGACCATACTCATGTCTGACCGTGGCATACCGGCATCGTATCGTCACATGCACGGCTTTAGTTCGCACACCTATAGCTTTTATAATGCCAAGGGTGAGCGCAGTTGGTTTAAGTGGCACTTTAAATCGAACCAGGGCATTAAAACTTTAACCGGCGAACAGGCAGCAAGTTTGCCAAGCCACGGTGCCCAGCAAGATTTGGTAGAGAGCATAGACAAGGGCGACTTTCCCAGTTGGACCGCTAAGGTACAAGTGATGAGCGAACAACAGGCCCGTGATTATAAAATTAATCCGTTTGATGTGACCAAGGTTTGGCCCCACCAAGACTTCCCGTTAATAGAAGTGGGCCAGTTGGAATTAAACTGCAACGTGGATAACTTTTTTGCCGAAAACGAACAAGCCGCCTTTGCCCCCAGCAATTTGGTGCCGGGCATTAGCAGCTCGCCAGATAAAATGTTGCAGGGGCGTTTGTTGGCTTACCAGGATGCCCATCGCCACCGCATTGGTGCCAACGCCAATCACTTACCGGTTAATGCACCCAGGGTTCCGGTGAATAATTACCAGCGCGATGGGGCCATGGCGGGCATGTGTCCTTTTGGTGCCACCCAAAACAACCAGGGTAGCGAGGTTAACTTTTATCCTAACGACCAGGCTGAGCAGGGTGCACCACAACCCAATGCACAGGTGGCCGAACCGGCTATGCCGTT
>MAAI01000086.1 GCA_002163115.1 Methylophaga sp. 41_12_T18 | reverse complement strand
AAATGTCCGTTTATAGGATTGGTAGGTAGACATCTGTAATCATATCTTTTTCTTTGATTTCTGGGCCAACATTTACGTAGTGAAAGAATACAGGAAATTCCGCACATTTTTCACCACTCTGCGGCAACCAATGATTAAAAAGATATTGAGCAGCTGAAACATTATTTCGTGAGCCAAAGTGCCTAACTTTAACGCAACGAAGCGCAGGAATCACTTTATTAACTACGCCAAATTCATTTCGAGGAACATCACTCTCAACAGAAACACATAAATCAACGCGATAATCTGCAGAAGCTATTTGTTGTGGATCATTGTAATGAATCCCATAACTACGATGAATATCAGATGGTGGGAGCTTGCTTGCAATGCGCCAAGCAACGAGCCTCATAACTGATTCGTGCTCCAGTTCAGGAAGACCATGATGCTCTATAACAGCTACTTTAGTCTCTGGAAAATCTACGATCTCTACTTCCATGCGTAATCTCTAATGAGGCCTAACGCTTTTGTTGTGGGGCGGTGAAACGTAGCGAGGAACGAGCGAAGTTTAACCGTCCCAGCACCGCAGGTGCGAACACCAACTGATTGTTATGCCCTACCACCATTCTGGAGCCTCTGCTTTTGCAGAAAATCCTGCTTGTATAAGATTACTTAGTAATGAGTCATCCTGAACAAGGCACATTCCTTCATGCCCGATAGTAGCAACTAACCAAGATGATTCGTTATTTTTATAAAGCGCTAGACTATCACAATGCTTTTTTAATTCATTGAATGCTGCACTAAATAAGTTAATGCTATCAATAGAAGCTTTTACAGGAGCTGTGCATTTAGGTATAAATCCATTTTCATATGTTGTAACTGGAATTAAAGAGATATTATTTTCAATCACATCAGAACCTGCCAGCTTTAAAGCATCTGACTCAGGGTAAAGCCAAGCACAGACATTTAAATCTTTGCCACTAGATATATACGACAGTAATTCAATTTGACGATTGAAATCCTTTTCTTCGACGTAAATCATAATTCCCTTCTAGGCATAACGCTTAGCATTTTCGGCGGTTTTGTAGCGAGGCACGAGCGGAAAAACCGTCCAAACCACGCAGTGGTTAATGCAACATGCTTTTGTTATGTATTTTCTCATGTGAAGTATTTTATCAATCCAATAGATAGCAATAGAAAGATTGCACCATAAAACAATACCCAAAAACCACTCCTCACTTCATCCCAATGTTTATACATGAAATAGAACATTGCTCCAGGAACAAAGAAAATATAGTTTCCACCACGTGTAAATAACGGAACAAAGAAAAGTAATCCTCCCATAAAAATTGGAAATATACTTATTACTATGCCAAATATTCCGATAAGTTTTATCGTATCTATTTCCAACTCAGATAGCCTTCATTACATAACGAGGCTGTAGGAAAACCTGATTTAAGACAGTCATCCCTTACGCCTTCTTTCTAAATTTATTTACGCACTAACTTGCCATATATT
>MAAI01000091.1:834-1665 GCA_002163115.1 Methylophaga sp. 41_12_T18 | reverse complement strand
ATAATCACCAATGAAAAAGAGGTATAATAACCAATGCTCGAGTAACCCGCTCGACGTAGCAATTAATGTACAGTATTCACCTGGTATCCTGACTTACAGCATCTAGATACATCCCTTCCCAAATCATTTTAATTAAAATGGACTTAGTGGTTAATATATCGCTCTGTTTACAGTTGCGGGTACAGTTGTGGATTTTCACCACATTCCCAGCTTTACTTCCACTAATGTATTTTAGAACATCGGTAGCAGTAAAATTGAATATGACATTATTGATTTAATGGGCGCATTATCGACAGCTAGAACAAAATAGCAAGGTTTATTTTTATCCTTATTATGTCGAAAAAACATATAACACATATAAAACAATTAATTGTCTAAGAATTAATGATTATTTTTCACATAAAGGGTTTCAATAGTCGCGCACTGAAGCTAGTTAAATGTTTCCACTTTGTTACGACCATTAGCCTTAGCACTGTAAAGCGCTATATCAGCATGTTCAATAAGAGTTAAAGGGGAGAATTCTGGGGTTGGAATGATAGTGTTAACACCGACGCTAATACTGACAACATCTGAAATTTTTGAATTTTTGTGAGGAATTTCTAAAGCGAAAATATTCTTTCGACAAACCTCGGCTAAACGGTAAGCCTCTTTATGAGCTGTATTTGGCAACAATAGCGCAAATTCTTCTCCTCCATAGCGGGCACATAAATCAGCTGAACGTTTGGACACCGAAGCTAGTTCCTGAGCAATAACTTTCAAACATTCATCACCTTGTAAGTGACCTTCATGATCATTATATTCTTTAAAAAAATCGATATCACAGAGAATTAA
>MAAI01000091.1:0-520 GCA_002163115.1 Methylophaga sp. 41_12_T18 | reverse complement strand
ATTCAGGGTCAATAAGTGCATTCGCAATACATAGAGGTTGTTGTGTTTTGATTACCCGTTCACAATACAGTTCGCCATTCAAAGGTGCCGTTTCGTTTGCTTCATAGGGGGAGTCTGGGTGTATTGAAGTAGACATAACCTCCATGGTTCTAGTATTCTGACGCATAATAAGAGTTGCAGGAACATTACATAACTTTGACAATAGGTTAGTTGTTTCTTGCCATTGCTTTAAGATGCGTTGCTCTATATCTGGAAAATTCATTTTACTAGGTATACCTCTTGTAATTTATCACTCTATTACAATAACATTAACTTGGATCAGCAAACCAATATTATCAATAATCTTGGCGGGGTTTCTGTTTTTATACCTAGCTACGATGACTGTGCCCCGAATTTAATAGGTCGTACCGCTTCATCCTATTAATTCCGGTGATGGTGACCATCAACTGCGCCAACACACATGTTACTTTGGCGCCCCTGCTCCTATAGTGAAAGAGTATTCAGACATTAAAATAAAGAA
>MAAI01000015.1 GCA_002163115.1 Methylophaga sp. 41_12_T18 | reverse complement strand
TCAGCATCGTGACCATCAACAGATACAACATGCCAACCGTAAGCTTCAAAACGCTTAACAGTGTCATCGGTGTACCAACCATCAATGTGACCATCAATAGAGATATTGTTGTCATCCCAGAATGCGATCAAGTTACCTAGACCCCATGTGCCAGCAAGTGCACATGCTTCATGAGAGATACCTTCCATCAAACAACCATCACCCAAGAATACATAAGTATTATGGTTAACGATGTCATGGCCAGGCTTATTGAATTGGTCAGCCATTAACTTCTCAGCCATCGCAAAACCAACACCGTTGGTGATACCTTGGCCTAAAGGACCGGTTGTTGTTTCAATACCAGGTGCATAACCGTATTCAGGGTGACCCGCACATTGCGAGTGAAGCTGACGGAATGATGACAATGAAGACATTGGCAAGTCATAACCTGACAAATGCAACAATGAGTAAATCAACATTGAACCGTGACCGTTTGATAATACAAAACGATCGCGATCAGCCCATTCAGGGTTCGTTGGGTTATGGTTCATGTGGTCATTCCACAATACTTCAGCAATGTCTGCCATTCCCATAGGTGCACCTGGGTGACCAGAGCTTGCTTTTTGTACTGCATCCATACTTAGAGCACGGATTGCGTTTGCTAAATGTCTACGTGTAGCCATCTACATTCTCCTATTTAAAAAAATTAAGCTTCTCGCCATTTGATCGAGCAGCCCATACTAGGTATTTGCTGTTGTGGACCACGACCTGTCTCGGCAATCTGTTGCATTGCTTCGAATAAATCTCGTCGTGCATCCGCTGCTGCCGCTTCTTTTCTACTTGCATCTAAGCGACCGCGATACTGCAATTGAAGATCTTTGTTATAACCAAAGAAATCTGGAGTACACACTGCACCGTACTTCTGGGCAGTTTGTTGTGTTTCGTCATACAAATATGGGAAGGTAAATCCTTGCTCATGAGCAACAAGCTGCATGTTGTCAAATGAGTCTTCCGCATAATCAGCCACATCATTTGACATGATTGCAACTGTATTTACACCCAATTGTTTTAATTCGCTGGTATCACGAACTAAGCGATCTAATATCGCTTTAACATAAGGGCAGTGGTTACAAATGAACATGATTAATAAACCATTGTCACCACGACAGTCATCTAAAGTCCAAATTTTGCCATCGGTACCAGGCAAAGAAAAATCTATTGCTGGCAGGTCAAAATCGCAGACCGGAGTTTCCAAACTAACCATAGGCTCTCTTTTAGCTGTTCTCACATTTTCATGTGCATTGGCACACAAAACTCAAATATGAATTATATCAGGATGCGAAATACTACCAGAAGTACACTAATAAAGCGAGATCACTAACCCTAGGTACAAGCCTGAAAATGCTGCTTATTTTCATCAATCCCGCCCATTATAATCCGAATTAGTAAATCCTAGAAATGAACGTTCAGTAATTGAGAAAACAATTTTTGCTCTCAGCTAGCTCTTAACTATCTAACTCAGCTTGCAAACTCTGTTGTAACGTTGAAAACTCTTCCAACATAAAACGAATACCGTCAATATCAAACGCGTCAATTTTTATCAATAATTGTTCGCTATATTCTGCCAGAGGACTGAAGCTATACGCCTCTGCAATATTTATTAATGAATGGGTAAACAATTTGATTGCGGAGATATTATTCTCCGCTAATAACATTTTACATTCACTGTTTTTTTGACTTAAGCTGGCAATCACATCCGGTAGAGCTCTTCGCTCAGCTGGCAATAAAGTCATTGCTTCAGACTGGATCGGACTTTGCTCCGCGACATCGCAGCTTATAAATTGGCTCAGCATGATAAATAATTCGGCACGTAATACCGGCTTTCTTAAATAGCCATCAAACTCATGTGTTGTTACTCGCTCATATTCATCCTTCATCACCGAAGCAGTTAAAGCAATAATGGGTATCGATGTGAACGCTTTAATTTCTTGAGCCGCCTGATACCCATCCATTACCGGCATCCTAATATCCATTAAAATTAAATCAACCTGCTTTTCTTTCACTAAATTAATTGCTTGCAAGCCGTTTTCAGCTTCTAACACTGTTAAGTCAGTATTTTCAAAGTTTGCTTTCACTAACTGACGATTATCAGCAACATCATCTACCACTAAAATAACGGCTGGTGAGAAATTCAGCTTATTCACCTCAACCATTGCAGTCGTGATGGTTTCAGCCGCTGTTATTGAAGCAATATCAACCCCATGCAACCTCACTGTAAAGCTAGAGCCCATGCCCACTTTACTGCTAACGCTAATTTGCCCCCCCATAAGGTGAGTTAAACGTTGACTGATCGACAAGCCCAAGCCGGTCCCACCAAACTTAGCAGAATCTTGATTTTCTGTTTGTTCAAACTCACCAAAGATTGCTGTTAATTGGTGCTCTGGAATCCCGATGCCAGAATCCTTCACTACGATAGCCAGATCCAGCTTACTGAGTATCTCATCTTCATTTTCAGCCCTGGCAATCAACCTTACTTGTCCATGTTCAGTAAATTTCACCGCATTACCGATCAAATTCAATAACACCTGGCGTAGCCGTGGCGTATCTAATATCAAACTTTCCGGTATCGTCGAATCGATTTCTAAAATAAAATCCAAGCCTTTCTTCTTCATATTCATCATGAAAATATTGGCCAGCTCATCAAATAGTTTATGCGGATTAGTCGCACGTTTTTTGATCTCGACTTTGCCCGCCTCAATTTTTGATAAATCTAAAATATCATTGATTAATTGTAATAATGCATTGCCAGCAGAATGAATTGTATTGGCGAAAGATTTAAGTTTTGGTTCTTTTATTTGTTCTTGTAATAGCTCAGTAAAGCCAATAATTGCATTCATTGGCGTGCGAATCTCATGACTCATATTCGCCAGGAACTCGGATTTTGCATGGCTGGCTCGCTCAGCAAATTCTTTGGCCTCATTTAAAGCACTTTCCATTTCTAAGCGCTCCGTCATATCAACGCCAATAGCCAATAAAGACGGTTGGTTGTGATAGACAATAGGCATAATCGAAATCATCATCGATCTTACTGCGCCATCTAAATGTTTAAATGGAACTATCTTTTGTTCCACCTGACCTTTACTAGCCAGCTCAGCAAGAACCTCCTCCCGATCATGAGCGTGAAGGTAAAAATCCATAATGCCAAATGTGGCAAGCTGACTTTTGTCAATATCATAATCACGTAATGCCTGAGGATTAGCCTCTAAAATTTTTCCTTCACGAGAAGAAACTACAATCTGTAATGGAATCTGATCTAGCAGTGTTTGAACTTGAGATTCAGCTTGTTGCCGTAACCTAACTTCTTGAGCCAACTTTCTATTCCAAAAGACAATTCCTGAAATAATTATTAATAACAAAATAGCTATCTTAACCGCTAAGCCATAATCTACTTCGACTTGCTTAGTGAACTTGCCTTTACCCCAATCATCCTGAATTTGTTGCTTCTGAGAACGACTTATCGAACTTAATGCCCTATTAAACAAAGGCACTAAAGCTGCAAAATCAGCTTGCATGCCAAAGGCTAACTCAGTAGTAAACTCTGTTTTACCGACAATGCGGATATTGTTAATACCCAATTCTGAGATGTGGTAACTCGCTTGTGCTAATGTAGCCAATAAGGCATCCACCTTACCGGTCGACACAGCAGTGAGGCCATCTTGAATAGAATCAACAATTTCAAAGTTAAGGCTGGGGTACTTTTCAACTATCTCAGGTACATAGCCATACTCTTTAATAACGGCTATTTTTTTCTGCTTGATTTGAGCAATACTCTCTATGTAGTTCTCATCATGATTCATCACGATAACAACCGGACTAGAGATATAAGGCTGAGTAAAATTCAATTGTGATGTTAAATTGGAATTGGTGGTTTCAGACAAAATATCTATTTCATTACGCTTTACTTTGGCTACCGATTCACTCCACGTTGCCGAAGGCATAATCGTCATTTTCACACCTAGTTTCTGCTCAATAAGCTTCAGATGCTCGGCCACAATGCCAATATAATTACCTTGCTGATCAAACGCTTCATATGGCAACCAATTAGGATCACCAGTAAAGCGTATTTCAGGATGCTGTGCCAACCACAGCTTTTCTGAGCTACTTAAGATAAAAGCCTTCTCGACAAACTCGGTACCTAACCATTTTTGCCGCACCACCAACATTTCGCTTTCAGTAATTGTTGCCAATGCCTTATCTAAAATGGCCGGTAGTAATGGCCAGTCTTTACGTATAGCAAACCGAAGACCGGCAGCACCTAATCCAGAATCACTATTAATTTTCAAATTGGTTAAGGCATTTTCTCCAATCACCCAATTAGCCACGCCTTGATTACCGACATAAGCATAAGCATCGCCAAAAGAGACGGCTTTTAATGCATCCAATGTTGACGTCACTCGTATTAGTTTTATCTTTGGAAAATCATTTTTTAACTTCTCATGTAAGTAATAACTATCTTCAATTGCAACCGTTTTTCCGGCCAAGCCATCAAGGCTTTTAATTACTGAGCGATCATCACGGGTATAAATTACACTGGGAGGAGAAAAATAGGCTTGGCTGAAGTTTAAAAATACCTCACGCTCAGGGGTTTGAACTGTACCGCTAAGCATATCAAGATCATGTTTTTTTGCTTTGGCTAAAGCCTCTACCCAACTACCATCAGAGCTAGAATCAAACCTAATTCCCAGCTTAGTTTCGATTAAACGCAGGATATCAATAGATAGACCTTGCATCTGACCATTTTGGCCCATAAATTCATAAGGAGCCCAATCCGCTTCGCTGCGAATGTCGATGACAGGATGTGCATCTAACCATTGCTGCTCTTGCTCGGTTAAATTCAACTTATTAGCTTGAGCAGATTGGCCCAGCCATTTTTCAAATATCAGCCGCTTCTCTGCTGCAGTAATCGCAGTAAGTCCTTTTTGAATGATTGCAGCTAATTCTGGTTTATCTTTCCGAGTGACGATATGGATAGGGTTTGTTCCTATATATCGTGTCGACTTAAAAGGGACAATAGTATTTATCCCTTGCTTTTCAAGACTGTAAATAAGCGAACCGTAAGAGTCATACAGCAGCTCAGCCTTACCTTCTAATACCGTATCAATCGCTTCACCAAAGGTATTAACAGTGATAATTTCAATTGCTGGAAAGTGCTTTTCTAGTAATTCGATATGAGCATAACCTTTCGGTATTGCTAGCCGAAGGCCTCGCAGCTCCTCAAAACTATTGACATTTAAATCATTGCGAATGAAAAAGTAGTCTAATACTTCAAAATAAGGTTTCGAGTATGTTAAAAACTGAGATCGCTCATCGGTATAATAAACCGCGCCTAAGACATCAAGCTGCTTGGCTTGAATTTTGTGTAAGCTGTTATGCCAGGTATCAATACTGACAGAAAAATGTAGTCCTGTTTTGGTCGCTATCAGTTGCAAATATTCATTTGCAATACCAGCATATTGGCCCTGCTCATCAACAAAATTAAAGGGCGTCCAATCAGGACTCCCCCCCACCAGTATGGTTGGATTATTTTTAACCCACAGCTGCTCTTGTTCCGTTAAAGATGCAGTTTCAGTTGTCACTTGAGCAAAACAAAGCTGACAAAAAAATAATAAGATCAGTAAAAAACTGATATTTAATCGCGACCTAGCATCCATAACAGGCTGTTTATTTTCAGGCATCGGTCAGCTCTATTTAATCATCCAGCAAGGTTAATTTGCATCAGGTTAAATTTCAACTATCGCTTCAAACTCAGCTTGATAGTTAATTAAAATATCAATCAATTCAGGATCAAACTGTGTGCCTTTGTGCTCTTTGATATAGCTCATTGCACTTTCTACCGTCCATGCTTCCTTATAACACCTAGCATGGGTTAAGGCATCAAACACATCTGCCAAGGCAACAATACGGCCATAAAGGTGAATCGCCTCTCCCTTTAAGCCTTGTGGATAACCAGTTCCATCCCATTTCTCATGATGCTCATGAGCAATGATTGCGGCTGCTTTCGATAATTTTCGTTCCGAATTATTTAATAACTTATAAGCATTGGTGGTATGACTCTTCATAATTTCAAATTCTTCTTCCGTATAACGGCCAGGCTTGTGAAGAATGTCATGAGGAATAGTCATTTTGCCAATATCATGCATCGGTGAAGCATGATAGAGAATATCAGCATCATCATTATTCAAGCTGGGATGATAATAAGCTAATAGTGATGATAATTCAGCAACCCGTCGAATATGCTGACCGGTTTCATCCGATGTCGACTCCATCAGCTCAGTCAGAACATAAATCATTTCTTTCTGATTATCTTCCAGCTCAGATAGCAACCGTTGCTCGGTATAACGGTTTTTTACTTCCAGCTCAATATTTTGACGCTGTAATAGCTTTTTTGCCTGATAAAGCTGAATATGATTACGCACTCGTGCTAATAATTCAGCAGCATGAAATGGCTTGGTCACGTAATCGGCACCACCAACTTCAAAACCTTTTGCTACCGATTCAACATCGACTCTTGCGGTTAAAAAGATAACCGGCACATCATGCCAGCGTGGAATGTTTTTCAGGAATGTACAGACATCATAACCATCCATATGGGGCATCATGATATCTAATAGAATTAAGTCAAAATCAATCGATGTTTCTTGTAATATTTTAACCGCTGACTCGCCAGTGCCAGCAAAAGAAAAATCATAATTGTCTTCTTGCAAAATATTCATCGCGACCTGAATATTGTCAGCGACATCATCTACAATCAGAATATGTTTTCGAGCCATAAGTCACTTAATCCATAAAGACTATAATTTAGCAGTCGATTATAACGATATAATTCTAAAGAAGTAAATGTCCAAACAATCTTGTTTGGACATTATTTTTGATCCAGCTCAAGTCCAGCAATTAATCTCGTAAACTTAATACATCTTGCATATCAAATAAACCAGCTTGATGTGTCATCAACCAACTTGAAGCCCGCATCGCCCCTAAAGCAAAAGTCATTCGACTTGATGCCTTATGGGTAATTTCAACTCGTTCACCCTCGCCAGCAAACATCACAGTGTGATCGCCAACAATATCGCCAGCACGAACGGTTGCAAAACCAATGGTATTTCTGTCGCGCTCGCCAGTACGACCTTCCCGGCCATAGACTGCACAGGTTTTTAAGTCGCGACCTAAAGCATCAGCGACCACTTCTCCCATGCGTAATGCTGTGCCAGATGGCGCATCAACTTTATGACGATGATGAGCTTCAACAATTTCGATATCGACATCATCACCTAATACACGTGCTGCAATATCTAATAATTTCAATGATAAATTCACACCCACGCTCATATTGGGTGCTAATACCATCGCTACCTGCTCAGCTGCTGTTTCGATATCTGCTTTTTGCTCAGCGCTAAAGCCGGTGGTGCCGATAACTAAACGACAGTGATTGGCTAGACAATGAGGAATTAAGGCCATCGCTACTTCTGGCAACGTGAAATCAATAATGACATCTGATATTTTCGTTGCAGCTTCAACATCTGCTGTAATTGCCACATCAAGCTTACCAACCCCAGCCAGCTCACCCGCATCGGCACCCAGCAAGGTTGAATCAGCGCGATCAATTGCCGCACTTAATTCCAAACCATCAGTTTGCTCAACTGCTTGAATTAAACAGCGGCCCATTCGACCTGCTGCACCATTGATTGCTACACGTGTTGCCATGGTTATCACCTTATCTAGCTTAAGTTTTTTCGTTTAATCGAAGAATTTTTTCACAGCATCTAACCATGAGCTATGTTTCGGGCTATGTTTGCTGCCACTGCCTTGAATGCTGGCATCAAATTCTTGCAATAATTCTTTTTGTTTCTTCGATAATTTAACTGGAGTCTCAATAATGACGCGACACATTAAATCACCTACAGCGCCACCACGTACTGATTTCACACCTTTGCTACGTAGGCGAAATTGTTGACCTGTTTGGGTGCCATCAGGAATTTTGAGATTGGCTTTACCTTCTAAAGTAGGCACTTCTTGATCGCCACCTAACGCTGCCGTAACAAAGCTAATTGGCACATCACAGTATAAGTTAGTGCCATCTCGAGTAAATACATCATGACTTTTAACTTGCACTTCAACATATAAGTCACCAGGTCCAGCACCACCAGTCCCTGCTTCACCTTCACCAGCCAAACGAATTCTATCGCCGGTATCAACGCCTGCCGGCACTTTAACTGATAAGGTTTTATGCTCTTGCACATGACCTTCACCATGACAGTCTCCACATGGATCTTTGATCATTTGGCCGGTGCCACGACAATGTGGACATGGCTGTTGGACCGAGAAAAAGCCTTGCTGCATACGAACTTGGCCATGGCCTGCACAGGTAGAACATGAAACAGGTTGTGTGCCTTTTTTAGCACCGCTACCATCACAGGTATTACATTCGACACTAACAGGAATACGAATCTTAGCGGTCGTACCGGCAACAGCCTCTTCCAAGGATAAATCTAAGTGGTAACGTAAATCGGCACCACGGTAATTTTGTCTTCCACCGCCAGAAGCACCGAAAATATCATTAAAAACATCACCGAATACATCACTGAAACCACCACCACCTTGACCACCACCAGCAGACTGGTCAACACCTGCATGACCAAATTGATCATAAGCGGCACGCTTTTGACTGTTTGATAACATTTCATAAGCTTCTTTAGCTTCTTTGAAATGCTCTTCAGCATCAGCATTATCAGGGTTACGATCAGGATGATATTTCATTGCCATGCGACGGTAAGCTTTTTTAATTTCAGCTTCTGTCGCCGTGCGAGAAACACCCAATATATCGTAATAATCTTGTTTGGCCATTTATGTACCCTAGCTACCTTCAAATACAACAAAACAGGCGCAGAAAATTTCTGCGCCTGTTTTGAAAAAGAACAATCTTAAATTAAAGATTATTTTTTGTCGTCATCAACTTCTTCAAACTCAGCATCAACAACATCATCTGCTGCTTGTGCAGTTTCTTCAGTTGCAGCACCTGCTTCTGCATTTTCAGCATAAGCTTGCTCAGCCAGTTTCGCTGCTGCTTCTGTTAATGCAGTTGTTTTAGCTTCGATATCAGCTTTATCTTCACCTTTTACTGCTTCTTCTAAGGCTTCAACAGCGGCTTCAATTTTCACTTTTTCATCAGCATCTAATTTATCACCTAAATCAGTGATCGATTTTTTAGTTGAGTGAATTAATGCATCAGCAGTGTTACGAACGGTCACTAGTTCGTGGAACTTACGATCTTCATCTGCATGTGCTTCTGCATCTTGAACCATTTTTTCCACTTCTTCATCAGACAAACCACTAGAGGCTTTAATGACGATAGATTGTTCTTTGCCTGTCACTTTATCTTTCGCAGATACATTCAAAATACCATTAGCATCAATATCAAAAGTAACTTCGATTTGTGGTTGACCACGTGGTGCAGCTGGAATATCAGATAAGTCAAAACGACCTAATGATTTATTACCCGATGCCACTTCACGCTCACCTTGCAATACGTGAATAGTTACTGCAGGTTGATTATCATCTGCTGTTGAGAATGTTTGGTTTGCTTTAGTTGGAATCGTTGTATTTTTCTCAACCAATTTAGTCATCACACCACCCATAGTTTCAATACCTAGGCTTAATGGTGTTACATCTAATAGCAATACATCTTTCACATCGCCTGCTAATACAGCCGCTTGAATAGATGCACCCGCTGCAACCGCTTCATCAGGGTTAACATCTTTACGAGGCTCTTTGCCAAACATCTCTTTAACTGCTTCTTGTACCATCGGCATACGTGTTTGACCACCAACCAAGATAACGTCATCAATGTCAGATAAAGATAAACCTGCATCTTTCAATGCTTTTTTACATGGTTCCATACTGCGTTTAACTAAATCTTCAACTAATGATTCAAGTTTG
>MAAI01000045.1 GCA_002163115.1 Methylophaga sp. 41_12_T18 | reverse complement strand
AAATCAAACCATTTAATGCAACAGCATTTCATAACGGTGAATTTATTCCTGTTACTGATGAAGATGTAAAAGGTAAATGGTCAATCTTCTTCTTCTACCCAGCTGACTTCACTTTTGTTTGTCCGACTGAGTTAGGCGATTTGGCTGACCACTATGCAAAACTTCAAGAGTTGGGTGTGGAAGTCTATTCAGTATCTACAGATACTCACTTCACTCATAAAGCATGGCATGACACATCGGATACCATCAAGAAGATTAACTATCCAATGATTGGTGATCCGACAGGTACTATCAGCCGTAACTTTGATGTGATGATTGAAGAAGAAGGTCTAGCTTTACGCGGTACATTTGTCATCGATCCTGAAGGCAATATCAAAGTCGCTGAAGTACATGACCTTGGTATTGGCCGTGATGCTAAAGAATTAGTTCGTAAGGTTCAAGCTGCTCAATATGTAGCTGAGCATGATGGCGAAGTTTGCCCAGCTGCATGGCAGCCAGGTGAAGAAACATTAGCACCATCATTAGACCTTGTTGGCAAAATTTAATTAAAACCAAGGTTTAATTAAAACAAAGTCTGCCTGGATCAGATGATCTAGGCAGCATATTACTTATTCATATCTATTGGAATAAAAGGTTAATCGTTATGTTAGAAGCAAATATTGCAGCACAATTAAAAACCTACTTAGGCAATATCACTGGTGCTATTGAGATCGTTGCTTCACTCGATGAAAGCGATAAGTCTCGTGAGATGAAAGAATTGCTAATTGAAATTGCAGCAATGTCTAATCACATCAGTTTGATTGAGCAAGCAGATGAACGTAGTCCTTCGTTTGCTATCAAGCAGGCGGGAAAAGATGAAAACATTCGTTTTGCTGGTATTCCAATGGGTCATGAATTTACGTCATTAGTATTGGCCTTGTTACATGTAGGCGGTCACCCGACTAAAGTTGAAGCAGAGACGGTTGAGCAAATTCAAGCATTAGAAGGTTCATATCAATTCGAAACCTATATCTCATTGTCATGTCAGAACTGCCCTGAAGTCGTGCAAGCATTGAACTTGATGGCGGTGTTAAACCCGAATATCAGTCATGTGATGATTGATGGTGCTTTGTATCAAGACGAAGTAGATACACGTCAGATTATGTCTGTGCCGAGTGTCTATATGAATGGTGAGTTATTCGGTCAAGGGCGAATGAACTTATCTGAAATCATTGCCAAGTTAGATACCGGTGCTTCAAAACGTGAAGCGACTAAGATCAATGACAAAGAAGCATTTGATGTATTGGTGATTGGTGGTGGGCCAGCTGGTGCTTCGGCGGCAGTGTATTCAGCACGTAAAGGTATTCGTACCGGTGTAGTTGCTGAACGCTTTGGTGGTCAGGTAATGGATACGATGGCGATTGAGAACTTCATTTCTGTGCAAGCGACCGATGGTCCTAAATTAGTATCAGCATTAGAAGAGCATGTGAAAAGTTATGATGTCGATATCATGAATTTACAACGTGCTAAATCATTAAGCCGTGTTAATGGCATGGTCGAAGTTGAGCTCGAAAGTGGTGCGGTATTAAGCAGTAAAGCGGTGATTGTTTCAACCGGTGCCCGCTGGCGTGAAATGAATATTCCAGGTGAACGCGAATACCGAGGTCATGGTGTTGCTTATTGTCCTCATTGTGATGGTCCTTTATTTAAAGGTAAGGACGTAGCCGTTGTTGGTGGTGGTAACTCGGGTGTTGAGGCTGCGATTGATTTAGCCGGTATAGTTAACCATGTGACCATATTGGAATATAACGATAGTTTACGTGCTGATGGCGTGTTGCAAGACAAGTTACGTAGCTTGCCAAATGTCACCATCATTACTCAAGCACAATCAACTGAAGTGTTAGGTGATGGTAAAAAAGTGACCGGCCTTGAGTATAAAGACCGTACAACCGATGAAGTGAAGAGCGTTGAATTAGCTGCGGTGTTTGTTCAAATCGGTTTATTGCCTAATACCGATTGGTTGAAAGGCACGGTTGACTTAAGTGCTCACGGTGAAATTGAAATTGATCCAAAAGGTCAAACTTCTATGCAGGGTGTGTTTGCTGCGGGTGATGTGACGACAGTGCCTTATAAGCAAATCATTATTGCAATGGGTGAAGGTGCGAAAGCATCATTGGGGTCATTTGATTACATTATTCGCACTTCGTTTGACGATGTAGCTGTAACCGAAGAAGCGGCATAACAAGAAATGGTTTTGAGGTGGACAGGCTTAGTCCACCTCAACTATATCTAATAAGTTGAGCACATTCATTTTGATGGCAAGGCGGGTCAGTTCAATATCACTACTCACGCCAAGCTTTTTCTTAATAATATAGTGGGTATTAGAAACCGTTTTCGGGCTGATGTTTAAAGTTTCAGCAATGGTGGTGGTGGATTGTGCTTCAACTAACATTCTAAATACTTCAAATTCCCTAACGGTTAATTGTTCTAAAGCGGAACTATCCGTGCCTAACTTTTCCATGGCTAAGGCTTGGGCAATGTCGGCACTCAGTGAATGCTGACCGTCATAGACATCATAAATAGCACGAATTAATACTTCTGGATCACTGCTTTTAGTGACGTAACCAAAGGCACCTGCACGAGTTGCTTGAATGGCAAAACTAGGGTTTTGATGCATGCTGAAGACGAGAATTTTGGCTGAAGAATTAACTTGGCGTATACGTGAAATAGCTTCTAAACCACTTTGCCCCGGCATTGAGATATCCATGATTACAATATCGGGCTGATGTGCTTTATATTGTAAATAAGCATCTTGACCATCACTTGCTTCAGCCACAACGGTCATATTATCTTGTTTTTGTAGTAGAGATCGGTAACCCTCACGAACGATAGCGTGATCATCGACCAGCATGATGGAAATAGTTTTTGTCAGTGGGTTCATGATGGTTGCTCGTAAGTATGGATAGGCAGAGTAATTAAGATGGTCATCCCCGATCCTGATTGTGAGGTGATTTCAAGTTGACCAGCTAAAGCCGAAACACGTTCTCTAATCCCAATCAGGCCCATGCCCATTTGATTATCTAAGATGGTTGTTTCAGTCGCAATGCCATCATCACTGATGATGAGTTGAAAAGATGAGTTGGCCTGATAATCAATGGTAATAGACGCTTTGCTTGCTTGGGCATGCTTGGCAATATTGGTTAAGCATTCTTGAATAATTCGGTAAATATTAACCGGAAAGGGCTCAACAAGTTGCTCGATATTACCGGTGATGGTCAATTGATAAAGGGTTTCACCATGTGTACGGTTATTCCAACTGGCCACTAATTTTTTAAGGCTGGAGGTGAGACCAAAATCATCCACTTCAGCAGGACGCAGTCGGGTTAACAGGCTACGTAAAACGTCCATCATATGGCGAGTAATCTCACTGACTTTGTCGGATTCTTCGACTAAATCAGGACATTGTTGTTTAGCTGTTTGATTGATAGAACTGTTAATGGCATTAATACCCGCCAAACATTGTCCAAACTCATCATGTAGTTCACGAGCAATATAACGATGCTCTTCTTCTTGGGCATTCATCAGTTTTAACGCTAACTGTTGGTTTTCTGCCATCACTTGCTGTTGACTGATGGCCAGTTGATTGATGGCATCACTGGTACGACGCCATTCATTAACCTCAAAAGAAGCAATGCGTGTATCTAGCTGGCCTTCACGCATTTTTTCTAAGCCATTAACGATCAGTTGAGCCGGTTTCAGGATTCGACTCACCGTTATATATACCAAGGTCGCCAGCGCTAGCACAGTCATGAAGGTTAAGCCCATTAAGCCGCGTAAGTTGGTCCAGGCACTGCTGATTTCAGATTGTTTATTTAATGTAACCACAATGGTGCCAAAGCTAAGAGCAAAAAATACCACTTTGCGTTTGGCTTGATAATCAGGGGTGAAAAATTGTTGGTAAAGCGTGCCAAACCACGAAGGCCAACTCTGATTAATGGCGGCTTCTTCATTACAAATAAAACGTTGTCGGCTATTACTTAATGATTCAAATTGAATACAAGAACCGGGCAGGCCATTAATATTTTGCCAGAGCTTGGCATCGGGAAAGCTGGTGGAGTGATCATGACCATCATAGATGCGTTGTAACTGAGTTTGAATTTCATTTTCAATGCGATCTGCTGTCTCTATGGCTTGCTGTTTGGCTTGTTGATCATTGTGATATAAAACATAAGCAGCATTAGCCACCAGACAAATGAATGCGGTAAGTATGATGCGAATGATGAGTGATAGTTGAAGATTCATGAATAAACCATATTGCAGAAGCCTGAGCTTAGTTTATGCGTATCTAGCGAATTGTAAATGAGCTGGAAAGCCTTCGGGAAATTTGCCCGCTTTTATTGGGCTAATATACGGTGAACAAATATGAAAGCGGCGTAACATGGTGTCAGCTTCATTTTGATTAGATGAATATTTATTAGTAACCCTAAAAGGTAGCAAAAGATGGAAATATTATTAGTAGGTGCAGCAGCATGTATGTTGGCAATCATTATTGGCGCATGGACGATGACCTTCGCCCGTTGGTTTCCGATTCCTGGTTTAGATGGCAAATTTGACTATGCCACTTTCATTCGAGCGCATGTCGATTATGCTTTGATGGGGGGGTTTGGTGCCGCTTTTTATGCAATAGGCGCTAGTGGTGTTGATTTACCAATTATTGCTTGTTGGTGTGTAGCCATTGGTGGTTTTACTAATCCCACTATTTTTGTGGTGGCGTCATTAGATGAGAAGTTTTGGGACAAAATGATCTGGAAAGTTTATTCAGCTATTAGTTTTGTCATCACAACGGTCGGTTTTGTCTGGCTCGCTTATACCTTCATACAACATTATTTAAACGCGTAAATTAATCCGTTAAATTTAAATATATAGGAAAGATGTAATGACAGAGTCACAGCTGGAAACGTCACGTGAGCATGCCCTTGAGTTAGAAAAAGGCGTGAATCAGGTTGTTATTGGTCAAGAACGTGCTATTCGTTTGATTTTGATCGCACTGCATTCACGAGGACACGTGCTGTTAGAAGGTGGTGTGGGTGTCGGTAAAACAACGCTATTACGTGCTTTTTCAAAAGCACTCGGTGGTGCTTTTGGCCGTATTGAAGGTAGTGTTGACTTAATGCCTAACGATTTACTTTATAGCGCTTGGGTCGATGGTGAGGGCAAACCGGTTATTGACCCAGGGCCATTGATTACTCACGGTGAAGATACGGCAGTATTCTTTTTCAACGAGATAAACCGGGCTAGACCACAAGTACAGTCTCTATTATTAAGAGCGATGGCTGAACGTAGTGCCGAAGCATTTGGTCGTGAGTTCACTTTCCCTCATATGGTGGTGTTTGCAGATCGTAATGGCGTAGAAAAAGAAGAAACTTTTGAGCTTAGTGCGGCAGCCCGTGATCGTTTTTTGTTTGAAATATCTATTGATAGACCGACAGATGCCGATATTCGACGAAAATTAATTTTTGATGCTGCTTATCATAATGTGGATGAGTTGCTGGCAAGCCTATCTGAACCCTTATTAGACTTTAAAGAGCTCAACGCTTTAGATAAAGCCATTCAAAAAAGTATTTTTGTATCAGAAGAAATTGAAAATTATGTGGTGAATTTATGGGATGCGACATGGAAACCACATGAGTCTGGCATTGAAATACCCGATGTATATATGGAAGATTTAGTGGTAGCGGGGGCTAGTGTTCGAGGTATGTCGGCCATGGTTCGAGCGGCTAAGGTCAGTGCTTGGTTAGAAGGACGGAATCATGTCTTGCCTGATGATATTCATACCGTATTGTTACCTGCATTGCACCATCGAGTCTTTTTATCGCCGGTATATGAAAGTCGCCGTGAAAAGATTATGCCGCAGTTTGTGGCTGCTTTACGCGACCATATTTCGACACCGTAATAGGGAAGGATGATGACAGCGTTCAAACACGACGAGTTTAGTTATCGTTATCCGCATAATGTTTATGGCCATGTGCCAGGATCACATAGTGGTTCGTCATTAGGGACCGGTGATCGGTTTGCTGGTTTTGCTGACTTATTTGATTATCCAGACCCTCGGCGTATAGATATTCGAGCGAGTGTGCGAAACAACATGGCTAATGGTGGAATATCAGCTAATGACCGCTGGTTAGTGCGTCGTTTTCAACAACGATCTACAGTGACTTTATGGTTGTTGGCAGATATGTCTAAGTCAATGTCGGTGTCTAATGTAAATCATCAACGATTAGCTAATTTAGCTCATATGATTGCTCATTCAGCAATAGGCCTAGGTGACAAGTTTGCCTTAGCCGGTTTTGATTCTCATTGGCGACAAGATATATCCATCATGCCAACTAGGCAACGTAATATGTCCACGATAGCGGCTGATTTAATTGAACAGGCTGCTCCAGCTTCTGCACCGGGTTCAGAAGGGTTAATCGAAGCAGCAAATATGATTAGCAGTCCTCATGCCATGGTATTTTTAGCTTCAGACTTTTGTTGTGACATAAGCATAATTGAGAAAACCTTGCGTAAATTATCGCACTACACTGTGATCCCGATTGTTTGGCAACATGATGATGTTGATCATTTGCCATCACATGCTGGCTGGACAGAAATGCGTGATGCAGAAACAGGACAGCATCATGCGGTGTGGATGCGACCAACGATGAAAAAACGTTGGCAGTCGGCAATGGATGAGCATTTTGAAAAATTATCGACCTGTTTTATGCGACATCGTATTCGACCATTATTAGTCGATGGTGAAGTGACTGGTGAGCAACTGACACATTATTTTATGGGTATGAAAAAATCTTAAGATGAAAAATACATTAATTAAACTAGTGTTCACGTTAGTTATTGTTTTTGCTTCAACAGCAAGCCAGTCTGAGCAACACATAACGACTTCAGTTGATCGAGCATGGGGCTTATTACTCGGTGATGAAATAACGGTTACAGTTAACTTTTCAGACGATGTTGCTGAGTTGGATAGTAATGCTTTGCCACAAACCGAGCGGCGTTATGCTGCTTGGTTATATCTAAAGCAGGTGGAAGTTATTAACCGTAGTGCATTATTTCACTATCAGGTGGTAAATGTACCTAATAAAACGACGTACATCACAACGCCCGTGTTTGAAGTGAGTGATGTGAATGGTAAGGTGATAAGCATTCCAGAGGTGCAGTTATCAATTGGGCCTTTGCTTGTTTTAGCTGATGGACAACGGTCGTCAACCGTCGAGTTAAAAGCAGATCACGCACCAATATTAATTAAAGATAGTGTCTTAAAAGAAAGGTTAAAGTCATTGATTATAAGCTTTATTTTAATGGCTATAGTGTTAGCTGTTTGGAATTTTGGCTGGCGGCCAAAACACAGACAACCCTTTGCTCAAGCGGTACATGAATTATCACGTTTACGTTGGCAGCGAGCTAAAAAGTCTGACCAAGCAGCCAGAATTGTCCATAAAGCATTTAATCAAACCACCGGCACAATAGTGGTTTATCAAGACCTCGAACAATTGTTTGCAAGTAAGCCTTGGTTACTGCCTTTACAACTAGATATTAAGGATTTTTATCAACATTCTGCTACTTATTTTTTCTCGCCACAGGCGGGCAAAGAGCAGGATTATGCCAGCTTGTTAAAACTGGCCAAGGCTTGTCGTTCTAAGGAGAAACTGGCGTGAGTTTGATGGACCTACATTGGTCACAGCCATATTTATTGTTGTTATTGCCATTTGCCTTATTACCTTGGTTTAACCATAGCCAAGAAAAGACGATTGCATGGTCGGCATTTGTACCTAAGGACCCATGGTCGACGACTGTTGGCTTAAGCTTAAAAATATTATCCTCGATAGTATTGATTAGTTTGATTTTAGGTTTAGCGGGTCCTTATGAACCTGAGAAAAAGGTCGAACGACTCGGTGAGGGGGCTGAAATTGTTTTGTTACTTGATCGTAGTCGCAGCATGGATGATGCCTTTGCGGTAAAAACACAAGCCGCACTCGTCAGTGTCGGTAAAAAGGACAGTAAACGGCGTGTGGCTAAGAGTTATCTTACCGAGTTTGTTAAGAAGCGACCTGATGACCGTTTTGGCTTTGTTTTGTTTAGTTCACAAGCAATTAAACTGTTATCGCTAACCTATAGTAAAGAGGCTATTTTAGCGACAATTAATGCTAATGCGATTGGTAAGGGGCTAAAAGATACCAATATGCCTGATGCCTTAATTAAAGCTGCTGAAATGTTTGAGGACCAACCTTATCGTGGTTCGCGAATCGTATTACTGGTTTCAGATGGTGGCCAAATATTAACGGAAGAAGAAGAGAAGAAAATTGCCAGTTTGTATAAACGGATGAAGATCAGCATTAATTGGATTTATATGAGCTCAATGGTCGGTGTGACTCTCGATGCATCGGATAGCGATAGCTATTTATGGGAAGATTTACCAGAGCGAAAATTACATGACTTTTTTAATTCAACAGGTATTCCTTACCAAGCGTTTGAAGCACGGTCATTAAAGACGTTTGCTGAAGCGATAGATGAGATTAATCAGCAGCAATATCAAACGCTGATTGTGGAACAAACCTTACCTAGAGTATCGAAACATCAGCCTTTTTATATTATTGCCTTTTTGGCAATGTTGGCATTAACGTTTGCTCAAGTATATTCTGCTTGGGGAGTGAGAAAAGCACATGAATAAAACATTGTATTGGATACATAGCACTTTATTAGTTGTGGTCGCGTTAACACTACTGTTGGCAGCTCAAACAGGTATTGAGTTATGGCAGGTGAACAAGTTAAATGACTTTATTGTTGATGCTAATAGCAGTGATGAGCTACCAGATAATAGTTATGTTGAGTTCGCACATGCATTTTATGCGGATGAGCAAGGCGACGCTCAACGAGCATTAGGCCTGTTGACCAGAGTCATCACCAACAAAGATGCAGTATTAAAAGCATCTGCACATTTTAATCGGGCCAATAGTAACTTTCGCCAAGCACAAAGTTTACAAACAGATGACCCTAAAAAAATCCCTCTAATTGAGTTAAGTAAGCAAGATTATCGCAGTGCTTTATTATTGACTCCGAATGCCTGGGATATTCGCTACAATTTAGAACTCGCTTTGAGTGTCGTTCCTGAAATTCCTGAAGGCGATGGCCTGTTTGAGAAGCCGATCATTGATAGCCAAAAATCAATTGAGTCGGTTGGCTTTAGGGTTGACTTGCCATGAGTCTTTCTCATCAAAGCAGAATGATACTATCAGCACTGACGATGATTATCGTCTTGTTATTGCTGCTAGCGGCGTTATTGTTGCCGAAAATAGAACGTAATATTAAGGTGATGGATATCTTGTTTGTAGTCGATATCACCCAAAGTATGAATGTTGCTGATGCAACAATTGATGAGCAAGTAGTCACTCGAATTGAATGGGCAAAGCATTATACGCGGGAGACCTTAGCTGCTTTACCTTGTGGTAATCACGCCGGCTTGGCCGTATTTAGTGAGAGTCGTAGCTTAGTATTGATGAACCCAGTAGAAGTTTGCGACAACTATCATGATATTAGCCAAATGTTGTCCAAAGTAGATGGCACCATGGCTTGGGCACAGTCCAGTGAAGTATCAAAAGCGGTATTTACAGCAATTAAAGCTGTCGATTTAATTAAGCCTGAACCGAGCATTGTGTTTTTAACCGATGGTCATGAGTCTCCACCGATCCATGACACGTTATTTCCAAAGTTTCGAGGTGATCTTGGCAAGGTAACCGGGGTGTTTGTTGGTGTTGGTGGTGAAGATTTACTGCCGATTCCAAAACGAGATGAGAAAGGTAACTCAATTGGTTTTTGGGGCGTGAATGAAGTATTGCATCGTGATGTCTATTTATCTGGCCGAGCAGACCTTGATCAACGGCCACGTACTGAGCATTTATCATCACAAAAGCAGTCTCACTTAGAAACGTTGGCTGATATGGTTGGTTTTGATTATGTCACTTCGCCAGAAAGAGCAAAGACACTGATTAAAGCCTTAGCAAATACGGCTAAGCCCCGCCAACAATTAGTCAATTATGACCTATCTCCATGGTTATCTGCTGCAGCACTATTTTTGCTTATTTTGGTCTATTTTCCCTTGCAAGTATTACGGTGGAAATAAACGCTTTAGCAGCTATATTTAAACTTTATTTAGTTAAGCAGAGGATATAAACCTTGCTGTTTGACGGTTAGATCCGCTTGTTGGATATATTGTTGGAAATCAGTTTCAATAATAATGTCATCAACAATTTTTTTCGCTTGCTGTGCTGAAATACCTGATTTCACTCTCTTGTCATATAAAAGCTTTAACAATAAATAATCCAAGCCAGATAAAAAATCGTTATGAGAGATTTTGTTAAGAATGGATGGTGATACTTCTAGAGAACGATAGGAAAGGCCTACTACTTGAGTGAGCATTTCAGACAGACTTGATAGCAGTTTAGCTTCTGCTCGGGCACGATCAGTTGGAATGACCACGGCTGCTTGTTGAATACTGCCGTTTTGGCGGGTAAATAATGTAGCTGCACCTAATTGACGCGCTAAGTTAGTAATCGTTGCGTTGTTGCTTAATTGAAAATAGTGGCCAATATCACGTTGGTAGTGTTGCTCTGATGTTAACACCACGGTTAGATTAGCGGGATGGCGTGAATCTGCTGCCTGGATCTTGAGGCCTGTAATAGCAGTGAGCTGAGAAAAGTGTAGCGCTACTAACCGCTCATGCAACGCTTGATCAGCAATATTATGCTGAATTTTATAATAAATGGGTTGTTGCCATTTTTTTATGCCACTCACTTTATTTAGAGCATTGTCGGGCAGGGCAATTTTGATAAAACTATCGGCAATGTAGGCATTGGAATGCCAGTGGTCTGCTAGTGCAGAACTGGAAAAAAATAACAAGCTGGTAAAACTAATGAATAAGGCATGCCAAAACTTATTTATTGCTGAGCTTAATCCTAAGCAGGTGTTGTCCATGTAGATCTCGAATGCTGATGGGCGTGAGCTAGAAGTACATAACATCACTAAAAAAACAGCAGGCAGCTTAACATGTTATTAGGCTAAATATTACGTTTATTACACACCGTTACATGGATGGGTGTAAATGTACTTAATTCCTTTGTTTTAGAAGAGGTTAATAGCGATTGGTTTTGTAAATTAATCAGCTGAAAAGGATGACAAATGTCATGCTAAATAAAGCCTATTAGATAACTATATGGATATTAAAGTGCTGTTGAGATTACAAAATAATAAGCAGAAAAGGGTCGCTTCTTAGTAATACTGAACACGGAAACTGCAAAATTAGAACAGGCAAGACACTATATTCAGCTTAATCTAATTGGGGGGGGGCAGTTAAAAATTCAGCTTCTGGTTTACCGATGTAATAGCCTTGAGCATAATCCACACCAAAGGTGAGTAATAAGCTTAATGTTTCGCGGTTTTCGACGAATTCTGCGACGGTTTTTTTGCCCATGCCCTTCGCAACATCGGTAAGCGCTTTAACAAATAATTGGTCGTCAGGGTTGGTCGCTAAGTTACTAATGAAAGAACCATCAATTTTAACGATATCGACGGGCAGTTCTCGCATATAACGAAATGACGCAAAGCCAGTACCAAAGTCATCGAGAGAGAAGCGGCAACCTAAGTCATTAAGCTGAGTCATTAAGTGCCTTGCTTGGCTAATATCTACCACGGCAGCAGTCTCGGTGAGCTCAAAGATTAAATGCTCAGGATTTGCATTATGAGTGGCTAATAAACGTTTTAACAGTGGCAATAAGAAGGGGTCACCTATCGCATGACCTGATAAGTTAATTGATAAGGAGATCCCTTGATCTTGTTGGTCTAGTTCAACAATTTTCTCTATACCTTGTTGTAGAACATAATGATCAATATCGTGAATTAAGCCCGTTTGTTCTGCCACTTGAATAAAGGTGGCTGGCGGATGAATAGTGCCGTCATCATCACGCATTCGAATTAACATCTCATAGTGACTAACAGTGCGAGTGCGGATATCCATAATAGGTTGATAAACAAAAATGAATTGCTTGTGTTCGAGTGCATATTCAATTTTTTGTTTCCACAATACACGTTGTTCAAGCTCTAACCGTGCTTCATCATTTAGGCTAAATTGATGCCAAGTATTTTTGCCTTTACCTTTCGCTTTATACATCGCTAAGTCAGCATTGATAATTAGTTCGTTAACAGTGAGGTTTCCTAAAGGAAACTCAATAATACCTAGGCTGGACGTGATTTTATAACGTACATTATTGACGATAGTTTCGATTTTAGCTAACTGTTGGGCAATGGTTTCAGCTAGCTGAATCGCTTCATTAGAGCTTGATTGTGGACAGATAATGGCAAACTCATCCCCACCTAAACGAGAAACGAAATTGGAGTCTGAGGCAACCTCAGTTAGACCGTTCGCAATTTTTTTAAGTAATTGATCGCCTATTTCATGGCCACAACTGACATTGATATCTTGAAATTGATCTAAGTCTAAAAACAATAATGTACCGGATTGATTCGACTCTGATGCTTGTTGCAAAATAGTAGTAAATTCGTTGGTGAACTTGGTTCGGTTATATAAGCCGGTTAAAGCATCATGTTCAGCCATCCATAAAATTTGTTGTTCATTGCGTTTTTGCTCGGTGATATCCAAGCCTACAGACAAAATCACGGTGTCAGTCAGTGGTGTTGCAAATTTCGAATGTAACCATGAGATAGTATGGAAACTACCATTAGCATGAAGAAAGTCCAACTGTATTTGACCATGTAAGGGGCTATCTGCTTGTAGGGTTGTTAAGTTGTACTCCATACTTTCCCAATCATCACTGGTAATAAATTTGGACAGGGGCTGATGCAGAACTTCGTCTTGAGAATAGCCGGTACTGGACTCGGCAAACTTATTAAATGAGCTGATGTTGTAGTCATTATCTAAGGTTAAGATGATGACTTGTGCAGTATCAATGAGGCTTTTTATAAAGTCACGTTCTTGTTGCAATTCTGAACTACGTTGATTTATTACTTTAGTTCGATCTTTTACTGCTAATTGCAGGCTTTCGAGTTGTGTCGATAAGTCATAGGTTGAGTGTTCTAAGACATCGAGTTCATCTAAATTCTTGGTAGTGTTTTCAGCTGGAACAATAGAGCGGACAGTATTAAACTGTTGTGAGGCGAGTAGAGGCAAGGCTCGAGAAACATTCGATAGCCGTGTTAATGGCGCAGAAAGGTAATAAAATATTCCGCTGCCAAGAATGATTACACTCAACATAGAGATAACAATACTGCGGTAAGTTATTTGCTTGATTTCTTGTCGCTGTAGTGCGATGTCATCAATGATAATAAATAATACGTCGCTATCTTTATCGAAAGTGACAAAGTTAAACTCTGAAGGCAATTGCTTATCACGAACGATTTCACCATTAGCCATGATGTCTGCCAATGTTTGTTTTTTCATGATGGAATGTAAATACGGTAAATTTTTATCTTGTGAAGATACGGCGCTGATGTATTTATTCCATGAGTTTAAGTGATGATTATCACTGGAATGATCATTGGCATCATTAGATAAAATGGCAAGATCAGCATGTGTTTCATTATAAAAAGAGACAACAATATTGCTCATTGATGAACTGAGCAGTAAGACACCTTGAGCTTTTCCCTGTGACAGTACCGGAATCAGATTATATTGCTTACATTCATGACTGCAGTTGATAGTGCTTAGTGGTTGCTCCTTGCTGATGACTGTTGGAATAAGGTTTTTAATCGCCAGTGGAATATCAGTACCCCAACCACCTTGTTTTTGTGATGAAGCATTAAAGTATTGTGCTTGTGATACATTCCAATCGAGTTGCAGTTCAATATTATGCTTTTCTATTAGATTAACAATATGGCTGGAGAATAATGGTAGCGGCGCATTAGGTTCTGGTATCAGGGTGACTTGAGCTAAGCGCTGTAACTGTAAGCTATTATCCGTTATCTGACCAAACAGTTGCTGTTGGTATTGTTGCTGTATTTGTGACCGTGAAAAATCAAACTGATTATTTAAATTCCAATAAACCAAAGCTGGAAAACTGGCATTGAAGATGAGCAGTAGGCCACCAAAAAAAATGGCCGCTTTCCATTTAATACTGAGAAATGATTTATTATTCATCAGTGAGCTTAAAATCGATACGATAAAGAAACTGCAAACATATTCCAGTATTTTTCACTGGTTGAAGCATTATTTTCTCGAGGTGATAGGGTCGCGGTTCCTTCGGAAATATGATATTCAGTTCTG
Source organism: Methylophaga sp. 41_12_T18 (assembly GCA_002163115.1). Lineage (GTDB taxonomy): Bacteria > Pseudomonadota > Gammaproteobacteria > Nitrosococcales > Methylophagaceae > 41-12-T18. The sequence continues at coordinate 40,042 of MAAI01000045.1, read as the reverse complement.
AGTCGTAGCGAGGGTTTAATATCCCAATGACCACCAACAACGACTGTTTTTATATAATTATTATATGCAGGTATTGCTGCTTGTTGAATACCAAAGCCGGATAAATATTGGCTAGTTGCAGCACTTTCTCTAGCTCTTTTACTGCCATTCCAATCATGTTTGTCTAAATGAAACTCTTCATAACGTACAAATGCTTGCCATTGTGGAGTGAATTTGTAATCGACTTGGCCATAAAAACCAACAGCATCACCGCCTAGCGATTCAAAAAGAGGGCTTATGCCGTCAAAATCGACATGCTCTATAGTCGCTTCAGTGGTGAATTGCCATTTTTCTCCATTGTATTGAGCCGATAAAACTGAGTAGTCAATATGAAGCTCGCCAGACGTCAATCCTGGGCCGGTAGGAAAAGGAATACGATCAGCAGCGCCAGAATCGAAGTCCAGCGATATGCTAGCGGTGGTAAATGAGTATATCCAGCGTCCACCATTATGTTCATAGACAACCTTAGCAAAGATACCTAAATCTTCGCCTTTGAGTTTGCCGTCCCAATTTTGGCCCATAAAAGTATATTCAACATTTTTATCGGGAAGAGGGTAACCGGCACCGACTTGTAATAACAGGTTGCCATTGTCCATAAAATGGTTGCTATAGAGATGAATTCCATCAGCGGCCATTACTAAGTTACGCACTTTATCAAAATAAATCGCTTGCGAAGCAAAAACGCCTTGTCGTGTATGAGCAACATCACGCGTTTCATTATAGAGGCCGACCGGGTTTTTGATTCGACCTAGATAACTTCCGAATTGATGGTTGGGTGTAGAGATGAAATTAAAATCGACAAATGCATAATCTAGCCAAGGTGAACCGTTATAAAGCTCTCCAGCACGTCGTGAGATGACTTGGCTAGATAAGCGTATTTTTGGCAGTAATTGATAGCTGGCATTAATACCTAACTCGGTAAAATCAAAACTTCCTGAGTCACTATCACCAAAAAAATCATTGTCACTAGTATGAACAAAAGCTTGTGATGCAAAGCCATGGATCTGCAATTTATCTTGCCATGAATTATCAGCAGCTGCATAGGCCGGTAATAAAGACAGAAGAAATAGAGGTATAAGGCGCATTAGAAACCTTCACTTATTTGAATAACAGACGCATTGACTTGGTCTGGTTGAATATAACCAATCGCGCCAGTTGTACTTGCAACACGTTCACGCATTTCTGCAATTGATTTCACTGTTGTGGGTGCAATGCCGGTACCAGAAAAAACTTGTCTATCCCAAATTCGCCGAAGTTGATAAGGAAACATGCCAAGTGATTCTTTGCAGAAAGAAGTATGAAGAGGGTGATTATCAGCTAATACAAAAACATGGACGGGGGTGCCGTCAGACCACTGAGGCGTACGCATCGCAAAGATGGCTCTAATACTATTACGTGAAAGTTCTGCTGTGGGGGTATGGGGATTGATGATCAATGCGTGTGCCAAAGCACCAGGACTGAAAAATATATATCCTAAGATAAACAAGTATTTCAACTGTTTATGCACTTACTATCCTTAGTAAATTAAGAACGCTGATTATACGCACAGATTGTGAGGGATATCAAACAGTTTGGTTTGCTAGTGAAGTAAACAAATAATGATGTGATTTAGGGTATTATTTGTCAGCTTTTAATTAGACAAAAATGATTGATAAAACATGGAAAAAGTAGCCATCTTTGTTGATGTACAAAATATTTATTACACCACTCGTCACACATTTAATTGTGGTTTTGATTTTAATTATTTTTGGCAGCAAGCGACAAAAGGCCGAGAGGTGACTAAGGCTGTTGCATATGCCATTGATCGTGGTGACGAGAAACAGCGCCAGTTCCAAAATATACTTCGAGCGATAGGGTTTGAAGTGAAGTTGAAACCTTATATACAACGCAACGATGGTTCTGCCAAAGGTGATTGGGATGTCGGTATTGCAATTGATGTGATGGATTATGGCCCACAAGCAGATGTCGTTGTGATGGCAACTGGGGATGGCGATTTTGATTTATTGGTGGATAGAGTGAGGACTAAGAACGATATTGCTGTCGAAGTTTATGGCGTTAAAGCCTTAACTGCCCGCTCATTAATTACTTCAGCGTCTAGTTATATACCGATCGAAGGTCGTTATTTATTAGCTAAAAAGTGAACACTTAAAGCCTATTATTTTTGCGCAACTTAAAATCATCACTTTTTTCAGTATTGAGAAAATGGCGATATTTGAGCAAAAAAATAAGTCATATCCCACAATTGAAAGTTGAAGCAGGTCATAAAACTGAAATATTTTAACGACTGAAAATTTCACTTTAACTTTGTTTTTTAATCCGTATATTGCATATCTTTTTTGATTCTAATGCAGTTAGGAGAGACATTGATGAAGTCTAGATTTAGTCCCGCTTGTTCTGGGGTTGTATTGTTAGCAGTGGCAGGAAGTGCCTTTGCTGAACATACTACTTTGGATGGTATGACGGTTACAGCAACACGCTCAAGTCAGTCTGCATTAGAACAACCAGTCAGCATTGGTTATAAGAAAAGTGATGAAATCAAACTTGATAATGCAGCCACACAAAAAGAGTTATTAAACTCTATTTCAGGTGTGCGAATCACACAAACGGGTTCCTCTATTGGCCATATGACTAGTATACGTTTGCCATCAAATACTGGACCTTATTACCTATTCTTACAAGATAGTATTCCGGTGCAATCATCAGGCTTCTTCAACCATAACGGTCTCGCTTATACCAACTTCAGTTCAGCTGGTTCTGTAGAGGTGATGAAAGGTGCCGGTACAGCACTTTATGGCTCTGATGCGGTTGCTGCCACAATTAATGTTTTGTCAGTGCCAGCATTCGAAGATGAAGGTTTTAAGGCTTCAGCAGAAACAGGCAGTGATGGTTTTCGACGTTATGGTGTCACTGGTGGTGTTGAAATTAACGATCATTCAAATGTATCGACAACTATTTCTCATGCTGAAAGTGATGGCTGGCGTGACCACACCGAATATGACAGGCAAGAGTTTGCAGTGAAATACGTTAATGATATTAATGACGACAACACTATTAAATTAGGCCTTACTGTAAATAAGACCGTGGCAGAAATGGCTGGTTCATTGATTGGTGAAGATGCGTTTAAACATGATACTGAATCTGTTGGTAATGTTGAGGATGCGATAGCCAGTGGCATCGATATTGAAAGAAAATTTGATTTTGCACGCTTCAACATGGAATGGAACCATGTCTTGACTGACAACATTGAACTGAACTCCATTGCTTATATACGTAGTAACCGTAATCGCTATATTGCAACTTGGGAAAATAACTTACCCCAGAATGACAGTGAAGAAAATACGGTAGGTTTATTATTAAAAGCCAATATGGATTTTGGTCGAGTACGTAATATTTCTGGTGTTGATTTTGAATTTACTCGTTCGAGTCGAGAATATACGCAGTTGTTTGATTTTGTTCCTAGTGGCTTTGGTTCTGCTGTTGCAGCAGGAACAATTTATGACTATGACGTAAATTACCGTGCCTTTGCACCGTATTCACGCGTAGAGATTCAACTGAGTGATAAATTTAAGTTAGGTGCTGGTTTACGTTACGACATCAACAGCTTTGAATATACCAACAACTTAGCTGATGGCCAGTATGCAGCATCCAGTTATTCACGTGCCAGTTCAGATAACGATCCGACGTTTAATCACTTAAGTCCTAAACTAGACTTGGCTTATCAAATGTCAGCAACACAGACGATGTATGCACGTTATGCAAACGGTTTCCGTATTCCACAAGCAAGTCGTTTATATAGTTTAAGAACTAATAATATCGACTTTTCATTGGATGAGGAGATTACGGATACCTTTGAAATTGGTTATAAATGGCAGTCTGACCGCCATGAGTTTTCTGGTGCTATTTATTACTTAGTGATTGATGACACTATCGTTCGTAGAGAAAATGGTGCTGGTGATCGTTATTACGTAAATGGTAACGAAACGACACATAAAGGTATTGAGCTATCTCTAGCATCAAAACTGACGGATGAATTAACATCAAAAGTTGCTTTTAGTTACTCTAAACATGAGTTTAAAGACGATGATGATTTTGGTGATAACGAACAATCACAAGCACCTAATGATGTAGCAAATGTACGTTTAATCTACTCACCAAAAGCGGTGATGGGCTTAACAGCTATGGTTGAGTGGGAACATGTAGGTTCATCTTGGATGGATGATGATAATACTAAGAAATACGATGGCTATGACGTCGGTAATATCAAAGTACGTTATGACGTGACTAAGCAGTTATCATTACATGCTCGTATTAATAATATTACTGATGAACTGTATGCGGAGAGCGCTACGATCAGCTATGGAAGCGAACGTTATACTCCAGGTGCACCAAGACAAGCATTCGTAGGTTTTGACTACAAACTTTAATGTAAGCCTCTAATTTTAGGTGAAGTGTGAATAAACAGAAATTAATCGTTGCTCTAGCAGTTGTTGTATTGAGTGTAGGGCTATTTAGTTACATCCAATATGGCTGTTCAAATAAAGCGGCAGTAACAGCTGAAACCGCTGACAAAAAACCTGCCTCACGTCGTCATCAAACGACTGGTGTGGTCAGTGTGGACATCAAAGAGCATAACGGCACACTCCATCTTTTATTAGGTAAAAATGAACAAGGCCAACATAGCGTATGGTATCAAACTTCAACCGATCAAGGTCAAACGTGGTCTGAGGCCGTGAATACAACGGCAGACTTAGATATAAGTGCCAAGTTTCATCGTGGTAATGATGCACGTCTTGCTGTTCAAGAAGATAACATTGTTGCTGTGTGGATGAGTCGTGTTGATGGTGCGCCTCATAATGCTGGGCCGATGATGAGTGTTCGTTCTAGTGATGCAGGTCAAAGTTGGCAAGCGGCAACAATGCCAGCGGACTGGGAGGGGCCTCATGGCTTTTTTGCTATGGATGGCAATGACGAGAAAATTAGTCTGGTTTGGTTAGACAGTCGTGAGCAAATAGGCAAAGGTTCACAAGGCTTACGTTATACCAGCAGTAGTGATGGTGGCCAAACCTGGTTAGAAAATAAAACCCTAGATCGTCAAACCTGTGCCTGTTGCTGGAATACAGCTCGATTTGATGAGCAAGGACAGCTTTATGTGCTATATCGAGATAAGTTACCTTCTGATATGGCGATTGGCCAAGTTAATAAGCAGGATGAATGGCAGCGATTAAGTACGGTCGGTGCTTTCAACTGGGACTTCCAAGGCTGTCCTCATATTGGCGGTAGTTTGGCTTTTGATGAATCACGTCAGTTATTTCACGCCACGGTAACTACCGGTGAAGAGTCTAAAGCGGGTGTTCATTATTTGAATTCTGCTGATCAAGGCCAACACTGGAATACCCCCGTTCAATTAGGCAGCGATACCGCTGTACATAGTGACTTAGCCGTTGCTGCTGGTGGCCAGTTATTAGCAACTTGGGATCAAATAACGGCAACGGGCTTTGAAGTGGTTTATGCAACTTCTTATGATCAAGGTCAAACTTGGACTGAACAACAGCAACTTTCTACGCTAGGTATACGTGCTTCTCATCCTCGTGTTGTTGCTGTCGATGATGCATTCGTAGTGGTATGGACACAAACCAATGCTGACAATGTGCAAGAGTTACAAACAAAGTTGATTAGCCATGATTCTTAATCAGTTTAAAGGCAAAGTTGCACTGCTTGTTATTGCATTATGTTTTATTGTCGGTTGCAACGAGTCGCCGACGACGAATAGCCAACAAGTGGTTAATGACTTTGTTAAAGGTTCATATAACAACATACTAAAGCAAAATAAAAACCAACCTTACCTGTTGATGTTTTGGTCACAAGATTGTGCTTATTGCATGAAAGAGTTGGAGTTATTGGGTTCATTAGTAAAGAGTCACCCAGAGGCCAAACTAATCACGGTGGCAACCGACCCTTTTCTTGATGTGAATTTCATTCGCAACAAAATGGCTTCATTTGGTTTACAAGATACTCAAGCTTGGGTGTTTGCAGAGCCGCATGCTGAGACTTTGTATTTTGAAGTCAGCCCGCGTTGGCGTGGCGAGTTACCGTTTACTATTCTAGTGGATGGCGATAATCAAAAAACGAAAAAAATAGGCATGTTATCTGAACACGTTATCACCACATGGTTAAGTAAGGTTTAACAGCAGCCACAGTTGTTTTTAACAGCAATAGGCGTATCATTTTAAACGATAAACCTTGTTTTTAATGGGTATAAGCTATGGTTTCTATTCATCTATTACTGCAATTCAATATATTATTTTCTGTTCTTTCGAAGACAAGCTCTTCTCTTTAAATTAACGTCTTTATGTAGCTGACGTTAAGTTCATATTTTCTGATCTTCATCACTCCACATTAGCTGTTTAATTGGGAGTAGAACATGAACAACAACCATTGTCGGTTTTATTGCTTAATATTTTTCTTGTGTTTTGTCGGCATTAATTACGCTGATGAGACTAATCCTAACAGCGATGACTTCCTCAACTATTTTGATTTTATTGGTTATACCCGTATCGGTACTGGTATGAGTAGTAGTGGTGATACTCAAGCTCGCTTTCAAGCGCCTGGGGCTCCTGCAGCTTACCGCTTAGGTAATGAATCAAATATTGGGTTAGAGGCAGGGCTTCGCTTTACTTATCCTCTAGATAGATCGACGGGCAAAAAAATTGAAGCGCTTTATTTCGTGTCTGACTATCAATCATTTGGTGATGAGAAAGAGTTTTATCGTGATCCACAGGTATTACAGGCCTATGTCAACTTAGAAAAGGTGTTGCGTTCTGATTTAAATGTCTGGTTTGGTCGTATGTATTACGAGAGAAAAGATATTCATCTAAATGATTACTTCTGGTTGGATAATGGTTTGAATGCAAAATTTGGGGCGGGTATTGAATTGGCCACAAAGATGGGTGAGCTAAAACTAGCAGCCTTTCACATGGAAGACGATGACGATAGTTTGGTAAGTCACATTAAAAGTTATGCCGTTGATGCCAGGCTATTAGATATTGAGCTGACAAAAGATCATAAGCTGAATTTATTCGCCGAATATGTCAGCCGAGATGGTGGTGATCCGTTAACTATTGATGGTAGTACGATAATCAGTAAAGATAAAGATGGTTTTGGCCTAGGTCTTTGGGTTGATAGCCAGCTGACTGAAGAGATAACTAATACCGCAGTACTGCTATATCGACAAGGCGCAGCCTTTCGCCAATACGGTACTGCAAACCCTATCAGAGAAGACCAAGGTTACGATCTTGATGATGCTCACTATTGGGAAATAAATAATAGCCTTGTCTATGATAGTGATGCTTATTCTGTTGGCTGGGGCACGGTTATTCGTGCAGAAGAACATGGGAACGGCAGCAACTCTAAATTACATTGGTTGAGTACAGGCATACGTCCTATTGTCTATTTGACTGATCATGTGAACATCGCCATCGAAGCAGGTGTGGATTATGTCGATAACGAAGCATTAGATGTGAATGGCCAATTAACCAAGGTGACGGCAGCTTTACAGTTGAGTAAAAGCCGCGGTTACTACTCTCGACCTGTTTTAAGGCTATTTGCCACCCAAGCTTATTGGAGTGAAGATTTTGAAGGATTAGTAGGGAATAGTCCAGATGATGCGCCCTATGCTGAAGATCGAAATGGCTTTAGTGTTGGCATTCAGTTTGAACATTGGTGGTGAATTTAACCTATGTCACGTAATAACCTATAATTAGTAGTATCAAAGATTTGGATTTATAGAGTTACTATGCTGGCCCAAAAAATAAAAAATAGAGAAAGTGGCATTGTTGTATATGGCATTACACCGCCTAAAAAAAGCAGTGATGAGGAAAAAGTTAAAGAAATAGCTGCCCGTCAGGTTGAACGCTTACAAGGTTTAGATATTGATGGTTTGATCCTCTACGATATTCAAGATGAAAAAACGCGAACCTCTGAGCAGCGGCCATTTCCTTTTATGGAAACGTTAGACTCGCTTGCTTATAGTCGAGATTATTTGTCGGCACTAGATATTCCCAAAATAATCTATCGTTCAGTAGGTAAATATAGCAAAAGTGAATTAAGTCAGTTTATAGATGAACTGAGCCAAGAGGACGACTTAACGGTATTTGTTGGGGCTGCATCAAAAGCTCAGTCAGTTAGTTTGTCGATGAGTGAAGCATATCAGCTTAAACAACAAGTCAATGCTGCTTTACCATTAGGCGGGGTGACGATTCCTGAGCGCCATCAAGTCAAAGGTGATGAGCACTTGCGAGTGTTTAATAAAATTAAACAAGGTTGTCAGTTTTTCGTTTCGCAAGGTGTTTATGATGTGGAAGCATCGAAGAACTTCCTATCAGATTACTATTATTATGGTCGCGAACATAATATTCCCCTAGTACCTATCTTATTTACTTTAACGCCCTGTGGTTCAGTAAAAACCTTAGAGTTTATGAAATGGTTGGGTATTAGTATTCCACGTTGGTTAGAAAATGAGCTGGTTCATACTAATGATATTTTGCAAAAATCAGTGGATATATCGGAGCAAAACTGGCGTGAATTAAAAACCTTTGCTGATGAACGTAATATACCAATTGGTTGTAATATTGAAAGTGTCGCCATTAGGAAAGTTGAGGTGGAAGCCTCGATTGAATTATTACAGAGAATACAAAATAGCGAATAGAAAAAACTGAAGACTTTGTATAGAGAAGGTGAGCTGACATGAATCTATTGATGAAGAAGTTTAGCCGCATCACCCTAGTTGTAGTAACAACGATAATTACTTTGGTTGCTGCCTTGTGCATTGTGTCTGTCGCTCACCTGTTGATGGGAGAACCTATTCAGCAGTATCAAATTGTGATCACCGTCGTCGCAACTATTCTGATTACTTCGGTTGTTTCTTGGTATTTATATGGGCTGCTTAAAAAGTTGGAAAGTTTAGAGCAAGAATTACGGCACAGTATTAGTAAGGAAAAAGAAGCCATTTACATCGCTTCGATCCAAAGTTCGCAACATGTAATTAATAACTTACTCAATCAATTAATGCTGGTGGCAATGGAAATTAAAAAGCAACCCACATTTGATGACAAAGTCGCCAAACTGTTCGGCCAGATGCAGGAAGAAGCAACTGAGTTGATGCAGCAGCTGGCATCGGTCAAACAAATAGAAGTGGAAGACATTAAGCGTTCCATTACACCTAAATGAATGATGCTGTAGATATTATCTCGCCGCGTTGCTGACCGGACTGAATAATTGACCTTGTAACCAAGTGTATATAGACATAGCGCAGTCTTTACTGAATGTTTTAAAGGTCAGTGAGTTATTGGCGGTGGAAATTTGAATGGTGCGGTGACCTAAGAAGGATTTGCGTTTAATGTCAGTGATGGTATTAAGTGGCACTGTTTTAAAAATATCGCCAAATTCACCAATATGAAAAAAAGCAACGCGACGATCAGTAATGATGAGAGTGCCGTTGTACTGCTGTTCATTACCAGTGCCTAAGGCTGAGCCAATATAGCCGTCTGCAAACAATTTTATTTCTTCATTTTGTTTTTGATGGAGGACTTTAAATTTGGCGAGGTGGCTCGAATATTTTTCCTTTTCCACAGTCTAGTTCCTTCTGTTATGTGGTCAATAATTGACTGATTATTGATGATTTTTTTGTGACTGTAAATACATTTTTTAACTCGGTTGGCTATTTTGGTTTTGCTATTTACAGTTAGATTAGTTGATAATGAAATCGCTCCTTTTAATTCACTGACTTAGCTATTTTTATTAAAAATAATATGAAGAATTGTTAGCCTTATGTTGATGTTAGATATTTCTATTATTGAACAATATTGTTGCCTTATTCACGAACAAAAAGTGATCTTTGAAGCACCAGTTTCAACGGCATTAAATGGTGTCGGTGAGCAAAAAAATAGTGGTTGCACGCCAAGAGGAATGCACCAAATACGAGCATTAATTGGTGATGGCTTGCCAGAAAATAGTGTTCTTGTTGGTAGAAGACCAACTGGAGAAATCTACAGTGACGCACTTGGACGTGAGTTTCCTAGTCGAGATTGGATTCTAACTCGAATTTTATGGCTCAGTGGGCTTGAGGTTGGCAGAAACCGATTGGCAAATGTTGATACAATGCAGCGCTATATTTACATTCATGGTTGCCCAGATGACTTACCAATGGGTATGCCTTTGTCTCATGGATGTATACGTATGCATAATAAGGATCTTTTGGCGCTGTTTGAGTTGGTCGAACGGGGTACAAAAGTCTTAATTCATGAATAAGGTGATGATGTATGACATTAGGCCCGTTAATGGTCGATATAAAAGGTGTGGAGCTCGATCAACAAGAGCGTGAAATTTTGCAGCACCCTTTGGTCGGCGGCGTCATTTTATTCAGTCGTAATTACCAGTCTCCCGCACAAATTGAAGCTCTGACGAAAAGTATCCGTGCTTTACGTGATCCACATTTACTTATATCGGTAGATCATGAAGGCGGCAGGGTACAGCGATTTAGAAAAGGCTTTACTCGATTACCTCCTATTGGTGCTTTGGGTAAGCAATATATGCAGCACCCACAGCAAACCCTAATAACAGCAGAAACAACCGGCTGGTTAATGGCGGCTGAACTACGTGCTGTCGGTGTGGACTTTAGTTTTGCTCCGGTATTAGATCTCGATTATGGTGTCAGTGAAGTCATCGGCGATCGTTCTTTTCATCGCGATCCTGAAGCGGTGACTGCAATGGCACGAGCCTATATTCAAGGTATGAAACAAGCGTGGATGCCTGCAGTGGGTAAACACTTTCCCGGTCATGGTGCCGTTGAAGTTGATTCACACTTAGGCTTACCAGTGGATAGCCGACATTTTGAAGATATGCTGCAAGCCGATATGTTGCCATTTAGACAACTGTGCAATTCAGGCCTTGCCGGTATCATGCCTGCTCATATTGTTTATGAGAAAAGTGATATGTTACCGGCAGGCTTTTCACCGTTCTGGATTAAAGAAATTTTACGCGACCGTTTTGGCTTTCAGGGAGCCGTGCTGAGTGATGATTTAAGCATGGAAGGTGCTGCTGTGATCGGAGATAGTCTTGCTAGGGCTGAAGCTGCATTGTCAGCAGGTTGCGATATGGTTTTAGTTTGTAATCAACCTGACAGCGTTATCCAAGTAATTGATGGCTTGAAAATAGATAATGATCCTGTGCGTCATATGCGTTTAATTCGCTTACATGGCCGCCATGGTATGAAGCGTGATGAATTATTGGCCAGTGAACAATGGAAGGCCGCTGCGAAAACAGTATTAAGTTATGCACCTGATCCAGAATTGGAGTTAGATTTAGTATGAAGATGATAGTACAAGTTTGCTTGCTTACGGTTAGCCTGTTACTTGGAACGACTGTTGTTAATGCTGAACAGCAGGCGGCAACGGTTAATGTTGTTGTACAACAAGCGCCAGCATCATTAAAAAGTCCCCGCGCTACCATGCGAACCTTTGTTACGGCGATGGAAGCCGTTGCCGGAGGACAGAGTCAAAAGCTTGACCTGGCTATTGCTACTTTAGACTTATCAAATACTGCGGCGTTGATTCGCCATGACAAGGGCCGCGAATTAGCGTATTCATTATCTTCGGTGATAGAACGTAGCAAAAAAGTAGTGCTATCGACGATTAGTAATAAGACCTCTGCTGATACTTATACCTTTGGTCATTATTCGCAGGGTAATGTTGAGCTCGTTAAACAAGATGATGGTCGTTGGTTATTTAGTAAAGATACGATGATGGCCTTACCAGCGATTTTAGAAGGCTTGCTTGATGAACCAGCTAAGTATGGCGCCAAAGAACCCCAAATCGCCTTACCGGTATCAATCAAAATACGTTCACAAATGCCAGAGGTATTAAAGCAAGGCTTCTTGTTGGAGTACTGGCAATGGCTAGGGGTATTTTTTGTTATCGTATTAGGTTCAACTGCGGACAAACTTTTAGCCTGGGTTTTACAACGTTCGGTAGTTCGTTGGCAGCGACGCCATCCTGCATTTGAGGGGTTGGATACCACTGTATTGAGACCATTAGGATTGATGGCAATGGCTATTATCTGGTGGCTAGGCCTAGGCATGTTTGGTTTGCCTGATACTGCACTGATTATATTGTCGGTGGCAGTGAAAGTATTAGTGAGTTTGTCGGCTATTTGGAGTGCATTCCGCTTAGTTGATATTTTCAATGCCATCTTAATTAGAAAGGCCAATAAAACAGAGAACAAATTTGATGATTTGCTGGTACCGATGATCAGCAAGAGCATGAAAGTATTTGTGGTGGTGATGGGCGTTATCTTCTCTGCTGACAATTTGAATATTGATGTTACCAGTTTATTAGCTGGCCTAGGTCTAGGTGGTTTGGCCTTTGCTTTAGCAGCTAAAGACTTATTGGGTAACTTCTTTGGTTCCTTAACGGTGTTATTAGATCGACCTTTCCATATCGGCGATTGGGTGGTCATTGGTGATGTGGAAGGCACGGTTGAAGAGGTGGGCTTTAGAAGTACCCGAATTCGTACTTTTTACAATTCACTCATTACTTTGCCAAACTCGGCTTTAACCACGACAACCATCGATAACATGGGCGCGCGTCGTTTTCGTCGTATGAAGACTATGTTGGGTTTAACTTACGATACGCCACCAGAAAAGATTGATGCATTTTGTGAAGGTGTACGTGCCTTAGTACAACTGCATCCGTATATGCGTAAGGATTATTACCAAGTTTATTTTAATCAATATAATGCCGCATCATTAGATATCTTGGTTTATGTATTTTGGGAAACACCCGATTGGAATACAGAATTACGTGAACGCCACCGTTTCTTATTGGATGTTTTACGTTTAGCCAAGCAATTAGAAGTTGAGTTTGCTTACCCAACTCAAACCTTATATTTAAAACAAGATGCAGCTGCTCCAGCAGCTGCTAGTGCCGGTTTTTCACCTGCCATGTCAGAAGCGGATGCCATGGCAATAGGTCAACAGCAAGCAGCAGCAATTGTGGATGCAACCTTAGGCAAAGGTGTTAAGCCTGCCCCTGTACGTTTTCCTTAAGTGGCAAACATCGTGATAATTACAGTTAGTGAGTTAAATTAGTTTATATGTCAGCAAAGTTTGTCCATTTACACCTTCATACCGATTATTCATTGGTTGATGGTTTAGTTCGAATTAAACCATTAGTTAAAGCGGTGGTAGGTGCTGAAATGCCTGCTATTGCCATTACTGATCAACATAATTTTTTCGCTGCAGTAAAGTTATATACCGCTGCCCAACAAGCCGGTGTCAAACCTATCTTAGGGGCTGATTTGCGGTTACGCGATCCGAATGATCCTAAGAATAGCAGTCGTTTTGTATTGTTATGTATGGATATGACCGGCTATTTGAATATGTCGCGTTTATTATCGCGTGCCTATATTGAAGGCCAACACTTAGGTGTGCCGATGTTAGACCTAGATTGGCTGGATGGTCATACCGACGGTTTAATTTGTCTGGCTGGTGGCCGTACCGGTATTTTGGGCAAGGCCTTATTAAATAATCAAACCGATGAAGTTACGAGTATTGTCGACCATTGGCAAACCTTGTTTCCTGACCGTTTGTATTTGGAGTTGGTACGTACCGGCCGTGAAGATGAAGAACGCTACATTAATCTAGCGATTGATTTGGCTATTAAACATCAGCTGCCGGTTGTAGCAACAAACGATGTCCGTTTTCTAGCTACAGAAGAATTTGAAGCACATGAAGCCAAAGTGTGTATCCATGAGGGACGTTTATTAGATGATCCTCGTCGGCCACGTAATTACTCTGAACAACAATACTTGCGTACCCCTGATGAAATGGTTGAGTTGTTTAAGGATATTCCTGAAGCAATAGAAAATACCCTTGAAATCGCCAAGCGTTGTAATGTTGAATTGACCTTAGGCGAACATTTCTTACCTGACTTCCCGGTGCCGGAAGGAATGACGATTGGTGAGTTTTTTAGTGAAGAATCATTTAAAGGCTTAGCGGAACGGTTACCTGTTTTATTTCCTGATGCAGCAGAGTTAGAACTACGGCGTGAAGAGTATGAAACGCGGTTACAGATTGAGTTAGATGTAATTAATGAAATGGGCTTTCCTGGTTATTTTTTAATCGTAGCCGACTTTATCTTATGGGCTAAAAACAATGATGTGCCGGTAGGGCCTGGCCGGGGTTCTGGTGCCGGCTCTTTGGTGGCTTACTCCTTAAAAATCACCGATATTGATCCTTTACAATATGACTTGCTGTTTGAGCGGTTTTTGAACCCAGAGCGGGTATCGTTACCCGATTTTGATATCGACTTTTGTATGGAAGGTCGCGATCGTGTTATCGAATACGTATCACAACATTATGGTCGTGATCATGTTTCGCAGATCATCACCTACGGTACCATGGCGGCCAAGGCGGTTTTACGTGATGTGGGACGGGTATTAGGCCAGCCTTATGGCATGGTTGATCAATTAGCCAAGCTGGTACCGTTCGAGTTAAAAATGACTCTAACAAAAGCACTTGAGCAAGAGCCGTTATTAAAAGAAAAATACGACAAAGAAGAAGATGTCAAAGCGTTGATTGATTTGGCGCTAAAGCTAGAAGGCCTGACCCGAAATGTCGGTAAACATGCGGGTGGTGTGGTTATTGCGCCGAAAGCATTAACTGAATACACGCCGATTTATTGTGAACAAAATGGCGCAGGCCTAGTTTCACAATATGATAAAGATGACGTTGAAAGTGTCGGCTTGGTTAAATTCGATTTCTTGGGCCTTAAAACATTAACCGTTATTGATTGGGCGGTGAAAAATGTTAAAGCGATGTTGCCAGCCGATGAGGCGGCCAAGATTAATATTGATAACTTGCCTTTGGACGATGCCGCCAGTTATGCCTTATTAAAACGTTGTGAAACCACCGCAGTTTTCCAGCTTGAATCACGAGGTATGAAAGAGCTGATCAAGCGATTACAGCCTGATACCTTTGAAGATATTGTGGCCTTAGTAGCTTTATTTCGTCCTGGTCCATTGCAGTCCGGCATGGTCGATGACTTTGTTAATCGTAAACATGGTCGCGCTAAAGTCGATTATCCGCATCCTGATCTCGAACCGGTATTAAAGCCGACTTATGGTGTCATTGTTTATCAAGAGCAAGTAATGCAAATTGCTCAGGTATTGGCGGGCTATAGCTTGGGTGGCGCGGATATGTTGCGTCGCGCTATGGGTAAGAAAAAAGCGGAAGAAATGGCCAAGCAACGTCAGTTGTTTTTAGATGGTGCCAAAGGTCGAGGTATTGAAGAAGAGCAAGCGGGCCCAATCTTTGATTTGATGGAAAAGTTTGCTGAGTATGGTTTTAACAAATCGCATTCAGCTGCTTATGCCTTAGTAGCCTATCAAACTGCCTGGCTGAAAGCGCATTACCCGGCTGCATTTATGGCGGCGGTATTGTCTGCCGATATGGATAATACTGATAAAGTCGTCGGTTTGATCGATGAATGTCGAGATATGAAACTGACGGTATTACCACCTGATGTTAATCATAGCCAAATTAAATTTACTGTTGAAGATGACAAAACCATTCGTTACGGCTTAGGAGCGATCAAAGGTGTCGGTGAGGCGGCATTAACGGGTATTGTTGAAGAGCGACACCAAGGCGTTGAATTTGCCAGCTTGTATGATTTTTGTCGCCGTGTTGATATGAAAAAGATCAATAAACGGGTGATGGATTCATTAGTCAAAGCCGGAGGTCTAGATTCTTTAGGTGGCCATCGTGCTAGCTTAGAAGCGAGTCTTGCCACAGCTATGAAAGCGGCTGTTCAGCATCGTCGTGATAGTGATAGTGGTCAAAATGATATGTTTGGCTTGATGATGAATGACCATCAAGATACCGATGATGAACCACTGCTAGAGGTCGAACCTTGGTCTGAAGAGCAATTATTAATTGCTGAAAAAGAAACTTTAGGTTTGTATCTAAGTGGTCATCCAATTGATCGTTATGCTGAAGAATTAGCTCGATTTATACCTAAAAAAATTAGTGAACTTGATGCGCCTGAATCAAAAGGCTATCAGCGTAATGAAATTTCGGTTATAACGGCCGGCTTAATTGTTGCCATTCGAACGATGAAGTCAAAAAAAGGTGGCCGCATGGCCTTTATCACTTTGGATGATCAAACGGCACGCTTGGAAGTTCGTGTTTTTGCTGAAGTATTTGAACAGTTTCAGTCACGTCTTCAACCGGATAAATTAGTGGTGATCCAAGGAAAAATTGGTCAAGATAACTTTACGGGTGGTCTAGCTGCTACTGCCGAAGCAGTGTATGACATGCCTAGAGCACGTGAAATATGTGGCAAGTCATTATTGATTAAGATAAATAACGAAGCCGGAGGTCATGACTGGCTAGAAGCTTTGCAATCAACGTTGACACCATTTCGTGAAGGTTTAGCACCGTTAGAAATCGACTATATTAATCAAAATGCGCGGACAATGGTGCGGTTAGGCGAGGGGTGGCGAGTCACACCAACAGATACATTATTAACGGAGTTAAAAGCCCTGCCAATGGTGGAGGCTGTTACAATGACTTACAACGCCTAACCATGAGGTGTCATTATGTCGAGCAGCGACGGAAAGAAGAAGTACGAAGAGTCAAACGGCAAAGAAGATACCTTCTCCAAATTTTTGGTGTCTGCGATAGCTGCTAAACGAACAACATCTGTTGCTCCCGTCCCGCTCGATGATAGTCTCGAGTTCTCCGAAGAACAAACACAACGAATTTTAGCTGAGCGTTTAGGACTACCCTTTATCAAACTGAGTGATCATCAGTTTGATGAACTGGTATTAGCACTTGTTCCAGCTGACTTTGCTCGTAGTCATAATATTATCCCATTGAGTGTTAATAAAACTCATATGCAAGTTGCAATGGCCGAACCTATGCAACAAGAGGTATATCAGTCACTGAGTTTCATTACTGGTTTTACGATTGATGCTGCCGTTGCAACCTTGAAAGATATGCAGTGGGCCGTCAATCATTATTACGGCATTCAAAGTGATGATTTTGATACTGTTACGGAGGACAGTAATGAGGCGTTGATTGAGGAGATGCATGAACTTGAACGGCTAGGTTCAGAAAGGCCGATAGTACGGCTCGTGAGTATGGTGCTCAGAGATGCAATAGAACGTCAGGCCTCAGATATTCACCTGCGACCCAATGCCAAAAATGTTGAGTTACTGTACCGTGTTGATGGCAATTTGAGTATTATTCGATCGTTTAGTAAAGCATTATTACCAGCGATAGTCAGTCGAATAAAAATTTTAGGTGGCATGAATATCGCTGAGCGAAGAATGCCACAAGATGGACGTAGTTGCGTACGCACCAATGGTTCTGTGGTCGATCTTCGCATATCTGTGATGCCAACAGTCGAGGGGGAAAGTGTTGTCCTACGGTTATTAAATGCTGAAGTAGGCTTAAAGGATGTATCAGAGCTTGGCTTTAGTCACCATGACGAGGTGCTGTTTAAAGATATATTACATAAAAATCATGGCGTTTTTTTAGTGACCGGCCCCACGGGTTCAGGTAAATCGACAACGTTATATGCGGCATTGGCAGAAGTTAAAAAACAAAATGTAAATATTTTAACGGTAGAAGATCCGGTCGAATATCATATGGAAGGTATTCAGCAAATTCAGATTAATCATACGATTGGTTATACCTTTGCACGAGCATTACGCAATATCTTACGTCATGATCCTGATGTGATTTTAATTGGTGAAATTCGTGATCATGAAACCGCTAATATTGCAGTCGAAAGTGCTTTAACAGGACATTTAGTTTTAAGTACCCTCCATACTAATGATGCGCCAGGGGCTGTGACACGTTTATTAGAAATGGGCATAGAACCTTATCTATTAAATGGCAGTTTATTAGGTGTTTTGGCGCAACGATTAGTAAAGAAAAACTGCCCTAATTGTTTGGAAATAGAGCCGGTTGATATCATGATTCGCCAAGCATTGAACCTAGAAGGTGACGAGGTTTTTTATCATGGTGTGGGGTGTGACCATTGCCATCAAACCGGCATCGACGGCCGTATGGCTGTTTATGAATTATTGTGCGTGAACGATGATATTAAGCAGGTCATTAAGGCGGATGTCGATGCCTGTGATATATATAAGCAAGCCAAACAACAAGGCCTGGTGACTTTAACGGATAATGCTTTAATGCGAGCCAAATCAAAAGAGATTTCTTTGGCTGAAGTGTATCGTGTACGATTAGATTAACGTTAGTCAAAATAAGAACAAAGAGGAATGTGTAATGGATATGACTCCATATTTGAAATTGATGGCCGAGAAAAAAGCCTCAGATTTATTCTTTTGTACCGGTACTGAGCCACATATCAAAATTCAAGGTGTCATTCGTCCAGTAGGACAGAAAAAATTAGCGCCAGGTGATGTCCATGAAATGGCCGTCTCCTTAATGAGTGACCAACAAGCGGAAGAATTTAAAGACATTATGGAGATGAACTTTGCCGTGCCTTTAAAAGGTGTCGGTCGTTTCCGGATCAATATCTTTCGGCAACGTGGCGAAGATTCTATTGTTATTCGCTTTATTCAGACCAAAATTCCTCACTTTGATGAAATGAATTTACCTGATGTCTTGGGTGACATCATCATGGAAAAACGGGGACTGATATTAGTGGTCGGTGCCACCGGTTCAGGTAAGTCTACGTCGTTAGCAGCGATGATTGGCCATCGAAATAGAAACTCCAGTTCACATATATTAACTATCGAAGATCCATTAGAATTTATTCATACTCATGAGAAATCTATTGTTCAGCAGCGGGAAGTCGGTATCGATACGCTGAGTTATGAAAATGCGTTAAAAAATGCCTTACGTGAAGCACCTGATGTCATTCTTATTGGTGAAATTCGTGATATGGAAACAATGAAGCATGCTATTTCCTATGCTGAAACCGGCCATTTATGTCTCGCGACCTTGCATTCCAACAATGCCAACCAAACGATGGATCGTATTTTGAACTTCTTCCCAGAAGTAGCTCATCGCCAATTGTTAATGGATTTATCGTTGAATTTACGGGCCATTGTTTCGCAGAGATTATTACCGAGTAGTGATGGCATGCGAGTACCTGCTGTTGAAGTCATGCTTAATTCACCTTTTATTGCTGAGCTTATAATTCAGGGCAATATTGGTGGCATTAAAGATGCCATGAAAGAAAGTACCGACGAGGGCACTATCACCTTTGACCAAGCATTATTATCTTTATATAAAGAAGGTAAAATTACCCTTGATGAAGCATTGCATAATGCCGATTCTAAAAACGATCTTAGTCTTGAAATTCGTATGGGCGGTGGACGAGATGATATCGATGAAGGCAGTGAATTGATTTTGAACTAAGTCTTTTAGTTTGAACGTGTATAATCCCCAGACTATTTGAAATTAAGGTAACGGCAATGCAATTAAATTTCCTCGACTATGAACAACCCATCGCAGAGTTAGAAGCTAAAATTGATGAGTTGCGTTACATGAGTAACGATAGCGATTTAAATATCACTGAGGAAATTCAGAAGTTAACTGAGAAAAGTGCAGCGTTGACCAAAACAATATTTTCTTCGTTGTCACCGTGGCAGACCACACAAATGGCGCGTCATCCACAGCGTCCTTATACCCTTGATTATATTAATAGCATCATCACTGACTTTGAAGAGTTACGTGGTGATCGTGCTTATGCAGATGATGCGGCACTGGTTACGGGTATTGGTCGTTTAAATGGTCGTTCAGTGGTAGTGATTGGTCACCAAAAAGGGCGCGATACTAAAGAAAAAGTAGCTCGTAACTTTGGTATGCCGCGTCCAGAAGGCTATCGAAAAGCATTGCGAGTGATGAAGCTGGCAGAACGTTTTGGTATGCCAGTAGTGACCTTTATTGATACACCGGGGGCTTACCCAGGTATTGGTGCAGAAGAACGCGGTCAAAGTGAAGCCATTGCGCGTAACTTATTTGAAATGGCTCAACTTAAAACACCGATTATCAGCACCGTTATTGGTGAAGGTGGTTCAGGTGGTGCTTTAGCTGTTGGCGTGGCAGATCATTTAATGATGCTTGAATACAGTATTTATTCTGTTATTTCTCCAGAAGGTTGTGCTTCTATTTTATGGAAAAGTGCAGAAAAGGCCTCTGATGCAGCGGCGACCTTAGGTATTACCTCAGATCGTTTAAAAGAGCTAGGTTTGGTAGATGAAGTGATCTCTGAACCTCTGGGCGGCGCACATCGTGGTGTAGATGAAGTGACGACCCGGGTTAAAAATGCACTTGAAGCTAATTTAAAAGAATTAGAAGCATTACCTGTCGATGAGCTTATTGCTCGTCGTCAACAACGTCTATTGAACTATGGTGAATTTGAAGGCTAAGCAGCTTCAATAGTTCAAGGTGATAAATACTCAGCAGATAATTAACGACGTTACCGTACTAAGTAGTGGTAAACGTGTTTGGCTTGCCTTTAGCGGGGGAGTCGACTCGCATGTTTTGTTGCATATATTGGCAACAAGTCAGCATCCTGAACTGACTAATCTCGGCGCAATTTATATTGATCATGGTCTACAACAACAATCAGCTGATTGGGCGAAGCATTGTGCTGATATCTGTGCTGATTTAGATGTTGATTTCCAGTGCTTAACTGTTGATGTAGCTAATATCGAAAAAGTAGGTATGGAAGCGGCTGCTAGAGCTGCTCGTTACCAAGCGATGCAAGAGTTGTTAACCGATAGCGATGTATTGTTAACAGCGCAACATCAGCATGATCAAGCTGAAACCTTGTTTTTACAACTGTTACGCGGTGCGGGACCAAAGGGATTGGCTGCCATGGGCCGTTGCTCATCATTAGGTCAGCTAAAGTTAATCCGACCTTTACTCGATATTTCTCAACAAGATATTTTGTCTTATGCACGTCAATATGAACTGAGCTGGATAGAAGACCCGAGCAATAGTGATACCCGTTGGAGTAGAAATTATTTACGTCATAATGTTTGGCCTATAATTGAGCAACGTTGGCCGCAAGCTGCCACTACCTTAAGCCGCAGTGCCCAGCATTGTGCCGAAGCTAGTGAGTTATTGGCAGAGTTAGCAGAGCAAGATATGTTGTTGCTTGATATTACTACAGAGTCACCGTCATTACCGATTGAACTGCTGATGACATTATCATCAGCTCGACAACGTAATTTACTTAGACATGTGATCGAACTGAAAAAGTTGAATATGCCATCAGCTAGGGTATTGCAGTGTGTGATTGATGAAGTATGTTTAGCTGCACAAGATTGTGAGCCATTAGTAAGTTGGCTTGGTGTTGAAGTGCGACGGTTTCAAAATCGAGTTTATTTCATGCCACCTTTAAAGCCACATCAACCTGATTATTCAATTCCATTTAAAGATTGTTCCGATATTTCTTTGCAAAACTGTCACTCTGTCGACTGGAAAACGTGTGTAGGTGAAGGCTTGCCTTTTGCCAAAATAGAAAAGGGCTTAAGAGTCGGATTTAGACAGGGCGGGGAACGAATCCTATTACAAGGCCAGTCTCACCATAAAAGTCTTAAACACCTTTTTCAGCAGTGGCATATTCCACCCTGGAAGCGCGATCGAATCCCATTAATTTTTTGCAAAGATAAATTAGTGGCGATTGTGGGTTATGGTGTGAGCGAAGGTTACGCTGTGAGCAGTGGAGAACAGGGCTATTTACCTACTTTAAAATCAAATTATTGACTAGATTTTAATTGAGAGAAAAGTCGATTTCTGGTAAATTAGAACGTTGATTTGAGCGTCACCATTCCGGTAATGCCTTTTAATTTAGAACTCTCCAATTATATGACTAAATTTATATTTGTCACTGGTGGTGTTGTATCGTCCCTAGGAAAGGGCATTGCAGCAGCGTCATTGGCCGCTATTCTCGAAGCACGCGACTTAAAAGTTACCTTGGTAAAACTTGATCCTTATATCAACGTTGACCCTGGCACAATGAGCCCATTACAGCACGGTGAAGTATTTGTTACCGATGATGGTGCTGAAACTGACTTAGACCTTGGTCACTATGAGCGTTTTGTTGATGCCAAAATGACCAGTCGCAATAATCACACGACAGGACAAATTTACGAAAATGTTATTCGTAAAGAACGTCGTGGTGAATATTTAGGCAATACGGTACAAGTTATTCCGCATATCACCGATGAGATTAAACGTTGTATCTTTGAAGGTGCGGGCGACGCTGATATTGCTTTGATCGAAATTGGTGGCACGGTCGGTGATATTGAGTCACTGCCATTTCTAGAAACGATTCGTCAAATGGCGGTTGAACTAGGCCGTGAACGCGCTTTATTCTTACATTTAACCTTGGTGCCATATATCCCATCAGCCGGTGAGATAAAGACCAAGCCAACGCAGCATTCGGTGAAAGAGCTACGCACCATTGGTATCCAACCTGATGTATTGCTATGTCGTATGGATCGCCCATTGCCAGATTCTGAGCGTCGTAAGATTTCAATGTTTACTAACGTGCCAGAAACATCTGTTATCTCAGCGATTGATGTTGATAGTATTTATAAAATCCCAATGGAATTGCATCAACAAGGTTTAGATGAAATTGTTGTTAAGCAATTTGGCATTAACGCTAAACCTGCTGATTTAAGTCAGTGGCAGCAAGTTACTGATAATATTAATAACGCAGAAGGTTCGGTTGATATTGCCATGGTTGGTAAATACATGGATTTAACCGAAGCGTATAAGTCTCTGTCGGAGTCATTAATTCACGCCGGCATTCAAACTCGTACTAAAGTTAATGTGCATTATGTCGATTCTGAAGTAATAGAAAAACAAGGCCCAGCGGTTATTGCCGGTATGGATGCCATCTTAGTGCCCGGTGGTTTTGGCGAGCGTGGTGTTGAAGGCATGATTCAAACGGCAAAATTTGCTCGTGAAAATAAGGTGCCTTATTTAGGTATTTGTTTAGGCATGCAAGTGGCTGTCATTGATTATTCTCGAAATGTAGCTGGCTTAGATAAGGCTTACAGTACTGAGTTTGATGCTGATACACCGCATCCAGTCATTGGTTTGATAACGGAATGGCAAAAAGAAGACGGAAGTATTGAGCAACGCGATCAAGATTCTGACTTAGGCGGTACTATGCGCTTAGGCGGATACCCTTGTTTACTTGCCGCCGGTAGCTTAGCTGAATCTATTTATGGTGCCAGCGAAGTCAGTGAACGTCATCGTCATCGTTATGAATTCAATAATAACTATAAGCAAACATTAGAAGAAGCAGGTTTACGCTTCTCAGGTATGTCTGTCGATAAAAACTTAGTTGAAATTATTGAAATTCCCGATCATCCTTGGTTTGTTGCTTGTCAGTCACACCCTGAGTTCACCTCAACACCAAGACATGGCCATCCTTTATTTGAAGGCTTTATTACAGCTTCAAAACAGCATAAAGCCAATAGAGGAGCTTAATAATGCAATTATGTGGACATGAAGTAGGCGGCAAACACCCGTTATTTTTGATTGCAGGTACCTGTGTAATTGAAAGCGAACAAATGACGATGGATGTGGCGGGTCGTTTAAAAGAAATGGCTGATAAATTAGGCATTCCTTTTATTTATAAATCGTCTTTCGATAAAGCTAACCGTACCTCTGCTAATAGTTATCGGGGACCTGGTTTAGAAGCCGGTCTTGCCATACTTGAAAAAGTAAAAAAAGAAATGGGTGTGGCGTTATTAACGGATGTGCATGAGGATACACCGCTAGCTGAAGTTGCTAGTGTGGTTGATATCTTGCAAACGCCGGCTTTCTTATGTCGCCAAACTAACTTTATTTTAGAAGTGGCCCGTCAAGGTCTGCCCGTTAATATTAAAAAAGGTCAGTTCTTAGCGCCGTGGGATATGAAGCATGTAGCTGAGAAAGCCAAGTCGACCGGTAATGAGCAGATCATGCTTTGCGACCGTGGTACTTCGTTTGGTTATAACACCTTAATTTCAGATATGCGTGGTCTGCCAGTAATGCGAGCTATGGATTGCCCAGTGGTATTTGATGCAACCCATTCAGTACAACAACCGGGCGGCCAAGGTGCATCATCTGGTGGTCAACGTGAGTTTGTACCTGTGTTAGCGCGTTCAGCTGTTGCCGCCGGCGTGGCTGGCGTATTTATGGAAACACATCCTGATCCTAGCAAAGCCTTAAGTGATGGTGCTAACTCGTGGCCATTAGATAAAATGGAGGCGTTGTTAGAAACCTTAATGGCCATTGATAGTACGGTAAAACAACAAGACTTTATTGAAGATTCATTGCTTTAAAATAAAACGCATTTGTTTATTTAGATTGTGATGACTGTTTAAGTTAGAGATTAAGTATTCCTTGGAGAAAGTAGTGAGCAAGATTATTGATATTCGCGGCCGTGAGATTTTAGATTCACGTGGCAATCCTACAGTAGAAGCTGATGTGATTTTGGATAGTGGCGTGATAGGTCGTGCCGCTGTGCCATCAGGAGCATCAACGGGCCAACGTGAAGCCGTTGAATTACGGGATGGTGATAAAACACGCTATTTAGGTAAGGGCGTAATTAAAGCCGTTGCTGCAGTAAATGGTGAATTACGCGATGCTGTTATAGGCATGGATGTGACCGAGCAACAAGCGATAGATGAAAAAATGATTGCTGTCGATGGCACTGCTAATAAAGCCCGTTTAGGCGCTAATGCCTTATTAGCTATCTCTATGGCTAGTGCCCGTGCTGCTGCTACTGATGCAGGTTTACCGTTATATCAATACCTTGGCGGTTCGGAAGCCACCGTGATGCCAGTGCCAATGATGAATATCATTAATGGTGGCTCTCATGCCGACAACAGTGTTGATTTACAAGAATTTATGATCATTCCTGTTGGTGCTGATAGCTTGACAGAAGCAGTTCGTTACGGCGCGGAAGTATTTCATGCCTTGAAAAAAGTGCTTAATGATCGTGGTCTAAACACAGCTGTTGGTGATGAAGGTGGTTTTGCCCCTGATTTGCCTTCCAATGAAGCGGCCATTGAAGTTATTTTAGAAGCTGTTGCGAACGCGGGCTTTGAAGCCGGCAAAGATATTATGTTAGGTATCGATGCGGCTAGTTCTGAGTTCTACGAAGATGGTCAGTATGTTTTAGCAGCGGAAAATCGCTCTTTATCTTCTGCTGAATTTGTCGACTTATTAGCCACATGGGTAGATAAATATCCGATTGTATCTATCGAAGATGGCATGGATGAAAATGACTGGGATGGTTGGAAGTTATTAACTGATCGCATCGGTGATAAAGTGCAATTGGTTGGCGATGATTTATTTGTCACCAATACTGAAATATTAGAGCAAGGTATCGCAAAAGGTGTTGCTAACTCTATCTTGATTAAAGTGAACCAAATCGGCACCTTGACTGAAACATTAGCTGCGATCAATATGGCTAAACAAGCAGGTTATACCGCGGTCATTTCTCACCGTAGTGGCGAAACAGAAGATACAACCATTGCTGATCTTGCTGTTGCAACTAATGCCGGTCAGATTAAAACAGGTTCATTGTCACGTTCTGATCGTGTTGCTAAATACAATCAATTGATTCGTATTGAAGCAGAACTAGGCAGTGCAGCTGTCTACCCTGGAATTAAAGTTTTTAACCAAGTCTGAATGAACTATCGATGAAGCCAGTAATGATCTTACTAACAGTGATACTACTGTTATTACAATATCGTTTATGGTTTAGTCATGATGGCCTGCCTTCGGTATTACATTTGTTTCGTGCCGCTGATATTCAGCGGCACGAGAATGCTATTTTGGACGAACGTAATCAAGTATTAGCTGCTGAAGTCAGAGACTTGAAAAGTGGTCTTGATGCCTTAGAAGAGCGTGCTCGAAGTGAGCAGGGCATGATTAAGCAAGGTGAAACTTTTTTTCAAATCATAGAAGAATCTATTAGTGAGCGATAATGCTGTCTGGGCTGTAGTTCCCGCTGCAGGAATTGGTTCTCGTATGCAGGCTGATCGTCCTAAACAATACCTGGATTTAGATGGTCAAACTGTTTTAGAGCACACATTAGAACGGCTGGCTTCTCACCCTGAAATCGTAGGCATTGTTATTGCTACTGCCGAACATGATCGATGGTGGCAACACATTAATTTGCCAACTGGCTGTCCAGTTCATCAGGTCATCGGCGGCGATCAACGTGCTGATTCGGTGTTGAAGGCTTTGCAACATTTAGCGACATTGACCAGTGATGAACCATGGGTATTAGTCCATGATGCTGCACGACCATGTTTACGCCATCAAGATATTGATTTGATGTTAGCCGCCTTGTCAGCACATGCTGTTGGTGGCATTTTAGGGATACCCGTTAATGACACGGTAAAACGAGTCAGTGCTGACCAGTTGATTGAACAAACAGTCTGTAGACAAGGTCTCTGGCGAGCATCCACGCCGCAAATGTTTCGTTTACATACATTGAGCCAAGCCTTGCAAGATGCGAAGCAACAACAGTTAGCGGTGACCGATGAAGCTAGTGCGATTGAGTTTGCAGGTATGCACCCCATGATGGTTGAAGGCCATGCTGATAATATTAAAATCACATTGCCAAAAGACTTAGCTTTGGCGAGTTTATTCTTAAAGCAACAACGTGAGGAAAACTAATGCGAATTGGTCATGGTTATGATGTTCATAAATTTATAGAAGACCAACCGCTTATTCTTGGTGGGGTAACGGTTCCACATAGTCACGGCTTAGAAGCGCATTCGGATGGTGATGTTTTAATTCACGCCATTTGTGACGCTTTATTAGGTGCCGCTGGACTTTGGGATATTGGCCACCACTTTCCAGATACGGATCAAGCATTCAAAAATATTGATAGTCGAATTTTGCTAAGACGAGTAGTCGCTGATCTTGCTGAACGCGGCTGGCAAGTTAATAATATCGATAGTACGGTTATTGCCCAAGCTCCTAAATTAGCGCCATTTATTCCTAATATGTGTCAGTTGTTAGCCGAAGATTTAACAGTAGATGTATCAGCTGTTAATGTTAAGGCAACAACCACTGAAAAACTGGGTTTTGCAGGTCGAAAAGAAGGCATCGCTGCCCATGCTGTTGTCTTATTAATTAAAGCGGATTAACCAGTGAAACAGTTTGATTTTTCATCATTGCCACGTGTTAATGAACACGCATTAACCTTGAGTGGCACCATACGTCAGCAAGCTGATTACTTTCAAGTGGATGAACAGCTCCCCTTTGATGTTGATGGTGAAGGCGGCCATGTTTGGTTAAAAATTCAAAAGCGCGGTATCAATACTGATTGGTTAGCTAACGAGCTGGCTAAGTTTTGTGATGTGCCACAAGTCGCTGTCGGTTATGCAGGAATGAAGGATCGTCATGCAGTAACCACACAATGGTTTAGCATTAATATGGAAGGTGTGACTGAACCTAATTGGCCTGAGTTTGAAACTGAAGATATTAAAATTATCCAGCGCACTCGCCATGGTAAGAAGTTAAAACGTGGCGTATTGAGTGGCAATATTTTCACCTTGCGCTTAACTGAGCTACAAGGTGAACAGCAACAATGGTTAACTAACTTACAGCGTATCCAACAGCAAGGCGTCCCCAATTATTTTGGCGAGCAACGCTTTGGTCATCAGGGCAATAATTTGGCTCGGGTTGACCACTGGTTCACGACGGGTAAAGGACCACGTAAAAGAAATCAAAAAAGTATCTATCTATCGGCGGCTCGCTCATGGCTATTTAATCTAGTCTTAGCAGAGCGTATTAAACAACAAAGCTGGGATAAAGCTATTGTTGGTGATGTGATGATGCTGGCCGGTAGTCATAGTGTTTTTTCAATCGAAGCCATTGATGACAGTATTGTTGAACGAGTCGCTACCATGGATATTCATCCTACTGGTGTAATGTGGGGACGTGGGACATCACAAAGTGTTGACCAATGTTTAAACATTGAATCTGCAACACTTATTGATTGGTCTTTATGGCAGCAGGGTTTAGAAAAAGCAGGGATGAAACAAGAACGTAGACCATTACGCTTATTTGCGAGTGATCTAACTTGGCAGTTTTTATCTGATGATGAGTTAGAACTGAAGTTCTTCTTACCGGCTGGTTGCTATGCAACGGCGGTGATGAGAGAGTTAGCTGTAATTGCTGATGCTGCACATAGGAACTATCAACCACAAAAAAGTATCACAGATAATAAATAACAGATTAGGTGATAGCTGATGAAATTAACCCTCAAACTATTGTTATTACTTTTATTGCCATTAACGGCAATGAGTCAAACTTGGCATGCACAAAGTGGTGAGCGACAGTTAGCGGTACTTGAACTGTTTACAGCCGAGGGTTGTGGCTTGTGTCCAGCTGCGGATCGTTGGGTGGAACATCTTCCTGAGCAAGGTATTAATGAAGATCATTTGATTGTATTGGGTTTTCATATTGATTACCTAAACGATCAAAAAGCATGGGTTGATCGTTTTGCGAGCCCAGTTTTTTCTGATCGTCAAAGCCAATTGGCACAAATTAACCTTTATAAAACGATCTATACGCCAGAGTTTGTAGTGAGCGGTGAAGTTGTTCATAACTATCAAAAACATGTAAAAAAAGTAATTCATGCTGTAAATGGTTTTGAACCTGAAGCTAAAATAACGATGAATGTTAGCGAGCAAGATGATAGCTTGAACATTAACGGTCAGGTGCTAGTGCAAGGCGTAGATAATCAACAGTTTTCAAAGCTATATATTGCTTTAATTGAAGATGATATTAAAAGTAAAGTAAGTGGCGGTGATAATGTAGGTAAAACCTTTAATCATCAAAACTTAGTACGCACATGGTTGGGACCATTTGATATAGACGAAGCGGGTCGGGCAGATGTGTCCACTTCGATTGCAATGTTAGAAGAGTGGCAACGTCACAAAATGAGTGTGGTTGCCATCGTCCAAAATTTAGAAGATGGCTTTGTATTACAAGGTTTATCGATCCCCTTGATTGAAAAAGAAAAGTAGATGGAATATTTACCGTTATTTGTAGAAGTAACAGCGCGTAGCTGTTTGGTTGTTGGCGGTGGCGAAATTGCTGCCCGTAAAGCAAGCCTATTATTAAAAGCCAATGCAAAAGTTACTATTGTTGCTCCAGAAGTATCAGCATCGACGCAAGCATTGATCGACAATGATGAAGTGTCTTGGATACAGTCTGTCTTTGTGAAAGAGCAGCTAACTTCGCAAATGTTAGTGATTGCCGCAACAGACAAGATGGACGTAAATAAAGCCGTTTATCAGCAAGCAAAAGCACAAAATATACTGGTTAATGTGGCAGATTGTCCGGAGTTATGTGACTTTATATTACCGTCTATTTTAGATCGTTCACCGTTGGTGGTAGCGATATCAAGTGGCGGTCACTCACCTATCTTGGCAAGACAATTGCGAGCACGTTTAGAAACATTGATTCCGCCAGCCTATGGTCGACTTGCATCATTAGTTGGCCGTTATCGTGATGCTGTTAAAACTAAGTTTAATAAGTTGTCGATGCGCCGCCGTTTTTGGGAGTCATTATTACAAGGTCAAGTTGTTGATCATGTATTAGCTGGTCGCGATGATATGGCCGAGCAAACCCTTAACCATATATTAAACGATGTTAGTGACCAAGAATTGCAGCAAGGGGAAGTGTATCTAGTAGGGGCGGGGCCAGGTGATCCAGAACTACTGACATTTAAAGCGCTGCGATTGATGCAGCAAGCTGATGTGGTGTTTTATGACCGACTAGTAAGTAAAGAAATTTTAGCCTTAGTACGCAAAGAGGCGGAACAGATTTATGTCGGCAAGCAACGTGATTGGCATGCGGTACGACAAGAAGAAATTAATCAATTATTGCTTGAACATGCCCAACAAGGAAAGCGTGTTTTACGGTTAAAAGGTGGTGATCCCTTTATCTTTGGCCGTGGAGGCGAAGAAATTGAAACCTTAGCAGCTGAAAATATTCATTTTCAAGTGGTACCAGGCGTAACAGCTGCATCAGGCTGTGCCACCTATGCAGGTATACCTTTAACGCATCGAGATTACTCACAAAGTTGTACTTTTGTTACCGGCCAATTAAAGCATGGTGAATTAAAACTCAACTGGTCAGCATTAGTGCAACCACGTCAAACAGTAGTAATTTATATGGGACTGGGAGGATTACCAGTGCTGAGCCAACAATTACTCAGTCATGGTATGGCTGCTGATACACCAGCCGCTTTAATTCAACAAGGCACGACCGAGCATCAAAAGGTCTGGATTAGTACTATTGCAGAATTACCAGCGGTTGCTGAGCGGGAGAAGCCCGTCGCGCCAACCTTAATTATTATAGGCGACGTGGTGAAATTACATGATAGTTTGGCATGGTTTAACCAATAAGTTACAACGATATACATTACCTATAGGATTGAATAGTATAGGTTTTTCTCTTTTCTTCTTTTGTTGATTAAATAAGTTTTGCAATAGGAATTTCTCCTAATTCTTTTGCTTTTTTGCTGTGCTAGAATCGGCAGCGTCAAATTATTTGATACATATAATAAAAGAAGCAATAAAGAGAGAAACTATGCTATTTCCACATAAACGCAAAGCCCTTGCCGTGATGCTGATGTCAGCCATTGCATCGGGTGTAGCCACCGCTGAAGACGATGGTGTTGAATTAAGTAATATCCAAGTTATAGGTACCACACCTTTACACGGAGTGGGTTTACCGGCAGATCAGATTGCTAGCAATGTACAGACTGCAACAGCTGAAGATATTGAGAAAATTCAAGGTTTAGATTTATCTGAATTTATGAATAAAACGCTAGGAAGCGTTAGCTTAAATCAAGCACAAAATAACCCATTCCAACCTGATCTTAAGTATCGTGGTTTTACCGCTTCACCATTAGTTGGTAACTCACAAGGCTTATCTGTGTATGTGGATGGTGTTCGTGTAAATGAACCTTTTGGTGATGCAGTAAACTTTGAATTAATTCCTGAGTCTGCAATTAGCACGATGAATTTAATGCCTGGTTCAAACCCGGTATTTGGTTTGAATACGTTAGGTGGTGCTTTATCTATCCAAACTAAAAACGGTTTTAATTTCCAAGGTCATGAAGCTGAAGCCTACACTGGCTCATTCGGTCGTGATTCAGGCACCATCTCTAGTGGTGGTAATAACGGAACACTAGGTTATTT
The DNA here is from genome assembly GCA_002163115.1 of Methylophaga sp. 41_12_T18. Lineage (GTDB taxonomy): Bacteria > Pseudomonadota > Gammaproteobacteria > Nitrosococcales > Methylophagaceae > 41-12-T18. The sequence continues at coordinate 8,722 of MAAI01000045.1, read as the reverse complement.
TGTGACGGGTTCAATCACGAAAGAAGACGGCTGGCGTGATGAGTCTCCATCAAGAGTTGAGCAGTTCTTTTCTAACTTGAGCTATCGTAATGATTCTAGCTCGTTAGATTTAAGCATTATGTCTATTAACAGTGATTTGAACGGTAACGGCGCATCTCCTGTTGAATTGGTAGCTCAAGATACGAAAGCTGTATTTACGCATCCTGATAATACTCAGAATGACTTAGATATGTTTAGCTTGAATGGTTCACATTGGATTAATGATGTGACACTGCTATCTGCTAATACGTATTATCGTTCAAGTGATCGCACGACTTTTAATGGTGATGGTTCTGAACTATCTGTTATTGGTGGGCAAGTTGGTGAAGACGAAGATGATGATAATGTATTAGATGAAGTATTTATTACTAATGCAGCAGCTTTTGGTTTTGCTAATGGTGATTTTGTTGCATTAAATAATACAAGTAAAACTGAACAAGATAGCTATGGTTTAGGGCTACAATTTACATTCTTAGATGATATGTTTGGTAAAGAAAACCAGTTGATTGTTGGTGCTAGCTACGACCGTTCAGATGTCGACCATACTTCACAGTCAGAAATTGCCCAGTTTACTGCATCTCGTGGTACAAACGGTACTGGTGAAATTATCGATGAAACGGTTGTTGATGGTGAAATTAAGACTGAAACATTTAGTGTGTTTTTCACAGATACAATTTCTTTGACCGACCAGTTAGCTCTTACACTTGCTGGACGTTATAACCGCATTGAAATTGATATTTCCGGAACAAGTGAAGGTGGAGACCAAGATTTAAACGAAACTGGTGAAAAGCATGTCTTTAATCGCTTTAACCCATCGGTTGGTTTGACGTATTCTTTCACTGATACTTTAAATGCCTACGGTAGCTACAGTGAATCCAACCGTGCGCCAACACCTTCTGAATTAACATGTGCTGATGCAGATAATCCATGTTCATTACCTAACTCATTCTTAGCAGATCCTCCACTTGATGATGTTGTTGCTAGAACTTTAGAAGCTGGTCTACGTGGTAAAAATAGTGGTGTTAATTGGAATGCTAATATTTATTACACTGAGCTAAAAGATGATTTATTCTTTTTCCCAGATACTGAAGACGATCCTGCTGACCCACGTTTGAATGTAGGTATTTTTGATAATATTGATAAAACAGCGCGTGCAGGTATAGAGCTAGGAGCATTTGGTGAATTAGAGAGTGTTGATTGGTTTGCTAACTACTCTTATGTTCGTGCAACGTTTGAAGATGATTTTTCTTATGCACGTGAAGTGGATGATAATCTAGAAACATTCAATGTTAATAAAGGTGACCGTTTACCAGGAATTCCTGCTCATAACGTGAAAATTGGTGCTGACTATAACTTTAATAAACAGTTTACTTTAGGAATGACAGCTTCTTATCACTCAAGCCAATATTATCGTGGCGATGAAGCAAATGTAGACAAAAAGATTGCTGCTTATAAAGTTGTTAACATGCATGCACGTTATAAGTTAAATAAAAATGTTCAATTCTTTGCCAAAGTAGATAATTTATTTGACAGCGAATATGAAACATTTGGTTTATATGGTGAACCAGATGAAGCGCCAGGATTTGATTTTGAAGATCCTCGCTTTGTTGGTCTTGGTGCACCACGTGCCGGTTGGATTGGAATTAAAGTTTCAATGTAATTGCACAACTGATCATTTGATCTAAATCAAGGCCGGATTAGCAATGCTTATCCGGCTTTGTTTTTTTAGCTACAATGGTAACTCAAGACTCACCAGAGTCTATTTTTTAAATTAAGGATGAATTAAACGAATGAAAACAAAAGTTTTAATTTCTGCGGTAATGACTGCATTATTAAGCACCACTGCTTTTGCCGGTGAAAACCCACATAAATTTGAAGCATGCATGAAAGCGGCTTTAGAAGAACGCCCTGGTCAGATTGTTAAAGTAGAAATGAAAAATGAACAAGGCGCACACGTCTATGAATTTGATATTCGTGGCACAGATGGCGCTGATTGGGATGTAGAGTGTCATGCACACCGTGGCTTAATCACAGAAGTTGAGCGTGAAGTAGATAACGTTAACCACCCATTATTCAAAGCTAAAGTTAAAGTTTCTGAAAAAGATGCTCGTGATATCGCTTTAGCTATTTACCCTGGTGAGATTACTGAAGTTGAATATGAAATTGAGCCAAATGGCCAAGCTTCATATGAGTTTGATATCGATACAACTTTAGGTCATGAAGTAAAAGTTGAAGTTGATGCGACATCAGGTGAAATTGTTGAAGCAAACCGTGAGATTTGGCAGATTGGTTTAGAATAAAGCTTGCTGATTTAGCGACAAGTAAACAAAAAAACGGCGGGGTAAGAAATTACCCTGCCGTTTTTTTATTAAAGAAAGCGCATTGATAAATCGATAGCTTGTATATCTTTTGTAATAGCACCGATAGAAATACGGTCAACACCTGTTTCAGCCATAGTACGAACATTTTTCAAGGTAATACCACCGGAAGCTTCAAGTAGAGTTACTGTTTGGTTAAGGCCAACCGCTTTGATTAAGTCGGCCACATTGAAGTTATCTAACATGACAATATCAGCCTGTGTTGCCAGCGCTTGATCAAGTTCAGCAAAGTTTTCTACTTCTACTTGAACCATAACATCAGGGTGTAAGCTTTTAGCTTGCTGCACTGCTTTTGCAATCGAGCCTGCGGCATTAATATGATTTTCTTTGATTAAGATGCCATCGTACAGGCCAACACGATGATTGTGGCAACCACCACAACGTACCGCATATTTTTGTGCGAGTCTAAAACCTGGGATAGTTTTGCGAGTATCGAGAATCTGTACTGCTAGTCCTTCGACTGCATCAGCATAAAGTTGCGCATGACTAGCGGTAGCGGATAGAGTCTGTAGAAAGTTCATTGCTGTTCGTTCGCCGGTCAATAAGCTTCTAGCTGAGCCTTCAAGCTGGCAAATTACTTGATCAGCCTTGATACGTTGACCATCATTAAAGTTCCAATGAATTTTCACAGTAGGATCAAGTTGGGTAAATACTTCATTGACCCAAGCCTGACCACATAATGTGGCATCTTGGCGAGTAATAATACTGGCTATTGCTTTACTATTGACGGAGATCAAATCTGCAGTCAGATCCTGTTGACCGATGTCTTCTTCAAGTGCTAATTTGACTTGAGTTTCGAGAACATTGGCAGGTACGCTACTTTCTATTGTCATAGTGTCGAGTTTTGTCGATTTATATTTAAGGACGTTCAGGGTAACTGGTGAAAGCTCAATTTTCTATCTTTTTAGGCTATTTTTTTAGTAGCGCCCGCGATTTAGCATCGATTATCGTGGTCATTGCTTTTTTTCAGCTTGTTGTCCTTCAACAGCCCATTCCAAATGTCGGTGAAATCCTGATTGGCATTTTCTTGGTTATCTTGGGTTTAACTTTTTTCATCCGTGGTCTGGAAATGGGCTTATTTCCTATCGGAGAAAGTATGGCCTATGCCTTTGCGCGTAAAGGCAGCGTATTTTGGTTATTACTGTTTGCATTTTCATTGGGTTTTGGCACCACTGTTGCTGAGCCAGCTTTGATCGCTGTAGCTCAAGAGGCGGCACGTGTTGCTGCTGTTGGCGGTGTCATTGAGCAGACTGACAGTGCAATAAATAGCTATGCGACTGGATTACGTTATACAGTGGCAGTATCAGTTGGTATTGCTATCTTGGTGGGGGTGTTGCGGATTTTGAAAGGTTGGCCAATCCATTATTTGATCATTGCGGGCTATGTCGGTGTGGTTTTAATGACGATGATAGCTCCACCAGAGATTATTGGCATTGCTTATGATTCAGGTGGCGTCACGACCTCCACCATTACCGTACCTTTAGTCACCGCCTTAGGTGTGGGGTTAGCTTCAAGTATCAAAGGCCGCAACCCGATGGTTGATGGCTTTGGTTTAATTGCTTTTGCATCGTTGACGCCGATGATCTTTGTGATGGCCTATGGAATGATGTTTTGATTGAGTTATTAATCTCACTTGCTCATGGTTTACTAGCCACTTTAAAAGATGTAATCCCGATTGCGGTTATTATTTTTGGTTTTCAATTACTGGTTATTCGTGAGCCCATTGCTCATTTAAAGAAGGTCTTATTTGGCTTTTTATATGTTTTAGTCGGCTTGGTATTTTTTTTACAAGGTTTGGAACAAGCATTATTTCCATTAGGAAAATTAATGGCCGCACAACTAACCGATCCGAGCTTTATCTATGCCGGCTTAACGGCTATTCCAGATGTGGTTCGTTGGCAAGATTATATGTGGGTTTATATTTTTGCAGCGGCAATTGGTTTTTCTACCACCATTGCCGAACCTTCCTTATTAGCAGTGGCGATAAAAGCTGAGGAAGTATCGGGTGGCACTATTTCAGTATGGGGATTGCGGATTGCGGTTGCTATCGGTGTCTCGGTGGGTATTGCTTTAGGTACTTTTCGTATTATCACTGGCACACCGTTACATTATTTTATTATGGTCGGCTATGTAATTGTCATCATCCAGACCTTTTATGCACCTAAATTAATTATTGCCTTAGCTTATGACTCAGGTGGCGTAACGACGTCAACGGTTACTGTGCCATTGGTGGCTGCATTAGGTTTAGGACTTGCTTCGACCGTGCCTGGCCGAAGCCCATTATTAGACGGATTTGGCTTAATCGCTTTTGCTAGTTTATTCCCGATCATGAGTGTGATGGCTTATGCCCAATTAACTGAGTGGCAAGCAAATAAAAATAGAATTTCAAGTGGAGACTAAAGATGCATTTTAAGTTGATTGTATGTTTTGTAGAAGATAGTAAAACTGATGAAGTAATGGATGCTGCACGGCTTGCTGGTGCAACTGGAGCTACGGTAATAAATAATGCTCGTGGAGAAGGTCTGAATCAAAGCAAAACCTTTTTTGGCTTAACGTTAGAAACACAAAGAGATGTGTTGTTATTTTTAGTTGAAGAACACTTGAGCAGACATATATTGGAAGTCATAGCCCAAGTGGGGGAGTTTGATGAAAAGCCGGGCACAGGTATCGCTATTCAGTTAGATGTAGAAGATGCCGTTGGTGTCAGTCATCAAGTCAAAGAGTTATTAGATGTCGTGGAGGGAGAACTATGACCAATAAACAGGTAGTACGTGTTCGAGATGTAATGAGAACAGAGTTTGAAGTGATTGATGGTATGACAATGATTACCACTGCTTTGCAAAAAATGAAGCAGATGCAAACTAAGATGTTGATTATCGATAAGCGTCACGAAGATGATGAATATGGCGTGGTGATGATTTCTGATATCGCCCGTCATGTATTGGCGCGTGATAAATCCCCTGACCGGGTTAATGCTTATGAAATCATGACTAAGCCAGTGATTTGTGTCGAAGCCGATATGGATATACGTTATTGTGCTCGGTTGTTTGAAAAGTTTGGTTTATCGCGTGTACCAGTAAAAGATAAAGGCAAAATTGTCGGTATAGTGAGCTTAACGCGGTTGGTATTACAAGGCATCAAAACTTAATGGATTTAGAGCTACAGCAGGGTTTATTAAGCCCGGCAACCATACACCCATCACCGAACCAGGATGACCGTCCTGATAGTGAAGATATAAGTGGAATTGTAATTCACAATATTAGTTTGCCACCTGGAGATTTTGGCGGTGGTTGGATAGATGATTTATTTTTAAATCAGTTAGACCCAAAGGCTCACCCCTATTTTGAACAGATTGCCGGCTTAAAAGTATCAAGCCATTTATTAATCCGTCGTGATGGTGAGATTATTCAATATGTGCCTTTTGATAAACGTGCTTGGCATGCTGGTATTTCTAACTGGGAAGGCCGTGAGCGATGTAACGACTTCACCATAGGAATAGAGCTAGAAGGCTGTGATGACCAGTCATTTGAGTCGATCCAGTATCAGCAGTTAACGGTAGTGATTAATGCATTGTGTGATCATTATCCACGATTGACTAAAGATACAATTAAAGGACACCAAGATATTTCGCCTGGCCGTAAAACTGACCCAGGTCCTTATTTTGATTGGCTGTATTTACAAGCATTATTAACGTGATCAAATAATCATGTTGATAGCAGCGCAACTAAAGCCCAATGACCACCAACAGGTGTCCAGTTAGCTATTAACTTGCAGAGTAAATTGAGTGTATAAAAAAGGCCACTTACATTGTTATGTAAGTGGCCTTTTGGGGACTGATATTTTAAAAAATAGCTAAACTTTAAATTGATGGACGATGGTATGTAGCTCACCAGCTAAGCGAGCCAACTCTTCACTTGATGCCGACACCTGATGGGTACCAGACATGTTTTGGGTCGACAAGTCGGAAACGGTAATGACATTCCTATTAACTTCATCAGAAACGGCCCCTTGTTGTTCGGCAGCAGTAGCCACTTGTACACTCATATCCGAAATTCGGCTGATCGAGCTAACAATATTTGCTAAAGAAATAGTGGCTGTTTGGGTATTGACCGACATTTCTTCGGCTTTCTTGCGTTCAGAATTCATGACGGAACTCGCTTCACGGGTGCTGTGTTGTAAGGTATTGACCATGCCTTGAATCTGTTCTGCAGACTCTTGGGTACGGGTGGCTAATGTCCGTACTTCATCAGCAACTACCGCAAAGCCTCGACCGTGATCACCGGCCCGGGCCGCTTCAATCGCAGCATTAAGGGCCAGCAGGTTTGTTTGTTCGGCCACACCTTTAATAACATTTAAGATAGAACCAATTTCATTGCTACTCTCTTCCAGGTTGGCAACCACTGTGGCTGCTTTACCAATCCCCTCAGCTAAGGCATTCATTGAATCAATGGTGCTATTAATCACTGCACTACCGGTATGTGTTTCATCTGCTGCATTTCTAACTTCTGAAGCAAGCATTTCGGCATTTCTGGCAATATCTTGCACGGTGGTGGTCATTTCAGTCATTGCCGTTGCAATTTGCTCGGTTTGTGCTTGTTGCTCGGAAATATTGGTACTGACTTGTATCGTTGTAGACGATAGCTCTTCAGATGATGAAGCAAGTTTAGATGCACTATTATTGATTTTTTTAATGGTCGAGTGCAGGTTTTGGGTCATATTGTTGACTGCTTTTACAATCTGAGCATTTTCATCTTGAGAGTTACTATTGATTTTAATGGTGAGATCACCTTTAGAGATCTGATCAGTACCTTGTTTTAGGTCGCTAATGATATCAACTGTACTTTGATAGAAGCCATGGAATAAGAATACTGCAATCAGTAATGAGCCGAGAATAATGCTAATGATTACATTTCTTTGAGTAGAAAAGTTAGAAATACGTTCTACAAATAGCTGATCCAGTATTGGCACCAGCTCATCATAGAGTTGGTAGTTGGCTTTGATAGCCGCTGTACCTAAATCAAAAAAATGACTCGGGTCAATTGCTATGAAATTACTCAATAAAATGTCTTTATTAACAGTCTGAGTAAATTTATCCATTGCAGTCTCACGCTGTTCCATCAATACAGAAACCTGTTTGGCGAGGCCATCATTTTCTTTTAATGCAATTGCAAGGTTGCTGTCAGTGGCTCGTGAGTTATTAGTGATAGTGGCAAGTAATGTTCCAAGTTTAATGCGATTTTCGATAGTAATTGTTCCAGTTGCAGCAATACCTGAACCCATGCCTCGCGCTTGACCTAAATTTTCTGTAACAACGGGTAATTTATAGATCAGAGTATCCATAATGAACGAGGTATTTAATTTCGGATCGAGTACTAAACCTGATTGATTACTGACTTGTTCAAATAAACTATAAAGTTTGGCAATCAGGATGCTGTGTTCATCAAAGACAATGAGTGGTGGTGCTGAGAAGGCTTTATTGCTTAGCGCGTACCAGTCTTGCTTAATCTGTTCCCATAAAACCGATGTTCTAAGCTGGTTACCAAGCTTTTTATTAATGGCATCTATTGCTGCAATATCAGCAGAAATATCCTCTCTTTTGGTAAGAACTTTGGCTTTAAATTCTGTTTTTCCATGCCGATAAGCATTGGTCAGGCCTCGATGCTGAGGTAAGTCTTGATAGAGCTGACGCAGGGTACTGATATAGGTGAGTCCATTGCGTTCACTTTCTGTAACGTTAATGCCCGAGTTTAATTGCGATAATAAGATGAATCCTGAAAGGACGATGGGTATGCCAAAAACAGCTGTGATTAACAGCATTTTCTTTTGAAAATCAAGTGAGTTCATCAATTGTTGCGAGAAACTAATCATTCATTAATCCTTATCAAATTTTTTATTTTTATTATGATGAAGTTTCAATTGCAGCAATAATTAAGCCATAGCAGTGATTTATTTAGCAGTGCGGCGTAATAATACATACACAGCACCGGTGCCTCCATCTTCGATAGGAGCTGAACAAAAGGCTAATACATCATCTATTTGCTGGAGCCAGCCATTAAGTTTTGATTTTAAAACAGGCTTATGTTGTTTTGAACCCCAGCCTTTACCGTGAATAATCCTCACACAACGGATTTGGAAATGTTTACAGTCGTGAAGAAATTTAGCTAATTCATCATGAGCGATAGGAATAGTCATGCCATGAAGATCAAGTTCGGCTTCCATTTTCATATGACCACTGCGCAGCCGAGAAAACAAACGTTGCTGAATACCACTACGACGAAAGTTTATTGACTCTTCACTACCTATGG
>MAAI01000067.1 GCA_002163115.1 Methylophaga sp. 41_12_T18 | reverse complement strand
CGTCACTATCATCAGTGTGGGCACCCCCAGCGACAGCCAGGGTGGTTGCAAACTCACCGCTTTGGAAGCTGTTTGCCGAGAAATTGGTATGGCATTACGCCAAAAAAAGGAATTCCACACCATCATTTTTAAGAGCACAGTGCCCCCCAGCACCACAGAAGAAAAACTGCTGCCTATTATTGAGCTGTATTCGGGAAAAGAACGGGGGCGTCATTTTGGCGTGTGTTTTAACCCAGAATTTCTGCGCGAAAGTACCGCCATTCAAGACTTTTATCATCCGCCCATCACCTTGATTGGCACCATAGATACACACAGCGCCGCCATCGCATCAAAATTGTTTGCCGATATTGATGCTGAGATTCACATCACCACCATCGCCGCCGCCGAATTTGTTAAGTACATAGATAATACTTGGCATGCTACTAAGGTATGTTTTGCAAATGAAATTGGCCGCCTGTGTCATGCCCTGCATGTGGACAGCCAGGAGGTGATGGAGATATTTGTCAAAGATACCAAGCTCAATATTTCGCCTTATTATCTAAAACCTGGCTTCGCCTATGGGGGCTCTTGTTTGCCCAAAGATACTCGCGGTATAAAACAACTGGCAAAATCACTGGCCATAGACACCCCGCTCATTAATGGCATTGTGGAGTCTAACGATGCACACATTGAACATGTGGTGGCAATGGTGAAGGAATCCGGTGAGAAAAATATTGGAATTTGCGGCCTAACCTTTAAAGCCGGAACCGACGATATGCGCGAAAGCCCCAACGAAAGACTGCTGCATAAATTGGAAGACAGCGGGCTAAATGTGACCTTCTTCGATCCTTTAGTGAACTGCCAATATACATTCCATGAAGACAAGGAAGCCAATGCGGCCATCCATAATAAGCGCAGCCTGCACATAAACGATTTTATTAAACATAGCGACATCATCATTCTTGCCCACGACGATGAATACAGTGAGCTTGCATGCCGATTAGCGAATAAAGATCAAAAAATTATCGACCTAGTGGGTGTTGAACGGGCCGTAGAATCTAACGCTCAATACCAGGGCATTTGCTGGTAATAGGGCACTTTCTGATAACAGGAGAAGTATCATGAATAATTTAGTTCCGGTTGTGTTATGTGGTGGCAGCGGCACACGCATGTGGCCCCTATCAAGATCCAACTACCCAAAACAATTTTTAAATTTGATAAATGAAGGCCACTCAACGTTTCAAACTACGCTTATGCGTATGCCTGAGCAATGCCAGCCTTCCATCTTGGTGTGCAATGAGAACCACCGTTTTATTCTTGCCGAGCAAATGAGCGAGATAACCCAAACGGCACAGAACATCATATTGGAGCCGGAGTGTAAAAATACGGCTGCGGCCATTACTCTGGCGGCACTAACCGCCAGTCAAAACGGTGACAATCCTATTTTGTTTGTCACCCCAGCAGATCACCTTATTACGGGGGAGGCAAACTTTCACCACATATTGCAAAAGGCCATGAAGCTGGCAGAAAACAATAAATTAGTCACCATAGGGGTTAAACCCGATCATGTGGAAACCGGTTACGGCTATATTCAGCAAGGTAGTGAAATTTCA
>MAAI01000002.1 GCA_002163115.1 Methylophaga sp. 41_12_T18 | reverse complement strand
TTTATCTTCGCCCATATGTAGCCAACAAGTACCACGTTCAATAATGTGATAACTGGCTTTATTGTGCTCTGAGCTGGAGATGCTCCAACCGCCACAAAAATCGGCGTTAAAGTAGACGCTGGCATGCAAGCGTAATAACTTCAAAACATCACTTAATACATCCATAATCTATCCTTAAAGATTCTATGACATAACACTAGGATAATATCGCATAGTTAATCTTTTTTGTCAGCCTATACTGTTAATCCATCACTAGCGTTAGTGATTTTTATAACGATTAAACAATATTGAGGTGACAAGATGAAAATTAAGCATGTATTAGCCAGTGTGTTTTTTGGGGCGACAGTTTTATTAACTGGGATTTCTTTAGCTGATGTGCCGACTACTGAAAATGGCGTAACAACCATTCATTTATCGGAATATAACGGCTATTTTGCAGCAGATGAAACCTTGGCAGGCTTAAAGGCCGGTGAATATGAGTTCATCGTTGAAAATAAAGCAGGCAAGTTGGTGGGCTTCTGGTTGCAAGATCCTATAACCAAGGAGTTTTTAGAACAGACACCGATTGAACAAGGTGAATCGATTACTACTCGGGTAACTATTACTGACAATGGTTTTCGTTACAAATGCCCAATCAATCCAACACCTTGGTATGACGTGGGTGTGAGCAAATAATTGATTAATAACGATGGTGCTATGCGAACACAATTAGCTTCGTATATCACCATTAAAGGAGTACAAGATGAATTCAGAATATAAGTTAAGCCTAGCGAGCCAAACGGTGGAGCAGGCGCTGCCCAAGGTCAAACCATTATTGACTGGTGCTCAACAAAAATTTGGCTTTATTCCTAATATGTATTCAAAGATGGCCAATTCTTATGGCCTGTTAGAGTCGTATCTACATGGCTATGAGTTGTTTAGAAATGAAACTGATTTGTCAGCAGTCGAACAAGAGGTGATCTTGCTAACGATCAGTCATGAAAATGGGTGTGAATATTGTGTATCGGCACATAGTTTCATTGCTGATGCGATGTCTAAAGTGCCAACAGATGTCACCGATGCGATTCGTAATAACGATACGATTACAGATCGTAAACTAGCGGTCTTAAGTGAATTTACTCGTAGTTTAGTGATAAAGAGAGGTTTACCAACCCGTGCTGATGTTGAAGTTTTTTTAGCTGTTGGCTATCAACAACACCATATCTTGGAAATTATTTTGGCAATTTCAGTTAAGACAATCAGTAATTACGCTAATCATCTATTTCATACTGAACTTGATGATGTATTTTCACCACGTCAGTGGCAGCAATCTTAGCGGTGTTGATGGACTAGGTGCTGACAGTAACACTCAGCACCTAGTGTTCAGTTATTTAACAGTTCAATCCAATGTTTGACCGGTGTGTCGGTGCCTTTTTGGATATGCATTAAGCAACCAATATTAGCGGTGACAATGACCTCAGGATTTGATTTAGTCAGGTTGGCCACTTTGTTATTGCGTAACTGTTTAGATAACTTGGGTTGCAGTATCGAGTAGGTACCCGCTGAGCCACAACATAAATGACTATCTTTGACCGGTGAAATATCATAGCCCACTTTTGTTAGCACTTGGTTGACTACATTCGGTAGTTGTTGGCCATGTTGTAGGCTACAAGGGATTTGCACTGAAACCTTGTCGCTTGTTCGACTGAGTTCGGTTAGATCTTTATCTAATAGATATTCTGCGATGTCCTTAGTTTTACTAGCTACTTGGACGGCTCTGTCGTAATAAGCATCATCTTTATCAAAGTATTGCGCATAGTCTTTGACCATCACGCCACAACCACTGGCGGTAGAAATAATGCAGTCGACTTGATCGTCAAGTAAGGCTGACCAATGATCGATGTTATGTTTGATTTTAGTTAATGCAGCACCTTCAGCCGCTAAATGTTGATCTATGGCACCACAGCACTGTTGTTGTGGACTTTCGATTACATCTATATCCAGCTGAGCTAATACGTTCTTAGTTGCATGATTGATATTAGGTGCGAGGCTAGGTTGCACACAACCAGTCAGTAATAAAACGCGTGAGTTTACAGTTTTCGGTGCAATGAGAGCGGTTTGAATAGCTGAGTGGCGAAACAATGGGCTAAGGCTATTAAACAGCTTTGGTGAGGTTAATAGTTTACGAATAGAGCTGCGATAAACCTTTTGCCATAACGGTCGTTTCGGCTCAACAAAAGCACGACCAATATCAAGTAGGCTGGCAAACTGGACACCGGAAGGACAAGTTGTTTCACAGGCGCGACAGGTTAAGCAACTATCTAAGTGCTGAATGCTATCGCCGCCAAACGATTCACCTTCTAAGGCCGATTTAATAAGGTAAATTCGTCCGCGAGGAGAATCTAATTCATTGCCTAATAGTTGATAGGTGGGGCAGGTGGCTAAACAAAAGCCACAATGTACACATGAGCGAAGGATCTTATCGGCCTTAAGGCCTACCTCGCTATCAGCAAAATCTTGTGGCAGTTTAGTTTGCATTAGACAAACACCGCCTTAGGATCAAATACCTGCTTTAAGCCATCGGCAATCTTTTGTTTAAGCAAGGAAGGCTGACTGACCGTAGCTGAGTTGCTAGTGTTGGTCTGGGCAACGTAGGCCAGTGGTAATACCTTTAAACTGACTTCACAGATAACAGCTAACTTTCCCTTAGAACCAACCAGTAGTCGAGTGACATCGTAGCCAGCGACATTCTTCATTACTTGGCCACCAAAGTTAAGCACTCGACCTTGGCCATCAATAATCTTAACGCCTAATACTGCATCCCTGAATTCGGCACCGCCCATTGCATAAGCAGCACCGATAGTGCTGCTGGATGTCGAAAAGGGTAAGGCTTGATTATTAACTGCTAATGTTTGTTTAATCTGCTCAATCGTAGTGCCTGCTTTCACCGTTAACATTAATTCTTGCGGATGATAGTCAATGACACCTTGATAGAGTGACATGTCTAAAATAGCAGCCTGTGTTGGTTGGAGCTGACTACCACGGCCGATAAGTTGTAAGGTTGTTGCCGTTAACACTTGTTGTTGTATTTGCTCAATATTAATTGCTGACATTAAAACCTTTCCAATTCGGGATGGGGCAGTTGGCCATTATGGACATGCATGCCACCTAATTCAGCACAGCGATGCAATGTAGGCACGGCTTTACCAGGGTTAAGCAATGCCTTGGGATCAAAAACGGCTTTGATTTGATGGAATATTTCCAACTCATCAGATTCAAATTGATGACACATGGCATCGAGCTTTTCGATACCAACACCATGTTCACCGGTAATGCTACCGCCGAAATCCACACATAATTTCAAAATATCAGTACCGAACTTTTCAGTCTTTTCTAACTCCCCCGGTTTATTTGCATCATAGAGGATCAGTGGGTGTAAATTGCCATCACCGGCATGGAAGACATTGGCAACTCGTAAACCATAGAAGGTGGAGAGTTCACTAATTTTTTCTAAAACATCGGCGAGGTAACGTCTTGGGATGGTGCCATCCATACAATAGTAGTCTGGAGATAAGCGGCCAACAGCTGGAAAGGCTGATTTACGCCCTTGCCATAATGCAGCGCGGTGTTGTTCATCTTTAGCAACGGTCAGACTGCTAGCATCTGACAAAATGTTGAGCACTTGTTTAAGCTCGGCTTCGACTGCAGCTGATTCGCCATCAAGTTCACACAATAACAGTGCTTGGGCATCTCTTGGGTAACCTGCATGAGCAAAGTCTTCCGCCGCTTCAATGGCAAAGGAATCCATCATTTCTAGGCCAGCAGGAATAATGCCTGCTTGAATGATATTGGTGACCGCATTGGCACAATCGCCAACCTTGTCAAAACCGGCAACCACCAGTTGTACTTGGGCGGGTTTGTCGGTCAGTTTAACGGTGACTTCGGTAATCACGCCTAATAAACCTTCTGAGCCGGTCATCAAGGCTAATAGGCCGAGACCGTCATCATCACGGCTTAAAGTTAATTCTTCACCATCAATAGTCAGAATTTTAACGGTAACTATATTGTGAACCGTTAAACCGTATTTCAAACAATGAACACCGCCTGAGTTTTCCGCAACATTGCCACCAATGGTGCAGGCAATTTGTGAGGAAGGGTCGGGTGCGTAATAAAGGCCAAATTCAGCGACGGCTTCACTAATAGATATATTTCTTACACCGGGTTCGACGATGGCTGTTTTTGCAATTGGGTCGATCGATTTAATTTGACTGAGTTTAGACAGGCCCAATACGACGCTGTTTTCTAAGGGGATTGCGCCGCCGGCGAGGCCCGTTCCTGCACCACGTGTGACCACCGGGGTATTGAATTGTTTGCAGATAGCTAAGACTTGTTTAATTTGGTCGACTGTTTCCGGCAACACGACAGCTAAAGGTTTCTGGCGATATACGCTTAAGCCGTCACATTCGTATGGTCGGGTATTTTCATCACCTTGTAAGACAATATGTTTGGGTAAATTTTTTAACAATTCTTGAGTAATTTGCATAGGTATTATTATAATGATTTTTTATTTCAATTAAGATTTAACTACAATGCGCTCATTTAATCCACCTGTACGTACATTGATGGGCCCTGGTCCAGCAGATGTTCATCCTCGTATTCTACAAGCTATGGCTCGTCCGACCATTGGTCATTTAGACCCTGCATTTATTGGCATGATGGATGAGGTCAAAGACGCGCTTAAATACGCTTTTCAAACTGAAAATGAATTAACGATGCCTGTTTCAGCCCCTGGTTCTGCGGGTATGGAAACATGTTTTGCTAATTTAGTTGAGCCGGGCGATAAAGTCATTGTTTGCATCAATGGCGTGTTTGGTAACCGCATGAAAGAGAATGTGGTTCGCTTTGGTGGCGAAGCAGTCGTTGTTGAAGATAGCTGGGGCGAAGCCGTTTCAGCAGACAAGTTAGAACAAGCATTAAAAGATAACCCTGACGCTAAAATTGTGGCATTTGTTCATGCTGAAACCTCAACGGGTGCGCAATCTGATGCAAAAACCTTGTGTAAATTAGCGCATGATTATGACTGTATTACTATCGTTGATGCGGTAACGTCATTAGCGGGTTCTGAGTTACGCGTTGATGAATGGGAAATTGATGCCATTTATTCTGGTTCACAAAAATGTTTATCTGCGATGCCAGGTATTTCACCGATTAGTTTTGGTGAGCGGGCCATTAAAAAATTATCAAACCGTAAGACACCTGTAGCAAGTTGGTTCTTAGACTTGAATTTGGTAATGGCTTATTGGGGCGAAGGTAAAAAGCGTGCTTATCACCATACTGCGCCAGTAAATACCTTATACGGCTTACATGAGTCGTTAGTGATGTTGACCGAAGAAGGCTTGGAAAATGCTTGGGCCCGTCATACTAAAAATCATCTAGAGCTAAAAGCCGGTCTAGAATCTCTAGGCATGAGTTTTGTAGTGAAAGAAGGTGATCGTTTACCGCAATTGAATACGGTATGGATCCCTGAAGGCGTTGATGATGCGATGGTACGGTCTACATTGCTAAATGACTACAACCTAGAAGTAGGCGCAGGTTTAGGCGCTTTGGCTGGAAAAGTTTGGCGTATCGGCCTGATGGGCTATTCGTCACGCAAAGAAAATATCATTTTGTGTACATCTGCGCTGAAAGAAATTTTTGATTCAGCAAAATAAATAGACTGCTGGCACGTTAGATTGCTTCTAATCTAGCGTGCCAATTTCTAGCGCTCTATCTTCCCAAAATACCTTAATCACAGCTTGTTAATTGGCTCGTAACCAGATTAACCATTGTTCCTTCAATTACATTATTCACATTCACTTAAGCCAAATTTTAAATTTTGCTACTGGTGATGCTAATATCGGTTTGACGATTTGATTAATGTATTAAATATATTTGAGGTTGAGCGATATGGATATGCAAATACTAACCACATTTTTTATGTGGTGTACGATCATCAATGGCAGCTTATTTATCGTCTGGGCAAGCTTTATTTTTGCCAAGCCGGACTGGGTTTATGCAAGCCAAACTAGATGGGTTACGATATCAAGAGAAAGCTTTAATGTGGTGATGTATAGCTTTTTAGGACTATTTAAAGTGTTATTTTTGATGTTGAACTTAGTGCCATATTTAGTGCTGGAATGGCTTTATTGATCAGATGAATATTGGCAATTCCAGCAATAGTCAAATGATGCATCATTATATTCACTGCACTGGTTACAGACCCAGCCTGGTTGTTGTTCGGTATTGAATAAAGATTGGATAATGATCTTGGCCCTATCATAATCTGTATCTTCAACCCATACCTCTAACCATGTTTCATGCGGTACTAACAGGCCTGCAGCGCCGCCTGCAAACTCATTTTTTAATGAGATAGTAATACCGGCATTTTCAACAAGATTTAATACGTTATTCACTAATAAACGGTTTTCATTGGTATAGAGTAATTTCATATTGTCGTTACCTTATCCGAAAGTTGAATCTTACCATCATTTAATATTTGTGCTCGAAGACCCGCCTTGTGGAGCATGAGTTTTACAACGTCTTTACCTAATAAGTCAGCTAAAAAAGCACAGGGTTCACACAAACTAATGCCTTTTAACCGTACTTCACCAACTATAAACTCTTGGCCTTCAAACTGGTTGAGATCTATGCCGGTGGTCACAATGTTACGCCGGAAATCAGCTCCACTATATTGCTGGCCTGATTGTTGGTTGAAAGCATCAATGTGCGCTTGGTCAATTAAGGTGATTTCAAAATCAGCATTGCTATTCGTTGAGCTAGCAATGGAGCCTTGGGGGGCATAATAGCGGTCACCGAACAGACCTTTGCCAGCATGAGCTGTAACGACAGACTGTGGCTGACAAGCTGCAGCTGTTTGTGCTGCAATTAAAATATCGCTGACTTGGCCGGTCATTTTTTGTCGCTTGGTTCGAAATAAGATTGGTACATGGCACTGACTTTATCACTGCCCATTTCCTGTAATAAGGCGATATTTCGATCAGGGATTTCATCGGCATTGTCATAACCGGCGATGGCTAATTCCAATGATTGTTCCCGAATGATATGCAATAAAGGGTAGGGCGAACGATTACTGAAGTTTTCGACATCTTCAAACTGAGTGTCGGCAAACTGATAATCAGGATGAAAGCTGGCCACTTGAAAGATGCCTTCCAGATCAAGATCAATCAATAAACCATCAACAATATCGAGAAACTCATTGTAGTCGTAAAAGTCTTGTAACACTTCAGGATGAATTAACAAGGTAGTTTCAATCGAACTATCTTGACTCAAGCTATCTAATTCTTGCTTGAGCACTTGTAATAAAGCCTGTTTGTCTTCGGCATCGGTGACGGCAAAGCGAATACGATCATTGATATATTCACGCTTGGCGAAAGGGCATAGATTTAAGCCGATAACTAACTTTTCTAACCAGTTACGTACTGGCGTTATAATTTCATCTTGGTTCACGTTATTACCTAGGCATCTTCTTCGTTGAGTTCACGTAAATAAGCTTGGCGTTGTTCTTCTTCTGCCAAAATGGATTTGATTTCTGACATGACACCATCAACGTCAGCATCATGAGTATCGGCTATGAATTCGCCGGTTAATACGGTGTCTGGCGTGAGTTGGCCATCTTCATATAAAGACCAAATTTCATCGGCATAGGTATTGGTTAATAAGCTAGGTGCATATTGAGCATAATAACGGGTGATATTAGCGACATCGCGCTTGAGCATGGCTTGAGCATTATTGTTACCTGCAGCATCAACAGCCTGCGGTAAGTCGATGATTACCGGTCCAAAAGCATCAACTAAAACATTAAACTCAGATAAATCACCATGGACAATACCGGCACATAACATGCGAACAATATAGATCATGACGATGCCGTGATCTTCAATGGCTTGTTGGGCTGACATGGTGACTTCACTTAAACGAGGCGCAACTTCACCTTGTTCATCAACCACCAATTCCATTAACAACACACCATTTAAGCAATCAAACGGCTGCGGCACACGTACACCGGCACTATCTAAGCGGTATAAGGCATCGACTTCAGCTGTTTGCCAAGTCTCTTCTTGCTGCTTGCGTCCAAACTTAGAGCCTTTTTCCATCGCTCGGGCCCGTCGACTATTGCGAACCTTACGTCCTTCTTGATAGGTGACAGCTTGTTTAAAGCCACGTTTGATTGCTTCTTTGTAGACTTTGGCACAACGTACTTCATCGCCACAACGTACGACATAGACATCGGCTTCTTTGCCACTCATTAAGCGACGGACAACTTCATCGACTAAACCATCATCGATTAAGGGTTGGATTCGTTTGGGTGTTTTCATGGATTATATTTTAGATCGTTTTTTGTAACTATTTATAGAGGCGTATTTTACGCTGAATTAACGACTGACAACGCAATTATTCTGATATTTTGCCACGTAATGCTTTTGTTTTGCCCCGCAATGTTTTTTTATCTAGCCGTTTACGTTGTGAACCGCGAGTGGGTTTGGTTTGCCGACGGACTTTTTGTACAACAGTAACGCTTTTAATTAGCTCTTGTAGACGTTGTAATGCATCCGCTTTGTTTTTTTCTTGGGTGCGAAACTGTTGTGCTTTGATAATGATGACGCCGTCTTTATTGAGACGACGATCTTTGAGCTGCAATAAACGTTGTTGATAAAACTCAGGCAACGATGAGTTGGCGATATCAAAGCGTAAATGAATAGCTGATGACACTTTATTAACATTTTGACCGCCTGCACCTTGGGAGCGAATGGCTGATAAATCGATTTCTTCATCAGGTATGCTGATGGTGTTGGAAATAAATAACATAACATTTAGGCTGTAACCGTTTGATTCCTACCTTGTTCCTTACCTTTATAAAGCGCAGTGTCAGCTGCTAATAACAATTCATTTAGTGAATTATTGTCTGTTGATGTTGTACAGCCGAGGGTAATAGTGACATTGATTTCAGTGTTTTCATATACAACGACACTTTTTTCAACACTATTTCGTAATCGTTCGGCAACAATTTTAGCGTCTTTTGCATTCGTATTTGGCAGCAATATAACAAATTCTTCGCCACCCCAGCGAGAGGCTACATTCAAAGGTCTGATATTAGCCGAGATGATATCTGCTAAGTTTTTGAGAACGACGTCACCCGCATCATGGCCATAAGTATCATTCACTGTTTTGAATTTATCGATGTCTATTAAGATAAGTGACAGCGGATTGTTTGTTCTGGGCTGATTATGAATTTCATTTTCAGCAACACGAATTAAATGCCGTCGGTTATATAAACCTGTTAATGGGTCAATATTGGCCAATGCCGTTAATGTTTGCTGATGTTGTTTCAAGGCATAAGAGTAAAAATATGAAATGCCACTGCTAGTTAATAAAAATATCAATAAATTGATTGTTTTGATAATTTCAAGCTGATCACTATTTACGATGACTTGGGGAAGCGAAGGTCTAATATAAAGCTCTAAAAAAACACTTACGGTAATTAATAATAGCGCACCGAAAATTCTGACAATAGTTGGCAGTTGAAAGCTGAAAAAGGGCAGAGCCATTAGGGTAAATATATGGTACTGAAAACCACTATTCATACCTAAGTAATAACATGCCAAGCTGGAATGGCTGATGATTGAAAAATAAACCAATAGGCCGAGTATACGATAGTCACGATTGGCCAGTGAACGTGGATAAATCTTAGTACAAAACAGATAAACGCAGACACCGACGATATTGACTAACACCATAATAGGTATATCAAGCCAATAAAATAGTCCGATCAACACCAGGTGAGCGACGATACCGAGCGTTAGGGTATAAATACCTAAGTTCCAGTAATAAGTTTCATGGCTGTTAGTTTTTGGGCCTTGTTTAAATAATGAAAACATATGACTCCCTCCTTGGTCGATAACTCACAAGTTATAACTGCACTATTATTTCTAGCTGTTAACGGAATGTTAGTACAAAGAGAGTGACGAGAACAGGACTGTTTAATAAACAGGTGAAGGTGTTTAATAAACAGGTGAAGGTGTTTAACCATGCATTGATACTTATCAATAGATGACGATTTAAACGCTATAAAAATACATTTAGTTAACTTTAATCGCTATGAGAATGATTACCATTTAAAATTAGTGGTTTTTATTGTAGAATTAGTGGTATTTAAACAATTTACACTGATAGATAGGTAAATTTTGACCCAGTTAAAGCAGTCTATGGCTCCTCATTTTCGATATTTTTGGTCTAGCCGTTTTTGGTTGGCCGGTCCTGTAACGTTAATCGTTGCAGTCTTTGTGATGGCAGCAATGTCTCTGTGGTTACCACAAGGTTTAGCAGGTATCGATCATTTGCTTGTGCCCTTAGTGTTGTTTCCATTGATTTGGACCGTCATTTTCTTCTACGTGATATTAGAAAATAATATTAAGCGAGCTTGGCTAGTGATGATGCTGTTATTTGCAATCAATGCACTGCCAGTAGTTGCATCTATCTTGGGGTGGTTGAAATGATTAAAGTTGCCAAAAATACCACGCGTCGCTTGTTAGATGTGCATGGTTGGTTAGGTGTTGCATTAGGTTTAGCGCTATATGTGGTTGTATTCTCTGGCGCGATAGTCGTGTTTTCACATGAAATTGGTGACTGGTCGGTTAGTGGTCATAGCTTAGGTGATGGCCTGGCTGGCAAGGTTGACGAGAAATTAGTTGAGCTGTCACAAGATATACCGAAGGAATACCTTGATGAAGTTGCGATTTGGCAAAACTCAGCCGGTAATATCATTACTTTTTTCCATACTCATGTAACCGATGATAAAGGCGAGCCAGCTGAAAAAGGCGTGCGTTTTGTACTCGATCCCGCTTCGTTAACTATTCTTAGTCGAGTAGAAGGCTTGCAAGAAGATTTGCCAGTGATTAGCAGTAGTTTTCTAGAACGATTCTATATAGATCTTCATGTGCGACTACATGCTCCTGGTTCGCTTGGTCTGTATCTGACGGGCATCCTAGGTTTAGTATTATTTATTTCAGCGGTGTCGGGTTTTATTCTTCATCGCCATTTGATTAAAGATATTTTTCTATCGCCTCGATTGTCGACACGATTATTAAATACCCGAGATCGACATAACCTCGCGGGTACATGGGGAATTGTCTTTTCCATTTTGTTGGCTTTTACCGGTGCTTTTTTCAGCTTTGCAACTACATTAGGTTTACCAGTTATTGCGATTACGGCATTTGCTGGCGATCGTGAACAAGCGATAGAAACTATTGTCGGTATTCCCCCGGTTGAAGATGCCACCCCGAAGCAGTTTATTGGCCTTGAAAAGATTATTGAACAAGCACGCCAGCCAGAGGTAGCGGGTAGTGTGCCAGCCTTTCTGTTTATTCAACACTGGGGACGTGCTGATGCCGTGGTACTTACCACCCATGAGCCTACCGATGACAATATGTTCTTCACCACCCATAAGTTTGATGGCGTAACGGGCGAGTATAAAGGCGATAAACCACGGTTTGGTAATGTACCTTCAACCGGAGATACCTTAGTGGGTTTAATGGGTGTGCTGCATTTTGGTTGGTTTGCTGGTTTGCTGTCACGGATAATTTGGTTGTCATTAGGTCTAGCGACCTGTTATGTAACCTTGACCGGCTTACAGTTATGGATGCAACGACGAGAGAAAGATTCAAGGTGGCAGAGCTTATCGAGACTCATTTCTATCGTTGGCTATGGCACACCTATCGCGATGGTCGGTGCGGCAATGGGCTTCTTAATGTCCTATTCTGTTGCAGCTCGAGCGGTTGAAGTCTGGACAGTAAATGGCTTTCTAATTGGTATTGCGCTTAGTTTTGCAATTGGACTTTTATATAAATCTAGTGAACGACGAGAACGTACTTTCCAACAAATAACAGGTTTACAGCTGATTAGTTTATCGCTGATTCATACTGTTAGTTCCGGCCATAATTGGTCTGAATTATTAGCTAATGATCATGGCAGTGTGGTGGCGTTGAATATTACATTCCTTATTGCCGGCATGATTTTATTATTCCTTAGTACCGGTGTTATGCGTAAGTCGAACTACACTAAAGAAAATACCACGCCAACGACAGCTGACAAAATGGTGGAGGCAGAAGGATGAGCAGTCAATGGTTAACCTTATTTGCATTAGTGACGAGTCTTATTTGTCTGCTTTACCTACGTAATACCGATCCAAAACGGCGTCGGGTATTTCGGTTAACAAAGTGGGATAGCAAAAGATACAGTGGCCTTGCCTGGCTATTGTGCTTTGTACCTGGCGTAGCGTTACTTGTTACTGCTCAATATCCTGCATTTATTATGTGGTTTGCTGCTTTATCAGTAGTCGGTTGGTTGGTAGCACTGCCTAAACCAAATACGAAGAGCTAAAACGCCGTTGTATTTTGATGTTAGCAAGTAGGTTTAATTGTCGTAATTGATTACAATAACGACCCTATGTCATCACCAGAAAATCTATTTACCCGTTTTAAAGCCGCTATTACATCGTATTCACTGCCGGAACGATTTACTTACCCGTTTTATTATCAGCCGCATCCGTTATGCGAACTTGCCATGCAAGAGCTACAACAGCATTTAGCAACGCAAATAAACTGGCAACATAACTTCGGTTTAGAAGGCGATACAGACTCAGCCAATGGCAAGATGTTTGGTGTATTGGTGGTCAAAAATAGTGATGGCGAGCTGGGTTATTTATCGGCTTTTTCTGGCAAGTTAGCTGATAGCAATCACTTACCGGGCTTTGTGCCACCAGTATTTGATATGTTGGCAAAGGACAGCTTCTTTCTCGTCGGCCAACAACAGCTCAATCAGCTGACGCGCCAATTAAAACCACTTGAAGCTAATCCAGAAATTGCCGTTCTTCAGCAACAATTAGCAGCAGAACAAACTACTTGTGATCAGAAAATAGCCTTGCATCGAGCGACGATGATTGAGCAACGAAAAGTTCGCAAACAACAACGCATTGCTGGTCAAAATAATTTGAATGATGCTGAGTTTGAACTATTAAAAAATGAACTAGCTCAGCAAAGTATTCAACTCAAGAACGAGTTACGAGACCTAACTGCTCATTGGCAACAACAAGTAGAACAAGCGACTTTAAAGTTACAGCAACTGACTGATGTAATTGATGATATCAAACAGCAGCGTAAATCACTATCGGTTGATTTACAGCAACAATTGTTTGCGAGTTATCAATTCCTCAATAGCAGTGGTGAACAAAGAAACCTAGCTGAACTATTCCTGAATACAGCGCAATTAACGCCACCGGCAGGAGCGGGTGAGTGTGCCGCTCCCAAACTATTACACTATGCTTTTCAACATGGCTTAACACCTGTGGCCTTGGCTGAGTTTTGGTGGGGCATCTCGCCTAAGTCACAAATTAGGCAACATAAAAACATTTACGGCGCTTGTTTAGGTAAGTGCCAGCCTATTTTAGAGCATATGTTGCAGGGCATTCAGTTAGATGACAATCCGCTATTAACTAATCCCGCTGCTGGCAAAACCATCGATATCGTTTATCAAGATGAACAAATGGTCATCATCAATAAACCAGCCGAGTTTTTATCTGTTCCAGGTAAAAACATTAATGATTCGATTTATGTGCGGATGCAGCAAGCTTTCCCTGATGCGAAAGGGCCGTTAATTGTTCACCGATTGGACATGTCGACATCAGGTTTAATGGTGATTGCATTAACTAAACAGGCCCATCAAAACCTACAAAAACAATTTATTAATCGCACGGTAGAAAAGCGTTATGTGGCTTTATTAGATGGCGAGCTAAACGAGCAGCAAGGCATGATTCGTTTACCTTTACGCGTTGATCTTGATGACCGGCCTAGACAGTTGGTTTGTTATGAATATGGACGCATTGCAGAAACACGTTGGCAACTGATATCAACTGACAATAAGCAAAGCAAAGTCTACTTTTATCCAAAAACGGGCCGAACTCATCAACTACGTGTTCATGCCGCCCATATTAATGGTTTAAATACCGCCATTGTTGGTGATGATCTATACGGTAGTAAAGCAAACAGACTGCACCTGCATGCTGAATCATTAACCTTAGACCAACCAGTGACAAAACAACGCTTACACTTTCAGCTTGATGCTGATTTTTAAACGGCTGAGGCTTTGTTAGTAAAACCTCAGCAGTTTAGTGTTAGTCACTGATTTTATAAGTTGAGTGTGGTGATAAACCACTGACGAATATCATCGATTTGTTCAGCACAAACAGAATGTTCCATCGGGTATTGTTTGAACTCTACTGAATAACCTTTAGCAGTTAGTAGTTCAGTGCTTTGCTGACCTAAGCTAAATGGCACGATAGGATCATGACTACCATGATGAATAGCTATCGGTAGTTGTTGATTAGCGGGGTGGTAGCTAATCGAGTCTTTAGTGGCAAAGTAAGTTGATAATGCTAACAAGCCTGCCAATTTTTCAGGGAAGGCTAGGGCTGTTTCAAATGCCACCGCACCACCTTGTGAGAAGCCCGCGATAATAATGCGCTCACTGGCAATGCCACGGGCCATTTCAGAATTAATGAAATCAATAATGGCATTAGCAGACTTATTAAGTTGCTCTTCATCAACCTTACGATCGATATTCATCTCTAAAATATCATACCAAGCGGGCATGACCATTCCATTATTAATGGTTACAGCCATCGTTGGTGCATGAGGGAATATAAAGCGAATCGCGGCATTTTCAGGCAGATTAAGTTGTTCAACGATAGGTTCAAAGTCATGACCATCAGCACCTAAACCGTGTAACCAAATAATGCTGGCATCAGGCTTAGCCTGTGTTTCGACTTCGACATGTGGTAATAATTGGGTCATTTTATACTGCTCAAATAGGGTGGAAAAATAGGCTTAATTGTATAGCAATCAGTGGCCAAATCGCTCAGTTTTAGCTTAGTTTTTGTTTGTTAATGTCATATTGTAGATATAGCGTGGCCAAGGTAGAGAGTGCTATGCCTGGCAATACTTGAATAGGTATCTGAATGTTATCAAGCATAAATAACAGCGCAGCAACGAGAGCCGGATTAAGGTAAACATAAGCATTAACCCGTTTTGGTCCTAAGGCAATGGTCGTCGTCTGGTATAGATAGCTCGTTACTAATCTGGCAGCAATGATTAAGTAGGCCATATTAAAAACAGCGTCACCCTGTATCAAGTTCCAATCAAGATCTTGACCAGAATAAGCCAATGCTAGCGCCATCCATAATGAACCACAGATCAAGGTGCAAAAGACTAAGACGGTCATATCATCATTTCGATAGAGTAGTTTCATCGAAATAGAGAATAGACACATAAAAATCACGGAAGCGAGAAAGATCAGGTCGCCTTGATTAAAGGCAAATGAGTTTAGTAGCCCCTGTTGTCCGCCGAGAATTACCCAGCAAG
Source organism: Methylophaga sp. 41_12_T18 (assembly GCA_002163115.1). Taxonomy (GTDB): domain Bacteria; phylum Pseudomonadota; class Gammaproteobacteria; order Nitrosococcales; family Methylophagaceae; genus 41-12-T18. The sequence continues at coordinate 39,943 of MAAI01000002.1, read as the reverse complement.
TACCAATAATACCTAGCAGGTAAGCAACTAATTGTGATGAGGTGATTTTTTCACGAAATATCACTAACGATAATAGGGCTGTGATGAAAGGCAATAAGGTAAAAATCGTACCTGTATTTAACGATGTAGTCAGAGTAAGCGACTGAAAGAAGCCGATAAAATAAGCGGCGTAAAAAAAGCTAATGACCGCAGCTCTAGGCAAGGTTCGTAAAACAGCACTTCGCTTAGACTTGTTCAATAATATAAATGGCAGCAGTAATAATGCAGCACCTGAAAAGCGTAATAAGGTGAGTGAAAATGAGTTGATGACACCTGCTAACTTTTCAGAAGCAAGGAAAGATCCAGCAACTAGCACCGTTGCTAATAATACAAATAAATGATGTTTTAAACTTTTCAACAGTTTGCCTATAGAGATGATCTACTTGAATTCAGGTAGTATTTAGTAAGCACAACAGTTTAACCAATGAGGGGAATAAGGTGCAGTATAAAATCTGGATTGTTTTACTTATTATGTTTACTACGCCACTGCACAGTAAAGAAGTTGAACGCTTAACGGTGACCAGTTGTGCTTATCAAGCTGGTACGGCGCGAGAAATTCAAACCATACGACAAACCGAAGGTGACGAATGGCCGAAGTTTAAACTGCAAGTGATGAAAATTTATGGTGATACTCAAGGAAGAACAGATCTACTAGCGATCGCAAAACGAGTTTATCAACGCTCGCTGACAACGCCACCACAAGCGGTGCACGATGATATTTTTGCTGCTTGCCTGCAGCGTGATCAAGGTACTGAGCCATCGGCTTAATGACTGACTATTAAAACAATAGTGTTACCATAAGCCGCTTCAATTTTTAAATGTCAATCTTATGAGCATCTTAGTACTACAAACCATTATTAAGCAATGGGATAAAAGTCAGCAATCGCCTGCCCATAGCGAAGCTAGAGCTTCTTTACCTGACCGTTATGCCATTACTGAACCTCGCGAGTTAAAGCTGAACAGAGGTCAGTGTTTTGTCGATCAACACTACGATAACTTGCTCAATGACCGGCTCCAGTTTGGCCAAACTGAATCTGGAAAATTAGTTTTCGATCGCTTTCAAATTAGCCTAGATACTAAGCAATTAGAATATCGTGATAGCGCTCAAGCTCAACAAGCTATGCAAATGCTTGGCAATTTAGAAGATAACTGGATCCAGTATCAATATGAATGGCGTTACAGATTTGATGACGGTGATTATATTTATTGGCTTTATGAGCAAGTGGTCGTGAATGCAATTAGTGTTAAGCAGCTAGATAAGAATGTTTTTTTAAATGCCGAACCCGCTTTAGTATTTCATGATGCTGACTAACGACTAACTAAACATAAATTGCTTGCCAATTCGATAAGGCTGGACAATGCAGCCATGTTTTTTGCTGGTTTGAATCAGTCATGATTAGTAGTATTTCTCGATAGCAATCTGGCCGGGCTCGCGGCGACTATGACGCTGAAAACCACGTGTTGCTAAATATTCGCTGACATCATTTAACATCTTGGCATTGCCACACAACATCAGGTGACTTGATTCAGCTGACAGTGTTAAACCAACATGAGCTTCTAGTTCACCACTTTCTAGATAATGGGTGATGCGAGACTGAATAGTATCTGTTGATTGTTCACGGGTAACAAAGGGCACAAAACAAAACTGTTCTGGATACTGTTTTTGTAGTGCTTCAAACTCAGCGCGATAAGCCAAACCTTCAACTGTTTTTACCGAATAGCAGAGAACGATTTTTTCAAACCGTTGCCATGGTTCGGCCGTGTTTAAAATAGATATAAAAGGTCCAATGCCCGTACCGGTTGCCATTAGCCATAAATGGGGGACATCAGGTACTTGGTCGAGCGTTAATAAACCATTGATTCGGTCACCAACATGAATCGAGTCCCCCACCTGCAACTGAGCAAGACTTGGCGTTAAGCTACCTTCGGCGACACGATTAAAGTGAATTTCTAATGCTGATTCTTGAGGTGTATTAACTAAGGAATAAGGCCGGTGAATCAGTTCATCATCAATATCGAGGCCAACCATGGCAAACTGACCAGCTTTAAAGGGCATTGCTTCAGTGGTGATTTTTATCGAATGTAAATCAGTACACCATTGCTTGGTTTCAGTGATCTTTCCTTGGATCCAGTTGGGCATGGCAATTATCCTTAGATGATTTCAACTTAGCTCAGAGTGTAGCAGTTTCCTTTAGTTTGCATTATCAGTTGCTGGTGCATCGCCATCAAATTGAGTTACACCTTGTGGCATGACTTCCCAGTTAGCTTTGGAGCCAACAAAGATATGCTGGCCGATTTCAATTTCAGCATCGCCATTGATACAACCTAAGGAAACTTGAAATACTTCACCTTTATATACGGTACATAATGTTGAACCGCAGACCTGACAAAATTGTAGGCCGAAGCTATCTTTATTAAGGTATGAACTTAGTAATTTCTCACCAGTAAGCCATTTAAACTCAGTTGGATCAACGAGGGCATTGGCCGAAGCTTGAGAACTAAACGCTTTACGGCAACGTGAGCAATGGCATGACTTGGCATCACGTAATTTGCCATCGATTTGATAGCTTATTGCACCACAAAAGCACTCACCTGTAATGGCCATTAATGATATTCCAATATGTAATTCAAGCTAATTAATAGTATTCAAATAGCCTTTTAGTCCAGTGGCAAAAAAGTGATCCCAGCCACTACAACAAATATCATAACAGTTAAGAGTCGGTGTTAAGCCAATATGAGAGAAGTGGATGGAAGTACCTTTATGGGTATTAGTTATTTCAAATTTTAATAAGGTATTTTCCCATTCGGTACGCATTTCGGGCGAAGTAACAGGGTGTATATGATTTGCTTCGTAACATCGCATTGTGATGAGTTTATTTTCATCTAAAGTTATTACCTCAAACGACCATGTAGTGCCGTCTTCGAACTTTGCAATAGTTCTGTCACCCAACTTTGTAATGTTGTCGCTCATCGGTGTCCACCAATAAGACATTTCTTGTGTTATGACTTTATACACACATTCAGCTGATGCAACAGTGGTTATCGTTTTCTCATAATGTGAATCAGACATCGTTAATTTCCCTCTTGTTCAATAATCGGTGTAAGAATAATATTAGGACGGTATATTTTTACAAGAAGGCAGTTATTTAGTACTTAGTTTAGTTTTGGTAAGTTAGTATCAAATAACAGGAGGGTGTATTACCATGAAAAACAAGGAAAAAACATTGATAAAGCAGCATGAATTAGACTGCCCAATGCCTGACATTGCTAAGTTAATTGGCGGTAAGTGGAAGCTGATTATCTTGCAGATTTTGATTTTTAAAGGAACAACGCGCTTTAATGAATTACGTCGTGTTATTAAAGGTGTTAGCCAAACGGTATTAACGAGTCAATTGAGAGCTCTAGAAGATGACGGGCTAGTATTACGAAAAATATATGCTGAGGTACCGCCGCGTGTTGAGTACTCTGCAACTCAACAAGCTTTCGATTTGCAGGATATGTTTCTCGCTATGCATGCTTGGTGGTTAAAACATGAAGCGAAGCATAATGGCCTTTAACCAAACATAAAACGGGCTAGTCGTAACAGTCGCCCAAACAAAAAAGCAACCCCGAAGGATTGCTTTGCTGGTTGAATCTTTTGTGTTTGCTTAGCGTAATGTTCTGCCAAACAAGTTTAAGGCTAATTGATAACCTAATTGAGCTGTTTGAGCATCATAACGACCGCCATCACCTTCATCACGCATAAAGGCATGACCGGCATTAAACTCATGCCATGTGAAACGAATGTCTGTTGCATTTAATTCGCTGTAGATCTTAAGTAATGCTTCAGGTGGAACATGATTATCTTGCTTGCCCCAGATCATCAACAATTCACCGTTGATATCATCCAAACGTTCCATGCTGTGTTGGCCTGGTTTGTTAGGGATATTTTGAATGTGTAAATCAGTGGCATAGAAACAAGCAGCACCTTTAACTTCAGGCTGTAAAGCAGCACGGAAAGCTAAGTGACCACCGATGCAATAACCCATCGCACCAATATGACCGTTGCTCCATTCTTGCTTTTGAGCAAACTCTACTAAGGCTGCATTATCAGAGTCATAGCTCTGTGCATCTTTAGCACCTTTGTCAGCATTACCTTTTTCACGGCCAGCATCGTCATAACCTAATACAGTACCGATTGGGTTTAATTCATGAAAAACTTCAGGCACTAATACTGAGTAACCGTGGCTAGCCATAATTTTCGCTGCACGTTCAATCGGACCTGTTTGTTGGAAAATTTCCGAATAAAACAAGATAGTAGGGAAGCTACCTTCTTCAACAGGACGGTGAACATAGGTACGCATTACACCGGTAGGAGTATCGATATCAGCGATATGACTTTGAGTTCTCATTATTTTCTCATCTAGTAACTATTATTTTAAAGGCAGTATTGTACAGGGCTTAGCGAGATTCAGCATGTGTTGGACTGTCGTAACTATTTATATGGAATAGCTGACTATGGTTGCAGAAGGCAATGATTAGCTAACTAAGCACGGTATTAATGACAACATTTTTTATACTTCTGTAGTCGCCAATAATTATATGGCCAAGGAGTGACAAAACCTGCCAGCAGTGCGATAGGAATGACCCACCAATTCAATATTGCACCACCCGTTAATAGGTAATCAGTGATATTCATCGCGGCTTCCATCGCTAACATTGAGATAAAGCTCATCCCAAAAGCAGTCTTAAGTGCATCACGAAAACTAAAATCAGATTTATATAAGATTATGGTTTCAAGCATGATGCTAGTGATAAGGCCATTTAACATCGCGAGCAACATAACGTTCAGCGTTGTCAGGCTATGATCGGTAATTTGAAAATAGCCGATAGTACCAAAATCACCAATGGCACAGCCAATCAAGCACCATTTGGTATTGTGTGCGCTTTTTAACCAGTTAGTTTTATTATTCCAAGCAATGCTCATTGCCATTCCTTATTAGAGTTAATCGTTGGAGTTATTCTAATATGGCAGCTTGATAAGGCTGTTATACCTTTGTTGAATATTGTTACAGAATTTACAGTTGGTCTAAAGACTGTCTTAACTTTTGATCTTTTAAGCTGCGAAAGTGGCTAGGCGTTAAGCCGGTAACTTTCTTAAACTGGCCACTTAAATGAGCAACGCTACTGAAGCCTAATTGAAAGGACATTTCTTTCAGTGCCAGCTCGCCATAGACTAACAGCTCTTTTACTTTTTCTACACGGAGTCGAATAAAGTATTGCTCGATGGTGATGCCTTCAATAACAGAAAATAAATGGCTCAGATAATTATATTCCAACTGCAAGTCACTACTTATATGTTCAGACAGTAGCTGTTTAGTTGGCTGTTCAATATGGATAAGGTAATCAAGACAAGACTTTTTGATGTCTTCAATCAATTTACTTTTGTTATCGCTGAGAATAGAAAAACCTAATGCTTCTAAATTAGCAGCGAGTTGCTGCTCTACGTCTTTTGCTAAGTTGTCACCGTGATAATCAGCAAAGTCGATCTCACCTAACTCTATAGATAGGTAGTTTAAGCCCATGGTTTTAAGTAGGTTACCAACCGCTAAACTGCATCGGTCACACACCATGTTTTTAATATATATTTTCATTGACCATTAACTTAGTTAACGAAGCAGACTTATATTGTTTTAGGCTGTTTAATCTGTGCCTTTTTCGATGATGAAGATTAATTCATTTTCTGTTTCGGTGGTATCGATTAAAGAATGTTCAGACATTTCACAATAAACAGGAATATCAATAAAAGCAGCGCGATCTGTTGAGATCATTCGCAGTCTTTCACCTTTGTTCATGGTGAGCAGTGCTTTTTTGGTTTTTAACAATGGAAGAGGGCAGTTAAGACCTGATGTATCAAGTTCAGTATCAAAGTGGGACATGGTTTTATTAGGTTCTTTATATATGCTGGCTAAAGCAACATTCTATAGAGGTATCCGATATTTGTGTATGAGATTAACAAAACTAACTGAGTATTTTAATGACTGATGCTACAACTATACTTATAAAGAGGATAAAAAAAGCCAGCATCACTGCTGGCTTTTTCGTTTAACTATCAAGCACTATATTAAAGACTGAATACGTTTAATACACCGCCTAGGTTAGTCCAGCTAGATAAGTCTTTGTAAGCACCTACCGCACCCAGACCATCTGAATCATTTTCTAGACTTGGAATAGCCATGCCGATACCAGCCCAGCCACCAACGCCAGATAATACAGATACATATTGCTTGCCTTTATGCTGGTAAGTATTAGCTGCACCGATAATGCCTGAAGGTGTTTTAAAGCGCCATAACTCACGACCCGTTTTAGCATCAACTGCTTTTAAGTAACCTTCTAAAGTACCGTAAAATACAATATCAGTTGCCGTAGCTAAAGCACCAGACCAGACTGAAAAACGCTCAGCATTATCCCAAACAACGCGGCCTTCACGAGCATCCCAAGCAAAGAAACGGCCCATATGTGCACCTGTTGCAGGATACATATTTAAGGTCGCACCGACATAAGGTTGGCCCGCTACATATTCAACTTCGAATGGTTCATAGTCCATGCAAACATGGTTTGCTGGCACATAAAACAAACGAGTACGAGGTGAATAAGCAACAGGTTCTTGGTTCTTAGCCCCCATTGCTGTCGGACAAATACCAACGGTATTGACATCTTCACCAGCCACTTCAGGTGCAAACTTATCAGCAAGAATAGGGCGCCCCGTCTTCATATCAATCGATTTTGCCCAGTTAATAACAGGGTCAAATTTTTCAGCGACTAATAACTCACCCGATACGCGATCCATAGTGTAACCAAAGCCATTTCGGTCAAAATGCACCGCCGTTTTACGCATTTTACCTTGCACTTTTTGGTCAACTAATACGATCTCATTGATACCGTCATAATCCCATTGATCATGAGGTGTCATTTGGTAGATCCACTTTGCCATACCCGTATCTAAATCACGAGAAAACAATGACATAGACCACTTGTTATCACCCGGACGTTGTAATGGATTCCAAGTAGAAGGGTTACCTGTTCCGTAATAGACTGAATTCAAATCAGCATCATACGAGTACCAACCCCAAGTTGTACCACCACCAATTTTCCACTGATCACCAGACCAAGATTTCAATGAAGACTCTTTGCCAACCGGTTTCAGCATAGAGGTTGTCTTGTCAGCATCGATTAACATCTCAGCATCAGGACCGGTGCTGTAGGCTTTCCACGATTTTGTACCATCAAGTTCATAAGCTTGTACATAACCACGCACGCCAAACTCACCACCAGAAATACCGACTAATACTTTGTCATCAAATACAAACGCAGCACCCGTGCTCGTTGCACCTGTTTTTGGATCATCACGTTTGTCAGACCAGACTTTTTTACCTGTCACCGCATCTAATGCCACTAAGGTGGTATCCGCTTGGTTTAAAAAGATCTTGCCATCACCATAACTCAAGCCACGGTTAACGGTGTCACAACACATAACCGGCACCACATTGTCATAGTTTTGCTTTGGTTCATATTTCCACTTAATAGCACCATCATTGTTTAGATCGAGTGCATAAGTGATATTTGGAAACGGTGTGTGCACATACATAGTGTCGCCAATGACCAGCGAGTTACCTTCGTGACCACGTAAAATACCTGTTGAAAAAGACCATGCTAATTGTAGGTCTTCGATATTTTTATGATTAATTCCTTTTAATTCACTATATCGCGTGCTGGCATAATCACCTGCAGGCATAGCCCATTGTGTCGCATCATCTTGCAGCGATAATAACTCGTCTGCGGCAGCAATGCCTGATACGGTTAACGATGACATAAATATAGATAATAGAGTTTTATTCATCTAGATTACTCTCCTTTACAGAATTAAATTTCTCTTACATATTCATACTGGAAACAACCAAAAAATCTTGGATTGAGCAGTATAAAAAAACACCCCTGAATTCAGGGGACGAGAATGTTAGCAATAAAAAATAAAGGTTTTATTGCCCGTAAATCCTTATTTTTTTAACGCTAGGATTCACAGTCAAGTGAAGCGAGTAGGCGACGTTACCGTGACAATGCTCATTTAAAATAGAAAATAGTCGGCTGTTAATTAGCGCTGATAACAGTGACTGATGTTCACAGAATATGCTGCTAACTTATTGGCTATAAGGGTATTAGCCAAGTAAAAAGTGAGGAATATTGATGTTGATAATTCAATATTTGGCAGAAGAAAATAACAGGGTAAAAATGCCTAGTATTTATGAGGTTTTTAACTGGGTGTGACAGCGAAAATTAATTTCATAAAAATTATGTTTTTTTTAAACAAAAGCAGATATTTGGCAGAAATTAGGCAACGACAATAAAAAAAGCCAGCTTAAAGCTGGCTTTTCCCCCTAACTTTTAAAGCTTAATTAAAGACTAAATACACTTAATACACCGCCAAGATTAGTCCAACTAGATAGATCTTTATAAACACCAACAGCGCCAAGACCATCTGAATCATTTTCTAGGCTTGGAATAGCCATCCCGATACCAGCCCAACCACCAATTCCAGATAATACCGATACATACTGTTTACCTTTATGCTGATAAGTATTAGCTGCACCGATAATGCCCGATGCTGTTTTGAAGCGCCATAATTCACGTCCAGTATTGGCATCAACCGCTTTTAAATAGCCTTCTAAAGTGCCATAAAAAACAACATCACTGGCTGTAGCTAAAGAGCCTGACCAAACTGAAAAACGCTCAGCATTGTCCCAAACAACTTCACCTACACGTGCGTCCCATGCAAAGAAACGGCCCATATGTGCACCGGTAGCCGGATACATATTTAAGGTTGCACCGACATAAGGTTGACCCGCTATATATTCAACTTCAAACGGTTCATAGTCCATGCAAACATGGTTGGCAGGCACATAATACAAGCCCGTTCTAGGTGAATAAGCCACTGGTTCTTGGTTTTTTGCACCCATCGCTGTCGGACAAATACCGACTGTATTTTCATCTTCACCCGCCACTTCAGGTGCATATTTATCATCTAGAATAGGACGACCTGTTTTCATATCAATCGATTTTGCCCAGTTGATAACAGGATCAAATTTTTCTGCGACCAATAACTCTCCTGATATTCGATCCATGGTGTATGCAAAACCATTGCGATCGAAATGCACCGCCGTTTTACGCATTTTATCGTTGATTATTTGATCAGCCAGAATGATTTCATTGATGCCGTCAAAATCCCACTGGTCATGCGGTGTCATTTGATAAATCCATTTCGCTACCCCAGTATCGAGATCACGAGCAAACAACGACATTGACCATTTATTGTCTCCCGGCCGTTGAATAGGATTCCATGTAGAAGGGTTACCTGTTCCGTAATAGACGGAATTTAAGTCTGGATCATAAGAGAACCAACCCCAAGTCGTACCGCCACCAATTCGCCACTGATCACCTGACCAGGATTTCAACGAAGAATCAGCACCAACAGGTTTTAGCATCGAAGTGGTTTTTTTTGGATCGACCATCATTTCAGCATCAGGCCCTGTGCTATACGCTTTCCATGCCTTTGTACCATCGAGGCCATAAGCTTGTATATAACCACGCACACCAAATTCACCACCTGAAATACCGACTACTACTTTGTCATCAAATACAAAAGCAGCACCGGTGCTGGTTGCACCTGTTTTGGGATCATCACGTTTGTCTGACCAGAGCTTTTTACCGGTCACCGCATCTAACGCGACTAAAGTGGTGTCTGCTTGATTTAAGAAAATCTTGCCATCACCGTAACCCAAGCCCCGATTAACTGTGTCACAGCACATAACCGGCACAACATCGTCGTAGTTTTGCTTCGGCTCATATTTCCACATGATTGCCCCATCGTTGGTTAAGTCGAGAGCAAAAGTAGTATTTGGATAGGGCGCGTGTACATACATGGTATCGCCAATAACCAGCGAGTTACCTTCGTGACCACGTAATACACCGGTTGAAAAAGACCACACTAATTTCAGATCTTTGATATTAGTTTGATTGATTTCAGTTAACTTACTATAGCGTGTACTGGCATAGTCGCCAGCAGCCGTTACCCATTGCCCGGCATCAGCTTGCAGATCTAACAAGTCATCTGCAACAGCAATGCTCGACACGGCTAACGGTGCCAAAAATAGAGATAATAGAGTTTTATTCATTAGATCGTTCTCCTTTACAGAGTTATTTTCTCCCGGCTTTATTCAAGCTGAACCAAGCGGATTAAAATTTGAGATCGTGCGTTATGAAAAAACAGCCTAAATAGTAATGGAAGAAAGTAGCTAGAAAAAAATAAAGACCTAATTGCCTGTTATCCTTATTTTTTTAGCTTGGGATTTACAGTCAAAAAAAGCTATCAATAATAGAAGTGAAGCTTGGCAAAAAAGCGAATGGTGTTTTAACCAGTGGAAGTATTAATTAAGAAGAAATACCATTCGCCTTGCCAGCGGCATACGTTTTCTAGCTAACGTATGGGATACAAATCTACTACCAACAGTAAAATTATATGCCTCGCATAATGAAACTTCAACAACAGTCAGCACTGAAATAATGCGGTATTGACCTAGTGACGGTGTGAAACGAAAAAAGTAGTCGGAAAGAAGCTAACTCGAAGATCCCGTTAGAATGTCGGCAGTCAGTTGCCACACATCGCCAGTATCAAAAAGAATACCGAAAAACGACGCATACACACGGATCTGTTTAGCTGATTGGTCAATGGTTACTGATAGCTTTATCGACTTGGCTGAAAAATCACCATAAACCTTACCCCGACTGAAACTGCCATCGTGGTTCTTGTGAAACGCTTGCTCTAATAAAGCCGCTTCAATGTCAGCAACGCTCTGTTCAAACTGAGCAACGTATTTAGGAAACAAACTAAAGCTAGGTTTGATAGGGCCAAACCGTTTAAACGGCATTACTTTATATAAAGCCGTTAATGTGACCACTGCAATAACAGCGATGATTACCATCTCGATAATGTCGTTCATCTAGCAATCCTTTCTATTGTGATGACAACTAGGCCGGTAGCGGCTCTGATTAGCTTGTTAGTTGCTGATTAGCTTTTGCAGCCCTTGTCCAACAAGCCAATAAACAGACAAGTGAAAATAAAATGAGTTATTTCACCAGTCAAAGCTATTGATAGAAATCTCATTTGTGCCAGTGATAAAGCGAATCTTTTTATTCTTCACATCAAGGTGCCAGCGTGTATTTTGATGAAAGCGATGTAACTCTTTTAAATCAGAACCGTTTTTATTGGCTAGCCACATTGTATTTTGCTCACTATTTTCTTTGCTAGTAACAATGAGTAAACGATCACGAAGCGGGCGGGAAGGGACTTTAGCATTGTTTAACATTCTATTTCGATAACCAAAGAATTCAACTTTGCCTGTTTCATTCAATTCCATCTCTAAAGTGAACGTTTCGATACTATAAATAGAGTCACGCTTAAATAGATAACGACTGTTATTGGTGGCAGGGTCAAAGATGAAGATGTTCTTGATACGCCGATCAGACTTGCTAGAAAACATGCCACCGGCATCTTTATTATGTTTTACCGGATGATAGTAGATGCCTGTTTCGGTATCGTAACCTTGATTAATATGTTGAGAATAGCCCCCAGCCTGCAAAAGCGGTGAGGCGGCTAATAATATTAACAAGAGTATTTTTTTCATTGTGCTTCATCCCTGAAAACAAATGGAATTTATTAGGTAAAAAAAAGCGCCTCCATTTGGAAGCGCTGTTTTAATTTAATTATTTTTGTGTGTAGTCGTCAAAACGTGAACTATATTCTTCAAAGTTTTGCTCTAACATCTCTGTGTAGCGTTTAGAGAAGTAGTTGATGACTTCTTGTTTATCAGCTTCTAATTTCTCAACAGTGTCAAATTGACGCGATGTACTAAATACATTAAATCTTGCGGCAGAAAAAAGAAGGGCTGAATTTACATTTTCTACTTCGGTCTCAGCATTTTGCTGGTTAGCTAAGGCAATAAACTCATCAGCTCGTTGTTGAAATGTTTTTTCAGCAGGTTCATTTTCACTCATTGTATCTCTCTCAATATCGTTATTAGTTTAAGTTTTTATATGTCAGTTCATTGGTCTTTATTAGTGAGCATGTAAATGACATTTGGCTATGATAACAGGAGCTTTACCGTTAAATGTTGGGTTTTGTTGTTTACGTGCAATTTTTTCCAGATCGTTAAGCTACAAGTTGATTTGTCTTCACAGTAGAAATCATTACCCTGGCAGTTGTTCATTGACAGATATAAGGGTTAAAGGGATGCGACGCTTTAACCTTCTTCATTTTGAGTCGTATTTTCAGCCTCTGCCTCTAATGCCAGCTTTGCTCTCTCTGCTTTTGAGATGTACTTCTCTTTTTTACTAGCTTGCAGGCGTTTTTCAGGGTTTCTTAGCCTTTTTTTTTGCAATTGGACTAATTTTTTTTGACGGTTCATAGGGCTTGCATATCGTTGAATGAAGGTTGATAAGTTTAATTTATATTCGTAAATTAAAAAAGGGAAGCGGCCCCTTTAAGTCCTTGATTTCCTGCATCAGTACTCTTTTAATATGTTACTTTTTTTTCGGTGGGGGATTGGCTGGACTGTTACCACCGCTAGAAGGAGGCTGATAGCCACCATGAAATTCACCTGCTGGAACTTGCACAGATGGTGATGGTTGATAACCTTTTTTTTCTGGCGCATAACCGTTATTTACTTGCTTAGGTACTTTAGACATAGATATTCCTTTTAAACATGTTTAAATAATTCAATATGGCTTATTTCAGAAGAAATAATAATTACGCCATCAGTTTGATTGTGTTCTCTTTCAAAACCTTCACTGTCATTTAGTTTCCATGATTGCTCTAAATATATTTGTTCTGGACTAGGTGCACTGGAAGCAAATGAATTACTGCTGTACAGACCTGCAATCTGAACTCCATCTTTTAATGTAACAATTACCCAATATGACTTTCTTTGAGAAAAAACATAATCCCAAGGGGATTGTGTGGGATGAGGAGCATTTTTTTGAAATTTACTTGATTCTCTAAGTTTTTTCCAAATAACAGTCCAAATTATTGGAGCAACAAACAGTACTAAAACATAAAAGGTAACGTACAAATTTGGGTGACTCTTATATACATCTTCGCTTTCAATCCAATAGATTGGCAACAGTAACAGGGCATAGTTGATACAGCTATAAGCAATAGCATCAATAAATTGTTTAGAGGAGTCCTTCACTTGAGCTGGAAACAACAGCTCAAATAGCTTTATAGAGATAAAGCCAGGAATCACAAAAGCAATAAATAAAAATAACTTATCAATTTCCCAAATGTTCAATTAACTTCCACCCTTTACCTATAACATTGGTTAATTAGTAATTTTTTATACTTCAAGTTAGTTCCCCAGACAAATGATGCAAATGGTCATCCCATAATTCGATTTTGTCGCCACTGAGAAATCCCCATAGGTGATGGGAAGGGGTGTTGAGGTCGAACTTATTATTGTGCAGTTCGCCTTTAATGATGTCGCCATCGTTGGCGGTGAGTTCGACTTGATTATCGTCGGTAAGCACACCCCAGATGTGATTTGCGTTGTCGTCCCAAAGTTCAATGTTTTGTGTCATGTTGTTTCTCCAGCCTAAGTTAAAAGGGTTGTTGAATTACGTGTGACTCAATGTTCATTTTGTTACTGGTTTACGCGTTAAATCCTGCTGTTTATTGTTGCTGTGTTTTACTTTTTGTTATTTAAATTCTAGCCATAAAAAAAGCCAGAACGATAACTCGCTCTGGCTTCATGTTTAATCCCAGTTAAGGGCACTACCTGTTTGATACTCGGTAACTTTTGTTTCGAAGAAATTTTTCTCTTTCTTCATATTCGCTTGTTCATCTAGCCAAGGCAGGGTTGCTTCTTGACCTGGGAACGGTTCGGCGAAGCCAAGTTGTTTGGCTCGGCGGTTGGCGATAAAGCGGAATTGGCCGTGATGCGCTTCTTTGGAATAACCTAAGATTGGGTCACGTAGGATGTAACCGCCATAGATTTCTTCAGCCGCATCGGCTTCTTCAAACATTTCTTGTATCTTGCGTGGGTCAAGTTTGACGTTTTCTTCTTTGATGATTTGCTTAACAACACGAATACCAAATGACGCATGCATAACTTCGTCACGCATGATGTATTGCAGTTGTTCAGCTGTGCCTTTCATCAAACCACGACGTTGTAGGGCAAAGATAGGGCTGAAACCGTTATAGAACCAGCAACCTTCGAAGATGCCGCCAAAGAAGGCATAGGCCATAACGAAGTTTTCTAATTCATCGCGGTCATGCAAATCAATGTCGCTACGCATCACTGAGTTTAGGCGGTTGTTAGCCAGTTGGATCTTTTGATTGATCTCTGGCACTACGCGGTAGCGATTGTAGATTTCACTTTGGTCTAAACCAATCGTTTCAATACAGTGTTGGTATGTCCAGGTATGTAATGCTTCTTCATACACTTGGCGCGCTTGATAAATTTGTAACTCAGGCGCACTCATTTTTTCCATTACCGCTAGACCAATATTACGCATGGCTAGAATGTCGGAAGTGGTTAGGTATGACAGTACATTTTCATAAACATGACGTTCTTCTACCGTTAGGTTGTGACGGTAATCATGAACATCTTGTGCCATGTTGATATCAAGCGGTGTCCAGTGATTCTTGTTGGCATTAAGGAAATACTGCCATGCCCAAGGGTATTTGAACGGTGCTAATTGGTTGATATCGGTCATGCCGTTGATAACACGTTTGTCATCAGGATTAACTGGTGCAACGTTAGCTACCGGTACACTGGCACGAGGCTGTGATTTCGCGATGACTATTTTTTCCGGCTCCGGAACTACGATAGGACTTGGAGTAGGAACAGCAATAACGGCAGCTTCAGCAGTGGGTTCGTTGGCTGCCGGTTCAACTGCAACCGGTGCAACGTCTTCGACTGTTTCAACTTTAGCTGTATTTGTACTGGCTAATGGATCATCCCAATTTAACATTACTGACACGCCTCGCAGTCTGGTTCTAGGATTGAGCAGGCTTGTGGTGCTTCTACGCCTTCACCTAAAACAAGTTCACCATCATCTGCTGGAGCAGAGTTTGTGACTGCTTTTGGTTCTGTCGGCACTGCTGCAATTGGTGGTGGTGTCGGTGCTGCACTACTTGTTTTCTCAGCGGCCGTCGCACCCATAGAGCGGAGGTAGTAAGTTGTTTTCAAACCACGTACCCAAGCTAGTTTGTATAGGTTGTCCATCGTTTTACCTGATGGTTCAGCCATATATAAGTTCAAGCTTTGTGCTTGGTCTAACCATTTTTGACGACGTGAAGCGGCTTCGATTAACCAGCGTGCATCCATTTCAAAGGCAGTGGTGTAAAGCGCTTTAAGTTCAGCTGGAATACGGTCGATAGATTGTAAGCTACCATCGTAGTATTTCAGGTCGTTAACCATCACGTCATCCCACAAGTCACGTGCTTTCAAGTCAGCAACCATGTATGGGTTGATAACGGTGAACTCGCCAGATAGATTCGATTTAACAAACAAGTTTTGGTACGTTGGTTCGATCGATTGGCTGACACCACAGATGTTGGAGATAGTTGCTGTTGGTGCAATCGCCATTGTGTTTGAGTTACGCATACCTTGTGCTTTAACTTTGTTGCGTAATGTATCCCAATCTAGCGTGGTGCTTTCATCTTGTTGCAAGTACTCGCCACGTGCATCTTTCAGGATCTTGATAGAGTCGATTGGCAAGATGCCTTGGCTCCATAAGCTGCCTTCGTATGAGCTGTAGCTGCCACGTTCTTTAGCAAGGTCAGATGATGCTTCGATAGTGTAGTAACTCACTGCTTCCATTGAAGTATCAGCAAATGTCACTGCTTCTTCGGTGCTGTATGGAATACGCATTTTGTATAGTGCATCTTGGAAACCCATGATGCCTAAACCAACCGGACGATGTTGTAAGTTAGAGTGACGCGCTTGTGGCACGCTGTAGTAGTTATATTCAATAACGTTATCTAACATACGCATCGCTGTTGTTACGGTGCGTTTTACTTTTTCTAGGTCTAATTTTCCATCAACAATATGTTGCGGTAAGTTAACTGAACCTAGGTTACATACTGCGATTTCATCAGCTGATGTATTCAGGGTTATTTCTGTACATAGGTTTGAGCTATGAACGACGCCAACGTGTTGTTGTGGACTACGTAGGTTACATGGATCCTTAAATGTAACCCATGGATGACCTGTTTCAAACAACATGCCTAACATTTTGCGCCATAAGTCATTGGCTGGCAGTGTTTTGCAGTTACGCATTTCACCGTTAGCGGCTTTGACTTCGTATGCAGCGTAGGCTTTTTCGAAGGCTAAACCGGTTAAGTCATGCAAGTCTGGTGTTTCTTCTGGAGAGAACAATGTCCAGTCAGCATTTTCAGCAATACGCTTCATGAACAAATCTGGGATCCAGTTTGCTGTGTTCATGTCATGGGTACGACGACGGTCATCACCGGTGTTTTTACGTAAATCTAAGAATTCTTCAATATCAATGTGCCATGTTTCTAAGTAAGCACAAACAGCACCTTTACGTTTACCACCTTGGTTGACGGCAACTGCTGTGTCATTGGCTACTTTTAAGAATGGTACAACACCTTGTGATTTACCGTTAGTGCCTTTGATATGTGAACCTAGACCACGAACTGGCGTCCAGTCATTACCTAAACCACCTGCATATTTAGATAGGAGGGCATTATCACGCATTGCATCATAGATACCACCCAGGTCATCAGGAACAGTCGTTAAGTAACAAGATGATAGTTGCGGACGTAATGTGCCTGAGTTAAATAGGGTAGGCGTGCTGCTCATAAAGTCGAAAGACGATAGTAAGTTGTAGAACTCAATGGCGCTATCTTCACGGTTAGCTTCGTTCATCGCTAGACCCATTGCCACACGCATGTAGAACGCTTGCGGTAATTCGAAACGAGTATCATCAAAGTGGATGAAGTAGCGATCGTAAAGAGTTTGTAAACCTAGGTATGTAAAGCTGAAATCGTTTTCAGGTTTTAAGGCTTTACCTAGTTTATCAAGATCAAACTGAGCCAGCTCAGGATCTAATAATTCATGACTAATGGCACGGTGAATATAGTGTTGGAAGTAATCCGGGTAGACTGCAGCCATTTCTGTTTGTGATGCATGACGCGGTGTATCGTAAACATACGTTAATGCTTCGCGACGAATGCTATCCATTAATAAACGGGCGGCAATGGTGCTGTATGCAGGATCTTTTTCGATAAAGGTACGCGCCGCCATGACCAATGCTTTTTCAACATCGGCTTCAGCAACACCATCAAATAAATTATATTGGGTATCATGCAGAATAGTATCGCCATCAACGCCATCAATACCGTTGCAGGCTTCGCTGATTAGTGTTTGTAAGCGTTTAAGATCAAGCGGTGTTTTTGAGCCATCTAATTGGGTAACAAAAATAGTGTTTTCAGTGACGGCTGTTGGGTGTTGTTTTTCTTCTTCAGCACGTTTTTGTGATTGCGACTCACGATAAAGCACATAAGCACGAGCAACTTTATATTCGCCTTCACGCATTAATGCCAGTTCAACTTGATCTTGAATATCTTCAATATGAACGGTACCGCCATCTTCAATACGACGCGTTAAGTTGCTGGTGATTTGTTGGGTGATGATGGCAACTACGTCATGGATACGGTCACTATCTTGTGCTGAACTGCCTTCAACAGCTAAAAATGCCTTGGTGATAGCAATAGAAATTTTACTGCCATCAAAAGAAGTAACTTGGCCGTTACGACGGATAACTTGATATTGACTTTGTTCTGACGAATTGGGGGTGGTTTGGACGGCTGCTTCGCTTGTCATAATGCTGATATCCTGCGTTGATCTAGAGTAAGTGCTTAAAAACGAAAACCACAAGCTGTAGTGGTTGCGTTTCATCTAGACCACAAGATAGTGTGTTTTTAATGAAATGGCAAGTGGATAAAATGTTGATTAATTGTGCAGAAGATGTGGATAACTTTGTGGAAAAAAGCCTTAGCCAAGACAGGCCAAGGCTTGCTGCATTTTTTGTAAAAAAAACGTGATTAAAAGTTTTTTTACTCGCTCAATAACTTAGAGCTGGCTGACAGCTTCGAGTACTTCATCTAAGTGTTCTTTCACTTTCACTTTGCGCCACTCATTAACTAATATACCTTGGTCATTAATTAAGAAGGTGCTGCGCACGATGCCCATATATTCGCGGCCATAATTCTTTTTTAAATGTAAAACATCAAAAAGCTTACAAGCAAGCTCTTCTTTGTCAGACAGTAAGTCGAAAGGGAATGCTTGTTTGGCTTTAAAGTTTTCATGGACGCGCACTGTGTCACGAGATATACCTATAATGATGGTATTTAATTGATTAAACTGTTCGATGTTATCTCGAAAGTTTTGTCCTTCTAGCGTGCAACCAGGCGTATTATCTTTAGGGTAAAAATAAATAACTATATTTTTACCAAGCTGCTCAGATAAGCGGAAAGTACTGTCGCCAGTGCTAGGTAGTTCGAAGTCTGGTACGGGGTGATCAAGTTCAACTTTGCTCATGAATGGGTCCTGAATTTTTGAAAATATTAAAAATATACCTTATACAAGCATGGCTAACCTTGTCATCTTGTAGCTGGCAAAGTAACATTGCCGTTTATTTTTAGGAGTCTTGTGACGATGTTTAGCGGTAGTATGGTAGCACTGGTAACACCAATGCGGGCAGATGGTTCGCTAGATAGTGACTGCCTACAAAAACTCGTTGAGTTTCATATCAACGCAGGAACTGATGCAATTGTTGCTGTTGGAACGACAGGTGAATCAGCCACTTTAACGGTTGAAGAGCACTGTGATGTGATCCGTCAGGTTGTGAAACAGGTTGCTGGCCGCATCCCTGTTATTGCTGGCACGGGCGCTAATTCCACTAGTGAAGCAATTGAACTCACTCAGTATGCGAAAGACTTAGGTGTTGATGCCGCATTATTGGTGACACCTTATTATAATAAGCCAACGCAAGAAGGTTTATTTCTTCACTATCAAGCCATTGCTAATGCAGTGGATATTCCTCAGATTTTATATAACGTTCCAGGCCGAACAGCCTGTGATTTGTTACCTGAAACAGTTGCTCGTCTTGCGGACATTAGTAATATTGTCGGCATTAAAGAAGCGACCGGTGAACTTGAACGCGTTGAACAAATTCAAACATTATGTGGCGATAAAATTGAACTTTATACTGGCGAAGATGCCAATACAGTTGATTTTATTCTAGCCGGTGGTGTCGGTACTATTTCGGTGACAGCTAATGTCGCGCCTGCTGCAATGCATAATATGTGTGCTGCTGCTCTAGCGGGTGATGGCGACACGGCTCATCAAATTAATAATGATTTAAAACTGCTCCATGAAAATTTATTTTTAGAAGCAAATCCAATCCCTGTTAAATGGGCATTGACCCAGATGGATTTAATCCCTCAAGGTATTCGCTTACCGATGACAGTGTTGTCGGACAAATATCATCAACCGGTGCGTGAAGCTTTAATTAGTGCCGGCGTATTGAATTAATAACTGAGTGATCTTAACTACATGAACTCTAAATGCTTTAAATATACTTCCTTAGCCATTTTACTAAGTGGTGTGGTAACTGGCTGCGGCTCTTTGCCGGCTTTGGATGAAGTTGTTCCAGATAATAGTAAAGAATATCGTCGCGCTGAAACAATGCCGCCACTAGATGTACCTCCAGATTTAAGTTCCGAACGTATTAATGATGAAATTGCTGCAAATCAAAATTCAACAGCAACCTATTCAGAGTTCGAAGAAGCGGCGAATAACCCATTAGTAAGCAAATACAACATCACGCCTGTAGCAAAACCGGCGTTATCGGGTGAAGGTGATAAACGTCATTTGATCATTCCTGGTGACCGTGATGTTACTTGGCAGCGTTTGCAAAACTTCTGGGTTCAACAAGGTTATGAAATCGCACGTCAAGATAAACGTATCGGTTTGATGGATACGAGTGCTGGTGCTGATGACTACCCATTCCGGTTACGTATGGAACGTGGTGATACATCGAAACATGCTGAAGTTTATGTTGCCGGTCGTGGTGATGTTAAAAATGAGCAAAAAGACGAAGCAATGTTACGTCAAATTGCTGATTTCTTAGGTGTGCTTTACCAACAAGATAAAGCTGAAATTGCTGCTGTAGTCGCTAGCCAACCACAAGTGGCGTCAGTTAATACTACGTTATTAGATGAAGCGGGTGGCCAGGCCTTATTAGTTGAGCAAGGTTTCTCTAATGTTTGGAAACGAGTAGGTCGAGTTCTTGATAGTAAAGGTTTTACTGTTGAAGATCGTGATCGTTCACGCGGAACATACTTTGTTCGTTACGTTGACCCATTCAATGTTGCGGAAGCAGAAGATGAAGGCTGGATTGATAAATTAAGTTTCTGGCAAGATGAAGTTGCTGAATCACCTGAAGAGTTTTACTTCATTAAACTGATTTCAGATGCTGACAATACTAAGATTGTTATCTTAGATACTGAAGAAACGCGAATTTCTACTGACACTGCCAAACGGTTATTGGGCTTGTTGCAAGAGCAACTGTCTAAATAATGCGTTTTGCTTCTATAGGAAGCGGTAGTCGAGGAAATGCAACACTGATATCACAAGGAAAAACCACATTGCTCGTTGATTGTGGTTTTTCTGCTCGTGAAACAGAGAAAAGGTTACAACGCTTAAATATTAATGCCAGTGATTTGTCGGCTATTGTGGTGACTCATGAACATGCTGATCATATTAATGGTGTGCGTGTTTTAGCTAGAAAACATAAGTTGCCGGTATTTGCTACAGCGGGGACAGCAGGTTGTCTTGCTGCTGATGTAGCGGAGTATGTGACAGAGTTTAGTTGTCATGAAACATTTAATATTGGTGATATTGAGGTTCAACCTTTTCCGGTGCCGCATGATGCTCGTGAACCGAGCCAATTCGTTTTCCATAATGGTCAGCATAAATTAGGTTTGTTAACGGATGTTGGCTCGATAACACCGATTATTGAAGAGCATTTAACGGCATGTGATGCTTTGTTATTAGAAGCAAACCATGATCGCGCTATGTTGGATGACGGTGACTATCCCGAACATTTGAAATATCGTGTCTCTGGTCGTTTGGGACATTTAAATAACGTACAATCAGCAAAGTTATTAGAAAAAATTGATACATCTCGCTTGCAGCATATTGTTGCAATGCATTTGAGTGAAAAGAATAATTCGCCAAATATTGTTAGCCCATTATTTGCCCAAGCATTGGAGTGTGATCAAAGTTGGATCACCATTGCTCAGCAAGATACAGGTTTCGATTGGCGAGAATTAACTAACGGTTAAAGAGTGAATCGTATGGAAAAAAGACAAGAGTTATACGCAGGCAAAGCTAAAAGTGTTTATCTAACTGATGATGAAGACTTGGTTATTTTAAGCTTTCGTGATGATACATCAGCATTTGATGGTGAAAAAGTTGAACAGCTGAGCCGTAAAGGTGAAGTGAACAATAAATTTAATGCTTTCATTATGGAATACTTGCAACAAGCAGGCATTCCTACTCATTTCGAAAAGTTACTTAATGCGAATGAAGCATTAGTTAAAAATATGGAAATGATGCCAGTTGAATGTGTGATTCGTAATGTTGCTGCTGGTAGCTTATGCCGTCGTTTGGGTGTTGAAGATGGCATGGAACTTAATCCGCCATTATTTGAATTTTTCCTTAAAAACGATGCATTGCATGATCCAATGATCAATGAATATCACATTGAAACATTTGGGTGGGCTTCAGCTGAATCAGTTGCCAAGATGAAAGAGTTAACCTTCAAAATTAATGACCTATTGAGTAAGTTATTTGCTGATGCAGGCATGATTTTAGTTGATTACAAACTTGAGTTTGGCTTATTTAAAGGCGAAGTAGTCCTTGGTGATGAGTTTAGCCCTGACGGTTGCCGTTTATGGGATGCTGAAACACGTAAGAAATTAGATAAAGATCGTTTCCGCCAAGGTTTAGGTGGTGTGATTGAAGCCTATGAAGAAGTAGCCAAACGTATTGGTGTACCTTTATAACGGCACCAAAATGTAATGTATAAAAAAGCCCCTAAATATGATTATTTAGGGGCTTTTTTTTAGCATTAATTTTGAATGATTAAGATACTTGCCAATTAATGGTTTGACCGGCACGCATTGGAATTAATGGTTGGTCAGCAAAGTCATAGCTTTCAGGAACCTGCCATGGCTGCTTAGTTAAAGTAATGGTTTTAGTATTTCTAGGTAGTTGATAATAATCAGCCCCAAAGTGACTGGCAAAACCTTCTAATTTATCTAGTGCATTGGCTGCTTCAAATGCTTCAGCATAAAGTTCAATAGCAGCATGAGCGCTATAAATACCTGCACAACCGCAAGCCGTTTCTTTCGCAGCTTGTGCATGTGGTGCGCTATCTGTACCTAAGAAAAATTTAGCATTGCCACTGGTAGCCGCTTTAATTAATGCTTGTTGGTGGGTATTACGTTTTAATACTGGTAAGCAATAATTATGAGGCTGGATGCCGCCGACCAATAAATCATTTCGGTTTAATAATAAATGTTGTGGGGTAATGGTGGCTGCAATACGTGCATCTTGGGATAGTACAAATTCAACGGCATCAGCAGTGGTGATATGTTCGAATGCTACTTTTAAGGTCGGAAGATCTTTGAGCAGTGGAACTAAAACTTGATCAATAAAGATTTTTTCTCGATCAAAAACGTCAATATCAGCATGGGTTACTTCGCCGTGAACTAATAAAGGCATGCCAAGTTGCTGCATCTTTTCTAAGGCTGGATAGCAAAGTTTTAAATCAGTTACCCCAGCATCTGAATTAGTCGTTGCACCGGCAGGGTAGAGCTTAACACCGTGAACAATGCCGCTATCGTGAGCACGTTGGATTTCTTCAGCCGAGGTATTATTAGTTAGGTATAAGGTCATTAACGGTTCAAAGTTGTTACCTTGCGGCCGTGCTTGTAAAATACGTTCGCGATAACTAATAGCCATCTCAGTGGTAGTTACTGGCGGCCGTAAATTTGGCATAATAATCGCCCGGCCAAAATAACGAGCGGTGTCCGGTACCGTCCTCAAAAGTGCGCTGTCATCGCGCAAATGTAAGTGCCAATCATCAGGTTGGGTAATTGTAAATTGAGTTTTATTTGTATTTGTCATAGCCGTCAATTATGCCATAGCTAAACAAATAAGCCGATAATTAGTCTGATCAGCAATTAAAAAACTTAGGGTGTTAGGCGTTGTTTTTCTTGACCTGAGGCGCTAAATTCAGTAAATTTAATCGTTTAATATTTTTTATATTGATCGCGTTGGCGATAGAATTTAAGGGGAACACGTGGAATTAAGCGGTGCTGACATTCTGGTTCGTTGTTTAAAAGACGAGGGCGTTGAATTTTTGTTTGGTTATCCGGGTGGCTCGGTGCTTCATATTTATGATGCATTGTACCAACAGGATGATGTCAAACATATTTTAGTGCGTCATGAACAAGCTGCAACTCATGCTGCAGATGGTTATGCGCGCGCGACAGGTAAACCGGGGGTCGTCTTGGTCACCTCAGGTCCTGGCGCGACTAATGCTGTAACAGGTATTGCTACTGCTTATATGGATTCTATTCCTATGGTAGTTATTACTGGCCAAGTACCGTCAGCGGTCATTGGTAGTGATGCGTTCCAAGAAGTAGATGCGGTGGGTATTACGCGACCATGTGTAAAACATAACTTTTTAGTTAAAGATGTTACTAAGTTAGCGGAAACGATTAAAAAAGCATTTTATGTGGCTACAACTGGCCGACCTGGCCCCGTTGTTATTGATGTGCCTAAGGATATGACGGATCCGAGTATTAAGGTCCCTTATCACTACCCTGATAAAATCACGATGCGTTCTTATCAACCTATTGTTAAAGGTCACAGCGGTCAGATTAAACGTGCAGTAGATATGTTGTTAGAAGCTCACAAGCCGATGATCTATTCTGGCGGTGGTGTTGTATTAGGCAATGCCTCAGATGAGTTACGTGAATTGGTACATCATTTAGACTACCCAATTACCAGCACGTTGATGGGCTTAGGTGCCTTCCCTGCAAGTGATAAACAGTTTGTCGGTATGCTCGGAATGCATGGTACCTATGAAGCGAATATGGCAATGCATGATTGTGATGTATTGATCGCTATCGGTGCGCGTTTTGATGATCGAGTCACTGGCAAGCTTGCTGAATTTTGTCCTGATGCCAAAATCATTCATATTGATATTGACCCATCGTCAATTTCAAAAAATATTACTGTCGATATTCCTATCGTGGGTGATGTCGCTGGTGTATTGCAAGAAATGAATCATTTGTTGGAAACAGGTAATAAGCAAACACAAAAAGCAGCAATAAAAGATTGGTGGGCAACCATTAATGGCTGGCGTTCGCAAAAATGTATGTCGTTTGACCGCAACAGTGACAAAATTAAACCGCAAGCAGCGGTTGAGTTATTACATGAAATCACCGGTGGTGATGCTTATGTCACATCTGATGTGGGACAACATCAAATGTGGGCGGCGCAGTATTATGGTTTTGATAAACCAAACCGCTGGATAAACTCAGGTGGCCTTGGCACGATGGGCTTCGGCTTACCGGCAGCGATGGGGGTCCAGCTTGCGTATCCTGATGCAACGGTTGTCTGTGTAACTGGTGAAGGTAGTATTCAAATGTGTATTCAGGAATTATCTACCTGTTTACAATATGGTCTGCCAATTAAAATTATTGCTTTGAATAACCGGTACTTAGGTATGGTTCGTCAGTGGCAAGAATTTTTCTACGATAACCGTTATTCACATTCGTATATGGAATCATTGCCTGACTTTGTGAAATTAACAGAAAGTTACGGCCATGTTGGTATGCGTGTTGAAAGACCAGAAGACTTAAAACCAATGATGGAAAAAGCCTTTGCAATGAAAGATCGTTTGGTATTTATGGATATCGTAACCGATCAAACTGAAAATGTTTATCCCATGATTGCAGCAGGCAAGGCCCATAATGAAATGCATATGTCGCCACATTGTGAACTGCCCCAAGATCCACGAAGGGAGCTATCATAATGCGCCATATAATTTCTATCTTGCTTGAAAATGAAGCGGGTGCTTTGTCACGTGTGGCAGGATTATTTTCGGCTCGTGCCTACAATATTGAATCACTAACGGTTGCCGCCACAGAAGATCCATCATTGTCACGTATGACAATTGTGACAACAGGCACTGATCGTATTGTTGAGCAGATCACTAAACAACTGAACAAGCTGATTGATGTTGTGAAGTTATTAGAATTAACCGACGGACCATATATCGAACGTGAAATGATGCTGATTAAGGTTAAAGCAGCAACCATGGCGCAACGTGAAGATGTGAAACGTCTAGCAGATATCTTTGCTGGCAATATTATTGATGTTACCTCAGCGACATTCACCATTGAATTGACTTGCTCTGGTGATAAATTAGATTCATTTATTGAATCATTGGCTGAACATAAGATTATAGAAACAGTGCGATCTGGAGTTTCAGGTATCGCACGCGGTGAAAAAAGTTTGCACATTTAATTGTGTAGAAAGATTTTTGAAGTATTTAAGGAATTAAATCATGAGTTTGAATATTTATTACGATAAAGATTGTGACCTGTCTATTGTTAAAGGCATGAAAGTTACAATTATTGGTTATGGTTCACAAGGCCATGCCCATGCTTGCAACTTAAAAGATTCAGGTGTTGATGTAACTGTAGCTTTACGTGCAGGTTCATCTTCAATTGCTAAAGCTGAAGCTGAAGGTTTGAAAGTTTCTGATACAGCAACTGCCGTTGCTAGTGCTGATTTAGTTATGGTTTTGACTCCTGATGAGTTCCAATCACAACTTTACAAAGAAGAAATCGAACCAAATTTAAAGCAAGGTGCTGTATTAGCATTTGCTCACGGTTTCGCTATCATCTACAACCAAGTTGTTCCTCGTAAAGATTTAGATGTAATCATGATTGCACCTAAAGCGCCAGGTCATACTGTACGTAGTGAGTTTGTTAAAGGTGGTGGTATTCCTGACTTAATCGCGATTCAGCAAGATGCATCAGGTAAAGCGAAACAAATCGCATTATCTTACGCTGCTGGTGTTGGTGGTGGACGTACAGGTATTATCGAAACAACATTCCGTGATGAAACTGAAACAGATTTATTCGGTGAGCAAGCTGTTTTATGTGGTGGTGCGGTTGAACTTGTTAAAGCAGGTTTCGAAACATTAACTGAAGCGGGTTACGCTCCAGAAATGGCTTACTTCGAATGTTTACATGAACTGAAATTAATTGTAGATCTTATGTATGAAGGCGGTATCGCTAACATGAACTACTCAATTTCAAATAATGCTGAATACGGTGAGTATGTTACTGGTCCTAAGATCATTAACGAAGAAAGTCGCTGGGCGATGCGTGAATGTTTGAAAAACATCCAAGAAGGTAAATACGCAAAACAATTTATCTTGGAAGGTCAATCTGGCTACCCAGAAATGACATCAATGCGTCACATTAATGCTGAGCACCCAATCGAAAAAACAGGTGCTAAGTTACGTGAAATGATGCCTTGGATTCAAAAAATTGTTGATAAGTCTAAAAACTAATTAACACTTTTTTCTAACAAAAACGGGGACGGCTGTGAAAACATCCGTCCCCGTTTTTGTTTCTGCTATGATAATTTGCATATTTACAAGCTGAGAGACGTTATTGATTATGGATGGTGAAAAACAAAAAAGTCGTGGTATCTATTTACTACCAAACTTATTCACTACAGCAGGGTTGTTTGCCGGTTTTTATGCCATAGTAGCTGCGATCAGCGGCGATTTTGAATCGGCCGCAATAGCTATATTTATTGCCATGGTGATGGATGGGTTAGATGGTCGAATCGCTAGAATGACTAATACTCAAAGTGCATTTGGCGCAGAATACGATAGTTTGGCTGATATGGTGTCATTTGGCTTAGCGCCAGCTTTAGTTATATTTCAATGGTCATTATTAGATATGGGCAAGTTTGGCTGGATGGTCGCGTTTGTTTATACCGCTTGTGCGGCGCTGCGATTAGCGCGCTTTAATACTCAAATTGGCATTGAAGATAAACGTTATTTTCAAGGTTTACCAAGTCCAGCAGCTGCGGCGATACTGGCGGGCTGGGTATGGTTAGGATCAACGTCTAGCATTGATAGCTCAATATTAACGGGGGTAGCTTTACCTTTAACGTTTGCTTGCGGAATTTTAATGGTCAGCACAGTGCGTTACCACAGCTTAAAAGATCTCGATCTTAGAGGCAAAGTACCGTTTGTCGTGTTATTGGTTATCGTATTAATTCTTGCTTTAGTTGCCAATGCTCCACCGTTAGTTCTATTTGTTACTTTTTTCTTATATGGCTTATCTGGACCGGTTTTTACATTGATAAAAATACGTCAGCGTAGAATACAGCGACAACAAGTTAAGTAAGAAACTTGGCAAAAATACAAATTCAGCCTAAAATTACCGCCTTATGAACATTAAGCACACAAATTCATCCTCAAACACTCGCCATGCCTATGGTGCGTGTGTTGTTATGCCTATTGTTTATTCAACACTCCTGCTACGACTGCCTTAGGGCATACAGACTTAGCACAACATAATCAGTTTAAGACTGATAAATTTCTACTATATAAAATCTAGTCTGCAAATATGGAGCAGGAACAATGAGTGACCAATTAATAATTTTTGATACAACCTTGAGAGATGGCGAGCAGAGTCCTGGCGCATCGATGACCAAGGATGAAAAAGTACGCATCGCCAAATCTTTAGAACGTATGCGTGTTGATATTATCGAAGCCGGATTTCCTATCGCCAGTGTTGGTGATTTTGAAGCGGTACAAGCAGTGGCAAAAGCGGTTAAAGACAGTCGTATCTGTGCTTTAGCACGTGCCTTAGATAAAGATATCGACCGCGCTGGTGAAGCTTTAATAGGTGCTAATGCATCTCGAATTCATACCTTTATCGCTACATCACCTATCCATATGCAGATGAAGCTTCGTATGGAACCAGAGCAGGTTATCGAAAATGCGGTGAAAGCGGTTAAACGAGCACGTCGATATACTGATGATGTTGAGTTTTCACCTGAAGATGCGGGCCGTAGTGAACCTGAGTTTTTATGTCGAATCCTTGAAGCGGTTATCGATGCCGGTGCTAGTACATTAAATATCCCAGATACCGTGGGTTATAACTTACCTCATCAATTTGGACATTTGATTCAAACGTTACGTGAAAACATTCCAAACTCGGATAAAGCTATCTTTTCAGTACATTGCCACAATGATTTGGGCTTGGCAGTAGCCAACTCTTTATCTGCAGTATTGAGTGGTGCACGCCAAGTCGAATGTACTATTAATGGCTTAGGTGAGCGTGCAGGTAATGCTTCATTAGAAGAAGTGGTGATGGCAGTACGTACTCGTCAAGATATGTTTAGCTGCGATACTAATTTAGATACTACCCAAATATTGACTGCATCACGTTTGGTGTCAGGTATTACCGGTTTCCCGGTGCAGCCAAATAAAGCAATTGTCGGTGCGAATGCCTTTGCTCACGAATCTGGCATTCATCAAGATGGTGTATTAAAAAATCGTGAGACTTACGAAATCATGCGTGCTGAAGATGTCGGTTGGAATACTAACCGTATGGTATTAGGTAAACATTCAGGCCGTAATGCATTTCGAACTCGTTTAGAAGAGTTGGATATTGAGTTTGATTCTGAAACAGAATTAAATGCTGCTTTTACTCGCTTTAAAGAGTTAGCAGATAAGAAGCATGAAATTTTTGATGAAGATTTACGCGCATTAGTGAATGATGCCACTACCACTGAAAATGAGCGTGTACGGTTAATATCATTAAAAGTTTGTAGTGAAACTGGTGAAACACCGGTTGCGACGGTGACTTTATCGGTTGATGATGAAGAAACCCAAGTACAGATGAGTGGCAGTGGACCTGTAGATGCCGCTTATAAAGCCATTGAAGAAATTGTAAAAAGTAATACCGAGCTTGAATTATATTCGGTTAATAACATTACCAGTGGCACTGATTCTCAAGGCGAAGTTAATGTTCGTATTGAAAGAGGTGGTCGTATTGTAAGTGGGCAAGGTGCTGATACTGATATCGTGATAGCGTCAGCAAAAGCTTATATTAATGCACTTAATAAAATCTTAGTGCCTGTTGATCGCGAACACCCACAAGTTTAATGCAGTTAGAGCCCAGACAGTTTTCCGTACTCGCAGAGATGGGGATTCCTGTCTGGGAATTGCGCCAGCAGATTGTCAATACTAGCCAAGCAGTTTCAGTAGGCCTTAACGAACAGCAACTGCTAGCAGACTATTTGGTTTTGTTTGATAGAGAAAATCATACAGCACAAAAACAACAGCTGTTAACGGCAATATTTCTAGCAATTGGTATTAATATAAGTACTGTTGCGGTGATCGATTCTGAACAAATCCAATCCTTAAAGACATCTTCGTTAGCTAATAAAATATTACTTGTTTTTGGGGTACGACTAGCTCAACAACTAATTGCTGATGTTAATGTGTCTACACCGCTGCAAATTATAGAAGAGAGCGGACTGAGTTTAATTGCTACACATAGCCTGACAGAGTTAATGCAATCGCCAGAAAAAAAACAAGATACTTGGCAATCGATAAGGCTTGCATTACATATCGATAACAAAGGCAGTTAACTTTGATGACACCACAAGTATTGCAACACCAGCACCTGGCTGAGATATTGGCAATAGAGCAAGCTGCCAATGCGTTTCCATGGAGTTTAAAGAACTTCGAAGATTCATTACGTGCAAACCATCAGGCTTGGATCTTTTCTGATAAAGACAGCAAAATTATTGGCTATGTTTTCACTCAGCATGTGGTCGATGAAATTCATTTATTGAATATCTGCGTCCGTACTGACTTTCAAGGAAACGGTTACGGACGTAAAATATTAGACCATGTCATTTCATTTTCTGAACAACAGTCCGCTGCGGTAATTTTACTTGAAGTCCGTAGCTCAAACCTTCGTGCTCAACAACTGTATTTACAAAATGGTTTTAATGAAATGTCAGTGCGGAAGGGCTATTATCCTGCAGCACAGGGACGAGAAGATGCAGTCTTAATGGCGAAAGATTTAGCACTATTTTCATTTGCAATATAGTACTAAATAGCAATTAATTAAACTGCCATTTTTGCAAGTTTTGCTAATAAGTAATAAAATGCAGGGTTTAGTCAAAGGCAGTTTCAAATGAAGCTGCTTTTTTCGTTTTTATTTATCGCTAGATTATTTTACGCTTTACCATTTTTATAAATGGGGCTTAGGAGTTTGAAGCACCATGACAAATACAGTCATACCAACATACGGACGTCTTGATATTGCATTTACCGAAGGTAAGGGAGCATGGTTAACTGATATTAACGGTAATCAGTATCTGGATGCCTTATCAGGTATCGCTGTCTGTAATTTAGGTCATTGCCACCCAGCAGTGAGTGATGCGATAGCAGAACAGGCAAGCACCTTAATGCATACGTCTAATGTATATAACATTCCGTTACAGCAGCAGTTAGCTGATAAGTTGATGCAGATATCTGGCATGAATCAAGCTTTTTTCTGTAACTCTGGTGCTGAAGCAAATGAAACTGCGATTAAAGTAGCGCGTAAATATGGTCACGATAAAGGCATAGATAAACCCGTCATTATTGTTATGGATGGTAGCTTTCATGGCAGAACAATGGCGACACTGACTGCAACAGGTAATCCTAAAGTACACGATGGTTTTTCTCCTTTAGTTCCTGGCTTTGTACGTGTGCCATACAATGACATGGATGCATTAAAGATGGCTGTCGGTCATTGGCCTGAAGCTGTCGCTATAATGTTAGAACCTGTGCAAGGCGAAGGTGGCGTAAGAATACCGGATGCTGATTATTTGGCTGATGTAAGAACCTTATGCACACAGCGTAAATTGTTAATGATGTTGGATGAGGTTCAGACAGGTATTGGTCGTACTTCGGAATGGTTTGCATACCAACATGCGGATGATGTATTACCTGATGTCTTGATGTTAGCGAAAGGTCTCGGTAACGGTATGCCTATTGGAGCATGCTTGATTTCTGGTGCTGCGATGGATGTTTTGCAACCAGGCAATCATGGCTCAACCTTTGGTGGCAATCCTTTAGCATGTCGTGCTGCCTTGGCAGTACTTGATACCATTGAGCAACAAAGTGTGTTGTTACATGTTCAGCAGCTAAATGAGCAAGTCACATCTGGATTCAAACAACAGCTAGCCAATATTGATGGTGTAACGGATATTAGATCGTTTGGTTGCATGTTTGGAATTGAACTGGCAATACCTTGTGCTGAGTTAGTTCAAAAAGCACTTGATAAAGGGATTTTAATCAATGTCACTGCTGATAAAGTGATTCGCCTCTTGCCACCTCTGATTTTAACGACTGATGAAGCGACAAAAATGGTCGACTTGATAAGTGAATTAGTTATCGGTTTTCTTGCTAACAATTTAGCGAAGAGTGAAGTTTAAAATGAGACATTTTTTAACGTTAAAAGATTTAACTGCTGAAGAATTACAAACCTTAGTTGAGCGTGCTATTGAACTTAAGCGCATGCACAAAGCGGGTGAAATTTATCAGCCTTTAAAAAATAAAGTTTTGGCGATGATTTTTGAAAAGTCATCGACTCGTACTCGTGTTTCATTTGAATCAGCGATGATTCAGTTCGGTGGCGGCTCTATATTCTTGTCACCTAATGACACGCAATTAGGTCGAGGCGAGCCTGTTGAGGATTCAGCGCGTGTTATTTCTAGCATGGCTGATATGGTAATGATTCGTACCTTTGAGCATGCAAAAATTGAAACATTCGCTCAATATTCATCTGTACCAGTCATTAATGCTTTAACTGACGATTATCATCCTTGTCAGTTGCTTGCTGATATGCAAACTTACGTTGAACATCGTGGTTCTATTAAAGGTAAGACTGTTACTTGGGTCGGTGATGGTAATAATATGTGTCATTCGTATATTAATGCTGCACAACAATTTGGTTTTAAGCTGAATATAGCGACACCAAAAGGTTATGAACCGAATAGTGACATTGTTAACAATGCGCAAGCTGAAGTGGCGTTGTTTACTGATACTGCCAGTGCAGTCAAAGGTTCTGATCTCGTTGTAACTGATGTTTGGGCCAGTATGGGCCAAGAAGAAGAACAGCGTAAACGTGAACTAGCATTTGCTGACTTCCAAGTTAATAAACAAATTATGTCATTAGCAAATGATGATGCGTTGTTTATGCATTGCTTACCTGCTCATCGTGATGAAGAGGTGACAGCAGATGTTATTGATGGCAAGCAAAGTGTGGTTTGGGATGAAGCTGAAAATCGCTTGCATGCTCAAAAAGCACTATTAGAGTTTTTATTCTTAAATTAAGCGAGCTTGTCAGTAAGGTGGCGTAGCCTTTCAACTGTGCCAATATCTGACCAATCACCTTGATAATGTTGGCCAGTGATTTGTTGTTTGTCGATAGCATCAACTAAGATTGGTTTTAGTGCTAAACGTTGTACTTCGTAGTCTTTAAATAGTGATGGCTGATAAATGCCTATACCACTATAGGTCAATTTCTGACTGCCTTGTTGGTTAACTTGGCCACTTGTTAAAGAAAAGTCACCGTGTAGGTTATGTTCTGGGTTATTGACTAAAACTAAGTGGCATAAGATATTAGCTTGCAAGTGTCGATTCACCAATTGCTCAAATGGGAAGTCGGTCCAAATATCACCATTAACAAGTAAAAATGGCGCGTTACCTAATAAAGGTAATGCCTTAATAATTCCGCCTGCGGTCTCTAGCCCTCCTTGTTGCTCAGCTGAATAGGTAATCTCAGCACCGAACTGTGAGCCATCACCTAAGGTAGGTTCAAATTGCTCGCCTAAATGAGCATGATTGATAACAATCTCAGTTATTCCAGCTTTTACCAGCGACTGAATTAAGTATTCAATCAATCGATATTGACCTGCTTTTAATAAAGGCTTTGGTGTGAGATCGGTAAGAGGGCGTAATCGTTCACCACGACCAGCCGCTAAAATCATTGCTTTCATTTTATATCACCATTAAATCCGTTTGTTGGTTAAGAAACTGGTTCAATTTTTCAAACTCAGCATATTTACTAGTGATTTGTTTTACATACTGCATTGTCAGCGGTAAGTCATCCAAGTAGTTAGCTTTGTTATCACGATAATTAAGCCGACAAAAAATACCTAAAATTTTAATATGGCGTTGCAAGCCCATTAGATCGAACCATTTAGTAAATTGTGCCAACGTTACACCTGTTAATAGCCCTTGTTTTTGGGCCATTTCAACATAGTCTTTAATCCATTGATCAAGTTTATGTTGTGGCCAACAAATATAGCAATCTCGAAGTAGTGATACTAAGTCATATGTGATCGGCCCAATGACAGCATCTTGGAAATCAATGATACCGGGGCTGTTATCGTTGGTATGCATCAAGTTTCGGGAATGATAGTCACGGTGAACAACAACTTGTGGTTGCTCTAGAGCATTGGCGATGAGCACATCAAAGCTTGCTTGCAAGAAGTCAGGAGCCGGTATATTTAAATGACGATCTAAATACCACTCTGGAAACAACATCATTTCTCGCTGCAATAATTCACGATCGTAAGTAGGGAGGTTAATTTTGCTATCTATAGGACATAGCTGTATTTGTAGTAAGGATTTTATCGAAAAGTGATATAGCTGGTCAGCACTATTATCATTTAATTCATTTAGATAGGGTTGTTGACCTAAATCAGATAATAATAAAAAACCTTGCTCTTGATCATTGGCTAAAATTTTGGGCACATGAACATCATGATTATCTAGAAACGATGCAATTTTAATAAAAGGTTCAGTGTCTTCTTTTTCAGGCGGTGCATCCATGACTATCCATGTGGTTTGGTCATGAGTAACTCGAAAATAGCGTCTAAAACTAGCATCACTTGACGCGGATTCTATAGTGAATTTGTCAGTACCGATAATGGTTGGTAGCCATGCTTTAATTAGCTTTAATCTATTGTCTTCGTACATACACGTCTCATATAAACAACATTAGGTAATTCTTTTAACAGTCTAATAGTAAACAGTAATTTGTTATATTCCATATCGATATCGAACTTAACTATGCGCTGTTTTGATAAGCAAGTGTATAGTAAGCAAAGTTTGTTGGGATATTATTTAGTTTTTAAGTGTCCTAATTAATCAAATTTTTTATACAGTGAGTGGATTAAATAATGAATAAAGTAGTTTTATTAGTAGCGAGTGCTGTACTTTCAACTTCGGTAATGGCAGAAAGTAATTTGATTACTCCCGCAGATATATCGCAAGAGGCTCAAACAGATATGTACTCTGCGATAACTGATTACAATAAATGCATGATGCAAAACAGACTTGAATATCATCAAAAGGGCGCACAAGTTGCAAATGTTGCTGATAAAACATTGCAAGCTTGTGAACCACACTTAGATACTTTAGATGAAGTTCTGGCTGCCAATAATGTTGACGATGGTTTGCGTCAAAACATGGTTAAGAAAATGCGCTCTCGAGCAGCCACTAAACTAATGTCTGCAGTTATGCAGTCTATGGCTGGACAAGCAGCAGCTGCTGCAAATGCCCAAGTAGCACAATAAAACTTATGATTGTTGCGGCTGTAGGATATCAATGTCTTCAGCCGCTAGCAGTTGTATCAACTTGATTAGTGGTAAACCAATAAGACTGTTGGGATCATCGCCTGCTAACTTTTCAAACAAACTAATTCCTAATCCTTCCGACTTAAAACTACCTGCACATTGATAAGGCTGTTCTTGCTGCAAATAAAATTCAATTTGCTGGCCTGTTAACGCTCTAAATTTTACTTCGAAAGGTTCTACTAAAGACTGCATCTGCTGTGTTTGGCTATTGTATAAAGCTAGGCCAGTTAAGAAGGTTACGGTATGACCACTCTGTGCAGTAAGTTGCTTTACCGCCTTGTCATGAGTTTTCGGTTTGCCTAATATTTTTTCTCCTAATACTGCAACCTGATCTGAACCAATAATTAATGCATTTGGGTGTTGTGCTGCTATAGCCCGTGCTTTTTGTTCAGATAAGCGCTGTACTAGTGTTTCTGGTGATTCATTAGTTAAGGCTGTTTCGTCAATATCTGGTGAGGCAGTAATAAACGATAAACCCAGTTTTGTTAATAGCTCTGCACGAAATGGTGAACTGGAGCCTAAAATAAGTTGTTGCATGGAATAAAACCTTAGGTAATGACGGTTGGAGTAGTGCGACCAGTGCGCTTAGTGATATCAGCTAAATCATCTGCAACTTGGATAAGTTCAGCTAATGTTTGCTGAGTATCTTGCTGTTGCTTATCACTGTCGTCTTGATAACTTTCGATATACACCCTAAGTGTTGCACCCTGAGTCCCGGTTCCTGAAAGGCGAAAAATGATTCGGTCGCCATTCCCAAAACCAATGCGGATACCTTGATTGCTTGAAACACTGTTATCAACAGGATCAGTATAGCTGAAGTTATCAGCATAACTGATGGTTTGGCCGGCTAATGTTTGTCCAGTTAATGTTGGCAGTTTATTCTCAAGTTCTGACATTAAGTCTTTAGCAATCTGGCTATCAATGGCTTCATAATCATGGCGAGTATAATAATTACGCCCAAATTTTTGCCAGTGTTGTTGTACTATCTCGGCGACACTTTGCTTGCGTTCGGCCAATATATTTAACCAAAATAATACTGCCCAGAGGCCATCTTTTTCACGAATATGGTTTGAACCAGTACCAAAACTTTCTTCACCACATAGCGTTGCACGATCAGCATCGAGCAAATTGCCAAAAAACTTCCAGCCGGTTGGCGTTTCATGACTTTCAATGCCGAGATGTTCGGCAACTCGATCAGCCGCTTGGCTGGTAGGCATTGAACGAGCGATGCCACTAAGGCCGTTTTTATAGGCAGGAATCAGATGGGCATTAGCTGCCATTATGGCCAGACTATCTGATGGTGTAACAAAAAAGTTAGCACCAATGATCATATTACGATCGCCATCGCCATCTGACGCGGCTCCTAAAGTGGGGGCGTCAGTTGAAAACATGACTTCAACTAATTCTTTGGCATAAGTTAAATTAGGATCAGGGTGACCTTGGCCAAAGTCAGTGAGCGGTATGCCGTTAATTACCGAGCCAGCTGCTGCGCCTAGTTGATTTTCTAATATCTGTTTTGCATAGGGGCCGGTAATAGCATGCATAGCATCAAAACAAATGCCAAAATCAGCTTCAGCCAATAAGGCTTTTATAGCTGTGAAATTAAACAATCCTGCCATTAATTCTGCATAGTCACTAACTGGGTCGATAATTTCTACTGCCATACCGGCAAGTGTTTGGCTGCCAACGGTACTGAGTGAAATATCATCATTATCTATAGTTAGATATTCGCTAATAACCTGACTCTGCTGGAAAATAGCTTCAGTAATATTTTCTGGAGCAGGGCCACCGTTGCCAATATTGTATTTGATGCCAAAGTCACCGTCAGGTCCAGCTGGATTATGACTAGCAGATAAAATAATTCCACCAAAGGCATTGTACTTACGTATTACACAGGAAGCTGCAGGCGTTGAAAGTAGTCCATTTTGACCAACAATCGCTTTTGCTACGCCATTAGCGGCAGCCATTTTTAAAATGGTTTGTATGGCCTGTTCATTATAAAACCGGCCATCCCCACCAATAACTAATGTTATGCCTTCGATATTACCAAGCGCATTGAAGGTTGATTGCACAAAATTTTCTAAATAATGAGCTTGCTGGAATACGGTTACTTTTTTTCTTAAGCCTGATGTACCTGGACGTTGATCGGTAAATGCTGCAGTGGTAACGGACATAATAGTCATTGCGATGTAAACCTATAGTATTTCCATGTAGGAAGAAATTAGAATAATTGCTACTATTTAACTTAACTGCCACTAAATATACCGATGTCATGACCAGTGCTCAACAAATAGATAAAGCGCGTTTAATGCGTTTAGCCACTTATGCCTCAGTTTCTACTGCTGTAGTGCTTATTTTGGTAAAAGTAGTCGCCTGGCTTATTACTGATTCTGTCAGCATATTGGCTACCTTGGTGGATTCCAGTCTCGACGTATTGGCGTCATTATTAAATATGATTGCTATTCGACATGCTCTTGTCCCGGCTGACCGCGAGCATCGATTTGGTCATGGTAAAGCTGAAGCTTTGGCGGGAATGGGCCAATCTTTATTTATTGCTGGCTCGGCAGGAATTTTATTATTGCAAGCATTTGGTCGCATCCTACATCCACAGCCAATACAAGCGGGCTTGGAAGTCGGCGTTAGCGTGATGATTTTCTCTATCGTGTTGACAATGATTTTGATGTTATTTCAGAACTACGTTATTAAACACACCGATTCGACGGCTATTAAAGCGGATGCCTTACATTACAAAACGGACTTATTGGTTAATGCGAGTGTCATTGTGGCACTTGTTTTAACTTTTTATGGTTGGCAGCAGTTTGATGCTTTATTTGCTCTTGCCATTGCAGTGTTTATTTTATACAGTGCATGGCACATCATCAGAGAGTCTATTGATTTATTGATGGATCACGAGCTGCCGGATGCAGATAAACAAAAAATTAGCGCCGCAGTCATCGCTCATCCTGAAACACAAGGTTTTCATGACCTACGGACACGTCGTTCAGGCACAACGGTATTCATTCAATTACATCTAGAGCTGGATGCCACACTCTCTTTATATGACGCACATGCTATTACCGACAGGGTGGAGCAAAAGTTAGTTGAACTTTTCCCTGATGTAGAAGTACTCATTCATGAGGACCCAGTTGAAATTCAACAATAATATTTAAGTGAATTTGCTCACAAAGCTTAACAAAAATACGTATAATTCAGCGCTCGAAGATAACTAAGGCTTATGACTGTTTTGTTAGAAAATTATGCAATTGAACTGGTTTTAGTTCTGTTACTTATCCTAGCAGTTGTAGTTGCCTACATCTGGAAAAAACGCAAACCATCTGCCACAGCACAAATGGAGTTGATTTTACAATCTGTAAAACGTGATGAAATAAAAGAAATTATCATTCCTGATGGCATTGGCGGTTTATTAGAAATAGAACATATAATTTTGATGGATCAAGGTTTGTTATTGATAGAAACCTATCCGATTTCAGGTAACTTATATGGTGCAGAACAGATTGATCAATGGACGCAAATTGTAGACGGCAGAAGCTTTAAATTTGCAAATCCTCTACGCCGCATCCGTACTTCACGCCAAGCATTAAAATTATTAGCCCCTAATGTGCCTATATTCTGTAGAGTAGTATTTAACGCTGACTCACACTTTCCAAAAGGAAAGCTTGAGGAAGTATCGATATTGGAAACTTTAGCCGCTGACATTCAACCAATGGTTGATTCACCTAAATTTACTGACAAGGCAAAGACAGATTGGCAACGCTGCCTGCGAATAGCTCGTAAAAATGGTCAAGCTGTGATGAGGGATGGGGACAGTTAATAATGAATAAAAAGCCTTTGGTTGTTGCTATATCTTCACGTGCTTTATTTGATTTGGATGAAAGCCACCAGATATATGAACAACAAGGCACCCAAGCTTACTGTGACTATCAAATAGAACATGAAGATATTCCCTTACAGCCAGGTACAGCATTTTCATTAGTACGAAAATTATTAGCGTTAAACAATAAAGACAAACAGAACCCGAGTGTCGAAATTATTTTGTTATCCCGAAATAGTGCCGATACCGGCTTGAGAGTGTTCAACTCAATCCAGCATCACAAGTTAGCCATTACTCGTGCTGTTTTTACCTCCGGCGATAGTCCTTATCGTTATGTTGCTCCATTCGGTGCCAACCTTTTTTTATCTACTAGCCCAGAAGATGTTCGCATGGC
The DNA here is from genome assembly GCA_002163115.1 of Methylophaga sp. 41_12_T18. Taxonomy (GTDB): domain Bacteria; phylum Pseudomonadota; class Gammaproteobacteria; order Nitrosococcales; family Methylophagaceae; genus 41-12-T18. Next base: position 735 of record MAAI01000002.1, on the reverse strand, counting down.
TTTAAATGCTGGTTTTGCGGCAGCAACGATTTTGCCCTCAAAAATTGAACAGCTCAATGCAACTGAGCAATTACGCATAGCGTTTGATGGTGATGCGGTATTATTTTCGGATGAAGCAGAGCGAATCTATAAGCAGCATGGGCTCGAAAAGTTTACTGAAGTTGAACAAAAGGCTGCAAAGAAACCCTTATCCGATGGTCCATTTAAAGACTTTTTAATGACATTGAATCGGCTGCAAACAGAGTATGATGAACATGAATCTCCAATACGAACTGCGCTAGTAACAGCCCGTTCTGCTCCTGCTCATGAAAGAGTAATACTCACCTTACGAGCATGGGGAATTAGAATTGATGAAGCTATTTTCCTGGGTGGGATGGACAAAGGGCCCTTTTTAGATTCGTTTGGTGCTGATATTTTCTTTGATGATCAAGAAGGTCATTGTGAATCGGCAAGGGAACATGTGGCTACAGGTCATGTGCCACACGGAATCGCAAACGAGAAACCATAAATTAGGCGGCTAGTTTGACTGATGCAACAAATAAACAACTCGATGCATGGATAAAACACCTTAGTGGTGAAGATATGCCGGTATTCTCAGGCACTGTCGCTGATGTGACTGAGGCGGTCAATAGTGAAGATAGTTCAGCCAGCGAAGTCGCCCAGACTATATTAAGAGATGCATCGCTGACCAGTCGGTTACTTAAAATCGCCAATAATTTTAGTTACAACCCAACC
>MAAI01000020.1 GCA_002163115.1 Methylophaga sp. 41_12_T18 | reverse complement strand
GCCTGACATTATCATCATGGTGGGGCTTAGCTATCGTTGGTTTAGGCTTATTACGGTTATCTGGCCAAGGATTGATGACGCACTTTGGTTTGACGCTTATAGGTCGAGAATTCAGCTCTAATCGTGGCCGAGCTTTAGGTTTGATGGGCTTGGCGATGCCTAGTGGTGAGATTATTCTACCGGCCCTTATTGCAGTACTATTAGTTTGGTTGAGCTGGCAACAGGTTTGGTGGAGTTTATTAACGATCATCCTAATACTATGGTTAGTGGTATTCCTAGTTGTGGACTGGCCAGATGCTCCGCAAACTAAAGCAACGCGAAAATTATTAAATGGCCATACACAAAGCCCACTACGAGAGTTACGGTTTTGGCTATTGATGCCAATGTTATTGGTATTGCCTATGACGCTGACAGGGATATTTATTTATCAGGCACAGTTAACTGCTGATTTAGGAGCCAGTTCAACAACTTATGCTTTAGCGTTGATGGTGATGGGCATTGTTAGGTTTCCGGTTGCCTTAATTGGTGGCCGTTGGATTGATGATTTAGGGATTAGTTTGCTGGCTCGATGGTATTTATTGCCCTATGCCGTTGCTCTGCTAGCAGCAGTACTCATTGGTGGCAATATCGGCGTTTGGGTATTAATGTTAGGTGCCGGTTTAGCGATGAGTGTTTCATCACCGGTAGGAGACAGCCTATTAGTCAAGTTATGGGGACGCGAACACTTAGGTCGAGTACGTTCGCTGAAATCTTCATTTCTGGTGTTATCCACAGGCATTACACCAGCTTTATTGGGTCAGTTATTGGATGAAGGTATTAGTTTTCAAGCGATATTATTAGCGATGTTGGTATATCTAGTCTTGGCATGCAGCTTAGCGCTAATTCCTATTCGACAAGCAGAGAGCAGTAGCCAGATCTAAAATAGTGACTGCTTAAGCAAAGTGATGTTTACGTCGGTCGTTCTTGGTAAAGCGATGTTCATTTTTCGAGAAAACATCTTGCATAGCAATGCTGGGATAGCGTCGATCTTCACCACTACGCCGATCTTGATGGTGAACATAGTTACAAGTGCACTGTTGATTTGAACAACCTAAGATGGGTAGTTCAGGGGCTTCAGTCGCTAACAGACGTTTACCTTTAAATTCTTGCACATACTGACAAGGCTCATGACAGAGTTGAATAGTAATAGCGTGATATTTTGTACTTTGCTTGGGTGTGGCTATTTGTTGCTGATGTTTTTTGTTATCAAGGTTTGAGCGATGAACTCGCCACGCGAAAATGAGAGCAGCACTTATAATGAGAGAGATGAATAATAAATAGTTCATTGCTGTTCTCCTATAAAGAGTGAACAGATAGCAGCGGATGATAAATATTTTTGTAGCTTAATCTGTCAATATACACCTATTTTTCAGCTTTAAGTTGCTGGCAAACAAGGTTAATTGTGTATCAGCGACAACAAAAAAGACTGAAAGTACAACTTTTACGATGGAAATGTGAAAATGAAGAAAGTGTTAGTAATAGGCTATGTGTGGCCGGAACCCAATTCCTCTGCTGCTGGTCGACATATGATGTCGATTATGCGCTGCTTTAAGCAGCAAAATTGGCAAGTCGAATTTGCTACTCCATCACAGCAGACCGATCATATGATCGACTTGGCAGCTGAAGGCATTAGTAGTCAGGAAATTAAACTCAACTGCGATAGTTTTGATCACTATATTGCTGAATATCAGCCAGATATAGTCATGTTTGACCGTTTTATGATGGAAGAGCAATTTGGTTGGCGAGTAGAGAAAGCATGCCCGTCAGCTCTGAAAATATTAGATACCGAAGATTTACAATGCTTACGTAATGCTCGCCATCAAGCCCACAAAGCAAATCGTGAATTGACTCAAACAGACTTAGTCAGTGACTTAGCTAAGCGAGAAATTGCAGCTATTTTACGCTGTGACTTGTCATTGATTATCTCTAGTTTTGAAATGAAGTTGCTGGTGGATACCTTCAAGGTTGATGGAAGCCTGCTGCATTACTTACCTTTTATGGTCGAGCTAGATGAGTTAGTTGAAACAACGCCAAGTTTTGAGCAACGTCAGCACTTTATTTCAATTGGCAACTTTCGTCATGCGCCGAATTGGGATGCGGTGTTGTATCTACAAACTTTATGGCCAATGATCAGGAAGCAACTTCCCAAAGCGGAGTTACATGTCTATGGTGCTTACCCACCACCGAAAGCGACTGCTCTACACAATGCTAAAACAGGATTTTTGATTAAAGGCTGGGCTGCAGATGCTTATGAAGTCATGCAACAATCGCGATTGTGTTTAGCACCATTACGTTTTGGCGCTGGTATTAAAGGCAAGTTATTAGATGCCATGCTGATGCAAACACCGAGTATTACTAGCCCTATTGGTAGTGAAGGCATGATAGATGACGAGTCATGGCCAGGTGTTGTTGCAGACAATGGTGATGACTTTGTGACAGCAGCAGTGGCTTTATATAAAGATGAAGCTCAATGGAGGCTTGCCCAGCAGCAAGCTCGACCTTTATTAAAGTCACGTTATGACGGCCAGCAGTTGGCAGAACAGTTCATCAGCAAGATTACCCAGGTTGAGCAATCATTAGCTGACCACCGCTTAAATAACTTCAGTGGTGCCATGCTCAAGCATCACACCATGGCCAGTACTAAATATATGTCGCAGTGGATTGCTGAAAAAAATAAAACGGTTGATGACAAAGGCTAACTTGAACGATGTTGTCGCTGCCAAATACCGATAGTAAAGAAAATTAACGCCAACCAAATTAAGCCAAAAGTGACCATTCTTTCTGGTGGATAACTTTCTTCTAAGACAAATACACCGATTAAAAACTGCATTGTTGGGTTGATATACATAATAAAACCGACCACAGATAAGTCGATACGACGCGTGGCCATAGCAAATAATATTAATGGTAATACCGAGATAAACCCAACACCGACTAACAGCAATGTGATTGACTGCTCTGTAGCAAAGGCGAGAGTATTTACTTCTGTTTGAGATTGCCAAGCAATCCAAGCGAGAGCAAATGGCAACAACCAGGCTGTTTCAATTGTCATGCCGCTGATGCTGTCAATTTCACAGTGCTTTCTAACGACTCCGTATAAAGCAAAGGCTACAGCTAATACGAGGCTGACCCAGGGTAATTGTCCTAAGCTGAATAATTCCCAGCCAATAGCAGACATAGCGATGATGCCTGCCCACACTTGCAGCGGGTGCAGTTGCTCTTTAAAAAACAACCTTGCCAGTATCAAGCTAACAACCGGCGTCATAAAATAACCTAAGCTGGTTTCTATGACTCGGTGCTGGCCTACCGCCCAGATATAGACTAACCAGTTAATGCTGATTAAGATGGCGGACAATAATAACCAGCCGGTTAAATGTTTATTCGATAAGGCAGTTTTAAGTCGGCCAGCATGACCTAAGGCTAGCCCGATACCTAGCGTACAAACTAGCGACCAGATAACACGCTGAGAGACTACTTCTAGTGGCAATACGCTAACTAAAAGGTTGAAATACAGTGGGAAGAAGCCCCAAATGGTGTAGGCGGAGATTGCTAAAAGCAGTCCCTTCGTATGTGTTTGCATAGCTGTTCGCAGATGGTAGATGTGGGGGAGTGGATTGTTATCAACAAGCCTTAATCGTTACTAGTATATAAAGCATCACTGAGCATGGCTAAAAATACTGTTTTGTTTATAACTAGTGGCTAATAATTACTTGGCATATGCATGTAGTGATGTTGATACTCCTGGCCGGTGCTCGGGTAGGCTTTGCCGTTTGCGATTCTATATGGCCACAGGTGTGATTGTTGCACTTTAAGTATCGGTAAAACAGTGTCTTTACGTTTGATGGTTTTTGTTGTTTCTGAGTCGATCATCGCCGAAAAAGTGATAAATAGGCCAGGTTGCAGTGTTTCAGCAGTGATATTGGTTATACCTTGGGCAATAAACCGACCATTACTGCCGAGTTTTTGTAGTGGGAAGCCATATCTATTGAGCGGAAACTGTTCAACTTCAACGGCTAATTCACCTTGTTGATTGCTAACGTTAATGATCTTGCCTCCCCACCTGACAGTTTGCCCCACATAATGACCAGAGTTTTCCAGCAGCACATGGGCTAAAGTCACATCTTGTTCAGGTGGAAACTGAATGGCAGAATGCAATTGATTGTTAGTACTACATGCAGAGATGAATATGACAAAAAAATAAAGTAGATTTTTCACTTTTAACTCCATAACAAAAGGGATCTAAAGTTAGTAGAGTCGTTATTGTACCGATTGTTACAAAGTTAAAGTGATAATAATAAAATGAGTGATATCAGGCCGACAGAAAGTGACCAAATAGAGGTCGATTTAAGTCCGGGCATTTTTAAAACCAAGATCACACCACTGAGAGCACTGAGCAGTAAGTGCAGACCAAAAAACACGCCTAAAATCCAAAAGATTTCGCCAGCAATGCCTTTATGTATAAAGAGTAGCTGTTTCCACAGATCGTGCTCATTAATAATGACTTTAGCGTGATTAGGCATCGTTGCTGGTATAAAGCGAATTTCCTTTTTTAGATCATACCAATCATGCATTGCTTCCTCAGTGTAGTACTGATCTGGAAGAGGTAAATGACCATGTTCAGCCATTAACTTCACGACCAGCTCTTTAGCGACTAGTTCTTGTTCAGGCCAGCCATTTTCAAGGGGGATTTGATACTCATAGTGGTTCTTATTGCCGCCATGAATATCAAATAGGTGTAATACACCGGTGGAGAGGTAAAGAAGGGTGAAAGGTAAGAAAAAGCAGGCTAGGTAAGCGTGCAATTTCATCCAAAATAGTCGTAGATTTGCTTTCATATATTGATGGCTGTCTAAATAGTATAGGCCGTACCTTATTCAGGTACGGCCTATCAGTTTGCTATGGCGAACAGTGACTACAGGCTTAACTTAGTTGCCTTGTAGTAATGAAGGCAACTAGATTTCCCAAGATACAGACAGTCTGATATCACGGCCTGGATCATAAGCACCTTTGATGTCGAAGTATTCTTCATAGTCACCATTACTTGCATGATCTAGGTAGCGCTTATCAAATAAGTTTCTAACCGTTAACGTTACTTTAAGATCATCTTTGCCTGTCGGTAACCATTGGCCATAGATGTCATGAACAGCAAAACCAGCTTTGTTGATTTCGCCTAAAGACGTTTCAATATTATCTACACCTTTAACGAAGCGGCCGTTCCAACCTAGTTCAACATCTGAATTCACTTGGAATAATACTTCGGCGGTAATAGTGTCACCAATCGTAGTAGCGATACCGTTATGGTCGTACATATTGGCATCGACATCTTTACTGGTAATATCAGAATCAACTTCAATATTGTTATAGTGGTAGCTTAAGTTGGCACTGACACGTTGCCAGTTATAACCTACGCTGGCTAATAAGCCTTTGCTTTCAACATCACCAATGTTTTGATAAAGGTTACTGATATCAGTTATGGCATCTGTAATTTCAGAAACATAAACGTTAGCAGCAAAATTGAAATTGTTTTTGTTGTAGTCGAAACCAACTTCGAAATTTTTAGATTCTTCAGCATCAATATCATGATCTACTTCGACACCATAAAGTTTAAATGCGCCATTAATTTCCGGGCCTTTCAGCGCTTCAGCATAACGGGCATTAAAGCTTAAGGCTTCGGTAGCTTGGAAGGTTAGACCGATATTGGGGCTGATGCCATCGGCATCAATGGTATCTCCAGATCTATCGTCAAGCTCATAGTTGTCATAACGGGCACCTAAGCTAAGTTCCCATTGATCAGTTAAAGCGATATGGTCTTGAACATAAACACCTTTAACATTGCCCGTTTCTGTATCCTCTTTTTTATTTCCATTTGGGCCCAATGCTGCTTCATCATCACGGTAGTCAAACCCGTAAGTGATTTCATGATTAGCAAGTTGACTGGTATTACGGATGTCTAAACCATAGCTATTTAAAGCACCATAAAACAGACCAAAACGTCCATCTTGCCTTAAGTCGGTCTCATTTTTATTTAATGAAATTTGTAAGTCGATGAAGTCATTATTTGCAGGTTTAAACTCATAATTGAAAGCATGAGTTTTACGGACTACCTGCAGAGGGTATAACAGGTTAAACGATGCTGGAATCCATTGTGGTCGTTGAGAACGCTCACCTTCATCCGTATCTTTGTTAAAGCTGAAGCTTAGTTTTTGATTATCAGTGAGTTGGCCTACAACCTTAACAAAAGCTAATGTAGAGTCTGTCTCAGAACCTTCAATATCGTCGCCATCGCCGTCTTCGAAGTTGTTACCTTCACTTTTAACAAAGCTCGCCATGGCGCTCAAACGATCGTTGGCACGACCAAAGAGTGTAGTACTTGCTTTGTAAGTATCACTATTGGTGAAGTAGCCCGCTTTTAATAAAGCACCAAAGTTTTCACCAGGCTTTAAAAGGTCTTCAGGATCTTTAGTTTCAAAACGAATAGAGCCGCCTAATGCACCGGGTCCATTAGTTGACTCACCTGCACCAGAGCTTATTTCAACTTGTTTTAATAACTCAGGTTCGATAGCAATACGACCAGTATGGTGGAATGTTTGACCTACTTGGCTGGCACCATCGATGGTTACATTTAGAAAGGTATCTTCTATACCGCGCATGTAGATTCTTTGAGCTACACCGACAGCACCACCAACGTTGATCGAGGCATTGTTATTAAACAAATCAGCAAGGTCATTGGCTTGTAGCTTTTCAATTTGTTCGGAGCGGATGATAGCGTCAGTATTATTGCCTTCTCCTTCCACAGTAATAGCGTCTAACTCTGTAGTTGCTTGTTGTGAGACAGTACTAGGAACTTGTGTGGTTGTATCAGCAAATACTTGATTACTGCCAAGCATCGTTGTGGCGGCCATAGCCAAGGCCAGTGTTGCTGAACCTTTTTTTGTAAAAGGCGTGGACATATATCACTCCAAAAGAGAATTCGAAACGATAATTATTCTCATTTGTATTGAGAAAGGGAAGTGATTTTACATTTGTTACATTTAAATAAGAGTAATAATACTAAGCTGAGCTGTTTAGCCACGGTAAAGTAGCGGTGTTACTTTTTGGGTAATGTAATGTTCATTGCCAGTCCACCGTTGGCGATATTACTAGCATGCACAAAGCCGCCAACAGCCATTATTTGCCGGCGAGCTAACGCAAGGCCTAGACCAAAGCCCTGGCTAGAGGATTGGCGAGAAGAATCAACTCTGAAGAAGGGTTGGAAAATGGCTTCTAAATATTGCTCGGGTACACCTGGACCTTGATCACAAATGCTGATTTTGTAGTGCTCATTTTGCTCAGTCATGCAAACAGATACGGTTTTATCTGCTGGTGTATAACGTAATGCATTACGAATGATATTTTCGAGGGCTTGACCTAATGAGCGATGGTTACTGCGATGAATCTCGGCACTACTCGGCAAATCGGTGGCTAAATTACGATCATTAAATTCAAACTTGGCATCATCAATTAATACATCAAGTAAGTCAGTAAGATCTAGGGATTCTTGTTGTAATTCAGGTCGTTCATTTTCTAACCAGGCGAGGGTCAAACTATCATCAACGAGCTTGCGGATACATTTAGATTCACGTTCGATGCGGTCAAGATTAACTTGGCTATCTTGGCCCTCTTGTAAGCTGTGAATTGAAATATCTAAGCGAGTTAACGGCGTGCGTAACTCATGTGATAAATCTGAAATCAGTTGCCGTTGAGTGATAATTTGTTCACCGATACGCGTTGCCATTTGATCGAAAGTATCGGCAAGGTCGCTCAGTTCATCATTTCTATTGCCCAATAGCTGACGAACACGGACATCGAAGTGTCCTTGGCTGAAGCTGCGAGTGGCTCGCTTTAACTGCTGTAACGGGGTCATGATGTGTTGATATAACACCAGCGATAACAAAGCCAATAAAACCATAGGCAAGATGATTTTTAGAAAAAACAAAGTGTAATCTACATAAGAGCCAGGCCTCATCCGATCAGGCAATTGAATTAGGAAACTGATTTGGCCTTGTGTAAATGGCACTTCCATAACGGGGTTTTCTTCAAAATAAAGATGTATCTTCCAGTCGACACTTCTTCCTAAGGTATTACCATGGTTATAGCCGTCTAACAGTGGTTCGCCGGCGATGTGTTCAATATTATCTTTAGCAAGTGAAACCCAGGTGTGTTCTGTATCACGCAAATTTTGTAACCATTGGGTCAGGGCCTGTTTATCGCCAGAGTGATATATCTTCTCGACTTCTTCAGCCCATACTTTCATTTGTTCACGATGTTCAATATCGATGAAACTCATACCTTCTTCAGTATGGCTGGTGGCCAAACCAAGCGCCCAAAATAAAGCGACAATACCAGTGGCCATGATCAGGAAAAGCTTCCACAGTAACTGTTTTTTCATGTGAACAGGTAACCTAAACCATGTACTGTTTGTAATCTATCTGCTGGCATTCCAGCGCTAATTAATTTACGGCGGACACGACTTAAGTGCATATCTAAGCTGCGATCATAAGCACTAAACTCACGCTCTAATACCAGTTGATATAAATAGGGCTTACTTAATGTTTCATGCTGGTGACTGACTAATACCCAGAGTAATTTAAATTGAATGGGCGTCATTGAGAGCGGTTGCTCATTGTAGATAATCTGCTGAGTATTTTTGTTAAGTGTTAATAAGCCGTTAGTAATTTCATTTGAACCTATTGGCGCATCACTAAGCTGTTTGGTACGTCGAAGTAGGGCATCTATCCGTAAACCTAACTCAGTAAAATTGAAAGGTTTGGGTAAATAGTCATCAGCTCCTTTGCTAAACCCTTTAATGCGATCTTCTTCGGCACCACAGGCGGTGAGCATCACTACTGGCGTATCGCGTGTTTTACGTAAATTATTAAGCACAGAGAAGCCATCTCTCACTGGTAATAATACGTCTAACAGGATCAAGTCAAAGAATTTGCTGACAGCGGTGGTTAAGCCTTGATCGCCACAGAAACACTGCTCAATGCTGTAGCCTTTATTTATCAATTGCTCAGCAATTTGATCATTTAATATTTGATCGTCTTCAATGATCAGGATGTGTGCTTTTGAAGCGAGAGAAGCCATAATAAATTTACATTAGTAATAATGAGAATCATTCATGTTAATGAATTACTTGCCTGATTAGCAATGCTTATTTGAAAGTAATAGCTATGAAGGGTTTGAGTATATGACGTGTTGGGACGTATTTATATTGGGAGTTTAATTTGGCGTAATAGTCATTGCGAAGCGATTGATAGTAGCGTTAAGGCTTCAAAAAGCGCATTTCAACATGGGACGAGCGCACTGGTTCACGTTTCACTTGCCAGTCATTTTCCATCACGAAATCTAGGGCATGTTGAAAGCTACTAAACTGGGTTTCAATGTCTTTAGTGTCGCCATCTACCTCTACGCTAACAGTGAAATAACTTTGCTGTTCAGTCTGCTGCTGTTTAATGCTGGCTTGTGGTTTCATCATCGCTTTATCCATAGTCGCTAAGCACCTTTTGATGCTTCGCCTAAGTTTATTAGTTGTTTAACTTACTTTGGATAGTTTACTTAATTTGTCGTCAGGAAATTTCTCAATTTCATAAGTAGGTTAACGACTTAATATTTAAACCTGTCGTGAATGGGGTGAATAATAAGTAATAATCGCCGGGCAAGGCATTGGTCTACTTGGTAGACACTTTGCTATTTTTTCGGTTTGTGTCTTCTGATTTGGTTAATAACGCTGTGGATTTAGCTGACATAAAGCGAGGCTTTCTGCCAAATCGTTCTTGTTTGTTTGCATCGTCAGCGATGGTTTTGTTTTTTGTATCAGTAGAGACTGTCACACTTAACTCCGTTTCTTTATTGTGGCAAATTAGAAGCTTTAAATAATGCCATTAAATTAGGTGTAAAGCATTGATCTGAATCAATAAGGCAGCATGTTTGTTGATGAATAAAGATGGTAAAGATCGAGCTAGTGAGTGTTAGCAAGATTAATTGGTGAGGCTGGACTATATTGGTAGCTAGGGCTGGCTCGGCAAACTAGGAAGTTAGTAGCGCTACTTTTTACGTAACAGCACGATTTCATCCACCTTCAATAAGGAGGGTTTAGATTTACGTCTGCTATTCTGCCGTCTATCAGATTCTCTATAGATAAAGGGAGCAGAACTATCTTGTTTTCGTAAGATTAAGATACGATCGGGACCGATCATTCTGGGCTTGGAACAGGAGCGGCGAGTTGAACGTCGTCTGTCCGTGCTTCGGCGTGAAATATCTTCTACATCTTCAACTTTGGTGGATGTTAAAGAAAATGTGTTTTTTATATCTGACATTTATGTAGAAAAAGTCCGGTTAATCTAGTTAACTTAGAGTGGAGTAAGTCGTATTGGTATGGAGCGGGAATCGACAACTGCGGAGTATAAAAAAGCCCCAACACTGTGAAGTGCTGAGGCTCATTTATATTGGTACCTAGGGCCGGAATCGAACCGGCACGCCCGTGAAGGCGAGGGATTTTAAGTCCCTTGTGTCTACCAATTTCACCACCCAGGCATCCGGCCATTATACATAATATTTTTAATAGTGGTTACCGATTTTAAAATATATTTAGATTATTGTTTGGGCGGCAGGTAATCTAGGTCAATATCTTGTCGAGTGATGTCACCATAAATACGCTCAGTCATCGCTGATGTTATCCGTGAAATATAGAGCGAATCAGCATTACTATTATTTAAAATATCTAATACTTCCCGATGGTTATTGTGCAGGGGCGTCTTGACCATTTGGTGTCTTGTTGAAGGTATTTCTAATAGATTAATCTGCTCATCACCAACCTCATCTTCAACTGTGTGAACAAGAGCGGCTACTGGTAATAATGTGTTTGGTTAGCTATTTTTTTAGATAATAATCCAAGTTGGGTTGGATTGTAGCGCTTGTTTGGCTAATTCAAGGCTAGTTCTTTCATCTAATACAGTAAATATTAGCTACAGTGCTTTGGCTATATTTCTGATTTTGATGATCAGAATTACTGTATTTAGACCCTAGTGTGGTGGTGATGGCTTATCTTTCCTGCCTTTAATATATGCAATGGTAAGACATAAATTCAACCAAAGGCTGTCAAATGACATTGATTCCAATAAATATTGCCAGAATTAGATAACTTTAGAAAAGTGGCTATTCGTTTTTTGTTGCAAGTAACGGTCAAAAACCATGCAGATATTACGGATCAGTAAATGGCCTGCTGGCAACACTGCGATATGAGTTGGCGTGAGTATTACTAGTTCATCGGCAATAAATTGCTTTAATTTAATCAACTCAGTCGCGAAATATTGGAAAAAGTTGATGTTCAGTTCAAGCTCTATCGCTTGAATATCAAGTGAGAAATGACAAATGAGTCGAGTGATAACGGTACGGCGAATTTTGTCGTCATCATTAAGCTCAATGCCACGGAACACGGGTAGCTGATTGTTGGCTAAGGATTCAGCATATTCAGCTAGGGTGCGTTTATTTTGTGAGTATGAGTCACCGACACTGCCGATCGAGGTAATGCCGAGGCCAATCAAGTCGCATTCTGAGTGAGTCGAATAACCCTGAAAATTTCGATATAGTTTGTTTTCACGTTGAGCGATGGCTAACTCATCATCAGGTTTGGCAAAGTGATCCATGCCTATATAGACATAACCCGCTTCAGTGAGCTGGTTAATCGATTGCTGCAAAATTTCGAGTTTCACTTCTGCTGAAGGGATATCGTCGTTGTTAATCTGCCGTTGAGTTTTAAAGCGTTCTGGCATGTGAGCGTAATTGAATACAGATAAGCGATCAGGGTTAACAGCGATCACTTTGTCTAAGGTTTCAGCAAAACTGCTTACTGTTTGATGCGGCAAACCATAGATTAAATCTAAGCTAATAGAACGAAAGTTATTATCACGAGCAGCTTCAATAACAGCCAAGGTTTCTTGCTCAGACTGAATGCGATTAACGGCTTTTTGTACTTTAGGGTTGAAGTCTTGCACACCCAGACTAATGCGGTTAAAACCTATATCTCGCAATATCGCGATTGTTTCTGCATCTGCTTCACGTGGATCGATTTCTATAGAAAATTCACCGTGTTCATCATCAGCTAAATTAAAATGCTGGCGGGTAACAGCCATTAGTTCACGCATTTGTTGATGACTGATAAAAGTAGGTGTGCCGCCACCCCAATGGAGTTGTTCTACAACTCGAGAGCTATCAAATAACTCAGCTTGTAACGTCATTTCTTGATGTAAATTATCTAAGTATGGCTGAGCATGATTACGGTTTTTGGTAATGATTTTATTGCAGGCACAGTAAAAGCAGACCGTGTCACAAAAAGGTAGATGGAAATACAGTGACAGTGGGCCGCCAGCTAAATTAGATAAACTAACCTGGTCACGGTAACGTTCAGCAGTAAATGCTGGATCAAACTCTACCGCAGTGGGATATGAGGTATAGCGAGGACCGGCTTGGTCATAGCGGCGGATAAGGTCAAGGTCAAAAAAAACAGATTGTTGCACGTGAACAGCCAGATTAAAAATATAGCCAGAATTATACTGGCTATATTCTGGGTGCTTGTTAGCTTATGACCCTTTCTTGATCCTGATCAAACAGAATGACGATGATCGTGTTCAGGGTGCTGGCTAAGCTGATGAAAATGTTCCTGCATGATCGGCAATACTTCTTCTGGAGTGTCGACTATATGGAACAAATTTAGATCATCTTCATCGATACAATCAATAGTCAGCACTTCTGCTTTTAGCCAGTCAATTAAGCCTTTCCAGAATGATGAGCCATAAAGAATGACCGGAAACTGCCGAATCTTTTGAGTCTGAATCAACGTGAGTGCTTCAAAAAACTCATCTAAAGTGCCAAAGCCTCCTGGAAAAACCACATAACCCATCGATGATTTAACAAACATTAGTTTTCGAACAAAGAAATAACGAAAGGTCAGGCTAATATCTTGCGTGCTATTAGGTGACTGCTCATGAGGAAGCGCGATATTCAGGCCGACAGAATGGCCGCCTTGTTGATATGCACCTTTGTTAGCTGCTTCCATAATACTGGGGCCACCACCGCTGATCACAGAAAATTGTGCCTGTGATAAATTACGGGCGACGATGACAGCATCTTGATAATACTGTGAAGATTCAGGCAGGCGAGCACTGCCAAAAATAGAAATTGCAGGCCCTAAATCACTTAATGTTTCAATACCATCGATAAGCTCAGCTTGGATACGAAATACACGCCATGCTTCCGAGGTCTTTAGATCTTCCATTGTTCCCTCTCCTGTTGATGAGATTAATCCCTATTAGGAATAAACTAGTCCTAAGTACGAAGATAAAGAAATAGTGCCTGCTTTGCAAATGAGGGCTACAACATGATGATGAATGTGATTTTGATACTGGTTGTTGTGCTACTGGCAACGGTCATTATCTGGCTAATAAGAGCTACGGATAACAATAACTTAGAACAACCGAAGCTTGATACTGAGCCAATAAAGGATGTGGCCAACGATGAGCCATCGTTGTTTGTGCAACGTTTACCGATATTAAATAATCAACAGAAAGTGATTGGCTATCAACTAATTGTCAATTCAACGGTTGAATCGATAACGACACAAACTGGCCACTTCAATGCGCTGGTTGCCATGATTAGCCACTATGACTTTGCTGAGCTAGCGAGTGATAAAAAAGCCTATCTCAAAGTGTCAGCAGATGTTTTGGAAAATGCTGATATTTCTCTGTTTCCAGCCAATGAAACCGTGTTTATGGTTGACGTAACAAATACGCAGTCATTTCCTTTGGAGGCTTGTAAACGATTGCACCAGCAAGGCTATAAGTTTGCTGTGTTAGTCAAAAATAAAGCTACGCTTGAACATCCTCTGGTTGAAATTTCAGACTATGTTGTTATCGATGATAGAGGTGATAGTAACCACTTGCATGAGTGGGTGGCTAAAGCCAGAGGCAAGCGGTTACGAATTATTGTCAGTCACGTTCACAAGCAGGCGCAGTTTGAACGTATCCAAACATTGGGTGTAAATGGCTACCAAGGTTATTACTTTTCCGAGCCGGAGACTTTAGATAATACGCGCATTGGCCCGCAAGTTGAGCAGGTGATGCAGTTATTTAATTTAGTGAGTTCACAAGCGCCTGCAGATGTTATTGAGCAAGCATTTAAAGTCGATACGGTACTGACATTTAACTTGTTGCGTTACATCAATTCAGCTGGGTTTGGTATACGCAATGAAGTCAGCTCAATTAAGTCCGCTTTATTATTTCTAGGTTATGAAAAAATGGCTAGATGGCTAGCTGTATTGATGGCGGCCAGTGATGACATGAAAAACGATGCACAGGAAGCTGTATTTGAAGTAGCTACTATCAGAGGTCGGCTTATGGAGCTGCTAGGTGATGAGTTCAGCGAAAAAGAACAGGATGCTTTGTTTATGACCGGGATGTTTTCCTTATTAGATACCATGTTAGGAATGTCACTTGAAAAAGCTATCGCAAACCTACAACTACCAGAAGATGCCGTGGCCGCATTATTGCAAAAAAAAGGCCGCTTTTATGATGTTTTATCATTGGCCATTGCTTGCGAAAAATCGGCTATGTCAGACATCCTGCCACTAGCAGAAAAGCTAGGTTTGACACTGGCTGAGGTCAATAAAAAACAACTTTTGGCAACACAGTGGGCCCATAGTTTGCAGGCGGGCTAATTGTAGGTTGATCGCTAATATGAGGTAGAATTGGCGGTTTTCTTGATTCGTTTGGCAGGCAGATATGAAGGTTTTAGTCATTGGTGGTGGCGGTCGTGAGCATGCTTTAGCATGGAAACTGATTCAATCCCCTCGTTGTTCACAAGTATTTGTTGCTCCGGGTAACCCTGGATCTGCACGTGAAGATAATATTCACAATGTGGACATTGCTGCTGAAGATAGTGCGGCTCTAGTCGCCTTTGCACAACAAGAAGGTATTGAATTAACCGTCGTTGGCCCTGAAGTGCCATTGGTTTTGGGCGTTGTTGATGCCTTTGAAGCTGCTGGTCTACGTTGTTTTGGCCCTAATCAGGCTGCGGCGCAATTAGAAGCTTCCAAAAGTTTCACGAAAGACTTTTTAGCGCGTCACCAGATCCCGACTGCTGATTATCAAGTATTCACTGAAACTGCTCCTGCAATTACATATATTAAGGAACAAGGCGCGCCGATTGTTGTGAAAGCTGATGGCTTAGCGGCAGGTAAAGGTGTCATTGTTGCTCAAACAGAAGCTGAAGCGATTGCTGCAGTTGAAGATATGTTATCTGGCAATGCCTTTGGTGAAGCTGGCCACCGTGTTGTTGTCGAAGAATTTATGACGGGTGAAGAAGCTAGTTTTATTGTGATGGTAGACGGTAAAAACATTTTGCCGCTAGCGACATCTCAAGATCATAAAGCACGCGATAATGGTGATTTAGGACCTAATACCGGTGGTATGGGCGCATATTCTCCGGCACCAGTGGTTACGGATGAAGTGCATAATCGCATTATGGCTGAAGTAATCGAACCTACCGTAAAAGGGATGGCTGATGATGGTCGACCTTATACCGGTTTTTTATATGCCGGCTTAATGATCGACGAGCAAGGCGCACCGCGAGTAGTTGAATATAACTGTCGTTTTGGTGATCCAGAAACACAACCGATTATGATGCGTTTGAAGTCTGACTTGGTCAGCCTATGCTTAGCTGCTTTAGATGGCCAGCTTGATACCACAGACGTTGAATGGGATGAGAGAGCAGCAGTAGGTGTAGTATTAGCCGCTGGAGGTTATCCTGAAGCATATCGTAAAG
This sequence comes from Methylophaga sp. 41_12_T18, assembly GCA_002163115.1. Taxonomy (GTDB): domain Bacteria; phylum Pseudomonadota; class Gammaproteobacteria; order Nitrosococcales; family Methylophagaceae; genus 41-12-T18. The sequence goes on along the minus strand of MAAI01000020.1, from coordinate 39,627 downwards.
CAGACATCATCAATGGTCTTGATACTGCTGATAGTGATGATGCAAAAGTGTTCCATGCCGGAACAACGATGAAGGAAGGAAAGGTGGTCACTTCTGGTGGTCGCGTATTGTGTGCAACTGCATTAGGTAATTCAGTGGCAGACGCACAAGCGAAAGCATATCAAGTGGTAGCTAAAATTGATTGGCAAGATATGTTTTATCGTACTGATATTGCTTATCGGGCCGTTGCAAGAGAGCAGTAAAAAATAATAATAATAAAAAGTACTTAATAAAACTCTAAAAAGGAGTATAGCTCAATGTCTGTATCCCATCCTATTATTGCTGTTACCGGTTCATCTGGGGCCGGAACATCAACAGTTAAACATGCGTTCGAAGATATCTTTCGACGGAGCGGCATCAAGCCTGTTGTTGTGGAAGGCGATAGCTTCCACCGTTATGATCGTATGGATATGCGGGCAGCTGTTGCTAAGCAAGAAGAGTTAGGCAATACGCTCACTCATTTTGGTCCTGAAGCTAATCGTTTAGATATGTTGGAAAAGCTATTTCAAACGTATTCGGAAACCGGCAAAGGCGAAAAGCGTTTATATATCCATGATGACAAAGAAGGCAAAATTCACAATCAGGAACCAGGTACCTTTACACCTTGGGAAGAAATTGATGGTGATAATGACTTATTGTTTTATGAAGGCTTACACGGTGGTGTAGTGACCGATGAAGTTAATATTGCTCGTTATACTGATTTATTAATTGGTGTAGTGCCGGTCATCAATCTAGAGTGGATTCAAAAAATTAAACGTGACTGTGCTAACCGTGGTTATTCACAAGATGCGGTAGTTGATATTATTTTGAAGCGGATGCCTGATTATATTCATCACATCACACCGCAATTCTCACGTACTGATATCAACTTCCAACGGGTGCCATTGATTGATACATCAAATCCATTTGTGATGCGTGAAATCCCGACGCCGGATGAAAGCTTAATCGTGATTCGTTTTAAAGAACCGAAAAAAGCAGACTTCCCATACTACCTAAGTATGTTGAAAGACTCCTTTATGTCACGACCAAATAATTTGGTGGTGCCAGCAGTTAAAATGGGCTTAGCAATGGAAGTGATTTTGACACCATTTATTGAAGGTATGATGGAGAAAAAAAGCCAACGCGGTTAACCACGCGCGTTGATTTAGCATAATATACCGCCTACGGGCGGTATATTTGTTTTTGAGATAAGGAAAAGTCATGGATAAATGGCGGATCAGACAAGCAGTAAAATCACTTGAACAAGGTGGAGTCATAGCTTACCCAACCGAATCGGTATTTGGTTTAGGCTGCGATCCTTGGGATGAAGTCGCAGTAATGAAGCTACTGAGCATTAAACAGCGAGCGTGGAAAAAAGGGTTAATCCTTATTGCGGCTGACTTTAATCAACTGCAAGACTTCATCGAACCCTTATCTGCTGAAGTATTAGCCCAACTAGAGCAAACTTGGCCGGGGCCGATAACGTGGTTATTACCAGCCAAAAAAGGTGTGCCAGCCTATTTAACGGGCCAACATCAAACCATCGCAGTTCGAGTCACCGCTCATCAGCAAACGGCTGATTTATGCCATGCTTTTGGTAGTGCTATCGTTTCAACCAGTGCTAACTTAGCAGGCTTGCCGGCAGCAAAAACAACACAAGATGTGCGGTGGTCGCTTCCCGATCTTGATTATATCTTGCCCGGCTTATGTTCTGGTGCTGATACACCTTCAGAAATTAGAGATGCACTCACAGGAAAGAAAATTCGATGAGCCAGCCTGACATCAATCTGGTACGCAGTTACCTACAGTCATTACAAGACAACATTTGTGCAGCGATAGAGGCTGCAGATGGCCAAGCAACGTTTATCCAAGATGATTGGCAGCGTGATGGTTCAGGTGGTGGTGGCGGTCGAACTCGAGTTTTGACTGATGGTGCGGTGTTTGAACAAGGTGGTGTTAACTTTTCTGAAGTCACCGGTGATGATTTACCAGCCTCGGCCACTGCTAGTCGCCCTGAATTAGCGGGGCGTAGCTTTAAAGCAATGGGCGTGTCATTAGTCATTCACCCACATAATCCTTATGTACCCACCTCACATGCCAATGTACGGTTTTTTATCGCCGAAAAAGAAGGTGAAGAGCCGATCTGGTGGTTTGGTGGTGGTTATGATTTAACGCCGTATTATGGTTCTGAAGAAGATGCCATTGACTGGCATCAAACGGCAAAATCAGCTTGTGACCCTTTTGGCGACGATGTCTATCCACGTTATAAAAAATGGTGTGATGATTATTTCTTCCTTAAGCACCGAGGTGAAACACGTGGTGTCGGTGGTCTGTTTTTCGATGACTTAAACGAAGGTGGCTTTGAACAGTGCTTTAAGTTCCTACAAGCAGTGGGTGATAGCTATACCAAAGCCTATTTGCCAATCGTAAACCGCCGCAAAGACACGTCATTTGGCGAAAAAGAACGTGACTTCCAACTGTATCGACGTGGCCGCTATGTTGAGTTTAACTTGGTCTATGACCGGGGCACTTTGTTTGGTTTGCAGTCAGGTGGCCGTACGGAGTCGATTTTGATGTCGCTGCCGCCATTGGTTAAATGGCGGTATAACTGGCAGCCTGAAGAAGGGACTGCTGAAGCTGAGCTATATGAGAAGTTTCTTAAACCGCAAGAGTGGCTGAGCTAAGTTAACGGTCTAAGCTTTATTTTGACGTTATGCTCTCAATGATGACAAATAAGTCCGATGAAGTTGATGAGCAACGATAGACACCAATGCCGCCAATTTCTTTTAAGGCCATACCTGCCAATTCCCATGGCATAGACTCATCTGCTTTAAAAGCTGCTGACTCAAATAGGTTTAAGCCGCTCGATGTACCTAGTTTTTGCATGATTTTGCTTTTACTTGCAAAGCTATCATTTAATGATGCACTGGCCCAGGCCCACTGCCAGTAACCACTAGCATAGGTACCAAGAGCAAATATCTTGCAGGTTACTTGTGCCTTTGATGGACTTGAAAAAGTAAGTTCTGCTTTTTCTTGGTTCAAACTCCACTGTTCAAAATGACCTAAATTAAACTCTTTTTCTAATTTATGTTGGGTTGTTTCTACTAGCTTGAAAGAGCTGTCTATATATTTGTCAATTTCAGCATCAGTCCATGTCATATTTGTGGCTTCTCAAAGTGTATGTATATTAAGTTAACGGTAATAACTATTCAGTACTCGCTAAAGAAGCCAACTGATCAGCTTGATATTCATTGATCAATGGTTCAATCACTTGATCAAGATCGCCTTGCATGATTTCAGCTAACTTGTACAAGGTTAGGTTGATACGATGATCGGAAATACGACCTTGTGGGTAGTTATAAGTACGAATACGTTCGCTGCGGTCACCACTACCGACCATTAATTTACGTGTTTCAGCTTGTTCACTGTCTATCTTGTCTTGTTGTTCAGACATAATGCGTGATTGTAATACTGACATCGCTTGAGCACGGTTTTTATGTTGTGAGCGTTGATCCTGACACTCAACTACAATACCAGTTGGTAAATGAGTAAGACGGATAGCAGAGTCGGTTTTATTAACATGCTGACCACCGGCACCTGATGCACGGAAAGTATCGACTCGCAGATCGGCAGGGTTGATTTTAACCTGATCCAGTTCATCTACTTCAGGCATGACCGCGACCGTACAGGCAGAAGTATGGACACGACCTTGTGATTCGGTTTCTGGCACACGTTGTACTCGATGACCTCCGGCTTCGAATTTCAACCGTGAATAAGCACCTTCACCGATGATCTTGATAACCACTTCTTTGTAACCGCCATGATCACCTTCCTGGGCATTAATAAGCTCTACACCCCAACGACGGCCTTCGGCATATCGGCTAAACATACGATATAAATCGCCAGCAAAAATAGCGGCTTCATCGCCACCAGTGCCGGCGCGCACTTCGAGGAAGATATTACGTTTATCGTTTGGATCTTTCGGTAATAATAATTTTTGCAGAGTCAGTTCTAGCTCTTCTTCGTTAGCCTTAGCTTCGGCCAGTTCTTCTTTGGCCATTTCACGCATATCTGCATCATCGTCATTCATCATGACTTTGGCATCAGCAATAGCTTCGACGCTAGCTTTATATGCGGTGAAATTACTCACAACAGGCTCTAATTGAGCATATTCTTGTGATAAAGCACGAAATTTATTTTGATCAGCCATGGTTTCTGGCTCGGCTAATAAACCACTAATTTCTTCGTGGCGATCAACTAAGGTTTCGAGTTTGTGTTGGATGGATTCTTTCACTGCTTAATCCTTGATATTAAAAAGTCGTCGAGTTGCATCGACGAGGTTATTGTCAGAGTCAAAGCCAGATTGACGTAATTGTCGGCTGGGCTCGTGCAATAATTTATTAGTAAAACTTCTCGCAAAGTCCTGCATTACTTGTTCGGCAGCGATGCCTTGGTCAAGTTGTTTGAGGGCTTTTTGTAGTAACAGTTGTTTTTCTTGTTCGGCATGATTGCGAATAAATTGGATGACAGGAACTGCATCTTGGCTGCGCAGCCAACTGACAAAGTGCTCTACTTGGGTATCAATAATTTCTTCAGCTTGTTGGGCTGCATCACGTCGAGATTGTAGGTTTTCTTCTATGATGTCATGTAAATCATCAACACAATAGAGATAAATATCTTCCATATTGCCTACTTCGGGTTCGATATCGCGAGGTACGGCAATATCGACCATAAATATAGGCCGGCGCTTACGTTGTTTTAGGGCCCGTTCAACTGAACCTTTGCCTAAAATTGGCAGTTGGCTGGCTGTGGAGCTAATCACGATATCTGCTTTGGCTAAATGGGCAGGCATTTCACTCAAGCTGATGGCATAACCTTCGACTTGTAAGGCCAAGTTATGGGCTTTTTCTATGGTGCGGTTGGCAATGATAATCTGACCGATGCCATTGTCTTTAAGGTGACGTGCCGCTAATTCAATGGTTTCACCAGCACCAATTAACAGAGCGGTGGAATCAGCCATTTTACTGAAAATTTGTTTGGCTAAACTGACTGCTGCAAAGGCGACAGATACGGGACTATTACCGATAGCGGTATCGGTACGTACTTGTTTGGCAACGGTAAAAGAATGTTGAAATAAACGGCCGAGTAGTTTGCCAATAGTCTTGCTATTTAATGCTTGGCTATAGGCTGTTTTTATTTGGCCGAGAATCTGCGGTTCGCCTAACACCATCGAGTCGAGTCCGCAGGCGACTCGCAGCAAATGACGAATGGCGTCGTTGCCTTTATGTTGATAGAAATAATCGGCTAAAGCATTGTCAGGTTGTTGATGAAATTGATGCAACCACTCACTGATCGTGTTGTCAGAGTCATCATTAAGGTGGCAATAGATTTCGGTACGGTTACAGGTAGAGATAATAACGGCTTCATTAACATTGGGATGCTGGGTTAACGAATCTAATGCAGCCGGCAATACATCAGCATTGAAAGCGATGTTTTCTCGGATGTTGACCGGTGCCGTATTATGATTGATGCCGTAGGTGACAAATTGCATATGTTTTGGTGATTTGTTGTCGTTAAATGCTGGTAAACTCTACAGCCATTATTAATATATTGTTACTTGATTGCCGAAACTAAGCGGTCATTCTATCAAAATCAACGGGGCAGGTCGTTCAATTATGGATTTATTGCCATTGCAATGGAAGAAATTAAAATTTATTGCGCGAACAAGTAGTGCCTTAGTACTGGCATTATCTGTTACTTCTTGTGCTTCTGTGACTGAACAGAAAATAGAGTCCCGATTGGCAGACATAGCTGAGCCAGTAGTAGAAGCAACTAACCAAGAAGCAAGCCCAGACCCCACTGCAGAAGTAGCAGCTGAAATCGAGTCTTTGCCATTAACAGCAGAGTTGGTCTATTACATTTTAATGGCCGAGGTTGCTGGCCAACGAGGTGAAATGGGCGTAGCTGTAGATTTATATGACAAGGCTGCAGGCATCGTGGACTCGCCAGCTCTAGCAGGCCGAAGCGCCCAAGTTTCTGTTTATACTCGAGATCAGCAACGTATTAGTCGAGCTTTAAAACGATGGGCAGAAGTTGATCCGACAGATGCCGATGTTTATGCCATGCAAGTCCCCCTGTTATTAACGCAAGGAGATCACGAGGCAGCTCAGCAAGCGATTGATTCAGCACTAACACTTGCTCCTGATAATGCGGCTGGCTTTTTAGCTCGAGTTGCTGAGCAATTAACTGAGCTAACAACAGCAAATAAAGCATTAGCACTTATTAAACAGTTAGAACATTATCAAGCAGAAAATATTGAGGTGTTGTTCGTTTATGCGCGGTTATCTGCTTTTTATAAGCAGTATGGTGAAGCGTTAGTAACTGTAGATAAAGTGCTTGTTCTTCAGCCGACACGCAGCAATGCTTTAATTTTAAAAGCAGAAATATTACAACGCACAGGCAATGGTAGTTCAGCATTAAAATTGTTGGCGAAGGCAGTGCAAGACGCAGAAGCGAAAGATGATCTACGTTTTGCTTACGCTAAAGCCTTAGGTGAAAATGGTAAAACATCGCAATCACGACAAGTGTTTGAGCAGCTACATGAGTCAAAACCAAATAACGATGAGGTTATTTTTGCCTTAGGTTTATTAGCATTAGAAGATAAAGATGGTGACAGGGCTAAAAAATATTTTAGTCAGTTAATAAAACAAGGAGACCGTGGTAAACAGGCTGCTTATTTTATGGGCTTAACAGAAGAAATTAATGAGCAAAATGAACAAGCCTTAATCTGGTTTGCTTCAGTGCCTGCCGAGAGCTCGCGTTATCAAGCTGCTCAGACTCGCTATATTAGTTTGCTGGCAGAGCAGGGCGAGATTGATAAAGCACGTTTACACTTGAAATTGTTGCGAAAAGAAAATCCGGATCGAGCGATTCAATATTTCTCGTTTGAAGCCGGTTTTTTACGAGAGCAAGGTCAAGACCAAGCTGCTTTTGATTTATATAGCGAAGCATTGGCGCAATTTCCGGGCGATGTGGAGTTGTTGTATGGTCGGGCAATGGTGGCGGAACCACTGAATCGCCTGGCGATTTTAGAACAAGATTTACGCCTTATATTAGCTAACGACCCAGATAATACCCAGGCACTTAATGCCTTGGGTTATACCTTGACGGATCGTACTGATCGGCATCAAGAAGCATTGTTATTAATTAAAAAAGCGGTGGAGTTAAAACCTAATGATCCTTTCTATTTAGATAGTTTAGGCTGGGTTTATTATCGCTTGGGTAATTTGCAGGTGGCAGAGCGTTATCTACGAAAGGCAGCAGCCATTCAACCTGATCCTGAATTTGTAGCTCATCTTGGTGAAGTATTGTGGCAACTAGGTAAACATGCCGCAGCCAAAGAAGTATGGCTGCAAGGCATGCAACAGGATAAAGATAATCCTTTGTTGTTAGATACCATGCGTCGCTTTGGCTTATAACCAGATGACTAAACTATTGAATAGACTGCTGCTGGTTACAGTTGTAGTGATGATGAGTGCATGCAAACCGATTTGGTATAAACCTGCTGAACCAGCAGAAACCTTGTGGCAACAACGTTCGGTTAAATTAGCAGCATTAAATAACTGGTCGATAAAAGGACGGACTGCAATTACTCAGGGCTCGGAGGGGTGGACTGCCGGTTTAAACTGGCAGGATCTGCCCGAGAGATATCAAATTGCGTTAACGGGGCCCTTTGCTCAAGGTGGCGCGGTATTAACTGGCGATAACCAGCAAGTTGTATTAACTATGGCCGATGGAACTACCGTTTCAGCTGCCACGCCAGAAGCATTACTAAAAGATAATCTCGGTATTCATATGCCGGTAAGCGCATTACGTGATTGGGTACGTGGTTTGCCTTATCAAAAATATCCAGTGGAGAGTATGCAGTTGGATATTGAAGGGCGTATTACTCATCTGAAGCAAAAGGACTGGCAAATTGAAATTTTGCGTTACGTGCCTTTTGAGCACTATTACATGCCCGCCAAAATATTTATTAAACATCCAGATATTAATTTGAAACTAATTATTAGAGATTGGGAGAGAGCGAAGTGAAGTCATGGCCTGCTCCTGCCAAAATAAACCTGTTTTTGCATATTACCGGCCAACGTGAAGATGGTTATCATGAGTTGCAAACCGCTTTTCAGTTTCTAGATTATTGCGATAACTTACAGTTTGAAGTTACAGATGAGCCGGAAATAAAGTTATTAACCCCAATTAAGGGCGTCGATAATGAAGATAATTTAATTGTTCGTGCTGCAAAAATGTTGCAACAACATGCTGGGATCGAGCGCGGCGTCAAAATTAAACTAACAAAACTATTGCCAATGGGCGGTGGATTAGGTGGCGGTAGCTCAAATGCTGCTACTACCTTAGTTGCATTAAATCAGCTGTGGCATTGCCAATTTTCCACAACAGAATTAGCCTGTTTAGGCTTGAAATTGGGCGCAGATGTACCGATCTTTATTCATGGTACTGCTTCATGGGCTGAAGGTGTAGGTGAACAGTTAACGCCTATTTCCCCTCGGGAACCCTGGTATGTGGTGGTTGTACCTGATTGCCATGTCGCTACTGCGGAAGTGTTTTCAGCAAATGAATTGACACGTGACTGTGAATCGATAACAATATCGCGCTTCCTTTCGGGGGAAGGCAGAAATGTCTGTGAAGATGTGGTGAGAAATCGCTATCAAGCTGTTTCAGAAGCTTTAGACTGGTTGGCGCAATTTGGACAGGCCAGGATGACAGGGACAGGCGCATGTGTATTCGCTGATTTTGATAGTCAGCAGCAAGCGCAGCAGGTAGTAAATAGTTTGCCAAAAAAATGGCAAGGCTTTGTGGCAAAATCGTGTAATATATCGCCACTCACTGCGGAAGATTTCAGTATAATGTGAAATCGACATAGCTGTACGATGATAGATAAAGAGTAAACTGTTGGGGTATCGCCAAGCGGTAAGGCACAAGGTTTTGATCCTTGCATCCCCAGGTTCGAATCCTGGTACCCCAGCCACTCTTCTTTTAATTATTTTTATTAAGACCCTCGGCGCCAAATACAGTGACTAAAAACCGATTCCTTCAGTTACAAAAACGCACTGCTGATAGCAGCATGATGGTGTTCACTGGCAATGCCAATCGCACACTATCTAAAGATATCGCACACTTCCTTAATGTTCCTCTTGGTAAAGCCACTGTTGAAAAATTCAGTGATGGCGAGATCATGGTCGAAATTTTAGATAACGTCCGCGGTAAAGACGTATTTATAGTTCAGCCGACCTGTATGCCTACCAATGATAACTTAATGGAATTAATGGTAATGACGGATGCTATTCGTCGTGCATCAGCTAAGCGTATCACCTTAGTTATCCCTTATTTTGGTTATTCACGCCAAGATCGACGTCCACGCTCAGCTCGTGTTGCTATCACTGCAAAAGTGGTTGCTAATATGCTGACGGGTGTTGGTGCTGACCGTGTATTGACCGTTGACCTTCACGCAGATCAAATCCAGGGCTTCTTCGATTGCCCTGTCGATAATGTTTATGCTTCACCCGTATTGCTGGGTGATATTTGGAAGCATAAATATCAAGATTTAGTGGTGGTATCACCTGATGTTGGTGGTGTAGTACGAGCTAGAGCTCTAGCAAAACACTTGGATGTTGAATTAGCCATTATTGATAAGCGTCGTCCTCGCGCAAATGTTGCCAAGGTAATGAATATCATTGGTGAAGTTGACGGCCGTGTTTGTGTTCTAGTCGACGATATGGTCGATACTGCCGGTACCTTATGTGCTGCTGCTGCTGCCTTGAAAGAGAATGGTGCAACCCGCGTTGTTGCATATTGTACCCATGCTATCTTGTCCGGCCCTGCGGTAGAGAATATTACCAATTCAGTGATAGACGAGTTGGTCGTCACTGATACCATTCCTCTACAAGCTGAAGCACAAGCATGTACCAAAATTCGCCCATTAAGCATTGCTGAAATGCTAGCTGAGGCGATGTATAGAATTAGTAATGAGGAGTCTGTTAGCTCCTTATATATGGATTAATCTAGCGTACAAATTAATTTTGTAAGCTAGATTTAGTTGTCTCTCCTGGTCGCGGGGCAGACAGAGCGCCGCATAAAGCGGCATTTTTAATGGATATTTAAAAATATTCATCATTGGAGAAAAACATGAAAAATTTATTTGAAGTTCAAGCTGAACTACGTACTGACGAGGGGAAAGGTGCGAGCCGCCGCCTACGTCATGCGGGTAAACTTCCAGCTATTGTTTATGGTGGTGAAAATGCACCTGTTGCACTTACATTGGACCATAACAAATTCCTTCGCCATTTGGCTGAAGAATCATTCTATGCTCATATTTTGACATTGAATGTTGATGGTAAAGAACAACAAGTTGTATTGAAAGACTTGCAACGCCACCCAGCAAGTGATGTAAGAATCATGCATGCTGATTTCTTACGTGTTGATGCTAACCATGCAGTAATCATGACGGTACCGTTGCACTTTATCGGTGAAGATGAAGCTCCTGGTGTTAAAGAAGGCGGTAAAGTTAATCACCTGTTTTCTGATATTGAAGTATCTTGTCTGCCACAAGATTTACCTGAGTTTGTTGAAGTTGATGTCTCAGCATTGGATATGGATGAAAGCTTACACTTGTCAGAAATCGTATTGCCAGAGGGTGTTGTATTAACTGCTTTATCTCACGGTCAAAAAGAAGACTTAGCTGAAGGCGAACGTTCTGCTTATGACCAAGCATTTGTTAGCATTCACGCACCTCGCGCGGTAGCTGATGAAGATGACACAGCAGTTGAAGCTGACGCTGAAGAAGAAGCGACAGAAGACTAAGCCTGCTTGTTGAGGACACATTATGGCTAACTGGTTAATCGCCGGATTGGGTAATCCAGGTCCTCAATATGAACACACCCGTCATAATGTCGGGTTTTGGTGGCTGGACCAATTGGCTAGTGATTTAGGAACAACATTTGCTGTTGAGAATAAATTTCATGGTCAATTGGCTTCAGCGCATCATGCTGAACATAAGCTCTTTCTGTTAAAACCACTGGTATTTATGAATCGCAGTGGACAGTCTGTAGCGGCGCTTGCCAAATTCTATAAAATTCCTCAAAGCAATATTCTTATTATTCATGATGAATTAGATTTGCCAGCTGGCACGGCACGTTTAAAGCGTAGTGGTGGCCATGGCGGTCACAATGGTTTGCGCGATATTATTGCCCATTTAAGCGGCAAAGATTTTCTCAGATGCCGACTTGGTATAGCTCACCCTGGCGACAGTCGAAAAGTCGCCGATTATGTGCTGAGCAAACCATCACAAGCAGATCGCCAGTTAATTAACTCAGCAATAGATGACTCGATTAGAGTATTACCTGAAGTAGTATCTGAAGATTTAGAAAAAGCCATGCACTGGCTACATTCACAATAGGAACAATCATGGGATTTAAATGCGGAATCGTCGGTCTACCCAATGTAGGCAAATCAACCTTATTTAATGCGTTGACACAAGCTGGCATTGAAGCGCAAAACTATCCATTTTGTACGATTGAACCTAATGTCGGCATAGTACCTGTCCCTGATCCACGTATGGATGCACTGGCTGAAATTGTTAGTCCTGAACGTATATTACCAACCACGATGGAGTTTGTTGATATTGCCGGTTTAGTTGCTGGCGCATCAAAAGGTGAAGGCCTTGGTAATAAATTTTTAGCAAATATTCGTGAAACAGATGCTATCGCTCATGTTGTTCGTTGTTTTGAAGATGAAAATGTCGTGCATGTGGCCGGTAAAATATCACCTTTAGATGATATTGAAGTTATTAATACTGAATTAGCGTTAGCTGATTTGGAAAGTGTTGAAAAAGCGATCACCAAAACAACGCGTGATGCCAAAGGTGGCGATAAAGTCGCAAAAGCACGCTTAGCACTGCTAATTGAAATGCGTGACCACTTGGATCAAGGTAGCCCTGTGCGCAGTATGGGCTTAGACGAAGAGCAACTAGCATTATTAACTGAGTTACATTTATTGACTATTAAACCCACTATGTACATTGCTAATGTTGCAGAAGATGGTTTTGACAATAATGCAGCATTAGATGTGGTTAAACAACTAGCCGAACAAGAAAATGCTGTTGTTGTGGCCATTTGTGCATCTATGGAGTCTGAAATAGCTGAACTTGATGATGCAGAAAAATTAGAGTTTTTAGAAGAAATAGGCCAAAACGAGCCAGGTTTAAATCGAGTGATTCGCAGTGGTTATGCTTTATTAGACTTGCAGACTTATTTTACTGCCGGTGTGCAAGAAGTGCGTGCTTGGACTGTTAAAATTGGTGCAACAGCTCCAGAAGGTGCTGGCGTGATTCATACTGACTTTCAAAAAGGCTTTATCCGTGCAGAAGTCGTTGGCTATGATGATTTTGTATCATTCAAAGGCGAGCTGGGAGCTAAAGATGCAGGTAAATGGCGACTAGAAGGTAAAGATTATATTATCGCTGATGGTGATGTAATGCACTTCCGTTTTAACGTTTAAACTGCTCATAACAGAACCAAATTGCCCAAATGGTAATGCCATTTGAGTCTAGATTTAAAAATTATTACAAAATAGCATTCTATTGCTTGATATTTATTATCCAGCAACGTAAAATGCGCTGCTTCACGTAGGCTATGTAGCTCAGTTGGTTAGAGCACATCACTCATAATGATGGGGTCGGTGGTTCGAATCCACCCATAGCCACCACGTGAACATTCCAGTATCTCCCAAGAAGACTTATAAGCCCCGCCTAGTGCGGGGTTTCTTGTTTCTGCCTTGCTACAATCTCATATAGTTAGCCCAAGCTGAACCTTGGGAGCGTTCTCTGCTGAATAGACTTCAGTTAAAGATGTGTCGCAACTGAATTAATAACCAAAAAACAAATAAACCTATGAATAATAGGGTTTTAATCGCTAAATGACTTTATTGGTTAGCTTTTTATTTTTTTCAATTGTATCCTGAATTAAATCTAACTCCCTTGATTGACTTTATAGTCTTGAATGAGTGACTATATCAGCGCGAAAGCCAAATTTAAAAACGCAAAATCAGCTATCGATATAGGAAAAAACTATGGAACTTGAACTTCTTCTCAATATGGTCACTCGTTGGGGCCATTTATTATTCGGCATCACTTGGATCGGAATTCTTTATTACTTCAACTTTATCCAAGGTGGATATTTCAAAGCGGCAACTCCTGAAGGCTTAGCAGATGCTAAGGCTAAATTAGCACCTAGTGCTTTATGGTGGTTCCGTTGGGCTGCGATGTTTACCTTTATAACAGGCCTGGTATTGTTATTTGGTCTTCATAAATCAGGTGGCATGAATTCATTCATCGCTGCTGGTGCAGCAATGGGTACCTTAATGTTCTTGAATGTTTGGTTGATCATCTGGCCAAACCAAAAAATTGTCTTAGGCATGGTTGAAGGTGATGGACCAGCTGCTGGCGCTAAAGCGTTATTAGCTTCACGTACCAATACATTGTTCTCAGGTCCAATGGCATTTGCAATGTTAGCTAGCCCTCATATGAGTGGTTACGGTGCAGAAGTTGGTTCTACTGCTATGTGGGCTGTTTTAGCTATTGTTGTGGCACTAGAAGTGAATGCAATTGTAGGTAAACAAGGTCCTATGACAACTGTCCGCGGTGTAATCGTGAGCAGCTTGATATTAACTGCAATTTTAGTAACTGTATTACTTGCGCTATAAGCTCTAGCAAGATTCTATTACAGTAAAAAAGCCGAAGACTGATAACAGTCTTCGGCTTTTTTTATGGCTGTTATTTACTTTGTTTGTTAGCAACTATGTAGAACAGTTCCCAGTTCATACTGACTTTATTATGCTCGCTAGTGATACCTAAACTACACTCAATGGCACTGATAATCTTGCTGGCAGTGATTGATTGTAAATCAAATAAAGACCGACAAAAATTAGCCATTTCTTGAGTATTATTAAATTGCCAAGGACAAGCTATCCGCTCAGCAGATTGAATTTGAAAGCCAGCGGACGATAACTCAGGTAGTGAGTTAGAGTTTAAATACAAACCTTGATGGCCGGTACTATTATGGTTACCGACAAAGAGGTCTAAAAAATTCGCCACCGATGAGTCTTGATGTACGTCGGCAACAACAAGCTGGCTAGACTTGGCCATAATTCGATATAGCTCACGATAAACTGCTTTTTTGTCGGCTTGGTGATGCATGCCTGCAATACTGAACACAATATCAGCACTATCATCCTCAAACGGTAGCGGCAATAGGGGATTAACTGGTGACTGATCGGCATTCAAAAAGTTTGTACAAGGTTCATAAGGTCGATAAATACAGCTATCAGGTAAATACCTCTGCAGATAAGCACCTCTAGCAGGAACATCGACTATTGTTGTCTCTGAGTTGAAATGTACTTTGTTGATCGCTTGCTTGAATTCTTGATCACGTGCATTTGGATAGCGTTGCATCGCAGCTTGGTATTTATGGCCGCGAGATTGAAATAACTGGCTGTAATCTAAGTTAGTCATTGCTTACGGATAGTGCTTGATAAGCTGTAATAGCAAGTTGTTGACATAGATCTTCACCATCTGTAACTAGCTGTAGATTACAGATGGCATATTGCTTGGCATAACGTATTGATTGCTGGTCATGAGCGTGAGTGACGATAGTGTTTACATTATGGCTAAACAGCATCTTATAGACGATGTCGGTAACGGTGGTAACACTTGGTTGAGCTGCCATGATCAGCACATCATAATAGTCTACTGCGACACCATATTTGCTGATTTCAGCTGGGCTGCTAACCACGATCAATGCTTCGACAGTCGTTGAGTTTAATGCGGCTTGGCTGGCTATTAGGATGTTCTCGGTCTGAGCAACTAACTGATTATTAACGGTGAAGCCATGTTCTGTTGCTATGGCAATATGTGCTTGTGTTTGGCTCCATAGCTGAAATAAATGATCAGTGATATTAACCACGTTGTTGTCAGCTATAATCACCACGATAGGTATCCGGCCTTTATTTTTAACTAAAACTTGTAAACAGTCAGCATAGATTTGCGGGTTAGTGACCAGTCCTAACTGTGGTTGACCATTAACTTCACAGATGACACCACCTGACTTCAACCACGACTGCCTGATATCTGCAATGATGAGGTCGATGCCGGCAAAGTCTAACTTTAATGCCGCCGCGGCATTTTCTGCTAAACGTTGGTTGTCAGGGTGTACCTGCATTGCTGCTATCGGTGTGCCGCCAGTACTGATATTAGATGTGCGACGCAGGCGAATAAATTGTTCAGGTTCGGGAATATCATTAATGGTAAAACTGGCATGTGCAAGTAACTCAGTTGCTTCCTCATCAATGATTATGCTTTTCAGTGGAGCATGGCGATGTTGTTGTCGCCGAGGATCTGCATTGGTTTTATCTACTAAGGTTTTAATGGAATCTATGCCATTACCAATAACTCCGCCAGGCTGTCGAAGGATGGCCCAAATCATCTTGCCATTTAATACTGTCAGTCGATAGTCTTGGCCTTCAATATGTTTTTCGATCAGAATATTACGCGAAACTTTTTGTGCCTTGCGTAAAGCCGTTAACAATTGTTCAGTATTTTGTATCCCGGCAGAAACACCGATGCCACGATCCTTATCTGCTGGTTTGATAACAACGGGGTAACCGAGTCGCTCAGCCATTTTTAGAGCAGTGTTAGTTGTCCGAATTACAAAATGTTGGGCGGTAGGTAAGCCTGATTTTGCTAACACGGTGGCAGTTAACTGTTTATTACGGGCAAAGCGTGCACCAATAACAGAAGTTTTATCGGTAAAACTACTATCTAACCAGCGGTTGGAAACACCATAACCAATCTGAAAAATATTGCCTGTTACATGGCTCCAAGGCATAGCTAAGTCATGGGCTGCTTGTAGAAAAGGATAGGTATTACTACCTGATGTGGCAAAACGTCGTAGTTTTCGTTCTAGGCTGGCGTAACTGGTGGCGAGCTGTTTCTGTGGTTGCTGGGTTTGTTGTTCAGTTTGGTTATTGCTTAGGTTATTGATTGTTTTTATTAACCAAGATAAGGCATCAATAGTTGCTCTAGCATGTAAGTAAGGTAAGGCAATGGTGAATGTTATTTGTTGCTCAGTTGTTGATAGCTTGTCAATAATTCGGCCCGTCTCAAAGACGGGCTGTCTTGAATTTTGTTGGATAGTATGCAGCCAAGTTAATACTGCATTAATAACAAGGTGAGGTGAGCATTGCTCAGTAAGAATGACCGCTTTGGTTGATAACAAGTGTGTGAGCTGTTGATTAACTTGTTGCCATTGAGGAGCGAGGCAGGTATCAACATGAAGTTTGCCCAGTAGCACAGGCATGGTGAGTCCATATGATTTGCCTGTTAGTGCTCGCCACTGTCCTTGTTTAATTAACATAATATCGCCACCTTAAAGTCTACGTGATAAAGCCGCGATAACACATTAGGTCTTAATCAGCATGCTCGAGTAGTTCATCGACAATAACATAGGCTTGTTGCAGCTTTGCAATACCCGCTTGCGCTTGCTCAATATGACCGAGTAAGAACTCTGCTTTTAAGTCCCCGCCAATTTGGTGAACATTTTTGAAGGCGATTTCGAGTTGTTCAATCCAGGCTGGGTCAAACAGTTGCTGTTTGCGAGCTTGCCCTAACCATAAGGCATATAACGATTTCTCATGATTGATGGTCGGCCATGGGTGTAAGTCTTCTGATGGCGTATTGAGAGTGGTAATTAATCGTGTGAGCCATTGTTTACTTTCGATAGTCAGCAGGGTGAGTAATTTTTGCCTAGGCTGCAGTGTTAGGTGAGCTAAATTTAACCATTCTTTATTGGGTTGATAGTCAGTTAGCCATTGTGGAATATTTTGGGCCGGCATCGGACGAGCAATACCATAACCTTGGGCATGATCACAGCCGATTAACATGAGCATTAAGCCGTGTGTCGTTGTCTCTACGCCTTCTGCGATCACTTCGCGGTGGAAGGATTGTGTTAAGCCGATAATGCCATCAACGATGGTGTAGTCATTTGGATCATCAATCAAGTCGCGAACAAAGGTTTGATCGATTTTAACGACGTTAACCGGTAAATGTCTTAAGTGGACCAGTGACGAATAGCCAGTACCAAAGTCATCTAGAGATATCCGCACACCTAAGCTATTTCGACAGGCTTTTAGGGTGCCAGAAATAAGTGTGATATCACTTAAAATACTGGATTCTAATATTTCGAGTTGTAAGCAATCGGAACTGACTTGTGGATACTTAGCTAAGGCATTTTCTAGTTCTTGGTAAAAGCCATCCCATTGCAAATGATGAGATGAAATATTGACGCTGACTTCTAAGTGAATATCTTGTTGTTGCCATTGGTCGAGTTGTTGCAAAGCTTGATTTATAACCCAATTACCCACTTCAATTTCAAGCGCCGTTTCTTCTATTATTGGCAAGAAAGATAACGGCGGGATCAAACCTCGTTCGGGATGTATCCAACGTAATAGCGCTTCAGCACCGTGCACTATACCGGTACGCATATTAATTTTAGGTTGGTAATACAAGGCAAACTGTTCTGCTTTAAAACCTGCTTCAATAGATTGTAATTGGTTATGTTGTAGGCTTAGCTGCTGATCATGCAAGGCATCAAACATATGGTGGCGATTACGGCCCGCTAGCTTGGCTTGGTACATAGACTGATCAGCATGACGCAATAATGTGTCAGCATCTGCATCATCGAGAGGGAACAAGGTGATACCACTGCTGGCACTGATGGTAATGTTATTACCCTCGATTTCATAAGGTTCAGCAATGGCTTTATGAACACGATAGATCAGTTCTTCGCCATGTTGAGATGATTGAATATCATTTAATAATAAAACAAACTCATCGCCGCCGAGACGTGAGGCGGTATCTTCTTCTCTGATATTACTTTTGATGCGGTGAGCCACTTCAACTAACAGTTGATCGCCGACTTCATGGCCATAATTATCATTAACAGGTTTGAAGTTATCAAGATCAAGGAATACCACCGCGAGCAGGTTATTGGTTCGTTTACTATGAGCAATGGCCAGGTTAAACCGATCGGCAAATAAGGTACGGTTGGGTAGTTGTGTTAATACATCATAATGAGCCATTAACTCTAAGGTTTGCTGCTGTTGCTTGCTTTGAGTGATGTCTGAAAACAAAGCTAGGTAATGTAAGGCTTTGCCTTGGTTGTCGGTTAAAATGGAGACACTCAGTAATGCAGCGTAGAGCTCACCATTTTTCTTTCGGTTCCAAACTTCACCCTGCCAATGGCCTTGGCTTTTTAAACTGGCGAGCATGTCTTGATAAAATTGAGCATCATGCTTGCCAGATTTTAAGATGCTTGGATCTTGGCCAATGACTTCATCACGTTCATAGCCTGAAAGAGCACAAAAAGCGGGGTTAACATCAATGATGCGGATCCGGGTATCAGTGATAATAATGCCTTCATGGGCCTCACTAAATACGCGACCTGATAGTCGTAATTGCTCTTCTACCTGCTTGCGTTCGGTGATGTCATAAAAAATAACGACATGAGTATCATCACTGGCTTCGGTGATTGCTGTTTCACTGGCAAGGGCATAACGACGGTCACCATTTTTGCATTGTACTTCAAGTTCAATCGGTTCAAATTGCTGATTGGTCGACTTTGTTTTACTAAAGTGCTGTCGCCAAGTTCTAGTAACCCATGCTCGGTAATTTGGATCTGGGTAGGCTTGTAATTGCCATGCCTGTAAGTTTGGAATGTCGTCTTGATCGTAACCAAAGGTATCGATAAACGCTTGGTTAAGGTAGCTAATGTTATTGTGATTATCATTTAATACATGTGGAATAGGCGAGGCATCGATGATTGATTGCAGTTTAGCCTGACTTTGCTGTAAGGCATCTTTCGATTGGCGTAAACGATAAATCCAGTGTGAAAATAGTAAAAATAATAAGGCAATGGCAATAGAAACGGTGACGATGGTTTTGACTTGAATGCCTGTGGTCAGCTTTAAACCCAGCCAAGTATTCTCAATCGATTGACGCTCTTTATAGTCGAGGCTATTTAAAGCACGATTAATAATGGCATGTAATTCAGGTTTAGATTTATGTATGCCAACACGGTATGCACTGGTTAAGTCTGTTTGACCTGAAAAATGAACGTTTAACAACTCCGCTTGGTTAATTGTATAGTTAGCATAAGCGGCATCGCCGACATAGGCATAAGCATCATCGTTATTGACCTTGAGCAATGCTTGGTGGGTGTTATCAACCAGCAGAATCTTGATGTCAGGATAGTTAGCTTTTAGTTTCTCATGCATCACGTAGCCTTTTTCGAGGGCTACTGTTTTACCAGCAAGATCGTTTAAACCAATATTGGTTCTATCTTTACTCGCGGTGAAAATGACGATGGGATTATTGACGTAGGGGGCGGTGAAATCAAGATACTGTGATCGTTCTGGAGAGCTATTAAGACATGACACCATATCTAACTCACCTTGTTGAGCCATGAGCAGGATTTCCGGCCAAGACTTATCTTTGATAATGTCAAAGCGCACCCCTAATTGCGATTCTAATATTTGCATATAGTCGGCTGCTAAACCGATATAGTCACCATGTTGATTGACCGATTCATAGGGAGCAAAGTCACGATCGATACCAAGACGAATGACGGGGTGCTTATCTAGCCAGGCTTGCTCAGTATCAGATAATAGTAATGACGATGGTCGGTTAAAAATAAAGTTGTTTAGTTGCTCGTCATCGAGTGATTCGGCCAGGTTTGTTTTGGTATAAATATCGGCAAGACGACGTAGACGATAACTTTCAAGGTTACCTAAGGGAATAACGTCCGGTAGAATAAGTTTGCGTGTTTCAGCGGCCTCATGCCGCAGACTTGCAACTGATGATGAGTTGCCATATTTGGTTTTGATTAACTGGATAAGTTCTTCAGGATGATCGAGTGCATAGCGCCAGCCATTTAAAGAGGCGCGGCGAAAACGCTTTGCTCGTCCTGGATTATTGTCAATCTCAGCTTGACTGGTATATAAAATATCGCCATAAAAATCAAAGCCATAATTTTGTGGATTAATAATGTTGATAGCAATGTTATGTTGTTTAAACTCAAATGGTTGAGTGGTTATATAGGCTGAAACAACATCAGCATCACCTTGGATTAGGGCTTGATGATCAAAGTTATGTTCAATGGTTTGATAGTCGTTGGCGGTGAGATTTGCTTCTGCCAAGCTGGCAATTAAAGGTGCATTGTCACTTGATTTATTAGCGAACATAATACGTTTGCCTGCCATTTCATATGGACTGATGATGCCTGATGATTGTTTGGTAATGAAAATGAGCGCGTTATGTTGAAAGATAGCGGCGAGCGCTTTAATCGGTGCGCCATTCGCATAGTCAGCTAAAATGCCTACATCACCAACGGCATAATCAGCTTTACCAGCAGTAACATCATCAACGATGTGGTGATCAGCAGTAAGCTCTTTGATGGTTACATCTAAACCTTCTTGCTGATAAAAACCTTGTTCTAAGGCTGCGTAGTAGCCGGCAAATTGAAATTGATGTAGCCACTTAAGTTGTAAGGTGACAGGCTCCAGAGAATGGGATAGTCGATCGTCAGCAATACTAAAACTAGACAGCAACATCAGCGGGAGTAGGCAGAGTGACTTGAATATTTGTTTGATCATAAGGCTACGTTTTATTTCCGACCTGGGTGACTAAAATAATGGTGGAATTGATACATAAAACAGAGTCCTTTAGTTTTAGTCATTTACTTAAGCCACGGCATAATGTTTTTTAAGCAAAATTGCTATGGTAGCTGGATATAACGGCGAGGGCTATTAACTTGTGTTAATTGCATCACCTCTTAGCTTAATCAACGATATCAATGAAAGTAAAACGTTCAAAATTTTCGTTATTATCAATTAACTGGCTGGCTTGGATAGTAAAGTTAAACCTTTTCTTTTTGGTCTTAATATAGAGTGTTTGTTGTGGTTTAAGGCTGCCTGGTGCGGTAATTATACTGGCAGCATGCAACTGTTGACCTGCTTCTGGCAATAATAAGGCAGGAGATATTGGACCATCTTGTTGTAATGAGAAATGCAGGGCAATAACCTCACGGTTAATCGTCTCTAAACCTATTTTAGTAACCTCATTATGATCGGTGCGTAACCATTTTATCGATGCTAGTTTGGGTGGTGATTTTTGCAGATTGCTTTGTTGCTCAAAAATGCCAACAAAATCACCGATCTTTAAATCATGACATGCAATGACCTGCTGTCTTGTAATTAAATAACCGTAGTTATTTTTATTCAATATTTGCCAGGTGGCATTATTGTTGTCATTATTCGGTTGGTGAATATGGTGTAAACAATGATGAATATCTGCCAAGCCAAAAGCAAGAAAAGCCTGCTCATCGCCGCTAATAGGAAGACGTTCCTGTTTACGTTGATAGGACGTATTGAGAAACGGAATTAGCTGTTTGAAAAGTTCCAGGTTGATAGTTGTATTACTGTTGGCAGACTGTTGAAACAGCGTATCTGCTAGGTTTAAAACCGGTTTAGTATCAAAAATAAGTGTCGGCGGTTGAATTTGGTTGTCGATGGTCGGCAAGACTGTTGGCGTTGGCGTTCTGTCACTTAAGCAGTTAATAAAAAAATGGCCAGCAGTGGCTTGATGGTTGTTAGGTAAAGGCCAAATGTCAGCAGTAGACACTAACTTATCCATCATGAAATAGGCTTCTAAGACTTTACCACTCTCTAAACCATAAGGGTTGCAGATACTGATCAGTAATATTTGTGAATAACGATGATGCAATGAAAACAGTGCTCGTTGCTGCTTATTCATACTGGGGATTTTATCTACTACATCGGCGTGAAGCGCTAGCTGATATAACTGGTGTAATTCTTTAAAGACCCGAATAGGCACTACTTGATAGAACTTATAGGCATGTAATGCTAAGTAACTTAGTTGCTCGCACGCACGATTAATGGCTAATTGCGCCATGATATTAAGTTTTAAGTTAGCACCGTGTTCATTGGCCTCATTGATGACGATCTTGTAACCCATTGCCAATTCATCCATGAGCTCGGCTAAGTTGGTGATAATTTGTAAGCGTGTTTTTGAACTAGCAACGGTATCTGCTAGCTTGGGAATGGTTAAGCTGAACAACAGTGAATTAAGCGGCTGCCGATAGAGATCAAGCATGTGTAACCGTAGTTTATGGTTGAGAGCATGACGGTTGAATCGCTTGATGGTTTCAAGGTAGGTTTCGGTATAGGCGAGTAAGTCGTGCTGGGGTAGGCGCTTTATCCAATGAGCGAGCAAGCTGTCATTAAGCTCAATACCTGAGCTCTTTCCTCGCTCAGAGGGAGCACGCAGGTTAAGTTCAGGCATATTATCTGGAAGTTGAAAACTCATTGTGACCGAGACCATTCGCTTGATATTAACTAATCATATAACAGTCGTGGTTTTTTTCCGACTAAATGAGTCTCACTTTTTATTTTTCTTCACAATTGACAGTCAGATTGTGAAGAAAAGAGTAGGCAACAGTTTAGTTTAAGCTGCTTTAACTGGCATTGGGGTAACCTAGCTGACGCCATGCTTCATACAAAATAATAGCAGTGGCATTAGATAAGTTAAGACTGCGACTATTTTCTTGCATTGGAATGCGAATTTTTTGTTCGGCAGCTAAGGAATCGAGAATCTCAACCGGCAGGCCTCGCGATTCCGGACCAAACAATAAAACATCTTCATCAACATAGCTGGCCTGATGATGGTTTTGGCTTGTTTTGGTAGTACAGGCAAAAATACGACGTTGTTCAGCCCAGATTTTAAAATCATCAAAGTTTGAATGAATTTTAATTTCAGCAAACTCATGATAATCAAGGCCGGCACGGCGTAAGCGTTTGTCATCTAATTCAAAGCCCATTGGCTCAATTAAGTGGAGCTGGGCGCCAGCATTAGCACAAAGACGAATAATGTTGCCGGTGTTGGGTGGAATTTCAGGTTCAAATAAAGCGATATGTAACATATTAGATGCTGCCGTGTTGACGAGTGACATCAACATATAAAGTGAGGTTTTGGCCGGGTTTTAATAAGGTACGATCGCTAAGACCATTCCATTCTCGGACTTCAGCGATACTGACATTAAATTTTTGTGAAATTTTCCATAACGAGTCGCCACTGCGTATTTTATAGTTAACAGTGCGAACGTTTTTGGATGTATTTGTTTTGCCTTTGGTCCAGATGACTAATTTTTGGCCTAAATGTAAGGTATCGCCTGGCGCTTTGCCATTCCATGCGGCGAGCTTTCTGACGCTAACCTGATAAGCATTAGCTAAATCCCACCAAGTATCACCCGCTTTGACAGTATGAATTTTTTTATTGCCTTTGCGATTACTGCTTTGTTGTGTCGCCAGACGTTGACTGGCGGATAGAGGGTAATCAGCAGGTTTGCCAGAAGCGACTGGAATGAGCAGGTGGCGACCGGCTCGAATGTTATTGCTAGTCAGTCCATTGGCTTGTTTAATAATAGCGGTGGTTGTTTTGTAATGTTGAGCAATTAGCCCGATCGACTCACCAGGCTGGATTTTGTGACGTGTCCATTGCACTCGTTCATCGGTAGGTAATTCGGCTAACGCTTGTTGGAATATATCAGCTTTCTCTACCGGAACCACTAAGCGGTGTGGGCCGGAAGGTCTAGTCGCCCAACGATTAAAGCCCGGGTTAAGTTGATACATTTCATCAGGGGTAATTTGCGCCAGCTTAGCTGCCAGAGCCAAATCAATCTGCGAGCCAACTTCAACAATAGTTAGAAACGGCGAATTATCGATTGGACTTAGGGTGATATTGTATTGCTCAGGCTGTTTGATTAGTTGGGCAATGGCCATCAACTTAGGTACATAAGCAGAGGTTTCTTTTGGTAATGATAATGACCAGAAATCAGTTGCTTTACCGGCTTTTTTATTACGCTTTATCGCTCGGCCAACGGTACCTTCACCACAGTTATAGGCGGCTAAGGCTAATTGCCAATCGCCAAAGTCACGATGTAGCTTTTCTAAGTAATCTAACGCAGCTCGGGTTGATTCAATTACATCACGACGACCGTCATACCACCAGTTCTGATCTAGGCCATAAACCTTGCCCGTGCCTGGAATAAACTGCCATAAACCTGCAGCGCGGCCATGAGAATAAGCAAAGGGTTGAAAGGCACTTTCGACCACAGGTAATAAGGCAATTTCAAGCGGCATATTACGACGTTCTATTTCATCAACAATATGATGAAGATAAGGTCGGGCACGTTCAACAACACGATCAATGTATTCAGGATGTTTTACAAACCAATTGAGTTGCTTTTGGGTCTTGGCATGCATTGATGGATAGGGAATGGCATAACCATTGCGAATCCGTTGCCATAGATCCGTTATTGGTTTTTCAGTGATTTCAAGCTGTGCGATGACAGGTTCACTGCTAACGGTGTCTGACAATTCATTTTGCTGAGTCTGCTGTGCCTCACCATAAGCTTGTTGCCAGTTAGACTCTGTTTCTACTGAGGCCGTTTGCACAGGTTCAGGAATAGGCTCAGCTACTTTTTTAGCTGTGAGGAAGGGATTATTACAGGCAGTGACGAGTAACAACATTGCAGCTGATAAGCTCAGCTTTTTAAGTAAATATTTAGGTAACAACATAAACTCTAATTATAAAGAAGTTTATAAATACTGTCTGTTTCTTCTAAAGTAATGAAGCTTAGCGTAAAGGGATTGTTTGTTTGAGAACAGAATAAGCTAGACTATGTGGAAATTTAGCTAGCAGGGGTAAATAGTGAGTGAATTTGAAGGCTTGTTGGCCAAAATGTCTGTGGAATTGTCTGCGCATTCAGTAACAGCCGAATATCAAATGGTATTGGATGAGCAGCGAGTGCCGATGAATCAATTTATCGGTCAACCTATTCAACTAGTGTTTGCTGGCGAGATTCATTGCCAAGCATGTAATCGGTTAACAAAAAAAAGTTATAGCGGTGGTTTTTGCTTTCCATGTTCCCAAAAATTAGCACAATGTGATTTGTGCATGATGAAGCCGGAAACCTGCCACTTTGAAGCCGGTACCTGTCGGGAGCCAGAATGGGCTGAGTCGGTATGTATGCAAGACCATATTGTTTATTTAGCGAATAGCTCTGGTATCAAGGTGGGTATTACTCGTTTAGGCCAAGTACCCACACGCTGGATAGACCAAGGTGCATCACAGGCATTGGCGATATTTAGAGTGAAAACGCGTTATCAATCTGGTTTAGTGGAAGTGATATTTAAAAATCATGTGTCAGATCGTACTGATTGGCGCAAGATGCTCAAGGGTAAGGCCGAGCCTGTAGATATGCTGGCGGTACGTGATCAGCTAATGGTGGCATGCAGTGCAGAGATTGCAGGCTTGCAACAACAATTTGGTGAACAGGCGATTCTAGCGCTACCAGATGAAGAGGTATTGGCCATTGAATATCCTGTAGCCAGCTACCCAGAAAAAGTGAAATCACTTAATTTTGATAAAACACCTGAGATCTCAGGCGTATTACAAGGCATAAAAGGCCAATATCTTATTTTAGATACGGGCGTACTTAATATTCGTAAGTTCAGCGGATATCAAATAAAAATGGTGGCTTAAATGTTGTACGACTTAATGCGAACACTCATGTTTAAACTGGATGCTGAAAAAGCGCATCACCTTGGTTTGCAAGGGTTGAATTTGTTAGAAATGAGCGGTTTATCGTCACTTATTTATCCAAAAGCACCAGCAACGCCGGTGAAAGTGATGGGCTTAAACTTCCCTAATGCGGTGGGTTTGGCGGCGGGATTGGATAAAAACGGTGATTATATTGAAGCATTGGCAGGCCTAGGTTTTGGTTTTGTCGAAATTGGTACCGTTACGCCACGTCCACAGGACGGCAACCCGAAGCCACGTTTATTTCGTATCGAAGAAGCGGAAGCAATTATTAACCGTATGGGATTTAATAACCTTGGTGTTGACCACCTTATTGAGCAAGTGAAAGTCGCTCAAACCAATGCGGTATTAGGTATTAATATTGGTAAAAACTTTGATACGCCGGTTGAAAAAGCAGTCGATGATTATTTAATTGGCTTAAATAAGGTTTATGCTCACGCCGATTATGTAACGATAAATATTTCATCTCCTAATACGCCTGGTTTACGTAGTTTGCAGTTTGGCGACAGCTTAAATGACTTATTACAACAGCTTAAAGAAGCACAGGCTAAGTTACAGCAACAGCATCAACGCTATGTACCGATGGCGGTGAAAGTAGCCCCTGATCTAGAAGGCGATGAAGTCGAACAGCTGGCTCAGTCTTTTGCACAGTTTGAGATTGATGCAATTATTACCACCAATACCACCATGTCTCGCGAAGGGGTGGAAAATATGAAAAATGGTGATGAAGCCGGTGGTTTGAGTGGCCGACCAGTAATGGAAAAATCTACTGAAATTGTTCGTCAATTCAAGGCTGTATTGCCAGAAAGCTTGCCGATAATTGCTGCAGGTGGGATTATGTCGGCTGACGATGCACAGCAGAAGCTGGATGCCGGTGCAAGTTTGGTACAGATTTATAGTGGCTTTATTTATAAAGGCCCTGCATTAATTAACGAGATAGTTAAAACCATTAAATAAGAGGATTTAAAATGGAAGTTGGAACAGGTGGTGTGGTTGGTTATTGGTTGATCAATATTTTACTTGCCATTGCGATAGTGATTGTCGGTCGTATCGTAGTGAAATGGATAGTGAAGTTAATTCGTAAGTTAATGGTGCGTGCAGAGCTTGACCCGATCTTGGTGAATTTTGCCAGTTCGATAGCCAATGCCGTGTTGTTGTTATTTGTATTTATTGCTGCTTTAGATCAGTTAGGTGTTAATACAACATCATTGATTGCTCTATTAGGTGCCGCGGGTTTAGCTATTGGTTTGGCATTGCAAGGTTCATTGCAAAACTTCGCTGCTGGCGTGATGATGATTGTTTTCCGTCCATTCAAATTAGGTGACTTTATTGAAGCGGGTGGTGTAACGGGTGTCGTTGAGCATATTGCGATTTTCAGCACTATCTTAAAAACAGGTGATAACCGCGAAGTTATTATTCCTAATGGTCAAATTTACTCAGGTGCGATTACCAACTATTCAGCACGTGATACACGCCGTATTGATATGGTGTTTGGCATTGGTTATGACGACGATATGTTAGTTGCAAAACAAATCATGGAAGATATTTTACAAACACATGATTTGATTCTAGCTGATCCAGCTCCAGCCGTTGCGGTTGCTGAGTTAGCTGATAGCAGTGTTAACTTTAACGTTCGCCCTTGGGTAAACAGTGCTGATTACTGGGGTGTGCGCTCAGATATTATTGAGAAAATTAAATTAGCATTTGATGAAAAAGGTATTTCAATTCCTTACCCACAAATGGATGTACATACTGATAAGTAATTCTTAAATCAGTACGATTGATTAAGCCCGCATTGTTCAATGCGGGCTTTTTTTTGCATAAATTTTAGTGAAGTTAATAACATAGGTAACTTGAGTTGTTGCAAAGCTTAATGATAATGATTATCATTTAATATATTTGGGTAATGTGAAGAGCATCACAAAAATATATGCCATGTATAAAATAATTTTACGACTGTTATTGCCTTTATTGTGCAGTTTTCCTGTTTTTTCTGAAGAAGCAGCTGATTCAGCAGAGCAGCAGAATGTCATTACTAATGATGATCCGCAAATCACAGTTGAACAAGGTATTGAGCTATTACCCGATATAGAAGTATTAGGTGTTAAAGATAGTTTAAGTACGATTGTTATTGATCGAACGAAGTCATCTACTATCTTAGGTGAAGATGAAATTAAACGTCGCCAGGCTGGCACAATCATGGAGTTGGTTGATGATGTTGCAGGAGTAACCATAGAAGGTGGCGTGCGTTCAAATGGTATGAACTTCAATATTAGAGGCTTTTCTAATAATGAAGATATTTTGAAAGTAGTAGATGGTGCTCGGCAGAACTTTGAACGTTATCGCTATGGAAGTGGGTTAGATATCGATCCTGCATTGTTAAAGCAAGTAGAGGTGATTCGAGGAAGTAATATCCGTACTGCTGGATCGGGCACAATTGGTGGCGCAGTGATCATGACGACTAAAAATGCTCGTGACATGTTAGCTCCGGGTGAGGACTGGGGGGCACGACTTCACTACGGCCATAGAAGCAATAATGATCAAAATAAAACGTCAACCTCGTTTTATGGTCAACCCTTAGAGTTTGCCGATGTATTAGTGAATGCCGTCTACAACGATAGTAATGATATTACGCTAGCAAATGGTGACAATGAAGATAATTCAGCTAATAGGCAAAAGAGTGTATTAACTAAAATTGGATTATTTGGTGATGATTACGAGCTAGACCTAGGTTTTCGTTGGTCAGATGAAACAGGTTTAGAGCCATTTGATGCGGTTGCTGGTATTGGTGTGGGTGGCTATGTGGTTAGAACGAGAAGAACAAAATCACCCACCGCTAATTTGAACTGGAACCCTGATTCAGACTGGCTCAATGTTAATGCTTCGCTGGCATATAACGATCAGTTTGTTATGGATGAGGATAGCGCTATTGCTGCCGGTGGCACAGACATCGTTAGTTATAAAATTACTAATTTTGAATTGAGGAATACCAGTGACTTTTACTTGGCAGAGGTCGATGGCCAAATAGAATTTGGTTTGCAAGCCAGTCGTGAACGGCGTGAATATATTCGGATATCACAAGCTGGCGTTGCTGGATTTAATGAAACTCAACCGCCAGGTGAAAAAGAGTCTTATGGTGCTTATCTGCAAACAGAATTAAATTGGCAAGATTGGTCGGTCACGAGCGGTGTTCGTTATGATGATTATGCCATTAGTGCAGGTGGTGCTACCGAGCAAGCATTAATTGAGCAGGATAGGGAGCAGCTTAAAGAAAGTGACTTTGATCGGGTCGGTTTTTCTGCAGGGTTAAATTATCAACCTAAGCAAGGTCCGGTGACACTATTTTATAATTACAATGAATCATTTAGAGCGCCTTTGATCAATGAGTTTTATGGCTTAGGTAGCTTTAGTTATTGCAGCGCATTTAATATTTTTGCTCAGCAACCAGTTCAAGCAGATTATGCCGTGTTCAATGATTATATTAATGCTCTTAACAGTTGGGGGACAAACCCTCTTAACTCTGGTAATTCATCATGTGCCGGTCTATTTGAGCCTGAAACGGCCACGACTCATGAAATTGGTTTTTCTACTCAATGGTTAGATTCTTTGGATATTGACCTTACTACTAAAGTCACTTATTTCCAGATCCGTACCGAAAACTTAATTGAATCTATTTATCAAAATTCTGTAACAGGCGATATTAGCCAAGATGGCGAAGAATTTCGAGAAGGCTGGGAGTTAGAAGCCAGCTACGATAGTCTACGGTGGTTTGCGAGTGTTTCTATTTCAATCCTTGATGGTTACGTTGACTATAACTATTACGATAATAATATTGATACTCGTGTGCAGCCATTGCAAGCTGGTGTCGATAGTAAAATTGACTTATTTAATGTGCCTGGTGATTCATTAAGTATGACGATAGGGCATCGCTTACCTAAGCAATCATTAGAGTTTGGTTATCGTTTAAAAGCGGTTAGCTCAAGAAATGCGGTCAATGGTGTTGATAATAGCCGTGCTGGTTGTAGCAATGTAGGAAGTTTTACAACGGTTCCTGCTTGCCAAGTAATTGAAAAGCAACCGGGCTATGCGACACATAGTATTTTCATGACTTGGTTGCCATTTAAAGATACAAGCATTGGCTTGACGGTGACTAATTTAACCAATAAGGAATACAACACTCAGGGCTCTGGTGGCAGCACGGGCTTATTAGCTGCTGGCCGTGATATCAGGGTTTCTTTTGAGCAAAGTTTTTAGTTGATGAGTGCGGGTAAGAGGCGTAATAAAGGATCAAGGTTCATATGGTCGTAAATCATTTCGCCCTCAATGGGGCCTGTTCCATTAAGGGCGTTATATAGCGACCAATCAATGGTTGATAGTCATTGCCAACTGTTAGCGAGGATTGGAGGTGTTGCAGTGTTGAATAGGACATCTGGTTCCAGTGTTTTCGTGCCAAACATAGTTGGGAATGTTTATAGCTGAAATTTGGAGGCAAAGGAGACCTTTTCTACTACCCGTAATTAAAAAGTTTAGTGTGGTAGGTTGTAGCTCTTAATAAATAAGCTCTAAATGACTTTAATTTACAAATAAAAAAGCCGCCTCAAACATGAGGCGGCTTTTTGTTGAGAGAAGAATCCCTTATTACGCTTTTAATTTACGTCTAAATCCAACCATACCTAAAAGAGCTGGGCCAAACAATAATGCCGCAGCTGGAACAGGTACTGCGCTTGGTGTTGTAGGTATAGCTGCTGCACCAACATCAATTGCAATAGCATCTAATGACATGTGCCCACCCGTCGCTAGAAAGTCAAACACATAGCTTGTTAAACCTGCAGTTAATTCCCAGATAAATAGTGTTTCAGTTGCATCACCACCAAAAGCACTACCTGATGGGCCAGAAAATAAAGTAGTGATTGAGTCAGCTACAATGTTATTCAATACTACAGAGGCATTATCAAGTGCTGTACCTAAAGTGGCAATTTGCAGTGCTACCGTTACAGGGCCTGTAATTGCTGAAGCTGCAGCTACATAAGCGGTGAAGTCACCGGTATCCAGAGAATAAATATTACCGCCTAGACCACCACCAGTGATGAATCCTCCAGTATTATTAGTTACTAGG
Organism: Methylophaga sp. 41_12_T18; assembly: GCA_002163115.1. Lineage (GTDB taxonomy): Bacteria > Pseudomonadota > Gammaproteobacteria > Nitrosococcales > Methylophagaceae > 41-12-T18. The sequence continues at coordinate 8,692 of MAAI01000020.1, read as the reverse complement.
CCTGCAGCGGTATAACCTTGGCTGCCGGCAACATCTGGCGTGCCATCATAAGGTGCGCCATCAATGGTTTCCCATTGAGCATAAATTGTATCGGCATCACCGCGTTCCCAGTCTGTAGGCTCGACAAAAGAAGTTGATGCAGAAAATGCTTGTGCACTAAAAGCTAACATGGCGGTGAGTGACAAGTTCAATAATAATGATTTTTTCATTGTTTAATCCTTGAGAAAGTTTTTAAAACTTGCGCACCCTTTTAACGTGACATTGCGCGTTTTCGCTCCACTCAATACAAATAGTAATCGATCGCATTTAGATTTGCAATTGATTTGTGAGGATTTTTAATGACTTAGGTTGGTTATTAAGACCGTAGCTAGCTGTTCGTCAGGATCATTGTTTGTCGCGATGGTTGGTTAGACTGACATTACGAAAACGAAGCAGTGGAATTACAAGTGAAAATAGCCATATAGAGGCAGGCAAAGGAACCGCTGTGAGTTGCCAGCCGATATCAGCAAAGCCGGCATAATCAAGTTCAGTCAGTAATTGCCGGGTTCCATATGGGGTTGATGGATCCATCAATGTTTCTTGTACTAAACCATCAACCGTACTCATGGTGCCCTCTGCCCAATGAGATGAGAATGGATCGACGGGAATTGCATCACCAAAACTGGCTATTGAGTTTGAGCCGGTAAAGAAGCCATTTTCAATGTTTGAGAACCAACTGTCGGCAGTGCCAAAACCTAATATATGGCCAATTTCATGAATTGCGGTAGTTAAAAAGTCGGGTGAACTGGATGTAAGATCATTAGCATCGGTTGAAAATGACCAATCATGCACAGCATTAAACCAAGCATAACCTCCCCAGATGCCATAATCGCCACTGCCCTGTCCTCTATTGATTACTGAGTTTGTAAATTCAGCTGTACCTGATGCACTAACAGAGCCCGTGCCAGCAAAGCCAAGCACTCCAGGGTATGAACTTGAACCGCCGACAAAAATTTTAATAGTGTCTTGGTTGATGGTTTCATCAACTAAAGTAACTTGCTGGGATATATTGCCAGGATTGGTAATTGAAACTGACCAAGTATTACTATTATGTGATTGGATGGTGGTTAAGTTATCGGTGAAGCCTTCGTAGTATGACGCAGCGAGATCGAGTGCTTGCCGACGTTCAGTGATGGCTTCGCCGGTATTAAGATTAGTAAAGAACCCACTAGTATCGAATTGGTAGTCGAAATTAATACTAACAGCAGCGACATTGCTGGAAACTAATGCCGCTACTAAACCAATTACTAGACGTTGGATGCTAGCTGATAGTCCGTTATTCATGAAAAACCTCTCTTGATTACTTGCCAACTTATTGCGCTAGTGCTTGCACAAGAAGTTGGCCAAGAAAAGCGCGATACTATCTATTATCGTCAAGTTATAGTGAAAGCAGGTAAGGAAATAGCTTGACATTATTCATAGTAATCTAAATCGTTCGCATTTGCAATGAGGCGCTAGAAGCTATCTTTCCACGCTCGAATTACTGTAAATACATCAAGTGGATTGGTTAACGTTTGTGTACAGAAAGATTCCGCGGCATGGATTACATCGTGATGATCACAGCGTAAAAAAGGGTTAGTTTCGAACTCTAGTTCAAGAGTCGTTGGCAAACTAGGTTGATTTAAATGACGTAATTTCTCAGTCGTTAGAATACGTTGGTTTATTGCTGCATTATTAGGTTCAAGAGTTAATGCAAACTGTAAGTTAGCGAGAGTGTATTCATGGCTACAAAATATTTTTGTCGTCCTAGGCAACTGACAGATTTGTTGTAAGGAATGAAACAGTTGTGCTGCTGTGCCGCCTAATAAACGGCCACAACCTGCAGCAAACAGCGTATCCCCACAAAACAACATGCCATCAACTAAGTAGCCGATATGTTGTGCGGTGTGACCTGGGATGTTAATGATCTTAAAGTCGGGAAAGCTAGGATGAATAGTCAGTTGCTGACATTCTTCTAGTGGATGGGTTAACTTTGGAATAAAGCTATTTTTAGGCCCAAAAACGGGCAGCTGATAGCGCTCAACTAGCGCGGCAATGCCATCAATATGATCATAGTGATAGTGGGTATTAAGGATGGCAACAGGAGTGAGGTGTTGCTCATTTAAAACCGAGATAACGGGCGCTGATTCACCGGGATCAATAATAATGACGTCATCAGTATCTTCTGATTTAATAAGCCATATATAATTATCTGTAAGGGCTGGGACAGCTTGAATAGATAGCATAGACATCTTTGATAGTGGATAGTTTGAGGTTGATTATATGTCAGTTGAAACTAAGATGATGGCTCAGTGGTGGCAAAGTCCTTTAGGCCAATTGGTATTGTTGGAAGAGAAGGACTTATTACAGTGCCTAAAAGCACACTTTTATGGCCATTTTCAATTGCAAGTTTATGGTTCTACCGTCTTGCTGCCCCAGCTGACTGATGCAAGCAATCAAATTGTGATGGACCCAGCATTTTCTTTAGATGGCCAAGCCGAAAGCCTACCTTTTAAAAGTCATAGTATTGATACTGTCTTACTGCCTCATGTTTTAGAGTTTTCAACGGATCCTCATCAAGTATTACGTGAAGTCGACCGCGTATTAGTTGCCGATGGTACCGTGGTTTTATGCTGTTTTAATCCACTTAGTTTGTGGGGCTTACGTCGATTGTTGTCTTATCAAGATACCTTGCCATGGCAGGGCCATTATTTTTCACAAGTAAGAGTTAAAGATTGGCTACGGTTGTTAAATTTTGAAGTTATTGATGTTAAAAAAATAATGTTTAGACCGCCAGTTCGCACGGCAGAGTGGCTGGCACGTTTTTCAATTATGGAGCGGTGGGGAAAACGATTTTGGCCCTTTTTTGGTGGCGTGACCGTGTTAGTGGCGACTAAGCGAACCATCCCGCTTACGCCAATTCACTTGCATTGGCGTTATAAACAGTTATTTCCTTCTGGTCGTTTTATTAAAAAAACCGTTAGTCGGTGGTCGTCAAAATCTGAATGATTAACGTAAGTATGGTTTTGATTAACACCGCATTCATTCATAATAAGCCGATATTATTGAGAGTTATAAAATGGATGACGTAGAAATTTATACTGATGGTGCTTGTAGTGGTAACCCTGGTCCGGGTGGCTGGGGCGCTATTTTGCGTTCGAAAGACACTGAAAAAGAGTTATCTGGCGGTGATAAAGATACCACCAACAACCGGATGGAAATGATGGCGGTGATTGTGGCTTTAGAAGCCTTAACTCGGCCTTGTAAAGTAACCATTACTACTGATTCACAATATGTTTTAAAAGGCATGACGGAATGGCTGGCGGGCTGGAAGAAAAAAAACTGGATGACAGCAAGTAGAAAGCCGGTTAAAAATGTTGATCTTTGGCAGCGAATGGATACCGCCGCACAGATTCATTCGTTAAAATGGGAGTGGGTACGCGGTCATCAAGGTCATCCTGAAAATGAACGTGCGGATCAGTTGGCAGTGACTGCTCGCGAGAAAATAGCAGCAAAAGGTTGATATAAAGATGGCTGAGCAACAAGTAAAACGTCAAGTAGTCCTCGATACCGAAACGACCGGTTTAAGTACGGCTGATGATCATCGTATTATTGAAATTGGTTGTGTAGAGCTGATTAATCGCCGAGCAACTGGCGAAACCTTTCATCAATATATAAACCCACAACGTGAAATTGATGCTGGTGCTCAGGAAGTGCATGGTATTACCAGTGAGTTTTTGGCTGATAAACCCAAGTTTGCTGACGTTGCTGCTGATTTCATGCAGTTTATTGCCGGTGCTGAACTGATCATTCATAACGCAGCGTTTGATGTTGGTTTTTTAAATCATGAACTGGCAAAGTTAGCCGGACAAGCACAGCGTGTCGGTGATGTTGCCTCAATTCTTGATACGCTTAAATTGGCGCGTGATAAACACCCTGGCCAAAAAAATAATCTTAATGCTTTGTGTCGTCGCTATGACATCGATAATTCGAATCGAGAGTTACATGGGGCTTTACTCGATTCCGAAATTTTAGCCGATGTTTATTTGGCGATGACCGGTGGCCAAGTTAGTTTGACCTTAACTGCTGAAGAGCCTAAACAGCTTAAATCAACGGCCAATAGTGACAATGTGGTAGTGAAAAAAGATCGGCAACCATTACGGGTGATTAAGGCTAATGAAGCTGAATTGAATGCCCATGAAGAAAATTTGCAACGACTACAAAAGGCCAGTAATGGTGAGTGTGTATGGTTGGCAAAATAGATATTTCAAGTTTAATGATAAGCTAACGAGAGCTGTAGCTTGATTGTCATCGCCTATATTCGGGCGCATGATAACCGTGCTTCTATAAGGCTATAACCAGTATTCAAAAATAATGTATGGGAAGCAGATAAATGTTCCATAACCTGACATTAAAAATAAAAGCAGTATTGTTAGCGACAGTGTTAACAGTGGCAGTGATGGCGTCCGCCTCTTTACTTGTCTGGCAGATGTTGCAGAATACCCAAGCTGAATTAGCTCAGCGTCTTCATGCGTCTACTGATTCTGCAATTATTCAAGTAAAACAAGAGCTCAACAAACACAAGGCAATCGTACGCTATTGGGCCGACTCGGCAGACTTACACGCCGCAGCCGTTATCCAACTGAAAAATAGACCTAGAACGCATCGTGCCGATAGTCTTAATCTTTTAGAAGAGTTATTGGCGGCATCATTAGAACAACTTAACTATCGCGACTATAAAATTATCAGTCAACAGGCTGTTATTTTAGCGTCAGGTTCAGGTCATGACCGAGGTGATAGCTTACCCGTAGAGCTTGAACATAATGTCAGTTTGGCTTGGCGAGGCATTCCGCAAGTGAGCCGTTCTATTGCAGCGACCAGAGCGTGGAAAGATATGGATGGTTGGATAGTTGATACATTGCCTACCATGATGTCTTTTGCCGCTATCGTAGATAATAAGGGCGATACCATTGCTTTGCTGGCATTTGAATTTGATCCAGATGAAATCTTCAATCCACTTTTTCATCATTCATGGGCTGGTTCTAGAGGTGGTACTTATGGTATCGACCATGATGGTCTGTTACTGACCCACCTAGAGCGTGGCCAGCAATTACAACAAATTGGTTTATTAAATGACGGGCCATCTGCCCATTCAGCTTTTCAGTTAACCATGACCGATCCTGGTATTAATCTACTCACAGAACATACTGATCTTGAGAGTGTTGAGTTTGGCCAGCCATTAACCAAAATGGCACAGGCAATACAGCAAGGCGTTGATGGTAGTAATGTCAGTGGCTATAGAGATTATCGTGGTGTACCAGTAATTGGTGCTTGGCGGTGGGATGATGAGTTGCAAATGGCCATTGTCACGGAGGTAGATAAAGAGGATGCCTTTTATTTATTTAATAACATTGTAAAAATAGTATTTGCCGGTGTTATCAGTATCATAATTGTTATTTTTGCAGCTACCGTCTTTTATATACGCACTACGCGAAAAACACAGCAGATTCAACAACAACGTGATGCGGTCTTTAATCAGACATTGGATGGCATTATTACCATTGATGCCCAAGGCAAGATTATTCTCGCCAACCCGGCAATAACAGCTATTTTTGGCTATGAGAAAGAGGCGCTTATTGGCCAAAATGTATCGATGTTGATGCCTGAACATGAACGTTCTGCACATGATGATTATTTAAAAAACTCTACGTTGCATGAACCGGTGATTCTGAATAACTCGCGTGAGCTGCGTGGTTGTCGTCAAGATGGTGGTCATTTTCCATTGGAGTTAACGGTTTCGCCGATGCTGTTGGATGACGGTAAATATTATGTCGGTGTATTACGTGATGTAACCGAGCGGTACCAGCATCACCAAGATTTGATTTCGGCCAAGATTGAAGCTGAAAATGCAAAAGATATTGCAGAAAATGCCAACCGAGCAAAAAGTGAATTTCTCTCTAAAATGAGCCATGAATTACGAACACCATTAAATGCGATTTTAGGATTTTCACAGTTATTAACGATTGAACCGTTAACGGATGATCAAGCCGAATCGGTGATCTTAATTAATGATGCGGGCAAGCATTTACTCAATTTGATTAATGATGTACTTGATTTAGCGAGAATTGAAAGTGGCAAAATGACGGTGTCCTTAGAAAGCGTCAATGTGACAGATTTAATTGCTGACATTGTGCCGGTGATTGAGACTCAATTATCCAACTTAAATCTTAGATTAACATTAGATAGTTTTTCGGCTCAGGATGTTTGGGTTCAAGCCGATTACTTAAGATTGAAACAAGTATTATTGAACTTGCTTTCTAACGCGGTTAAATACAATAGACCGAAAGGTTTTATTGTTATTGATATTCGCCGTAAAGACAATGACATCATTAGGATTTCGATTAAAGATGGTGGTGATGGCATTGAGTCTGAGTTGCAATCGACATTATTTGAACCATTTAACCGTCTTGATAAAGAGGACTCTGAGATTCAAGGCACCGGTATTGGTTTGGTAATTAGCAATGAGTTGGTTAAATTAATGAACGGCACATTAGGACTGAATAGTATTTTGGGCATCGGCAGTACTTTTTGGGTTGAACTACCTTTTGTTGAGCAAAGTAATGATGAACCGGTTGCTGATTCTGAGTCGTTGTTATTGTCTGATAGTGAAATGGAACAGCAACAACCGCAGCAGCAAACCAAGATACTCTATATAGAAGATAATCCGGCAAATATGACTTTAGTTCGTCAATTCTTTGCCCGCTATCCAGGTTATCAATTATTAGAAGCTGAATCAGCCGAGGCCGGCTTAGAGATGGTGCGTGCTGAAATGCCGAAATTGATATTAATGGATATCAACTTGCCAGAAATGGATGGTTTTGAAGCCCTGTCGATTTTAAAGAAAGAAGGTTTAACTAAGCAGATAAAAGTCGTGGCCTTATCTGCAAACGCACTTGTTTCAGAAGTTGAACGAGGTCATGAGGCAGGGTTTGATGATTATTTAACCAAACCGATAGACTTTAGCAAATTATTAACAACCTTAAATAAAGTACTCCAGGTTAATTAAGTTGGTCGAATAGTCCTATTTAGCATGAAAAATGTTGATAGAGGCTTGAAATTGATTTTTTAACCCCCAAATAACGAAGTATCAATTATTAGCAAACCCGGAACTTGGATATGAGCAACGAAGAAATCGACAACACTGAAGTTGAAGACCTTGAACCTGAAGTAGAAATTACCGAAGATCCCACAGCATTACTTGAAGATGCGCGTAATAAAGCTGACGAGCATTGGAATGAGTTACTGCGTGCCAAAGCAGAAATGGAAAACCTACGCCGTCGTCAAGCTCGTGACTTAGAAAATGCCCATAAACATGCATTAGATAAGTTTGTAGCAGAGTTACTGCCGATCTATGACAGCATGGAATTCGGTATGAATGCTGCGACTGGCGAAGAAGCATCATTAGAAACGGTACGTGATGGTTTAGAAATGACGATGAAGATGTTTCTTTCTTCGATCAGTAAATTTGGTCTAGAACAAGTCAACCCAGAAAATGAAGCTTTTGATCCTGAGCTGCATCAAGCGATGGCGATGCAAGAAGTTGAAGGTGTAGAGCCAAATCAAGTGATTACCGTTGCTCAAAAAGGCTATCAATTTAATGGCCGTTTATTACGTCCAGCAATGGTTGTAGTTTCGCAATAGAAAATAACACTAAATAAATCAAGAATGTGGGGCTCAGGGCTTGAAATTCAATTTCGCTCCCCCACATAACTCACAAGGGCTGGTGTAACCAGCAACAAATTAAGAAAGATGGAGAAAAATTATGGGTAAAATTATTGGTATTGACTTAGGAACAACTAATTCCTGTGTGTCAGTTTTAGAAGATGGTAAACCTCGTGTAATTGAAAATAGTGAAGGCGATCGTACAACGCCATCAATTGTTGCATTTACTAAAGATGATGAAGTATTAGTTGGCCAGTCAGCAAAACGCCAAGCAGTGACTAACCCTACAAACACCTTATTTGCGATCAAACGTTTGATCGGCCGTAAATTTAAAGATAATGTTGTTCAACGTGACATTGATATGGTGCCTTATGCCATTGCTGAGGCCGATAACGGTGATGCATGGGTTGAAACTAACGGTAAAAAAATGGCACCACCTGAAATTTCTGCCCGTGTTTTGATGAAAATGAAAAAAACAGCAGAAGAGTTTTTAGGTGAAGAAGTAACGGAAGCAGTGGTTACTGTTCCTGCTTACTTTAATGATTCACAGCGTCAAGCAACTAAAGATGCCGGTAAAATTGCCGGTCTTGAAGTAAAACGTATTATTAATGAACCAACTGCTGCGGCATTAGCTTACGGAATGGACAAAAAACGTGGTGATTCTACGATTGTTGTTTATGACTTAGGTGGTGGTACTTTTGATATTTCAGTTATCGAAATTGCTGATATTGAAGGCGAGCACCAGTTTGAAGTTTTAGCAACCAACGGTGATACATTCCTTGGTGGTGAAGATTTCGATCAACGCATCATTGAGTTTTTAGTTGCTGAGTTCAAGAAAGATCAAGGTATCGATTTATCAAAGGACCCTCTTGCTTTACAACGCTTGAAAGATGCTGCTGAAAAAGCAAAAATCGAATTATCTACAAGCTCGCAAACAGATATCAACCTTCCT
>MAAI01000003.1 GCA_002163115.1 Methylophaga sp. 41_12_T18 | reverse complement strand
TTTGTCGTGTTGTTGTTTACCTTTGGCTAAGGCAATTTGTAATTTTGCTCTACCTTTTACCCAATACATCGACACCGGTACGATAGTATAACCTTTACGGTCGACTGCACCGACGAGTCGATTGAGTTCTAGCCTATGTAACAGTAACTTACGTCGACGTACGTTTTCCGGATGCACATGGGTTGAGGCTGATAATAGCGGTGTAATATGGGCGCCATGAAGCCATGCTTCTCCGCGATGTAGGACGATGTAGGCTTCATTAAGCGATAAACGACCATCACGCAGGCTTTTGACTTCCCACCCTTCTAGGACTAGCCCTGCTTCAAACTTATCTTCTAAGAAGTAATCGTGGCGAGCACGACGGTTTTGAGCAATGTTGTTCTCGGAGCTTTTCTTTTTTGATTTTTTGTTAGCCATGCGCGCATTATAGATGTTCTGATGGCTGTTGGCTTGTGCAATTGTCCTTTTGAATCAGATCGTGAATATTCAATTTCAATAGCGGTTCGTTATTTGCCGGTTTTCATCTAGTTCAAAAGTAACATCAGCTTGCATGGGTAATGTTGCTAGGCCATGTTCGGTCAGCCGTTGAAAATGCATGATAAAGCGTTGTAGCGCTTGCTCAGTCATTACCCCTGTTGTGCTTTGTTGCTGTGTTAGCTGCTTAGCGAGTTTTTGTTCTTGCTGTAACCGCCATTGATAAACACAGTCAAACGATGGAGCTTGTAGCATGATCAACTCATCTAGTTGCGAAAATAAAGCTGGATAGTGATTGACCAGCTGTTGGTTTACATACTGACGCCAGCGGCCATCTTTATCTTGTTGTTGCTCTAAATCATTACAGGCAGTTGTTAAGGAAATATCCGTTTGAGCTTGCACACCTAAACACCACCCTTCTACAACAATAATATCAACTGGCGCACTGCACACTTGCCACTCTGCTTGTGGCAGCCGATCATCAATGGCTTTGTCGAAGCGAGGGATTATAACGGTGCGTGTGGAGCTGTTAAGCTGCTGCAAGATGTTGATCGCTAGTTCGACATCATGAGTGCCCGGTACGCCACGAGTGGCTAATAAGGGGTGTACTGTGTCGGCTAGATGTTGGCGTTGTTGTTTGCTGAGATAAAAGTCATCAAGAGATAAGGCGACAGCTGATAGTCCCAAGCTTTGCTTGAAGGTGCTGACCAGTAAATCAGTCAATGTTGATTTGCCAGAACCTTGTGCGCCGTTAATGCCAATGATCAATGTTTTAGCGTGTTGCTGTTGTTTCTTGGCGAGTTGTTCGGCTAAGGGCAGGAACCATGCTTGCGCTATATCAGCATAGTGCTGAGGCAGCTGATGTTTGGCTAAAAATGGGGATAAATCGAATGAAGACATCATCACAGAAATGACACCTTATTTTCGAGGTCTGTGACAAAATACACATACAAAAATATTAAGCAGCTCATGCTTTAATTATATAGGGATTATTTTTAGCGTAAAACATTCCCTCGCGCCGAAAAACAACCTAGATTTGGCAATTAACACTATTTAGATCCGGTGTGATTTTTCTAAGTTATATTAGTTCGTTCGTAGAATGGCTGCTTACGTTTAAAAATATATAGTTGAATTAGAAAGAATGGTTATCAATAGATTAGACTGTTCTTGTTTGGAACTATCGATAATTTGAGTTTACTTCAAGTGAAGCTCTAACAGATCGCTTAAATTATTGAGGTAAGGCCTTTCAAACAAAGAGTCGTGAAAACCATTAATAATATATTCCTTATGATCTTCTTTTTTGACTATAAAATTATTTAGCCCAGTGGAATTATATTTTGCTAAATATTCCTGAGATAGAAAAGAGACAATACTTCCAGCATATTTTTTCGGTACATAATCTTGTTGAGCCTTTTTAAACTGTAGCAGAAATTTTTGATGCTTTTCTACCAGCTTAGAATTAGGGATTACCTGATTTTTTCCCGAAACCGTTTTTTTAATTTTTTTAAATTGCTTGACTACCTTGTGTCTCAATATAGGTAAATTGAAATAGCTAGATAGATGCAATGATTGTTTAGAGTCAGTCCCATTCTCTGAGTCTTCATTCCAAACCGTATCAATAGTTGCAAACAACGATACTGAGTGGCCTTTTTTTAGAACTTGTTGTGCAATTTCAAAAGCAAGAATTGTATCAGAGCAAAAAGAAGCGATTTGATAAGGGCCATCTGGTTGAGTTTTCTGAATTTCATATAAAAATTGCTCAGCAATTATTTCAATAGAGACTGGCAATCCTGGGTTTAAGGCCTCTCTAGAACCAAAAATATTTAAACCATATATAGGCTGTTCTTCACCAAGGACAGTACTTAAATTATGTGCGTAACCAGTTGTTCCAATATAAAAAAGAGGCTTTTTATCTCCCTTAACTTGAATTTTTTCAAGAGGGGAAAAGCTACCCTTTTGATTAAGGGAGTCTAAATTATTCATAACCTCTACTATCGTTGGGTTATCGAATATATACATAATAGGTAACTCTACATCCAAGATGGGTTCCATTAGGTGAGTCAATTCTACTGCTAATAAAGAGTCTCCTCCCCATTCAAAAAAATTATCATCAATACTGCTATCTTCTAGTTTTAATAATTTAGACCAAAGTATGGAAAGGATCTTTTCAGTTTCATTTCTAGGTGCAATATAAGTTTTGTCTTTTTTGCTTCGTTGATAATGTGGTTCAGGTAGTGCTTGTCGATCAACTTTCCCATTGATCGTTAAGGGGAACTCTTCCAGTATTACAAAAGCAGAAGGAATCATGGAGCTTGTTAAAGTAATATTTAAAAAAGCCCTTAGTTCTCGATTGCTAATTGATGATTCTGAGATTAAATAAGCGACCATATATTGATTATTAAATTGACCTTCTCGCAAAACAACGAGCGCATTTTTAATATCAGGGTGTTGTATGAGCCTAGTTTCAATTTCTCCTGGTTCAATACGGGTTCCTCGCAACTGGATCTGGTAATCAGCACGGCCCAAGTACTCAATATCTCCATCAGGCAAAAACCTACCGCGATCACCTGTTTTATATAGTTGTTCATCCTTTCGGTTTAACAACCCTTTGATGAACCGCTCCTTAGTTAACTCTGGTCGGTTTAAGTATCCTCGCGCAACTTGAATACCACCAATAAAAATCTCACCGATCTCACCTTCGGGAACAGATTTGTAGTTGTCATCCAAAATATAAATCTGCGTACTATTTACTGCTTTGCCAATGGGGACACTATTACTATGTAATTTTGTTGTAATGGGGAAACTTGTTGTAATAACAGCAGCTTCTGTAGGACCATACATATTGAATAATGCCGCATTATTTCTATTGGCAAAGTTATTGGCGATAGAAACTGGGAGCGATTCCCCTGCGCTACATACCTGTCTTAAACTTACACATTGATCAAAGCCAGATGTATCCATCAATATTTGTAGAACCGAAGGAGAGAGATGCATGGTTGTTATATTGTTTACTCGAATTAAATCGATAATATATAAGTTATTTCTATGACCGTCAGGTTTAGCGATAACTAACTTACCTCCAGAAATTAGTCCTTCGAAAAGCTCCAAAACAGATACATCAAAGGAAATACTGGTTTGTTGTAGGATGATGTCTGTGTTGTTGAGGCTTAGGTACTGAACAATCCACATCAGCTGATTGACTACACTGTCGTGTTGCATCATGACCCCCTTAGGTACCCCTGTCGAACCGGAGGTATATATTACATAAGCAAGGTTTTTAGCTTTAACGTCTGAGATAACATTTGCTGTAGGATAGTGACTTATTTTTTCCCAATCGCTATCTAATTTAAAAAGTTCACAATTGAGCGTGGGCAAACCATCAATCAACTGACTTTGAGTTATTAGAAGATCAATATCTGTATCTTCAGAAATGAAAGTCAATCTATCTTGTGGATAATCAGGATCAAATGGTACATATGCACCACCTGACTTTAATATAGCTAATAAAGCGATCATCATATCTAATGAGCGATTCACACAAATTCCGACTAATGTTTCAGGCTTCACACCGTTATCTTGAAGAAAGTGTGCTAGTTGATTAGCTTTATCATTCAATTCTTTATATGTAATCGAATTTTCTTGAAAAACAACAGCGATTTCATTCGGAGATAAACCAACTTGCCGTTCAAAAAGCTGATGAATACAGTAATCGTTAAAGCCTTGCATTATTTTGTAACAACCTCAATCTAGAGTGGACATCAGTGTACCGAAATAACTAGGTTTGTGAATCTATATAGAAGCAATATTAATAATTAGGAGGCAAACCTTGATGCAGATAGTCAGATAGATTGTGGAAGACAGTTAAGTTCGATGCAGGAAAGTGATGGGTAGTTATTTTTTAGATTATTAATAAAAGAAGCAACTTTTAAGACAAGATAAAAGCTAAATAAAAAAGGCACGAATCAAGCATTTTAATTAACATAATTTAAAAGCTCGTGGAGTGAGTAGTTTTGAAGGAGATAAACTGTCAGCATCAGGTCACAAGAATGCAGAAGGTGTACGACCATAAGAAACTGGTCGTAGATGCCACTGAATAGTGGTTGTTTTCCCCGCAGGGTATTTCAGAATATTAAGAAAAACGTAGAGCGACGTTTTAATTGGTCGGAACAGCAAGATTCGAACTTGCGACCCCTTGTCCCCCAGACAAGTGCGCTACCAGACTGCGCCATGCCCCGACAGCATTACACCTTATACTTGACGTATAAGGTGCTTGATAACTTGTGTTGTTTACACAAGTAAAGTGCGGATATCTTCTAATTCAGTGAGCAATTCTTGAATCAATTGCTTTTTATCAGTAGCTGTTGTTTCTACATTTGGTTTAGCATTTGCTTCCAAACGTTGGCGAGCACCACCGATAGTGAAACCTTGCTCATAAAGCAAACCACGAATTTCACGAATTAAAACCACGTCATGACGTTGGTAGTAACGACGGTTACCACGACGTTTAACTGGCTTTAATTGCGTAAACTCTTGCTCCCAGTAACGCAAAACATGTGGTTTAACACCGCATAGTTCACTTACCTCACCGATAGTGAAGTAACGTTTACCCGGAATTGTTGGCAATTCGTTGTTATTGCTCGCTTCTAGCATAATTGTCTACCCTTGCCTTTAGTTTCTGCCCTGGGCGAAAAGTTACCACACGGCGAGCCGTAATTGGAATCTCTTCACCCGTTTTTGGGTTTCTACCAGGACGTTCACTTTTGTCTCGTAATTCAAAGTTACCAAAACCTGATAACTTTACGTGTTCACCTACTTCTAATGCAGTACGAATCTCTTCAAAGAACATTTCAACTAGTTCTTTAGCTTCACGTTTATTAAAACCCAACTCATCATAAAGCTGTTCTGTCATGTCGGCTTTAGTTAATGCCATGTATACCTCTATAAAATCTTTTATCTAATAACTACGATCTAACAACTACTTTCAGCTGTTGATCGAGTTTATCTGTGACTGTTTGCATTAGTGCATCTACGTCTTCATCTGTAAGCGTACGTTCAGCATGCTGAATGTTGAAAGCGATGGCAATACTCTTCTTGCCGAGCTCGACTCCATCTCCAGTATAGACGTCAAATAGTTGAATTGACTTAAGAATATCAGAATCAATACTATTCAGGCAACGCTCAATTTCACCCGCTGTCACTTTCTCGTCTGCTAACAATGCAAGATCGCGGCGTAGAGCAGGGAAACGTGATAACGGTTCAAAGCTTGGTACTTGAGCAGCAAGTGTTGCTGTTAATGCCAATTCAAATACAAATACTTTGCCATCTAGACCCAATGGTTTATTTAACCGTGGATGTAACGCGCCGATCCAACCAATCGCTTCACCGGCTTTATAAACACGTGCAGTTTGGCCTGGGTGTAAGGCTGGGTGTTGTTCAGCGACAAATGTAATATCGCCTCCAGCTAATGAAAATAGCTGCTCAACATCTGCTTTTACATCAAAGAAATCAACTGGACGTTGCTTTTCTGCCCACTGTTCATCATAACGACTGCCACATACCACACCACCAATTTGACGATGCTGAACGATATCATCAGTTGTGCCGGTATAAATACGGCCGACTTCAAATAAACGAACACGTGTATGTTGACGATTTAAGTTATAAATCAGTGCATTAACTAGACCCGGCCACAAGGATGTGCGCATTTCTGACAAATCAGCAGAAATTGGGTTAGCCAATGTAATCGGTGTCATTCCTTCCAGCAAGAAATGTTTATGCATGGTTGGATCAACAAAACTATAGGTAATCGCTTCTTGGTAACCACGGTCGACCAATAGGTTCTGTAAACGATCAGTCGCTAAGCTGTGCTCAGAGATATTGGTCGTTAATACCGTACCTTGTGGGCGGGTATTGGGTAATAAATCATAACCATATAGACGACCTAGCTCTTCAATCAAATCGACTTCAATTGATAAGTCAAAACGGAAGCTTGGTACCGTTACTTGCCAGCCGTCATCTGTTGCGACAACGGTTAAACCTAAACGAGTTAATTGGTCTTCAACTTGCTCAGCTTCAATGGCGATACCTAATACGCGTTTGATGCGAGCAGCACGTAACTTAATAGTTTGCTGTTCAGGCATATCAGCAGCCGAGCTTACTTCTGTAATCGCTCCTGCTTCACCACCCACTATTGATAATAATAGTGTAGTAGCACGCTGCATTGCGACAATGGCTAACTCAGGATCAACACCACGTTCAAAACGATGTGAAGAGTCCGTATGCAAACCATATCCACGGGCACGACCTGCAATTGCCGTTGGTGTGAAGAACGCAGCTTCTAAAAATAAGTTAGCAGTATCATCGCCCACACTTGAAGCTTCGCCGCCCATAATTCCGGCCAATGCTAACGCACCAGATTGATCAGCAATCACTAAACTATTATCAGTAACGGTTACTTCTTGACCATCCAGTAACGTCAGCTTCTCATCAGCTTGGCCATTTCTAACCGTAATACTGCCTTCAAGCTTGTCGTTATCAAAGGCATGCATCGGTTGGCCTAATTCCAACATGACATAGTTCGTCACATCAACAACAGGACCTAAACTACGTAAGCCACTGCGACGCAATTTTTCTTGCATCCATACTGGCGTTACCGCATTAACATTGATATTTTCAATGACACGACCTAGGTAACGAGGACATGCTGCTGAGTTAGCCACATCAACATCACGTGTTAATGCACTCGTTTCAGCAATTGTTTCTTGTTGCCATGTTGTTAGATCACAACCTGTTAATACGCCTACTTCACGAGCAATGCCCGCTACACCTAAGCAATCACTACGGTTTGGCGTTAAATCAACTTCGATAGTAATATCATCAAGGTCTAAATATTGTCTAACATCTGTGCCCACTGGAGCATCAGTTGCTAACTCCATCAAACCATCAGCACTGTCAGCTAAACCTAACTCTTTTTCAGAGCACAACATGCCATATGATGGCACACCGCGTAGCTTCGCTTTTTTAATTTTAAAGTTGCCCGGTAATACTGAACCCACTACTGCAACCGGGATTTTTAAATCCTGACGCACATTGGCAGCACCACATACAATTGATAACGGCTCATCGGCAGCGATATCAACTTGGCACAAACGTAATTTATCGGCATCAGGATGAGCTTCTACGGAGATAACTTGCCCTACTACAACACCAGTGAATTCACCGGCAACAGGAGTAATAGAATCGACCTCTAGTCCAGCTTGAGTCAGCTTTTCGACCAGCGTAGTGCTATCAAGATCTGGGTTTACCCATTCACGTAACCATTTTTCGCTAAACTTCATTGCAAACTATCTCAAGATTAATTGAACTGACGTAAAAAACGCAGGTCATTGTCAAAGAACATACGTAGGTCATTCACGCCATAACGTAACATCGCTAAACGCTCAACACCCATACCGAATGCGAGGCCTAAGTACTTTTCACTATCAATATTGACGTGTTCAAATACTTTTGGATGTACCATGCCGCAACCTAACACTTCTAACCAACCGGTATGACTACATACTCGGCAACCTTTACCATTACACATTACACATTCAATATCGGCTTCAGCAGAAGGTTCGGTGAATGGGAAATATGACGGTCTAAAACGTACATTTAATGGACGTTCGAAGAAAGCTTCTAGGAAATCAGACAAGATGCCTTTCAGATCAGTAAAACTGACATTCTCATCCACCATCAAACCTTCAACTTGGTGAAACATTGGAGTGTGAGTTAAATCTGAATCACAACGATAGACACGACCAGGTGCAATCACACGTAGTGGTGGCTCGTCTTGTTCCATCACCCGGATTTGAACCGGTGATGTATGTGTTCGTAACAACATTTCAGCATTAAAATAAAACGTATCGTGCATGGCACGTGCTGGATGGTGCTCAGGAATATTCAAAGCAGTAAAGTTATGGGTACTGTCTTCGATTTCAGGGCCTTCAGCAACGGCAAAACCGATTTGTTGAAAGTAACGCTCAATACGTTGCAATGTACGGGTAACAGGATGTAGACCACCTGTTTGTTCACCTCGACCAGGCAAGGTTACATCCAGCGTTTCAGCGGCAAGTGCTTCATTCATTGCTTTTTCAGCAAGCACTTTAGCGCGATTTTCAATTAAACCAACCACTTGTTGCTTAGCCAGATTGACTGACTTACCTATTACCGGACGTTGTTCAACACTGACATTACCTAATTGTTTTAGATAAGCCGTGATTGTGCCTTTTTTACCCAAGTATTGAACACGAAGTGTTTCTAATACTGAGCTTTGTTCAGCTGCGACAACTGCTGCTGTTGCAGTTGCAACTATGTCATTTAGCGCCTGTAACTGTGATTCCAGTTCAGCCATAGCATATCCACCTGAGAAATTGTTTCAGAAACAAAAAAGGGGTCGATAAACTCGACCCCTTTTAGCTAGTCAGTATTTTCATATTGCCTATTGCTAGACAATAAAAAAATTTATTCTGCTAGAGCAGCTTTTGCTTTTTCTGCAATAACTACAAATGCTGCCATATCGTTCATTGCTAAGTCAGCAAGAATTTTACGATCAATTTCGATTGCTGATTTTTTCAAACCATCAATTAGACGGCTGTATGACAAACCACATTGACGTGCACCAGCATTGATACGTGCAATCCATAAAGTACGGAAAGTACGTTTTTTCTGGCGACGATCACGGTATGCATATTGACCGGCTTTAGTTACCGCTTGAACGGCAACTCGATATACGTTTTTACGACGGCCACTATAACCTTTGGCTTGCTTGATTACTTTTTTGTGACGGGCATGAGCGGTTACACCGCGTTTAACTCTAGGCATGGGATAATTCCTTAATTATAGATTAGGCAACATTTTGCGAACTGAACGATGATCGGCTTTACAAACCATCAATGTAGCGCGCAACTGGCGTTTCCGCTTAGTGCTCTTCTTAGTAAGGATATGGCTAGTAAACGCTTGTGAACGTTTAAATTTACCACTGCCGGTAACTTTGAAGCGCTTTGCAGCACCTCGGTGTGTTTTTAATTTTGACATTTCGAACTCCGCATTCGTAAATATTGTTAAAAAATTTATTTTTTACTCGGGCCTAAGACCATAATCATTTGTCGGCCTTCTTTCTTTGGACGTTGCTCGATTACAGACAGTTCTTTTAGATCTGCCGCTACTCTTTCAAGTAGTTTTAATCCTAAGTCCTGGTGAGCCATTTCTCGTCCGCGGAATCGAAGACTAACTTTAGTCTTATTCCCCTCTTCAAGGAAACGTGTCAGGTTGCGTAGTTTTACCTGATAATCCCCTTCTTCCGTCCCTGGTCTAAACTTGATCTCCTTGACCTGTATCTGTTTTTGCTTTTTCTTAGCAATTTGCTTTTGCTTATTAGCTTCAAACACATACTTACCGTAATCCATGATACGGCAAACTGGCGGAGAAGCCTGTGCAGAAATCTCCACCAAATCCAAATCCGCTTCTTCGGCTAACGCCATTGCTTTAGCTAAGGGAACAATACCTAATTGCTCACCATCAGCACCAGTTAGACGTACTTCTCTGGCTGTAATTTCACCATTCAGCCTTTTTTCATCAGTAGCGATTTTTTTAATCCTCTAAAATAATTCGACCGCGACTAGCGACGTCTTCAGTCAAGGTAGCTGCGAATTCATCAAGTGTCATTACACCTAAGTCTTCACCCTTGCGAGTCCGTACTGCCACAGCGTTTTCCTGCGCTTCACGTTCACCAACCACAATTAAATATGGAACGCGGCGCAATGTGTGCTCGCGTATTTTAAAGCCAATCTTCTCATTTCTCAAGTCTATATCTGCTCTAAAGCCTTTTGCTTGCAAATCTTTAGTGACTTTTTTAGCATATTCGCTGTGATTTTGGCTGATACCCATTACTACCACTTGTCTTGGTGCTAACCACGTTGGGAACGATCCAGCGTACTCTTCAATCAAGATTCCGATGAAGCGTTCAAGTGAACCAAGAATTGCGCGATGCAACATAACTGGAACTTGCTTACTGCCATCATCAGCGACATAAGTTGCATCAAGACGACCCGGCATTGAGAAATCAACTTGAATCGTACCGCACTGCCAAACACGATCTAGGCAATCTTTAAGTGAGAACTCAATTTTTGGACCGTAAAATGCACCTTCACCGGGCTGCAACTCCCAATCCAAACCTTTAGCATTCAAGGCTTTTTCTAATGACAGCTCCGCTTTGTCCCAAACCTCATCACTACCCACTCTATTTTCAGGGCGAGTTGATAACTTAATGATGATTTCATTAAAGCCAAAGTCGGCGTAGACATTTTGTAACAAATCAATAA
>MAAI01000060.1 GCA_002163115.1 Methylophaga sp. 41_12_T18 | reverse complement strand
ACTTGATACCATATTTTTAAAGAGCGTTTGTTGCGTGTTCGTTGCAACAAAGAAGCGAGAATTATACAGCGTCTCACCAAACTGTCAAACTTTAATTCTGTTTATTTTCACTCAACAATTAACTACTTGCTCGATGAAAACATTGTTAACAAGCAAGCCTGCTAACAAAGAAGCGAGAATTATACAGCCCTTTTCATCACTGTCAACGACTATTAGTCGTTAAGCTAATTTATTGTCACCACTACATCTCAATCCGTTATATAAAGGCATTTTATGAATAACGGAAACATCAATATATTGAGAAAAACTTTGCTACCGTCGATAGACAGAGCTCTTTCAAGCTGTAATTGTCTATTTACGACTTCAGTGTCCAGCTATTATAACTTAGTGAGTACCAAACGGCACCACTAAACTTACTTATATAACAGTGTAAAAATTATATTTAGGTCATCTAGTTCAATTAATTTATCGTGCCACTGTTAAAATAGACGCTATGACTTCCGATACAACAATTATTCTCAGCACTCTTAATGCCCGTTATATGCATACAGCCTTTGGGCTTCGGTATATCTATGCAAATATGGGGGCTCTACAAGCCTCTACAAACATTGTCGAGTTCACGATTCAAGAATCGCCTATTAATATAGTTGAACAACTTTTATTGCATAAACCTAAAATCATTGGCTTTAGTGTTTATATATGGAATGTGGTTGAACTTAGTAAGACAGTAGCTATGCTTAAACAAATTGCACCGGAAGTTATAATTATTCTTGGTGGGCCAGAGGTCAGTCACAATCCTGATAGTCCTGCTCTAACTGAGATCGCTGATTATATTATTTCTGGTCCGGGTGAAGTTAGCGTTACGGCGTTATGTAAGCAACTGTTAGCTGGCGAGAAACCCAATCAGAAATTTATTGAAGGTGAGAGTTTACCGTTAGATCAACTTATCCTTCCTTATCAATATTATAGTGATGACGATATTAAAAACCGTTTGATCTACGTTGAGGCATCTCGCGGTTGTCCATTTAAATGCGAGTTTTGTTTATCTGCATTAGATAAAACATCTACTGCATTTCCGCTTGTTGACTTTCTTGCCGAGATGGATAAGTTATTGCAACGTGGAGTGCGGAACTTTAAGTTTATTGATCGAACCTTTAATCTTAAAATTAGTACCACCGTCACTATCTTAGAATTCTTTTTAGATCGAATGACCGATGATCTCTATCTACATTTTGAGTTAGTACCTGATAACCTGCCTGAAAAACTAAAAGAAGTATTACAACGCTTCCCTGAGCACAGCTTACAATTTGAGATTGGTGTGCAAACTTTTGATCCTGAAATTCAAACCCGGATCAGCCGTAGACAGAATAATGATAAATCTAAAGCCAATATCCGTTGGTTACGTGAAAATACCGGTGCACATTTACATACCGATCTTATTTTTGGCTTACCCGGTGATACCTTAGAGAATTTTGGTCACAGTTTCGATCAATTAGTAGCCTTAAAACCACAAGAAATTCAAATGGGTATCTTAAAACGTTTACGTGGTGCGCCATTAAATCGCCACAATGACAACTTTGATCTCAGATTCAACCCTGATGCACCGTATAACATATTGAGTACTAAGGATATTGAGTTCGCCTCGATGCAACGTATCAATCGTTTTGCCCGCTTCTGGGACATGATTGCTAATTCAGGCCGCTTTGCTGAAACTTTGCCATTGATATTGGCTGAACAACCTTTCGAACGGTTTTTGAAGCTCTCTGATGCTTTATATCAACTTGCTGGCAGCACGTGGAAAATAGCCTTAAAACGTTTGTTTGAACTTTTGTACACGGTTTTAACCACTGACTTTAAGATTGAGTCTGAGCAGCTAAAACCATTCTTAGCTGTCGATTATGCCTGTGCCAAGCTCAAAGGCCTACCAAGTTATGAGCAAACTGCAGTCAGTAATAAGGTTAGTAAGATAGGTATTGCCAATAAACGGCAGCGTTCACATCAATAAAACGTTTAGGCGATCAACTTTGCCAAGGCTTTAAATTCTGGATGGCTAGCATCGGCTAACCATTCAAAAATAACTGATTCAACAGTGGTAATAATCACTCCAGCCTGACGCAAGCGTTGCAAAGCATTATATTGGTTTGATTTTGATCGTGAGCTCACAGCATCTTCGACAACAAACACTTGATAGCCTTGCTGTTGCAACTCTAGTGCTGTTTGTAAAATGCAAATATGCGTTTCCATACCCGTTAATATGATCGATTTACGTTGCAGAATTTCAAGTGAACTTAAAAAACCATCAGCTTTCGCACTAGAAAAACTGGTTTTAACAATTACCGGTGTCGTCTCAGCTAGATAAGGTATTAGCCTCTTATCGGTATGACCTAAACCTTTTGGATACTGCTCAGTAACAATAACAGGTACCGATAGTGTTTTTGCAGCCGCCAACAAGGTTTGTAACTGTGTCACCACTCTATCACGCACCCCGTCAGGCATCGCAGCAGCTAAACGTTCTTGGACATCAACAATAATCAATGCGCTTTGCTCGGCCTGCGTAATAAAAAGGTTCTCTGACATTTTACGATTGGCCTCCTAGCCATTGATTGATCTGTGCAAGGTCCTCTTCGGTCACTGTACCTGCTGCTTGCTTAAGTCGTAATACATTAACAGTGTAATCATACCGAGAGTTAGAGTAATCGCGACGAGCACTGAACAGTTCTTGGCGTGCAATCAATACATCAACTGTAGTACGTGTACCTACTTCATATCCTGCTTCGGTAGATTCCAATGCTTTTTCATTTGAAATAACCGCTTGTTTCAACGCTTTTACACGACTGATACCTGACATAACACCGTTATAAGCTTCTCGTGTTTGTCGGCTTACTGAACGTAGTTGTTGCTCTTCATTTTGCATTGCTTGATCTAAACGATGACCAGCAGCACGTGAACGAGAAGTTACACTACCGCCAGAGTAAATCGGCAAGCTAAATTGTAAGCTGATGCTATCTTGATGAACTTTACTGCCACCGCCTGTCGTTGTATCACTTTGCGAACTATAGTTTTTCTGGCCAACTAAGTCCAAACTCGGATAATGACCACTTTTTTGCAGGGCAATTTCTTGGCGTGCATTCTCAATATTACTACGAGCTACAACTAGGTTTGGGTTTTGAGCTAAAGCCAACTCAGTCCATTGATCAATATTTTGTGGCTCAGGGCTGACTAATGGGCTTTCTGCATTTAACTCGGCAAGCGTACCAACGTAAGCACCCGATGTTTCACGTAGACGTTCTTTACTGTTTGCTACTTCATTTTCAGCATCAATAACCGAGGCAATAGCCAAATCATAAGCCGCTTGTGACTCAGCAACATCTGTAATCGTCACCATGCCTACATCAAAGCGTTGATTTGTTTGCTCTAACTGCAAGGCAATCGCTTCTCGCTCAGCAATAGCAAAAGATAAGTCAGCTTGTTGACCAAGTAAATCAAAATAATCTTCGGCCACTCGAATAATTAAATCTTGCTCTTTAACTTGGTAGCTTGCTTTCGCACTTTCAATCGCGATATCAGCTTGGCTTTGTTGAACAAAGTTTTCTTTATGGTAAACCGGCTGAGTGATACTTAAATTATAGCCATGACTGTTGTAGTCAGTGTCACCAGAAAACGATCTGGAAGAAGTATCTTGATTCGTTAAGCCATTATTTGCTGATAAGTCTACTTGAGGCAGAAAACGTGCTTTCGCTTGTACTTCTAATTCAGAAATAGCACGTTGTGACGCTGCTTCAGCTAAAAGTTGTGGATCGCTTTTCAATGACATGGCATAGACTTGCATTAAGTCTTCAGCCATAGCCGGAGTTGAACATGCCCCAACCATTATGGCGGCAGTAATCCGTGTGAGTTTCATTACTTATTCCTTAATAAACCGTCATGCTGGTGTCAATATCACTGGCCCAAGCATTCATACCACCAACCAAATTTATCACATCACTGAAACCGAGTTGCTCTAAATATTGGCCCACTTGATCACTACGCTTGCCTGAACGACAAATCAATACTACCGTTTTTGACTTATTTTGATCAAAATCAGCTATTTTAGCAGGCACGGTTTGCATTGGAATATGAATCGCACCTTCCAACATACCATGAACTAATTCATGCGCTTCTCGCACATCGATTAGCGTAGGTACTTCATTTGTTGCTAAATAATCACGCAATTGGGCTGCGGTCATTTGTTTCATGCAAATATTCTCTTAATTAAAATTTAAATTCGGCTTTCGGTTCTGCATTAATCATCGCAGGAATGACCGTTTCGGATACCGTTTTTGTCTGCCACTCTCTTTCACTAACGCGATGGATTATTTGTACCGACATTACAGGCTCTTCGCCGACCACTGCTAACATTCGACCACCGATTTGTAAGGCTTGCAAATAATCATCAGGTATTGTTACAAAAGCAGCTGTAGCAACAATAACATCAAAACGTTCTGTCACATCAACTGCCTGGCTTGTATCACCAAGGCTTAAAGTCACATTGGAAATTGCAGCATTCGTTAACGCTTGTTGCGCAGCTGCTGATAACTCAGGAATTATCTCCACACTAAAAACATGCTCAGCAAGCGTAGCCAATAACGCAGTGAAATAACCTGATCCCGTGCCTAATTCCAGGACTGTTTCATCAGACTGTATATTTAGTGCTTGCAACAAACGTCCTTCTTGCACTGGCGACAGCATAACTTGACCAAAACCAATCGGCAGTTGCGTATCAGCATAAGCTAATCCAGCCAATGCACCATCAACAAACGCTTCTCGTTTAACACTATTAAGAGCAGCTAATACTTGTGGGTTTAACACATCACTTGGTCGCACTTGTTGCTCAATCATATTAGAATGAGCTTGTTGCAAATTTACAGTCATTTCAATGTCCTTCAACCTAGGTTTGGGGTGCTACTGAACTAGTAAGGGTAAAAGTTTTCCTATACAGGTGCAACTTCATTACATATAAGGATAAATAAAATGACAAGCATCACCTTAGCAGCTGGCTGTTTTTGGGGCGTTGAAGCACACTTCCAAAATTTAGCAGGAATTGAGTCTACGCGCGTTGGCTATATTGGCGGAAAAACAAGCAATCCGGACTATAAGCAAGTCTGCACCGGAACTTCCGGCCATGCTGAAGCCATTGAACTGCACTTTAACCCTGAAATCATCAGCGTTGAAGCCTTACTGCTAAACTTCTGGCAGATGCATGATCCAACAACCTTAAACCAACAAGGTCCCGATATTGGTACTCAGTATCGTTCAGCTGTTTTTTATCATAACGAACAACAACAACAATTGGCTGAAGCAACCAAACAACATCTCAATAACCGCCAGGTATTTAGAAGCCCTATTGTCACGGAAATAACTGCAGTTAGTACTTTCTATCCTGCCGAAGAATATCATCAGTGCTATTTAGAAAAAAAAGGCTTGGGCAGTTGTCACTGATTGCTTAACGTTTACCTGTTGCTCGATGAAATAAGGGCTCATGTACTGATTCACGCGAAAAGCGCCAGCAGGCAATTAAAATAGCTACCGTAGAAAAACTGACTAAAACAGCAATATCAGTCAATATTGAAAAATCAGTGCTTACATTTGGCACCGCATGCTTTAACAAGTCGACACCATAGCTAAATGGGTTAACCAAAACAATATATCGAAACATTTCAGGTAATTGACTTACCGGATATAAAGCACCGCTTAGGAAAAATACTGGAAAGATAAAAAAGTTCATAATGACGGCGAAGTTATCGATACTTTTCGACCATACCGCTATCAAGCCGCCAATTGCAGCACAACAAATCGCCGTTAATACTGCTGGCAATAATAAGCTCGCAGCTATCTTCACACTCACTAATCCCAACACAAGCAACAACACTAATAACAGGATAGCTTGCACCATTGCAGTTAATGTCGCGGCGATAAGTTTAGATAAAACAATCCAATAATGAGCTATCGGTGCAATCATCATCATTCGCATCACACCAAACTCTTTGTCATAAACCAAGGTTAATGCTGACAATAAAGAAGCAAATAATAGAGTCATTGCCAAAATACCTGGCACAAGAAACGTCAGGTAACCTTCCTGTTGTTGACCTGGCAACATACTGCCGACACCAGAGCCAATGACTAATAACCAAATCATTGGTCGTACCATTGAGCTAATCAATCGTGCCCGCTGTCTAAACAGCTTACTCATTTCACGGCCAACAACGGCTTTAACTGGGCGCCAACTCATGATGCATCTCCTTGTTGTGGAGCGCAAAACGTCCATAAATAAACATCATTAAGATTAGGTTTACGCCACTGCATCGCTGTTATCGCATCGCCTAATGAGTACTGTAATTGCTGAAAATCCACATCACTTGCTTCAATTTTGAAGCTTAATTGTTGATCTTCTTGGATTGGCATACCGAATTTTGTAGATAATTTTTCTTTAATTACTTCTGGTTCTACAGTATCCACTTCTAATATATATGCACCTAATTGCTCGGTTAATTCTTTTGGTGACCCACCCTGTTGTAACTGACCTTGTTGAATAAAATCGACCTGATCACAGGCGGCTGCTTCTTCTAAATAGTGTGTTGTTAGAAAAACAGTCATGCCTTCTTCACGGCGTAGTTGCTCAACAAACCGCCAAATAGCACGTCGATTAGGTAAGTCTAAGCCGATAGTTGGCTCATCTAAGAATAAAACTTTAGGTTTGTGCAATACGCCACGAGCAATATCTACTGCGCGGCGTTGGCCACCAGATAAGGCTAACAATTTTTTATGACGTTGCTTCTGCAAACTAAACACAGACAATAACTCTTCAATACGCTGATCAGCTTGTTGTGGATTTAAGTTATACATGGCCGCGGCAAACTGTAAATTCTCATCAATCGACATAGTGCGATCAAGTGCTGAGTCTTGAAAAACCAAGCCCACTGTTGATCTAATTGCCACAGGGTCATCCGCTATCGCTTGACCATCTATCCAGGCATCACCAGATGTCGCAGAGGTCATCGTCGTCAACATATGAATAGTTGTGCTTTTTCCGGCTCCATTTGGACCCAGTAAGCCATAAAACTGGCCTGCAGCAATCTCTAAGTCGAGCCCATTAACAGCCAAGGCCTGACCATATTGCTTAGTCAGGCCTTGGGTTTTTATCGCTAAATTAGAGGCCACTGATTAGTTTTGAATTTTTAGGATTTCGGAATACTAACGGTTTTTGATCAATCACCGACTTCTCTGATTCAGCACGGCCGCGGTCCAGAGCCTCATCAATTAAGTGACGCTGAGGTGACTTTGAACATACTGGATCTGTATTTGCAGGATCGCCCGTTAACATAAAGGCTTGGCAACGACAGCCACCAAAGTCTTTTTCTTTTTCATCACATGAGCGACAGGGCTCAGTCATCCAATCAAAGCCACGGAACTTATTAAAGTCATCCGAACCATTCCAGATTTCATTAACCGATAAGTCTCTGACATTAGGTAAGCTCATACCCGGTAATTCACGAGCAGCATGGCATGGCAATGCCGTTCCATCAGGCGTAACCGTTAGAAATACGTTGCCCCAACCGTTCATGCAAGCTTTTGGACGATCTTCGTAATAATCAGGCACAACATAGTAGACTTTCATGTTGCCTTTTTGCTCTTCCTGATAACGATGCGCTATCGCTTCCGCTTTAACTAATTGTTCTTTTAATGGTAATAATTGATCACGGTTATGCATAGCCCAACCATAATATTGGGTAGTAGCTAACTCAACATAATCAGCTTCTAAAGAAACCGCTAGATCAAGAATATCCTCCATCTGTTCAATATTTTGGCGATGAGTAACAAAGCACAATACCATCGGATAGCCATTCGCTTTTACCGCTTTAGCCATTTCAATTTTATGTTTAAAGGCATCTGTGCCAGCAATAAGGTTGTTTAAATCTTCTGTGCTCGCTTGAAAGCTCACCTGAATATGATCAAGTCCAGCTTCTTTAAATTCAGCAACCTTATCAGCGTTCATACCAATACCTGAGGTAATCAGGTTAGTATAAAAGCCCATTTTTCTTGCTTCAGAAATGAGCTCAACTAAGTCTGGACGAGTCAGTGGTTCACCACCGGAAAGGCCCAATTGCGTTGCGCCCATAGCACGTGCTTGACGAAAAACATCTAACCATTCTTCAGTCGATAACTCGCTCTTAATTTTTGCAAAATCCATTGGATTTGAACAATATGGACATTGTAATGGACAAGCATAAGTTAGCTCGGCTAATAGCCATAATGGCTGGCGAATTTGATCGCGGACATTACCTATAGAACTACCGATACTACCGGGAGCTTGTTTATTCTGCTCTGATCCAGTCATTATTGTATGCCTCCTCTAAGAATTGATATACGTCATCATCTAAGTCAGCCCCATCAAAGGCTACTTTTAATTCTGAGATAAGCTCGGCTACTGTTTGTTTGTTTTCACTGATACGTTTCAATATTTCGCCGGCAGCACCGTTCAACTTCACCATGCCCTCGGGGTATAACAATACATTACAGTTTTGAGCGGGTTCCCATTGAAATCGATAACCTAAGGCTAACATCGGGGTACTATCAGCAGTGAATATGGCTTCGCTCATAATTCAACCTCAAATGTGAAAGGCGGGCGTTTTTCAATATAGGCCATCCACATGGCATCACACATCGTCCATAAAACATCTAATTTGAACTGCAGAATACTGACTGCACGCTCTTGTTCTTCGCGTGTTTTGTAATAATCTAGCGTAATGTCTAAACCATGTTGTACATCGCGACGTGCTTCCGTTAAACGCTTACGGAAATAGGCATAGCCTTTTTCATCTATCCATGGATACATTGTCGGCCAATTATCTAGGCGTGATTGATGAATCTTAGGCGCAAACATTTCTGTTAACGATGAACTAGCCGCTTCTTGCCAAGGCGATTTTCTAGCAAAGTTAATATAAGCATCAACAGCAAAACGTACCCCTGGTAAGACATGCTCTTCTGACCAAAGTTCTTCGCGGGTTAGGCCTACTGACTCACCTAAAGCTAACCAAGCTTCGATTCCGCCCACATCACCTTCATAACCATCATGATCTAAAATGCGTTGAACCCAGTGTTTACGAACATCACGCTCAGGACAATTTGCCATGATCGCAGCATCTTTTACCGGGATAGCTGTTTGATAATAAAAGCGATTTGCTACCCAGCCTTGAATTTGTTCTTTATTCATTTCGCCTGAGTGCATCTTCACATGCAACGGATGACGAATATGATAAAACTCTTCTTTGGCACGTAATTGTTGTTCAAATTCTTCACGTGTCCATGGTGTATTTTCTGACATTTAAATACCCTTCGTATTTTACTATTACGTACTAATATTTGGCTTACAGCTCGATATCCATACCATCAAATGCAAGCTCAATATCTGCTTTATTTAATGTAGCACGTTGAGGTGAGTCTTCATTCAGAATAGGATTGGTATTGTTGATGTGGATCAATATCTTGCGTGGTTTATCCATTGCATTAAGAATGCTCAAAATACCACCCTCACTAGATTGATCTAAATGGCCCATTTCACTGGCACGTTTATCACTAATGCCTTCATGTGACATTTCATCATCTGTCCACACCGTACCATCAATCAAAATACAATCGGCATTACGCATATATTCCAGTACATGTGGTTCAGCCACACCTAGACCTGGCGCATAAAATAAGCTTTTACCCGTACGAGTATCTTTGATGTGCATGCCAATATTGTCACCCGGCACCGTATTACCACGATGAGGTGAGTAAGGCGGCGCCTCACTTAATAAGGGTACTGCAGTGAATTCTAAACCTTCCGCTGTTGGAATGGTAAACACTGATTGATCGGTGGAAATTTCGTGATGATTAATACCTCGGAAATGCCCTAAGATATTAAATACAGGGAAACCCGTTGTTAAATCTTGGCGTACCGCTTCGGTGGTATACACTTCCCAAGGCTTGTTATGTTCACGTAAGGTCAACATTCCGGTTACATGATCAATTTGTGCATCAGTAATTACAATTGCAGAGATCGCAGTATCACGAACATGACGTGCCGGTTGAATTGCCGGGAAATCATCTAACTGCTTTTTAATATCTGGAGAAGCGTTAAATAGAATCCAATCGGTGCCATTAGCACTGATTGCTATTGACGATTGAGTACGTCGTGTTGCTTTGATGGTGCCTGCCCGTACACCACTACAATTTTCACAATTACAATTCCACTGAGGAAAACCACCACCAGCGCCCGAGCCTAATACATGTACAAACATAATTTCTTTTACCGTTGAGTCACAACTAAATCAGATAAACCTGTCAGCCAAAATTATCTGATTTAACAATGAAGATACTCGGAACCCTAAAAGGGCCCCGAGCATACATCAAAACCGATATTAACGGTTGCAGATGTACATCGTTACTTCAAAACCGAAACGCATGTCTGAATATTCTGGCTTAGTCCACATAATAAATTCCTCTCTAATTATTAAAATAACTACTTTGAATTATTTCAAAGCAGCGAAAGTCATGTTACACCTAGCACCTATTCCTTACGTCAGAAATACCCGCCATGAGACTAAGGATTTTCCTTAATTTAACTATATCGTATTAACTTATTATCTTTAAAACTAAAGGTGTTTTTATTCGTCTGTATGAAAAAAAGCCCGACACTAAGTGCCGGGCTTCTTTATTTTGGTAATGTATTAAAAAATACTAATACATTTTGGTCTTATAGGCTAAATACGCTTAAGATTC
>MAAI01000009.1 GCA_002163115.1 Methylophaga sp. 41_12_T18 | reverse complement strand
CACGTAATGGCAAGCCTCGACGGTGACGAACACCTCGATAGCAGCCTAGGTCTTTTAGACGCTTAATATCCATTGAAACTTCACGTCGCAAGTCACCTTCTACAGTAAACTTACCAACTTCAGTACGTAACGCTTCAACTTCTTGCTCTGTCAAATCTCTGATTTTTGCATCAGGGGCAACAGCAGCAGCTGCACAAATTTCTTGTGCACGTGTACTACCAATACCATAGATTGAAGTTAATGCGATCACCGTGTGCTTTTGCACCGGTACATTTATTCCAGCTATACGAGCCATTTATTTATCCTAAACCTTACCAGGAGTGAACAGTGAATTCTAACACAAGCCACCCATGTTCAACAACAACTTAATTAATTGCAAGCAAGTTAACCTTGACGCTGCTTATGTCGAGCTTCTTTACAGATAACTCTCAAAACACCTTTACGCTTAACGACTTTACAGTTGCGACAAATCTTCTTTACCGACGCCTGAACTTTCATCGAAATTCTCCACTAAAATCTTGTACTTGAGGTCTTAGCTTAAAAAGCCTGACATCCCATTATTGTTTTTGTTTGATTTACGCATCAAACTTTCGTACTGCTGAGACATCATATGTGACTGGACCTGTGAAACAAAATCCATTACCACAACGACAATAATCAACAGTGATGTACCACCAAAATAAAATGGTACATTCCAATAGAGTATTAAAAACTCAGGCAGTAAACATACTGCCGTAATATAGATCGCACCGGCTAAGGTTAAACGACCCATTATGCTATCAATATAACGACTTGTTTGTTCACCAGGACGAATCCCTGGAACAAAAGCGCCAGATTTTTGTAAATTCTCAGCAGTTTCTTTCGGATTGAATACCAATGCCGTATAGAAAAAGCAGAAAAATATTATCGCAACAGCATAAGCTAATACATACATTGGCTGTCCTGGGGACATCAATGTAGATATATTTTGTAACCAGCCCATTCCTTCAGAGGCTCCGAACCAGCCAGCTATTGTAGCAGGAAACAGGATGATACTTGAAGCAAATATTGGTGGGATTACACCAGCCATATTTAATTTAAGTGGCAAGTGAGTCACTTGACCGGCCATCATCTTACGACCTTGCTGCCTTTTAGCGTAATGAACAGGGATTCGTCTTTGTGCTCTTTCAACAAACACTACGAACGCTGTCACGGCTAAAGCCAAGGCTAGTAACGTTATAACTAGGAATGTATGTAACTGCCCAGTTCTAGCTAACTCTAATGTTCCACCAATCGCTGACGGCAGACCTGCAACAATACCTGCAAATATAATTAACGAAATACCATTACCAATACCACGCTCAGTAATCTGCTCACCTAACCACATTAGGAACATTGTGCCAGTAACCAATGTAATCACCGCAGTAATTCTGAATATTAAGCCCGGGTCAACAACCACACTCAAACCACCTGCACTCTGACCTTCCAGAGCAAGCGCAATTCCAAGTGCTTGGAATGTCGCCAATACCAAGGTACCGTAGCGAGTATATTGAGTTATTTTTCTTTTTCCAGCTGCACCTTCTTTTTTCATCTGTGCCAGCTTCGGATGTACAACGGTCAACAGTTGCATAATAATCGATGCTGAGATGTAAGGCATTATGCCAAGTGCAAACACAGATAACCGAGACAATGCGCCACCAGAAAACATGTTAAACATGTCTAAAATAGTGCCCTTCTGCTGCTCAAACATAACAGCCAGCGCTGCTGGGTCGATACCTGGAACAGGTATAAATGTACCCATTCGATATACTATCAATGCACCAAGTACAAATAGTAACCGACTCTTTAACTCAGCAAACTTACCAGTTCCTGAAAGCGCTGCTTGTTGTTTGTTTTTTTCCACAGAAGTTACTCTTCGATCTTACCGCCGGCAGCTTCAATTACAGTCTTTGCTCCGCCAGTTACAGATAGTCCTTTAATTGTGATTGCAGTAGACAATTCACCAGAGTTAATTACTTTAACTTTTAGAATATTGTCAGATACAACACCAGCAGTTTTCAAAGTTAGTAAGTCGATCACTTCAGCACCGATTGATGCTAAAACATCTAAACGAACTTCAGTTGAACTTGCGCCCTTACGTGAGCTAAAACCAACTTTTGGTAAACGACGCTGTAAAGGCATTTGACCACC
Organism: Methylophaga sp. 41_12_T18; assembly: GCA_002163115.1. Classification (GTDB taxonomy): domain Bacteria; phylum Pseudomonadota; class Gammaproteobacteria; order Nitrosococcales; family Methylophagaceae; genus 41-12-T18. The sequence continues at coordinate 8,884 of MAAI01000009.1, read as the reverse complement.
TTCAAAACCACGTTTAGTGAACCCACCAGATCGAGACTTCTGACCTTTGTGACCACGCCCGGCAGTTTTACCATGACCTGAACCAATACCACGACCGACGCGTTTCGCATCTTTTGTAGCTCCTGGTGCTGGAGCAATAGTATTTAACTTAATCATTATGCTTCCTCAACCTTCACCAAATAAGAAACATGATTGATCATGCCTCTATTTTCAGGTGTATCAATTACTATTGCGCTACTTCCAGTCTTTCTAAGACCCAATCCAGCAACACATGCTTTATGTTTTGCCAAGCGACCAATAGTACTTTTAACTAATGTGACTTTTAATTTAGCTTGTGACATTTTGATTATTCCATGATCTCAGCAATTGACTTGCCACGTTTGGCTGCCACTGCTTCAGGGTTATTCATATCAGTTAAACCATTAATAGTTGCACGAACAACATTTAATGGGTTAGTAGAGCCAATAGACTTAGCTAATACGTTGTGTACACCAACCACATCAAACACTGCACGCATCGCACCACCGGCAATTACGCCCGTACCTTCAGAAGCTGGCTGCATGTAGACTTTAGCAGCCCCATGACGCGACTTCACAGCATGTTGAAGCGTATGTTCATTTAATGTGACTGTTTGCATGTTTTTGCGAGCTTCGTCCATAGCTTTTTGGATTGCTATAGGCACTTCGCGAGCTTTACCTTGACCAAAACCTACTCGGCCATTGCCGTCACCAACAACAGTTAAAGCTGAAAAACCGAATACTCGACCACCTTTAACAACTTTTGCAACTCGGCGAATACCAACTAGTTTTTCAATTAAACCATCAGATGGTGTTTGTTGACGCTGATCTTTTTGAGCCATGTGATAATACCTTTAAATTAGAACTGCAGACCGTTTTCGCGGGCAGCATCAGCCAGTGCTTTAACACGGCCGTGATAACTAAAACCAGAGCGATCAAATGCAACTTCAGTTACACCTTCACTGACTGCTCGCAAAGCAACTGCTTTACCAACAGCTTCTGCTGCTGTCACATTGCCTAAAGCCGTCAGTTCTTTTTTAACGTCAGCATCTAGTGTCGATGCAGAGGCAATAACCTTTGTGCTGTCATAACTAAGAACCTGAGCATAAATATGACGAGGTGTTCTGTGAACACTTAGTCTGTATTTTTGTAGTTCTTTTATCTTTGCACGAGACTTTACAGCTCTGCGTAAACGTGAATTTTTCTTATCCATGGTTCAGCCTAATTATTTCTTCTTAGCGTCTTTACGAGCAACATGCTCATCTGTGTAACGTACACCTTTACCTTTATAAGGTTCTGGCGGACGGTAAGCACGGATATCTGCTGCAACTTGACCAACTACTTGTTTATCGGCGCCAGTCACAACAATTTCTGTTTGGCTTGGCGTTTCAATTTTAATACCTTCTGGAACGGCATATTGTACAGGATGTGAGAAACCAAGAGTTAAGTCTAATTTGCTACCTTGTGCTTTAGCACGGTAACCAACACCAACTAGAGTTAATTTCTTTTCAAAACCTTTAGATACACCGAGTACCATATTATTTAGTAAAGCACGTGTAGTTCCTGCTAGAGCAACTGCAGCCTTTGACTTCAATCGACTACTTGCTTTTAAAGCAGAACCTTCTTGCGTAACTTCAACATCAGGGTGAACATTACGACTTAACGTACCTTTAGCACCTTTGATCGAAATCTCAGTACCGTTTAGTGACACTTCTACACCTGCAGGAATCTCTACCGGCGCGTTTGCAATACGTGACATTATACAATCTCCAATTAATAAGGCTTAACTAACTGCACACAGGATTTCGCCACCCTGTCCAAGTGCTTTAGCCTTACGTCCAGCCATTACGCCTTGTGATGTAGAGATAATCGCCACACCTAAGCCACCAATTACTACTGGAATTTCTGTAGCTGATTTATAAACTCGCAAACTTGGTCGACTTACACGGTCAAGTTTGGAAATAACAGGTTTACCTTCAAAATATTTCAATGAAATTGAAAGAATAGCCTTAGCGTCATCTTCACTTACATTGTAGGCTGAAATATAGCCTTCATCTTGTAGGACTTTTGCGATACTAACTTTTACCTTAGATGAAGGCATTGTCACATCACTTTTATTCGCTTGCTGGGCATTACGAATGCGAGTCAGCATATCTGCGATTGGGTCACTCATACTCATTTTAAACTAGCTCCAATATAAGTTGGCAATTACCAACTCGCCATAACTAAACCAGGAATATCACCTTTCATTGCATGTTCGCGTAATTTATTACGAGACAAGCCGAACTTACGATAATAACCATGTGGACGACCTGTTATTTCACAACGATTTCTCATGCGAACAGAGCTCGAGTTACGAGGCAAAGCGTGGAATTTCTTAGCAGCTTCTTGTCTATCATCATAATTTAATGACATATCAATCATTTGCTTTTTCAATTCTGCGCGTTTTGTCGCGTATTTTTTTACCAATTTTGCTCTTTTAATCTCGCGATTAACCATGCAACGTTTAGCCATAACTTATTCCATCCAACCAATATTTATTTTCTAAAAGGAAATTTCAATGCCGACAATAACGCTTTTGATTCTTCTGCTGTTTTAGCAGTTGTGGTGATAGTAATATCCATACCACGTAAAGCATCTATTTTATCGTACTCAATTTCCGGGAAGATAATTTGTTCTTTAATTCCCATACTGTAATTACCTTGACCATCAAAAGACTTAGGGTTTAAGCCTCGAAAGTCACGAATACGTGGAATGGAAATTGTAACCAAACGGTCTAAAAAGTCATACATACGCTCTGAGCGCAATGTAACTTTACAACCAACTGGCCAGCCTTCGCGTAACTTAAAGCCCGCAATTGACTTTTTAGCTTTAGTTACTACAACTTTCTGACCAGAGATCTTCTCCATATCAGCAACTGCATTTTCTAAAACTTTCTTATCAGTTAAAGCTTCACCAACACCCATATTCAGAGTGATCTTTGTGATCTTTGGTACTTCCATAACTGATTTATAGCCAAACTGCTCTGTTAACTGCTTGACCACTGTTTCACGATAAAAATCTTTTAATCTGCTCACTGTAATTACCTTATCGTAGCCTAAGCGCCAACAACTTCGCCGTTTGATTTAAAAACACGAACTTTTCGGCCATCTTCTAAAACTTTAAAACCAACCTTGTCGCCTTTTCCTGTAGCAGGGTTTAACAAAGCAATGTTAGAACCTTCAATTGGCATTTCTTTTTCAATAATACCGCCTGCGCTACCAAGAGCCGGGTTAGGCTTGGTATGTTTTTTTACAAGGTTAATTCCTTGAACAAGGTATTTACCATCTTGTCCACGGCGAATAACCTCACCTTCTTTTCCGCGATCTTTACCAGTAGTTACAACTACTTGATCACCTTTAACTAATCTTTCCATTACAGAATTCCTACTTATAGTACTTCTGGTGCTAAAGAAATAATCTTCATAAACTTCTCACCACGAAGTTCCCGTGTTACAGGGCCAAAGATACGTGTACCGATAGGCTGAAGAGCAGCGTTCAATAAAACTGCTGCATTGCTATCAAAACGGATCACAGATCCATCTGGACGGCGTACACCTTTACGAGTACGTACGATAACAGCATTATGAACATCACCTTTTTTTACTTTACCGCGAGGTGCTGCTTCTTTAATAGTGACTTTAATTACATCACCGATACCAGCATAACGGCGGTGTGAACCACCTAATACTTTGATACATTCTACGCGTCGTGCACCGCTGTTATCTGCGGCATCTAGACTACTTTGCATTTGAATCATTGTCTAAACTCCAATATATCCCGTGGGTTTACTTCGCACGGCTGACGATGTCAACCAAGTTCCAGCTCTTTGTCTTTGACAAAGGACGGCTTGAAGTAATATTTACCACATCACCAATATTGCATTCATTCTTTTCATCATGTGCATGCAACTTAGTTGAGCGTTTTACATATTTCTTATAAATAGGATGGGCAACTTTACGCTCAACCAACACTGTAATGGATTTATCCATCTTGTCGCTTATGACACGACCCGTTACTAAACGTGTACTTTTTTCCTGTTCACTCATCTTCGTACCCTATTTCTTTTCGTTAAGTACAGTTTTAATACGAGCAATGTCACGGCGAACACGTTTTAATTCACTAGAACGTGTCAATTGACCTGTGGCATTTTGCATGCGCAAATTAAACTGTTCTTTATGAAGAGCCTCTAGCTCTTGCTTCATCTCTTCAACAGACTTTTGTCTAATTTCAGTCGCTTTCATTACAGTATTGCTCGCGTTACAAATGTTGTTTTTACAGGAAGTTTAGCAGCAGCAAGGCGGAATGCTTCACGCGCCACTTCTTCACTAACACCTTCCATCTCATAGAGCATGCGACCAGGCTGTACATTTGCAACCCAATACTCCACATTACCCTTACCTTTACCTTGACGTACTTCAAGCGGTTTACTTGTAATAGGCTTATCAGGAAACACTCGAATCCAAATTTTACCACCACGCTTAATGTGACGAGTCATCGCACGACGTGCCGCTTCAATTTGACGAGCGGTAACACGACCACGATCTAAAGACTTAAGACCAAACTCACCGAAGCTTACTTTTGAACCACGATGGGCCAAGCCTCGATTACGCAGCTTCATCTGCTTTCTAAATTTCGTTCTTTTTGGCTGTAACATTGGTTAAAACCTTATTTTTCAGCTGGAGCAATAGCTTTTGACTTTGTATCAAAAACTTCACCCTTAAATATCCAAACCTTAATACCGATAATCCCGTATGTTGTATTAGCTTCCGCAACACCGTAATCGATATCAGCACGCAAAGTGTGCAAAGGCACTCGGCCTTCACGGTACCACTCTGTACGAGCGATCTCTGCACCATTCAAACGTCCAGCAACATTAATACGAATACCACCGGCGCCTAAACGCATAGTATTAGTAACAGCACGCTTCATTGCTCTACGGAACATGATGCGACGCTCTAGTTGTTGAGCTACACTTTCAGCAACTAATGTTGCATCAAGCTCAGGCTTTCGAATTTCTTCTACACCAACGCTAACAGGTATACCCATGATAGCTGAGGCTTCTTTTCTCAACTTATCAATATCTTCACCTTTCTTACCAATCACAATCCCTGGACGAGCGGTGTGAATAGTAATCTTGGCAGTTTTAGCCGGTCTATTAATCTGAATTTTGCTGACTGATGCATGCGACAACTTATCTTTAAGATAAGCACGCACTTTCAAATCATTATTCAGCATTACTGAAAAATCTGCAGAGTCAGCATACCAGATCGAATTCCAATCTTTAATTATACCAAGTCTGAAGCCAATTGGGTGAACCTTTTGTCCCATAAGTATTCTCTCTTACTTTTCGTCAACAACCACAGTAATGTGGCTTGTGCGTTTAAGGATACGATTACCACGACCTTTAGCACGTGGTGACATACGTTTCTGAGTTGGACCTGCATCCACCATTACTACAGAAACAATTAGCTCATCAATATCTGAACCATCATTGTGTTCCGCATTTGCAATAGCAGAGTTAAGCACGTCCTTCATAAGTGAAGCTGCTTTCTTTGGACTATAAGACAGTAGATTAATTGCTTTCTCTACTGGTAAGCCCCTAATTTGATCTGCAACCAAACGAACTTTTTGTGCAGAAATTCGTGCATAGCTGTATTTTGCTTTCGTAGCCATATCTTAAACCTTATCGCTTTGATTTCTTATCAACGGCATGACCTTTAAAGGTACGTGTTGGAGAAAACTCACCCAACTTATGCCCAACCATATCTTCTGTAATAAATACAGGCATATGTTGTCTACCATTATGAATGGCAATTGTTAAACCAATCATTTCTGGCGAAATCATTGAACGTCGTGACCAAGTTTTGATCGGACGTTTATTTTCAGTTTCAATCGCTTCCAAGACCTTCTTTTCAAGGTGCTGGTCAATAAATGGACCTTTTTTAATTGAACGCGGCATATGTATTCCTACCTATTTCTTATTACGACGACGTACAATTAAATTATCTGTACGCTTATTCTTACGAGTTTTGTAGCCTTTAGTTGGCATACCCCAAGGTGATACTGGGTGACGACCACCTGATGTACGACCTTCACCACCACCATGTGGATGATCAACCGGGTTCATTACGACACCACGAACTGTTGGTCTAACACCACGCCAGCGAGTTGCACCAGCCTTACCAAGTGAACGAAGTGCATGTTCACCGTTGCCAACTTCACCTAGTGTAGCTTTACAATCTAACAAGATTTTACGCATCTCGCCAGAACGTAATCGTAAAGTGGCATAGCCATTTTCACGCGCTACGAATTGAGCACTGTTACCAGCACTACGTGCTATTTGAGCACCTTTACCAGGTTTCATTTCAATACAGTGAATCGTACTACCCAATGGGATAGATGATAGCTTCATGCAGTTGCCTGCACGAATTGCTGCATCATCACCAGTTTCAAGTCTATCGCCAGCCTTAACACCTTTAGGTGCAATGATGTAAGTTTTCTCACCATCTGCGTAGCTTAATAAAGCGATATGTGCAGTACGGTTAGGATCATACTCGATCCGCTCTACTACTGCAGGAATACCTTCTTTATTTCTTTTAAAGTCAATCAAACGGTAACGTTGTTTATGACCACCACCACGATGTCTTACCGTGATGCGGCCCTGATTATTACGACCACCTGATTTTGATTTTTTTTCAACCAACGGTGCATAAGGCGCGCCTTTATGAAGATCCGGTGTATGTACTGATACAACAAATCTGCGCCCTGCTGATGTAGGTTTAGCTTTTTTTAATGCCATTCCTTTTTCCTCACCCGTATTCTAGTTATTCGCCAAGGAAGTTCAGATCAGAACCTTCAGCAAGTGTGACATAAGCTTTTTTCCAGTCGCTGCGCTTGCCGAGAACACGGCCTGTGCGTTTAACTTTGCCTTTCACATTTGAAGTGGTTACTGCTGAAACCTTCACATCAAACAATGTTTCTACTGCTTGTTTGATTTCTAATTTATTAGCACTAGGTAATACTTTAAGTACTACTTGATTATTATTTTCAGCTACGCGAGAAGCTTTTTCAGCAACCACTGGGCCAACGATAATTTTAGTTAGTCTTTCAGAGTTCATGCTAATGACTCCTCTAATTTACGTACCGACTCTTCAGTCATAACGATTTTTTCAAATCTTAACAATGCAACAGGATTAACATGTGCTGCATCTGTTGCTGAAATATCATATAAATTACGAGATGCCAGCGCTAAGTTGCCAGCTGCATTTTCTGTAATAATAAGAACATTACTAACACCAAGAGCTTTAGTTTTCACTAATAAGTCTTTTGTTTTAGCAGTTTCTAAGTCTACTTTATCAACAACGATTAAAGCATCGTTACGACGTAATTCAGATAGAATAGAACAGACAGCATGACGGTACATCTTACGATTGACCTTTTGGCTGTAATCTCTATTTTTGGCAGCGAATGTTTGGCCACCAGAACGCCACAAGGGGCTTCTGATAGTACCAGCACGAGCTCTACCAGTACCTTTTTGTGCAAAAGGCTTTCTACCACCGCCACGTACTTCAGAGCGAGTTTTTTGTGCATGTGTACCACTACGTGCGCCAGCTAGATAAGCCGTTACAACTTGGTGTACTAATGCTTCATTATATTCACGATCAAATAGCTCTTCAGAAACAGTAATGTTTCCAGCTTTTTTCCCGTCAAATGATTGTAATTGAAGATCCACGTTTATTCCCCTAAGAACCTTACTAAGCTTTAACAGCTGGGCGGATGACGACTTTACTACCCTTTGCGCCAGGTACAGAACCTTTTACAAGTAGTAAGTTTCTTTCAGTGTCAACACGAACAACAGATAAATTCTGTAGTGTGCGTTGAACATCACCCATATGGCCTGCCATCTTTTTGTTTTTAAAGACGCGACCAGGTGTTTGACACTGGCCAATAGAGCCAGGTGCTCGATGAGAGATCGAGTTACCATGTGTTGCATCACCACCGGCGAAGCCGTAGCGTTTCATTACACCCGCAAAGCCTTTACCTTTAGTCACACCTGAAACGTCAATTGCTTGACCTGCTTCAAACATATCAACTTTAAGTTCAGCACCCAATTCATACTCACTTACAGAATCAACTGTAAATTCGCATACATTGCGACCGGCTGCTGATTCAGCTTTTGCAAAATGACCCGCTTGCGGCTTAGACACACGAGATGCCTTACGCTCACCAACAGCCACTTGAATTGCGTTATAGCCATCAATATCAACTGTTTTCAGTTGACTGATTCGATTTGGTTCTACTTCAATCACAGTCACTGGAGTTGACACACCATCTTCAGTGAAGATACGTGTCATACCAGTTTTGCGACCGACAAGTCCGATAGTCATTGAAATTGCCCCTTTAATTCAACTTGATCTGGACATCTACGCCAGCGGCAAGATCCAGTTTCATTAATGCATCTACTGTTTTATCAGTAGGCTCAACAATATCCATAAGACGTTTATGAGTACGAATTTCGTACTGATCACGTGCATCTTTATTGACATGCGGAGAAATCAGTACTGTGAAACGTTCTGTTTTGGTAGGTAATGGAATAGGACCATTAATACGCGCACCAGTACGTTTTGCAGTTTCTACGATTTCTTTTGCTGATTGATCAATCAATCGGTGATCGAAAGATTTCAGCTTGATTCTAATTGTTTGAGTTGCAGCCATTATTATTACTCAGTGATTTTACTAACAACGCCCGCACCTACTGTGCGACCACCTTCACGAATAGCAAAACGTAACCCGTCTTCCATCGCAATCGGTGCGATTAAAGTTACG
>MAAI01000028.1 GCA_002163115.1 Methylophaga sp. 41_12_T18 | reverse complement strand
CTCATGGTGTTGAAGTATCAGTAGGTGCTCCTCAAGTAGCTTACCGTGAAACTATCACTAAACGTATCGAAGATAGCTACACTCATAAGAAACAATCGGGTGGTTCTGGCCAGTTCGGTAAGATTGAATACATTATCGAACCAGGTGAACCGGGTACTGGTTTTGAGTTCGAATCTACTGTTACTGGTGGTTCGGTACCGCGTGAATTCTGGTCAGCTGTTGAAGCTGGTTTTGAAAAAATGAAAGATCGTGGTGTTTTAGCTGGTTTCCCTTGTTTAGATTTTAAAGTGACATTATTTGATGGTGCTTTCCATGCCGTCGATTCATCTGCAGTAGCATTTGAATTAGCTGCAATGGCTGCTTACCGCCAATCTATGCCGACAGCGGGCCCACAATTAATGGAACCTATCATGAAGGTGGATGTATTTACACCTGAAGATCATGTTGGTGATGTAATTGGTGATCTTAACCGTCGTCGTGGAATGATCAAATCACAAGATGCTACACCAACCGGTGTGCGTATCAATGGTGAAGTGCCATTAAGCGAAATGTTTGGTTACATTGGTTCTTTACGTACAATGACATCAGGTCGTGGTCAGTTCTCTATGGAGTTCTTACAATACAACCCTTGTCCGCGTAACGTTGCTGAAGATGTAATTAAAGAAACAAAAGAGCGCGAAGAAGCTAAAAAGAAGTAACTAGATAAAGTAGTTCAAAAAAAGGGGCTGGTTTTTAACCAGCCCCTTTTTTTATGTGAAATTTAATCGATTTAAAATTAATCAGTATCTTGTGCCAATAAGGCAAGCATTGCTTGCATATCATCTGGCATGTTTACTTGCCATGATACTTCTTGCTCTGTTTTAGGGTGAATAAAGCCGAGTAAGCCAGCATGCAAAGCTTGTCTATTGAACCCTTTAATGGCTTCCCTAGTTTGTTCATTAACACCCTTAGGGAATTTAAAACGGCCACCATAGACAGAGTCACCTAATAATGGATGGCGAATATGGGCCATATGTACCCGAATTTGATGTGTCCTGCCTGTTTCTAAGTTGCAGCGAATATGAGTATGAGCCTTAAAGCGTTGTTCAACACGGTAATGGGTAACTGATGGTTTACCTGAACCTGTTACTGCCATACGTTTACGGTCAATATTATGTCTACCAATTGGTTCGTCAACTGTACCACCGGCTGTTAATACGCCAACAGCGATAGCTTGATATTGACGTAAAACGGTACGTTCCTGCAATTGAGATACCAGTGAATTATGGGCTTGCAATGTTTTTGCAATCATCAATAAGCCAGTAGTACCTTTGTCGAGACGGTGAACAATGCCTGCGCGAGGTATAGTTTCTAACTGAGCAGAGTGATTGAGTAGTGCATTGACTAGCGTACCATTATGATTACCGGCACCAGGATGGACAACCATACCGGCTGGTTTATTTATAATCATGACATCATCATCTTCATGAATGATATCTAACTGTATTGCTTCTGCAACCCAACTATCATCTACAGCTTCAATAGTCGCTGTGATTATAATTTGTTCCCCACCATTAACTGACTCACGTGGTCTACTTACTATATGGTTATTAACGCTGACATAGCCAGCCTTTATCCACTTAGTTAATTGACCGCGAGAATAGTCGGTAAAGAGTTGGGCTAATGCTTGATCTAGTCTAAGACCAAGAGCATCATCAGGAAGTTGACCATCGAGTTGTAGCGTTTCTGACATGAGAATAGTTATTTTATAAGGCTGAATAGGCTATTATAACGTAGGCTATATTTATTAGTTGAAAATAAGGGGATAGACGTAATGCTTCGTTTGGCTTTTCTACTCAGTTGTATCAGTTTATCACTCGTTCAGACTGTTTCAGCTCAAGATATAAGAAATGTAGAGTTATTGGCGGCATCATGTGCTTCTTGTCATGGCACACAAGGAAAAAGTGTCGGTGGCATACCTAGTTTAGCTGGCTTAGATAAACTTCATTTTATTGAACAAATGGATCAGTTTATCAACCAAAATAGATCTGCAACGGTTATGCACCACCATGCTAGTGGTTATACCGCCCAAGAGATTGAGTCTTTAGCCCAATTTTTTTCGCAACAAAACTAAATTTAACTTGTTACTCTTTCAATAAGTTACATCTGAAACTGCGCTAATATATCCGTTTAAATAAATTCATTCTATATCTGTTGCTATCTAAATAAAATCCTGATACGGTTTAGCCTGTCAGTTTTAATCTGATAAATTTAATCTCAGTGTACCAAGTGTTGTACCAGCAGTTTAATTGCTACTTAACAATAAAAATGAGAGAACATTGATATGTCTGACAAAGTAACAGGAAGTGTGAAGTGGTTCGATACAGCTAAAGGCTACGGCTTTTTACAACGTGAAGATGGCGATGATGTATTTGTTCACTTTCGTGCTATCCAAGGAGATGGATTTAAGACACTTGACGAAGGCCAGCAAGTTGAATTCACAGTAACAAAAGGTGATAAAGGCTGGCAAGCAGAAGATGTAGTTGCCATTGCCTAATTAAGTAATGGTTGGCACAGAGGGCAAAAGTAAGTTGCTCTCTGTGCTTCTTTGTATGTTTGGATCTTGTTATCGCAATGATGACAAGCTTGTTTGTCACGTCCGTAAACATTAAGTTGTTGGGCAAAATAACCCGGTTGACCATCACTTTTTCTAAAATCTTTTAATGTCGTTCCGCCTGCGGCAATGGCTTTTTCTAATACTTGTTTAATGGTTGTGACTAGCTGTTCAAGCTGACGATTACTCAACTGGCTGCTGGTTGTTTTAGGATGTATCTTTGCTAGAAATAAAGCTTCATTGGCATAAATATTACCAACGCCGACCACAACTTTTCCATCCATAATAAATGTCTTAATACAGACTTTACGTTTTTGGGCTTTCTTATATAAATAATCAGCACTAAATGCTGCGCATAAAGGTTCAGGGCCTAAGTGTTCGAGTAGCTTGTGATGCTGAATGTCATCTTGTGTCCAAAGGATAGCACCAAAACGACGCGGATCGTTATAACGTAAAGTGATGCCATTACCAAACTGAATATCAGCATGATCATGTTTAGCAACATTGTCGGCAGAATCCAATACACGTAGCTTTCCTGACATACCTAAGTGAATAATCAAGGTGCCATCGGTACAGTGAAGTAATAAGTATTTGGCCCGACGGCTAATGTGATTGATATGTTGGCCAACTAGACAATCTTCAATATCACTCTGAATAGGCCAGCGTAAACTATAGTTTCTAATCGTAACCTTAGTAATTGTTTGTGACTCTACATGAGGCGTTATGCCTAAACGGGTCGTTTCTACTTCAGGTAATTCAGGCATTAGTTAAGATCATTTGTTGATAAAAAGAGTTGTGTAGCTACTGCTGCAGGAAAGTGATAGCTAAGCTGTTTATTAATGTTAGTAATAATAAGCTTGCGCTCATCAAGCTGAATCAGCATTTCTGTCGGTGAAGGGCTATTCTCTGTCCACAGCAATACTTTATTAGCTTGGGTTAACTGATGTTGCGAACTTGTCACTTGCAATGCGGTAACTTGTTGCCACTGTTGTACAAGCTTATTGAGAGTACCTGGAGAATAAGCGGGGCTAGAACTAATCTCGGCACTAGAATTATTGGTAATAATCAGCTCATCAACAAGCTTATTATTAGTTAATAACGGCATTTGAAGTTGAGTGATAGTCGTTGTTTTCGCAATGAGTTGATTATCAATAAAGCTAGCTGCGTTGACCTTGAGCAAAGAACTAATGTGATCATCAATTAGATAGACAGTGTCATTATATAAAATATACCGACCTTTGCTGATGGGCTCTAGATCACCAAAGGTAAAATGATGCTGATCCAACTGCAAGCTAAGAGTTTCAGGATACAGACCTAGCTGAGCTAATAACTCATTGTTGTTTGCTATAGTCTGCCGATGTGGTGTCGTTGTTAATAAACTTAGTAATAAGTTCATTCTTGTTCTATTGGCTGGTGCTTGAATAGGATGGGTAAGCTGCCAGTGAGATTTTGTTTGTTGAAGCTCAATATCGGTCGAGTCTTGACGCCGAATAGTGATTTTTTTGATGTTACTGGCCTGAATGTTTGTCAGCGATGTTTCAACTGGATGTGCTTGATCCTGCTGTTGGCTGACAGCAAAGAGGGCGACGATAATAAGGAGTAAAATTATATTGGTAAGGTAGCTTGTTTTCATCTTCTTCGACGATACCACCAAATCGATAAACCAATGGTTAGTAGCAGTGTTGGTAGCACTACTAAAAAGCCTAGTCCAATGACTAAAGATTCGAGTCTGGACAGTTCTAGTTGACTATCAGAACGGGTTTTAACGGGAATAGCAATGAAACTATCATCGTGGACTAGCCAATTGATAACGGCAATGCCTAGTTCGAGGTTAGCTGCATTACCAATATAGGTATTAGATAGAAAGTCACCATCGCCAATAACAGCAATACGTTGTTCTTGAGCGCCATCAGTCAGTCGTGTGATGAGATAACCCAGGTTTAATGGACCGCTACTGTCAGATTCAATATCGAAGTTATTAGGTTCGATATTGCTTGTTTCTGACCAGACATTTTGTTGGGTGATTAATAATGGACTGTGCTGCCAGTCTGAAGCAAAGCTTGAAGTTTCCATTGCTACTGCTTGTGGAAAAATTGTCACGCTATCGCTAATTAATTGAATAGGGTGCTGGGCATATTCGGTAATTAATACAAATTGTGGGTCATCAATGCCGAGTAATTGCGCATTGGGATCCATCACCGTACCAGCTACAAACTCAATAGCTAACTGTTCGGCTAGGACCAATAAAAATGGATTATCGCTAGGTTCAGTTAACCATAATAAGTTGCCACCTTGTTCAATATAGTCTTTTATAATCTCGACTTCTCCGGCTAACCATGGTCGTTCGGGACTGGCAATAATGACTGCAGCGGCATTGGCCGGGATCTGACTATGTTCGACGAGGTTGAGTCCTTGCAACTTAAAGCCTTTTTGTTTGAGCTGTTGTCCCCAAGTACTGAGGTTAAAGTTGGCTTGATTTAAGGGGCTCCGTTCACCATGACCTTCAATAAAAACCAACCATTGTTCTTGCTGACGTGCCACCGTGATTAAGCCATTGGTCAGCGATTGTTCAGAAAGATCAAATAGATGCTGTTGCTGCTCACCTTTTGATATCAGAATTTCACCTTGCTGCTGAATATTTAGTTCTCGGACTAGGTTGGGTGCAAAATCAGGGTCAATGTAGTGAATGTCTAATTGAGTGCTATGAACTTGGTAACGATTTAATAACGTTTTGATTACAGGTTGATATTCATTATTAGGACTGACAAAAACTTGAATGGTTACCTGCTCATCCAGCTGTGCTAAGAATGATTGTGTTGTCTCGGATAAGGTGTTGCGGTTATTTTTTGTCCAATCCCAATGGTGATCAGTTTGTATAGAAAATTTGGCTAATACAAAGATTGCAATCACTAAGAATATATAAAATATAACTTGCTGCAAACGAAACAGTAGTCGGGTATTACTATTAATTTTCATTAATTAATTCGCTCAGAATCAAGGTGGCGGATAGTGAGTAAGATAAAAGTACTAATAATAATAAGGTAATAACTAATATCACTCGTTGCGATATCACCTTGTAACATCGGTTCAAAGTGATGGACAAGCGATAACCATGAAAACAAAGATGTTTGTTCGACCATGTTTTCCGAACCAGCCCAATCAATAATCCATAATAAAAATAAGCAGGCAAAGGTGGTAATGGCTGCGATGGTCGGTTGTTTGGTCAGTGATGAGAAGAAAAGTCCGATGGCGGTGAAGCTTGCAGCCAAGAGGCTAAGCCCTAAGAAGCCACCGGCAAGTAAGTATATGTCGATATCACTGCCTACCAATAAAGACAGAGGCATCAATATAATTAATGTTAGTAATATGATAAAGAAGAAAAATGTTCCGATGAATTTACCTAAAACAATTTGCTGAACTGTTAAAGGAGCAGAAATGAGTAACGGTAAACTATCGTTGCGGCGCTCCTCAGCAATCAAACGCATAGTAATTAAAGGTGCGATAAGCAACATGATAGTTGCTGCATTATTTAATAACGGAATTGCGATAAGTTCGGTCACACCCGGAGCACCCGGAATAGCAGATATTTTGGCCTGAATTTGAACAAAGTAATCAATATGCGTTAAAAATAAATAAGCCAAAATAAGCTGGCTAGAAGCCAGAATAACCCATGCTAACGGCGACAAAAACAAGCGGTAGAGTTCGAGACGAGCCAGAGTAAACATTATGCGGCTTGTCCATCTGGCTGTTGTTCATGTTGAATTATTTTCATAAATATATCTTCAAGCGAATGCTGCTCAGGAGTTAACTGTTGTAGTTGCCATTGTTGCGATACGGCCATATTTAATAAAATGTCAGTTGGGTTGTTATCGGGCTGATAATGTAGTCTAAATTGCGTTTTTGACAGTGAACTAACAGATGTTACACCATGCAATTGTTGTATAACATTTATCGCTGGAGGTGCGAGTAGTTCGATCAGAATGCTGGCACTATGCATTTGTAGGCTGAGACTTTCTAAGGTGTCATTAAAACGAAGTTGACCTTGGTTAATGATCTGCACCCGATCACATAAGGTTTGTACCTCAGGTAAAATATGGGTCGATAAAATAACACTATGTTCGTTGGCGATCTCACGGATTAAATGCCTGATTTCTCTGATCTGAATAGGGTCTAAGCCTGATGTTGGTTCATCTAAGATTACAACCGCCGGACTATGAATAATAGCTTGTGCAATGCCGACTCGTTGTTGATAGCCCTTCGATAAATTACCGATAAGTCGCCTGTTAACTGCAGTGAGGCCACAACGATCAATTGCGTTAGCTACCGCGGCCTTAATTTTACTGCGAGGTATTTGATTTATCTGAGCACAAAAGTTGAGGAATTCTTGTACGGATAACTCTTTATATAGCGGTGGTTGTTCGGGTAAGTAACCAATATGGGCTTTGGCTTGTTTTGGGTTATCAATTAAATCATAACCATTGATTATGATCTCACCTTGAGCTGGTGCAAGATTACCACTAAGCATTTTCATGGTTGTGCTTTTACCTGCACCATTCGGACCGAGAAAACCTAACACTTCACCTCGAGCAATTTCAAAGCTCACATTATCAACAGCTAGTTGGGAACCATAGGAATGAGAAAGGCCTTGTGCGCTAAGTAGTGGTTGAGTCATTAGTTATTCAGTTATATTGAGGCGAGGGAGATATCAGCCCACTGCGTTGCTTCAAGATAAGCATTATTAAGCTCAGCAATAGAAATGTTTTTGGGTAACACCGCTAAGTCATTTTGTTCGTAAGAAATAGTGAATGCTAATAATGTGCCTAAATCACCATTAAAATCTTGTAGTGCTGACTTTATAGATTCTTCCATTGGTAATGTTGCTAATAATTCGGCCATCGGTTTCATCATCATGGCATCTAATGGTGAAAATAAACCGGCCATAAAGCCTGTTGCTGGATCACAATTAAAAGACGGCGCAATGAGTTCGCACATTTTCGCTCGCACTAAAGCTGTGGTAATTAGTTCACTGGTCGAAGTTTCAATACCAGAAAAGGCAATAATGGTTGCCCAAGATTTGATGGTGTTTAGGCCTAAATAGACGACGCCTTGTCTGATTGACTCTACCTTTTTAGGTAATGAAAATGAGGCGGAGTTTAAACAGCGAAGTAGTTTAAAACTAAGGGATGCATCTTGACTGACTAAAGCTTCAACGTCATCAAGCATAATATCTGGATCTTGCAAACCATTAAGTATTCGCAGCGCAGCCATCTTATTGTCAGGTAATGGCTTATCATCAAGGATAGTGGGTTTGCAGAAAAAATAACCTTGGTAATAATCAAAGCCAAGTTGTTGGCATAATTTGAATTGAGCTTCAGTTTCTACTTTTTCAGCTAACAGTTTGACATCTTCTTGTTTTAATAATCGAACATGTTCGATTAACTCTTCTTCTGTTAATGCCAGTAAATCAATTTTAATGATATCTGCTATTTTTATCAGTGGTTTTAGATCATCTCGGAAAATGAAGTCATCTAAAGCAATAGTAAATCCCTGTGACGAGAAAGCTTCTACAGCGGTAACAATTTCTTCATCAACAATAATATCTTCTAATATTTCTAAAACAAGTTGCTTGTTATCAAACGGTAAAGGGATATCACCGGTGAGAAAGGAGCGAGTCAAATTGATAAAACCTAGCTTATTACCTAATACACGATCAATACCAAATTCCATAAAAGTGTGGTTGATAACTTGCGATGTCGCTAAATCACCATTGAATTCAGTAACACCTGATTCATTTGAAAAATTGCTGCGAAATAGTAACTCGTAGGCATAGGGATTGAGCTCATTATCAAAAATGGGTTGTCTGGCTAGGAGTATCGAGTTCGAGATGCTGTCAGATGACATAGTAGTCCTTTGTTAAGCTTTTTGAGCCGTGTTTTGGCTCGACCACTATAGTAGCAATATTCAAGCAAAAAAAACCCGCCGAAGCGGGTTTTTTTATCTATCTGCAAGGAGCAAATTATTTAATTTTTGCTTCTTTATACATCACATGCTTACGAACAACTGGATCAAACTTTTTGATTTCCAATTTTTCTGGCATGGTACGTTTGTTTTTGTCTGTAGTGTAGTAATGACCGGTACCTGCAGATGAAACTAATTTAATTTTTTCGCGCATGATTTAATCTCCTAAACTTTTTCGCCACGAGCACGGATGTCAGTTAAAACTGCATCAATACCTTTTTTGTCGATAATGCGTAAACCATGATTACTTACACGTAATTTAACCCAACGGTTTTCTGATTCTACCCAGATACGGTGAGGGTGAAGATTCGGAAGAAATCGACGTCTTGTTTTATTGTGGGCATGAGAAACATTGTTCCCAGCCATTGGGCGTTTACCCGTTACCTGACATACTCGTGCCATATTAAATCGCTCCTGTTGAACATTGTAAGGATGCAAATGCAACCTAAAATAAACCCAGCTTTATACCATAACTATATATAGATAGATAGCTGGCCTAGCGCTATGATGGTGTAAGTCCCATGCCATCTAACTTAATATGTAAGCGGTCTAAATTAAGTCCACCAATTTTGCGCATCACAATGTCACCATTTGGTGCAATTAAAAAGTGGGTTGGAGTGACGCGAACATTATCAAATGCTTGTGCTATTTCTGCTTTATGATCCCAAGTGATCAGGTAAGGTAAGTTTTTATGCGCGCGCATGGCTTTAATATGTGCCGGAGTATCGTGAGCCATCGCTACTGCAATCATCGTTAAACCGGCTGCTGAATATTGCTGATAGAGGTGTTTCAACTCTGGAATCTCTTGAATACAGCCAGGACAGTCGGTGGCCCAGAAGGTCAGTAAAATTGGCCTGCCAAGGTATTGTGCAAATGTATGTTGTTGGCCATCAATATCTTTAAATGTCAGTTCAGGCAGTTGAGCTGCATCTTTGTTGGCCCAGTTGATAGTAAATAAGGCGGCAAGCATTAAGCTTGCAAATAGAATGTGGCGAGTTTGTGGTTTCATAATGCTTAATTCGGGAAAGTAAGTTGCCCTAAGGCTTCAGTTAGTTTTAAATTTTCCCGATAATCTACGGGACAGTCAATGATCGTAACGCTATCACGTGCCAGTGCCTCTTCTAATGCAGGCATTAACTGTTCGGTTTGCTCAATTCTAACGCCATGCGCTCCAAATGACTGAGCATATTGAACAAAGTCAGGATTGGTAAATTTGACATTACTAGTACGACCAAACTGATTTTGCTGTTTCCATTCAATTAAACCGTAGCTGGCGTCATTCCATATTAAAATAACAATCGGAATATTCAAACGCATTGCTGTTTCAATTTCTTGCGAGTTCATCAAAAAGCCAGCATCACCGGTGACTGCCACCACTTTTCGTTCAGGAAAGGCTAATTTGGCAGCAATAGCTCCTGGTACTGCGATTCCCATGCTGGCGAAACCATTGGAAATAATGCAGGTATTAGGATGTTCGCAACGAAACATGCGTGACATCCACATTTTGTGAGCACCTACGTCACAGATAACGATGTCTTCTAAATCCATTGCAGTACGCAGGTCCCAGATGATTTTCTGTGGTTTGATAGGGAATTCTTTGTCATCACGATGTTGATTCATTTCTTGAATCAAATTATTACGCAATGTACGCATGGTTTTATTTTTATGCGGGGTACTTTGCTCTGCAATACGATTCAAACTGTGATTGATATTGCCGATAACGCCCAGTATTACACTGTAATAAGCATCGACTTCAGCATGAGTAGTATCAATATGAATAATGGTCCGATCACGTGACGGGTGCCACAAATAAGGATGATATTCGACCATGTCATAGCCGATACAGATGATGACATCAGCACTGGCAAAGCCGCAATTAGCATAATCATTAGACTGCAAACCAACACTGCCTAATGCCATTGGGTGGCGAAAGGGTATGACGCCTTTGGCCATAAAGGTATTGGCAACTGGAATGCCTAGATCTTCACTGAATTGAACTAACGCTTGTGAAGCTTTAGAACGTACAACGCCGTTACCGGCAAGGATAATAGGGTTTTTAGCTTGGCTAATAATTTCAGCAGCCCGGGAAATTTGTTCTGCTGCCGGTTCAGGTGGTGTCGCGTGTTTTACCCGTAACGGTTCATCTTCGATATCCATTTCGGCGATATTTTCTGGAAACTCAATAAAGCAGGCACCTGTTTTTTCAGTTTGGGCAACTTTAAAAGCTTTACGAACGATTTCTGGAATAACATCCGGACTTAAGATGCGAGTGGAATATTTTGTGATGGGTAGAAACATGGCTTCTAGATCCAACACTTGGTGAGACTCTTTGTGTAAACGTGACGTTGAAGCTTGGCCAGCGATAGCGACTAAGGGCGCATGATCCATATTAGCATCAGCGACACCGGTGATAAGGTTGGTTGCCCCAGGACCTAAGGTAGCTAAACAGACGCCAGCACGACCGGTGAGTCGACCATAAACGTCAGCCATAAAAGCGGCGCCTTGTTCATGGCGAGTGGTGATGAACTTGATTTTTGAATCAAGTAGGGCATCCATAACATCTAAGTTTTCTTCGCCGGGAATACCAAAAATATATTCCACACCTTCATTTTCTAGGCTGCGGATGAATAACTCAGCTGCTTTCATAACTTAACCCTCTTAACTACATTTAAAAATGTGGCACTCAGAAATAACTTTAGTGCCACACAATAATCATGGTGATTATTTAAATGCTGCAGGTGTTTGTTTGTGCCAATCGGTGGTTTGTTGGTAGCGATTAGCAATGTTTAACAAACGTGCCTCATCAAAATAATTACCAATAAGTTGCAGACCTACTGGTAGACCCTTCACAAAACCTGCTGGGATAGACATACCCGGCAAACCCGCTAGGTTAGTACTGATGGTGTAGATATCAGCAAGGTACATAGCAACCGGATCATCCGTCTTGTCACCTAGATTAAATGCAGTTGTCGGAGCTGTTGGCCCCATGATGACATCAACATCATTAAATGCTTGTTGGAAGTCATTGCTAATTAAACGACGGCATTGTTGTGCTTTTAAGTAATAAGCATCGTAGTAACCTGCTGATAAAGCATAAGCACCAGTCATGATGCGGCGTTTAACTTCTGCACCGAAACCTTCACCACGTGAACGTTCATATAAGTCGGTTAGATCTTTTGGGGCCTCACAACGATGACCAAAACGAACCCCATCCATCCGAGATAGATTCGATGAACATTCTGCAGGAGCAACTACATAATAAGTCGGCACCGATAAGCCCGTATTAGGTAAGGTGATTTCTTTGATGGTTGCGCCAAGCGATTCATAAGTTTTGATAGCGGCTTCTATAGTCGCTTCTACATCTGAATCTAATCCTTTATCAAAGAATTCTTTAGGTAAGCCAATTTTTAAGCCTTCTAATGAATCATTAAGGTTGGCAGTGTAGTCAGGCACATCACGCTCAACACTAGTTGAATCACGCTGATCAAACCCAGCCATAGCATTGAGTAGCATTGCTGCATCTTCAGCGTTGTTAGCCATTGGCCCGGCTTGATCTAAGCTAGATGCAAAAGCAATCATGCCGTAGCGAGAAATACGACCATAAGTAGGCTTTAAACCAGTCAGGTTACATAATGATGCCGGTTGGCGGATTGAACCACCGGTATCAGTACCGGTTGCAATTGGGGCAAGTTTAGCGGCAACAGCTGCAGCTGAACCACCCGATGAACCACCAGGTACACGATTGGTATCCCAAGGGTTTTTTACTGGACCATAGAAACTGGTTTCGTTTGATGAACCCATCGCGAATTCATCCATATTGGTTTTACCCAATGTGACCATGCCTGCATCATTGATTTTTTCAACGACAGTTGCGTTATACGGTGCGATAAAGTTATCAAGCATTTTAGATGCACAACTGGTGCGGACACCTTCAGTACAAAAAATGTCTTTGTGCGCCAAAGGAATGCCAGTTAGCGAGCCAGCCGTTTTTTGTTGTAACTGTTGATCAGCCGCTTTTGCTTGTTCTAACGCTTTTTCTTCGGTGACGGTAATGAACGCATTGACTTCACCATTGTGTTTGTTGATGCGGTCTAAATAATGTTGAGTTAATTCAACACTGCTGATGTCACCATTGTGCAGAGATGCTGAAAGTTCCGAGAGTGTTTTGTTATGCATGTGATTAGCCTGTCTTTCGATGTGTTATTCGATAACTTGTGGGACGAGATAAACGCCAGCTTCAGTTTTCGGTGCAATTGCTTGAAATGTTTCGCGCTGATCTACTTCTGTGACTACATCTGCGCGTAAACGTTGGTTTGCATCAAGTGGGTGAGCCATCGGCGTAATGTCACTTGTGTCAGCTTCACTCAGTTGTTCGACTAGGCCAAAAATACTGTTTAAATCCCGCGCATAGTCAGGAATATCGGCTTCATCTATTGCTAAACGCGCCAAGTGCGCAATTTTTTCTACATCGGTTTTATCTAAACTCATCGAAGTTCCAGTAGTTATTTTTTTGTACAAAGTGAGCAGTTTAAATGATTCATCGCTTGCTCAACAGCCCAGTGCATTGATAAAGTACTCATTTTACATATTTGAGCTGTGGTTTCTTCAATGTTTGAACGATTACGTGGAATGTTTTCGAATGACCTTTCTATCGACTTAGGGACAGCCAATACGCTGATCTATGTGCGTGGACAAGGTATTGTTTTAGATGAACCTTCAGTCGTGGCAATTCGCCAAGACAAAGGACCGGGTGGGCCTCGTTCAATTGCGGCGGTGGGTGTTGAAGCCAAACGAATGTTAGGCCGCACGCCCGGTAATATTACCGCAATCCGTCCATTAAAAGATGGCGTCATTGCCGATTTTACGGTGACGGAAAAAATGTTGCAGCATTTTATTAAGAAAGTGCATGAAGGGCGGTTTTTTAAACCAAGTCCTCGCGTTTTAGTCTGCGTACCCTGTGGATCGACCCAGGTTGAACGTCGTGCCATTCGCGAATCTGCAGCCGGTGCCGGTGCTCGTGATGTTTATTTGATCGAAGAACCGATGGCGGCGGCAATTGGTGCTGGCATGCCGGTGGAAGAAGCGAGTGGTTCGATGGTATTGGATATTGGTGGCGGTACCACCGAAGTCGCGATTATTTCATTAAATGGCATTGTTTATTCTGCTTCGGTTCGTATTGGTGGTGATTTATTTGATGAAGCGATTATCAATTATGTGCGCCGTAACTACGGCACTCTGATCGGTGAAGCTACGGCAGAAAAAATTAAAAAAGAAATTGGTTCGGCTTACCCAGGCAATGAAGTAAGAGAATTAGAAGTGCGAGGCCGTAATTTGGCGGAAGGTATTCCACGCAGTTTTACTTTAAATAGCAATGAAATTTTAGAAGCCTTACAAGATCCTTTATCTGGTATCGTCGCTGCGGTTAAAACCGCGCTCGAACAAACACCGCCAGAATTAGGTGCTGATGTTGCCGAGCGTGGCATCGTGTTAACGGGTGGTGGTGCTTTATTACGTGATTTAGATCGCTTGTTGGTAGAAGAAACAGGTCTGCCGGCATTGATTGCAGAAGATCCGTTGACTTGTGTGGCCCGTGGTGGTGGCCGTGCCTTAGAAATGATCGATGAAAAAGGCACTGACGTCTTTACGTTTGAATAAGTGTTGATTATGTTAATTAAGACCTTTGCAGTTGGTAACACACTGCAGAGGTCTTTTTGTTTTTAGGCTTTAGATTATTAAATCATTATTTACCCATCATCCATCCCTTAATACGCGCATGTTATTTGCGGTAGTAGCATCATTAATTTTGTTTGTGCTGGATTCTCGGTTGAATTATTTTTCTTCAGCACGAACAGTGCTGTCGACAGTGGTCTATCCCATCCAAACTGTCGCCGCTATTCCTAGCGATATGTCGCATTGGTTTCAAGAATATTTCCAAAACCGACAACAGTTACAAGAGCAAAATTCCCAATTAACGGCAGTTAATTTGTTGAATAGTGTCCGTATTCAAAAGTTACAAGCATTAGAACGTGAAAATATGCGCTTGCGTAAATTATTAGGTTCATCGTTTCGGTTGCAAGAGCGAGTGGTGGTTGCTGAGCTGTTGATGATTGATTTAGATCCGTTCTCTCAGCAAGTAGTGATTGATAAAGGCAAGCGTTCTGGGGTGTTTGAAGGTCAACCGGTCTTAGATGCAACCGGGGTAATGGGTCAAGTAACGGAAGTTACGCCATTTTCTAGTCGCGTAGTGTTATTGACTGATCCGGGCCATGCTATTCCGGTACAAATAAATCGTAATGGCCTACGCGCAGTGGCAACCGGCCGTGGTTTGGGCGGGGTTTTACAGTTAGAACATTTGCCCCATAATGCGGATATCCGTGAAGGTGATTTATTAGTGACATCAGGATTAGGTGGCCGATTTCCTGCTGGCTATCCGGTGGGCACGGTGAGTTCAATTAACTTACCACAAGGTAAAGCATTTGCTGAAGTCACTGTCTTACCCGCAGCGAAACTTGATTCGAGTCGGGAAGTCTTGTTGGTATTACCAACTGAAGTAGCTGAGCAGCAGGCGGAAGAGCGTTTAGTTCAGGAGACAGGGCAATGACATCAACACAATCTTCATCCGGCGGTGGAATTATCGCTGTAACAATTGTGATTGCAATGATTCTAATGATTTTACCGTTGCCCGAATCTCTCCGTTTGTTCCGTCCAGAATTTGTTTTATTAGTATTGATGTACTGGGTGATGGCGTTACCGCGCAAGGTCAGTGTTGGCTATGCTTGGCTAGTGGGCATTTTGGTCGATATTATGATGGGCAGTTATTTAGGCGTAACCGCTTTTTCTTATGCCTTAGTGATTTATTTAACGGCACGTTTTCACCTGCAATTACGTCAATTTCCAGTATGGCAACAAGCGTTAATTATATTATCGTTAGTATTGATCGTGCATATTGTTGCAGTATTAGTTTCGCCGCAGATTGTAAATTGGTATTTATGGTTACCAGCAATTAGCAGTATGATTGTTTGGCCACTGAACTATGCACTATTGCGTAGTGTCAGACGCTCTTTCCACATTAGTTGAGCGATTAATAAATGGCATCACGGATAGCGCTGACTGATCATTTTCGTGAAAGTCGCTTAGTTAACGATCGCTTAATTTTCGCGGCACTATTTGCCGTGCTTTTGTTTACGGTAGTGATGGTTCGCTTAGTCGTATTGCAGGTGGTTGAATACGAACACTTTGATTCTCTATCAGATAGAAACCGAGTAGATATTGAAGCTTTACCGCCCCAGCGAGGCTTGATTTTTGATCGTAATGGCGTAGTGCTGGCTGAAAATATTCCTACTTTTAGTTTAGAGTTGATTCCTGAGAAAGTCGGTGATCTTGATGAAACTTTATTAGGCATCGGTGACTTACTTGCTATACCTGAAGATGAGTTGATTGAATTAAAACAACAGATTAAAAGGCATCGGCGATTTAATCCTGTTGTTATTCGTCAGAGATTGACCGAAAAAGAAGTGGCGGTATTGTCTGTTAACCGTCATCGCTATACCGGCGTAGATGTCGTTGGCCGTTTAATTCGTCACTACCCGCATGGCAATTTATTTGCTCATACGGTGGGTTACGTTGGTCGAATTAATGAGCGTGATCAAAAAATAATCGATGAATTAAATTACAAAGGCACCCTGCAAATTGGTAAAACAGGGGTTGAGAAAGAATATGAAACCATCTTGCATGGCAGGGTAGGCCATCAGAAAGTAGAAACCAATGTGCAAGGTCGAGTGGTTAGAGAATTGCACACTGTTGCGTCACTGGCGGGTGACGATCTGTTTTTGCACTTAGACATTAACTTGCAACGCGTTGCGGCTGATGCTCTTGGTGATTATAACGGCTCTGTTATTGCCCTTGATCCTAGAACCGGTGGCTTATTAGCCATGGTCAGTAAACCTGATTTTGATCCTAATGATTTTGTAACGGGCATTAGCAGAAAAAAATATGCTGTATTGCGTGACTCACTTGATCGTCCGTTATTTGATCGGGCATTACGAGGCCATTATCCACCAGGCTCAACGTTAAAACCGTTTGTTGCACTAGCAGGACTCGAGTTAGGTGTTATTACCGAGCATTCTGAAAGCTTTTGTCCTGGCTGGTACACCTTGCCGGGACAAGACCACCGCTATCGTTGTTGGAAAAAGCATGGCCATGGTCATGTCGACTTGAAAAACTCGATTGCACAATCATGCGATGTTTATTTTTATGATCTTGCTAATACTTTAGGCATAGATCGCATGCATAACTTTTTAGATTTATTTGGCTTTGGTCAGCGAACTGAAATTGATTTACCCAGTGAAAGTCGAGGTTTATCACCATCAAGACAGTGGAAACGAGATCGGCGCAATCAAGCATGGTATCCCGGAGAAACATTAATTTCGGGTATCGGCCAAGGTTTTAATCAAACCACACCGATTCAATTAGCCCATGCCACTGCAACGCTAGCTATGCGTGGCGTTAGTATGACACCACAAGCTGTGCGCGCAAAACGTAAAGCAGGCCAAGAAGAAGTGCAGTTACACTTGGCAGAAACGGCAGACAGCTTGCCTATGGAAGATAGTCAGCATTGGGAAACAGTGATTGATGCCATGGTTGAGGTGACTCATGGTCGCCGTGGCACGGCCCGACATGTTGGCCAAGGATTACCTTTTAAAATGGCGGGGAAAACAGGTACTGCACAGGTATTTACTATCAAGCAAGATGAAAAGTATGATGCCGCTACCTTAGCCAGGAAATTACATGACCATGCTTTATTTATCGCTTTTGCACCGGCAGAAAACCCTGAAATAGTGGTGGCAGTTGTTGTTGAAAATGGCGGTAGTGGTAGTAAAAAAGCTGCTCCCATTGCTCGTAAAATGATCAATCAATATTTTGGAATAACAGAAAATGAGTAGTTTGCTTAATGAGCGTCAGCAGTCAAAAAGTTTTGGCTTGACGGGGTTCTTAAGTCGTATTCATCTCGACGCTTTATTACTCCTTGGATTATTAGTTTTATTAGCTGTGGGTTTGATGGTGTTATACAGCGCTGGAGGTCAAGATAATGGCCTATTAATTAGGCAGCTTATCCGGATGGGTACCGCATTTTTTGTCTTGATGATTTTGGCTCAAATACACCCAGATCGAATGCGTGATGCCGCTTATTTATTATATGGTCTGGGACTTGTTTTACTGTTTTCGGTGCTGGCTTTTGGCCACGAAGGCAAGGGCGCTCAACGTTGGTTAGATTTAGGTTTTTTTCGTTTTCAACCTTCAGAATTAATGAAGTTGGCGGTGCCATTATTGGTCGCAGCCTATCTGGCTGAACGGCCAATAGCGCCAACAACAGGCCGTTTAATAGTAGGTTTGTTAATGATTATGGTGCCGTCATTTTTAATTGCGAAGCAACCTGATTTAGGTACATCTTTGTTGATTGCCAGTTCAGGGCTTATTGTATTATTTTTATCAGGCATACGCTGGCGTATCATCATTGGTTTTATCACTGTTTGTGCATCAGCATTACCGGTACTTTGGTATTTTATGCATGCTTATCAACGGCAACGAGTGCTAACATTTCTGAATCCCGAAAGTGATCCGCTCGGCTCCGGTTATCATATTATTCAATCTAAAATTGCTATAGGTTCTGGCGGTATATTTGGTCAGGGTTGGTTAGAAGGTACCCAATCACACTTAGAATTTTTACCTGAACGATCTACTGACTTTATTTTTGCTGTTATTGCTGAAGAGTTTGGTTTAATAGGGGTGGGTTTATTGTTATTTTGGTATTTATTAGTGGCTGGTCGCGGCTTATTTATTGCCAGTCAGGCCCAAACAAGCTTTGCAAGATTATTGGCCGGGAGTATTTCTGTTACTTTCTTGGTCTATGTGTTCGTAAATGTCGGGATGGTGACAGGTTTATTACCTGTTGTTGGTGTGCCATTACCGTTAATCAGTTATGGAGGCACCTCAATGGTGACCTTATTAGCTGGCTTCGGTATCCTGATGTCAATTCATACCCACAGAAGGATGATGTCACCATGAAAAAACCGTTATTGATAGCCACATTGATGTGTATTTTGACGTTCAATGTTCATGCAAACTCTGAGTTACCGGACCTTGCTGTGTTCATTGATGAAATGGTGAGCAAGCACAACTTTGACCGCACTGAGTTAAATCAAGCGTTTGCAGATGTTGAAGTGAAAAAAAGCATATTAAAAGCTATTTCACGACCTGCTGAAAAAAGTAAGCCATGGTATGACTACCGCAATATCTTTATTACCGATAAACGTATCAGTGGCGGAGTGAAGTTTTGGCAACAACATGCGGCAACATTAGCTGAGGCAGAACAAAAATATGGTGTGCCTGCTGAAGTTATAATTGCCATTTTAGGCGTTGAAACACGTTACGGCGGTAATGTGGGTGGCTATCGGGTAGTGGATGCTTTATCAACCTTGGCATTTCGTTACCCACCTCGTAGTCCTTTTTTCCGTTCAGAATTAGAGCATTTTTTATTACTTACTCGTGAAGAAAAAATGTCGCGATTATCCCCTGTAGGCTCTTATGCAGGTGCGATGGGCTTAGGACAATTTATGCCGAGTAGTTACCGTGAATATGCGGTTGATTTTGATGGTGATGGTAAACGCGATATTTGGACCAATCCTGTTGATGCTATTGGTAGTATTGCTAATTATCTCAAGCGTCATGGTTGGGTCGCTGGAGAAAGTATCGTGCATTTAACAAGTGTTGATGGCAATGAGGGTGCTGATTTAGCGACCAAAGGTTTGAAACCATCACTTAATAGACTAGACCTACAGAATGCTGGTGTTTCACTGCAAAACTTACCAGTAGGTGAAGATAAGCTAGCGTTGATTTCTTTGACTCAAAAGTCGGGTGAAGAATACTGGTTAGCCAGACAGAATTTTTATGCAATCACTCGTTATAACCACAGCAGAATGTACGCGATGGCTGTGACTCAATTAGCAGAAGAGATTAGTAAGCAATATGAGCAATAAAAAGTTGGGTTTTAGATGTAAAAATTTGATTGTCACAGCCTTGTTATTGTTAGTAACCGCCTGTGGCAGCATCACTGAAAAGCATGACAGTGCGCCGACAAAAGTGCCTAATGTAGCCAATATTCCAGACGCAGTGCCTCGTGATGAACCACGTAGCAAATATGGTAATCCAACGAGTTATGAAGTATTTGGTAAACGTTATTACACCTTGAGTTCAAGCCGTGGTTATAACGAGAAAGGCATTGCCTCATGGTATGGAACCAAGTTTCATGGCAGGCGTACATCGAGTGGCGAACCTTATGATATGTATGCGATGACCGCGGCTCATAAAACATTGCCATTACCTAGTTATGTTGAAGTGACGAACTTAAATAATGGTCGTAAGGTCATTGTTAAGGTTAACGATCGTGGTCCATTCCATGAGAATCGAGTTATTGATTTATCATATAGTGCTGCAACTAAGCTTGGCATTGTAGCCAAGGGTACTGGCTTAGTACAAGTAAGGGCCATTACCGCTGGACAAGCACCAGCAACGGCGACAAAAATTGTATCCGCACCTGCGCAAGAATTGAGTCGTGGCTCAGTAGGTATGTATTTACAAGTCGGTGCATTCAGTACTGAAAATAGAGCTGAACAGCTTAAAACAAAGGTACAACAACAAATTGGCGATGCGGTTCGCATTGTTCCTTTTGTTAAACCGGGCGGCAATATTTATCGAGTCCGTATTGGACCGCTAGCCAGTGTAGAATATGGCGATTCATTGGCAACACGCCTAGTTGAACTGGGCTTTTCCGATGCCCATATCGTTATTGAATAATTTCATCATTTGAGAGCAACGCATGTTTAAAACAATTAATTTTGTCTTCTTGTCATTTTTAGCATTGCTGGTTACTAATGCACAAGCAGTAGTCACCCCCAATCCTTCAGCACCGACTATCATTGCGAAGTCTTATATTTTGCAAGATTTCGACAGTGGTCGTATTGTCGCTGAACAAAATTCAGATCAACGCTTACCTCCAGCCAGTATTACTAAGTTAATGACGGCTTATGTAGTATCGCAAGAGTTACATATGGGTAATATTAAGCTTGAAGATGAAGTATTAATTAGTGAAAAAGCATGGCGGATGGTGGGCTCGCGGAGCTTTATTGAAGTTAATACTAAAGTATCAGTTGAAGTGTTATTACGTGGCATGATTATTCAATCAGGTAATGATGCGGCTGTTGCCTTAGCTGAACATATTGCGGGAAGTGAAGAAACCTTTGCTCAAATGATGAACCAATATGCTCAGCAATTGGGTATGTTTAATACCAATTATCAAAACTCAACAGGTTTACCTGGCAATAATCACTTTACTACTGCACGTGACATTGCCACCTTATCTGCTGCTATTATTCGTGATTTTCCTGAGCACTATAAATGGTATGCCGAGAAAGAGTTTACTTATAACAATATCACCCAACATAACCGTAACAAATTGTTATGGCGTGACAAGAGTGTTGATGGTTTAAAAACCGGCCATACCGAAGAAGCCGGTTACTGTCTCGCTGCGTCAGCAAAACGCAGTGGTATGCGATTGATCTCTGTTGTTTTAGGCACGCGTAGTGAAAATGCTCGTGCTCAAGAAACGCAAAAATTAATGAATTATGGTTTCCGATTTTTTGAAACACATTCCCTTTATCAAGCATTGGACCAAGTAGCTGAAACTAAAGTATGGAAAGGTGCAACCAAGCAAGTGGCCTTAGGTCTTGAGCAAACATTATCTGTAACCGTGCCTCGAGGTCGTTATAAAGAGTTAGTGGCAACAACTAATATCCAACAACCATTAATCGCACCGATTGCCCTTGGTAGTCAATTAGGTGAAGTTGAGATTCGTTTGGGCGATGAACTGATTGCAAAACAGCCGCTAATCGCCGTGCACGCAGTAGAGCAAGGTAGCTGGTGGCGTCGATTACTTGATAGCTTGTTGATGTTGATCTGGGGCTAACATGAGCGACGTGTATTTAAACGGTGACTTTATAGCTGCTGATCAGGCAAAAGTATCGGTTTTTGACCGCGGATTTTTACTGGGTGATGGTGTCTATGAAGTGATTCCTGTTTATGCCGGTCGGTGTTTTCGTTTAGATGGCCATTTAAAACGCTTACAGAACAGTTTGGATGCTGTCAGGATGGCTAACCCATTATCTGAACAACAATGGCAGCTGATGATTGAGCAGTTAATCACACGCAATGGTAATGGTGATCAGTCTGTGTATTTACAAGTGACACGTGGTGTTGCACCGCGCGATCATGTATTTCCTGAAAATGTATCACCAACGGCTTTTGCGATGAGCAATCCGCTGCAGGAGGTACCTGAAAAATATAAAATAAAGGGCATTGCCGCGATAACAGTACCTGATATTCGCTGGCAGAATTGTCATATTAAAGCGATCACCTTATTGCCAAATAGTCTGTTAAAACAGCAAGCTTACGACGCGGGTGCACAAGAAGCCTTATTGATTCGTGATGGTTATTTAACTGAAGGTTCAGCAAGTAATGCTTATGCGGTGATAGATAATGTTATCTACACAGCACCAAAAGATGAAAAGGTGTTGCCAGGAATTACTCGCGACTTAGTAATAGACTTAGCAAGGAAGGGTAAGCTTAAGTTAGTCGAGCAAGCGCTAACAGAAGAGCAGTTACGTTCAGCAGATGAAATTTGGGTGAGTAGTTCAACCAAAGAAGTGCTGCCGGTAACGTTATTAGATAATAAAGCGGTTGGTACAGGCGCTCCTGGAGCCGTATGGCAACAAATTGATGCTTTGTACCAAGCTTATAAATTAGAAGGAGACTCATAATGGCTGAGCAAGAAGAGACTTTAATTGAGTTTCCCTGTGACTTTGATGTCAAAGCTATGGGACCATCAAGTGAAGATTTTGATGCGATCGTGGTAGATATTATTCGTCATCATGTTGACGATATAAAAGAAGGTGCCGTTACAACTAAGCAAAGTTCCGGTGGTAAATTTACATCGGTAACGGTGACTATTTATGCAACGAGTAAAGCGCAAATCGATGCGATTTACCGTGAATTAAGTGCTCATGAACAAGTTAAATACGTACTTTAATATCCGCTAATGATAGTTCGTGATCTTGGCCTAGTTGAGTTTGAGCCGATTTGTGAAGCAATGCGAAAATTCACGGCTGAACGAACTCCGGATACGCAGGACGAACTATGGTTATTGGAACATCCTGCTGTATTCACCATGGGGCTTAATGGTAAAGATGAGCACGTATTAAATACTCATGATATTCCTTTGGTAAACACCGATCGTGGCGGGCAAGTGACCTACCATGGCCCAGGCCAATTAATTGCTTATACGTTAATTGATTTAAAGCGCAATAAAATAGGTGTGCGTGACATGGTCACTCGTTTGGAAAACAGCTTGATTGCGATTATGGCTGAGCAAGGAATTGCCGCTAAATCACGAGCTGATGCACCGGGTGTTTATGTTGATGGCCGTAAAATTGGTGCCTTGGGTTTAAGAGTAAAGCGAGGGGCTTGTTATCATGGTCTAAGTTTTAATATTGATATGGACTTAACACCGTTTAGTTACATTAATCCTTGTGGTTATCAAGGTTTAGAAGTAATTGATTTAAAAAGTCTTGGCTGTGAACTCACAATGGAACAAGCAAAACAATATTTTGTGTCTGAATTTAAGCAGCAAATGCTAAGTAATAATGCATAGTTGCGAGTTAGGTAAGTAATGAGTGAAACTGAAATAGTAAAACCTAAACGTGATGTGAAAGCCTTAAAAGGGGCTTCTAAAGTATCTCGTATTCCAATAAAAATTATACCGAGTGATCCGAAGCGTAAACCTGCTTGGATCCGTGCTAAAGCACCGAGTAGCCCAGAAGTTATCCGCCTTAAGAAATTATTGCGTGACAATGATTTACATACCGTATGTGAAGAAGCGAACTGTCCAAATTTAGGTGAATGTTTCACCCATGGCACAGCAACGTTCTTAATCATGGGTAATATTTGTACGCGTCGCTGTCCGTTTTGTGATATTGCCCATGGTAGACCGGATGCATTGGATCAAAATGAGCCACAGCATCTAGCACGGACTATTGCCTCGATGAGGTTGAAACATGTGGTGGTGACTTCGGTAGATCGTGATGATTTGCGTGACGGTGGTGCAACTCATTTTGGTGAATGCATCAGCCAAATTCGTCAACAAGCACCGCTGACCCGCATTGAAATTTTAGTGCCTGATTTTCGTGGTCGAATGGAAAAGGCCCTAGAAGAGCTAGCTAAAAATCCGCCCGATATTTTCAATCACAACTTGGAAAATGTGCCACGACTTTATAAGGCAGTGCGACCGGGATCAGATTATCAATGGTCATTAGATTTGATCAAAAACTTCCAAGCAATGCACCCGAATGTGCCGACTAAATCAGGCTTAATGCTTGGCTTGGGTGAAACAATAGAAGAAGTGCATCAGGTTATGCAAGACTTGCGTGATCATAATTGTAAGATGCTAACATTAGGCCAGTATTTACAGCCTAGCCGCCATCATTTGGCGGTTGAACGCTTTGTTACGCCAGCAGAATTTGATGAGCTAGCGGAAGTTGCTAAACAAATGGGCTTTGAACATGTGGCTAGTGGGCCGATGGTCAGATCGTCTTATCATGCAGACCTACAAGCAATAGGTGAGCATGTTTCATAATTAGTAATGGGTAGTTAAAAGGAGAGTCATGGTGTTAAAGCGACGAAGTTTTATTAAAACAGCACTAGCTGCTGGATCAATAGCTATGCTACCTAACACCATCTTTGCAGTACCTAATACTCGTAAACAACGTCGAGTTGTGATCATCGGTGGCGGCTTTGCTGGTGCCACCGCTGCTAAATATATCAAGTTGTGGGGACCTCAGTATGAGGTGATATTAATTGAGCGCAATGCTCAATTTGTTTCTTGTCCACAGAGTAATCTGGTGTTAGGCGGAACTCGTAGCCTGCAAGACTTAACTCAGGATTATCAGGGGCTTAGTGATAAAGGTATACAAACGGTTCAAGCCGAGGTTGTTGCCATTGATACTGATAAACAACAGGTTCGCTTACATGACGGTGTAGAAATGAGTTACGACCGAGTGGTGATAGCACCTGGTGTCGATTTTATCTACGATGACTTACCAATGCTAGCGAGTTATCAAGCACAACAACGTATTCCTCATGCATGGAAAGCAGGGCCACAAACAGCACTACTGCAACAGCAATTACATAGTATGAAGCAAGGCGGCACCATGGTGATGACGGTACCAACAGGCCCGTTACGCTGTCCGCCTGGACCTTATGAGCGTGCTTGTCAGGTTGCGTATTATTTAAAACATAATAATCCAACAGCTAAATTAATCGTGTTAGATGCCAATGCCGACATTATGTCAAAAAAAGGCTTGTTTAAGGCTGCATGGCAGAAGTATTACGCTGATTTTATTGAATATATTCCAAGTAATGCGATTGACGATATTGATGTCGCAACATTGACTGTGGAAACTGAGTTTGATAGTTATTCAGCCGATGTTTTAAATGTAATTCCACCTCAGAGAGCTGGCAAAGTTGCGGAATTAGCTGGCGTTATTAATGTTGATCAACGATGGTGTAAAGTCGATTTCCTAAGCTATGAATCAATAGTAAAGAAAAACGTGCATATTATTGGCGATGCCATTGCGGCTAAGTTACCAAAGTCAGGTCATATGGCCAATGCTCAAGCGAAGGTCTGTGCAGCAGCGATAGTCTCTTTATTCAATGAACAGTTACCTGAGCAACAACCAGTCATTAATAACACGTGTTATAGCTTTGTAGATAATAATCAAGCCGTGCATGTTGCAGCTGTTTATAGATATAACAAAGAACAACAATCAATGATTGCAATGCCGGGCGGTGGCGTATCGGACGCACCAAGCGAGCTAGAAGGAGCTTATGCGAATGCCTGGGCAAAAAATATTTGGGCTGATGCTCTGAGTTAACTAAGTGTGAAGGGAGGTTAATAAGTCAATGGCAGTTGAACAGGAGTTTTTAGATTTTGACTTAATGGCAAAGTCAGCCATTAATGGTAGTTCATTGCCATTATCAGCTAAACAATTAGAAGCTTGGTTAACAAGTTTACCGATGATGGATGTGATGACGTCGGGTAAACAAGTGGAGTCTTACCTTTATTTCCTAAACCAAACCGTATTAACCGATAAATTGCGTTATAGCTTATTAGAAGTATTACGGCCGATCATCAAGTCGTTTGCCGATAGGTTTCTATCGGGCTTGCAACATAGAATGGTTAATTTATCCATAGAAAGTAAAGAGCTGTTTCGAATTGTAGCTGAGCTTAATAATTCTATGGCGGAAGGTTATTTATATTTATTACAGCAGCAAGCGAAAAAAAATCCAGGCTGGTTATCTCGGAAGAAGTATGTTGATTTAACACTAAAGTCAGTATTTTATTTGGGTGAGCAATTGCATTTTTGTTATTTGCTTTATGCACCACAACCCAAAGCAGTATGGTCAAAATTACATAAACTATATAGCTATGCATGCCATCATGAGCTGCATGATCTTGACGTTGTGGAACAGGATATTGCCGAGTTCGATAGCGTCACCATTGCACGGGTATATAAAAGATTATTATTACAAGCTATGGTGTCGCCAAATAGTTTGAAGTGTTCCCAGTTACAACAAATTTACCAGCTACTTATTACGGATTTAGACGGTATTTTAATAAGCAAAGATCGCGATAGTGAAGCCCATGGCTATTTTATTGATAGCAACAGTGATGGCGGACCAATCAATATCAATGAATTAGCACATAAAGCAAAAGATAGTTTTTGGAAAATCGATTGCTCTAGCTTGATTAACCAGCTAGATATTTGGGTAAAAGCGGGTGGCCGAACATTCGAACAGCAAAATAGTGTCATGTCGGTAGATTTTCTTACCTATCTTATTTTGATGCTAAAAGCACATTACATAGATATTCCAGAACGCATTAAAACTGAAGGTAACGTTAGTGTCATCAAAGGTTTAACCAATATCTTCGCAGAGTTGAAAATTGAAGAGCTTGATGAACCAGACAAGGTAGAACTTAGCCTTAAACCTGTTGGCTCCCTCCAAGTAGGCAGTATGAATAACTGGGAGGAGAAAGATCGCTCGGGTGATGTCTGGGATAAAATTCCTTTATCAGTGACAGAAACATTAACTGAGCAACAACAAATACCGCCAACGCTTAAGCAAAAGACCATTGTTAAACCGACACTGTGGTCGGTTGTGGATTCTAGTCCACGAGGTTATCGCATCAAATGCCAGTTTCAAGATGAAGTACCATTAGCGGTCGGTGAGCTATTACTCGTTATGGTTGCTAACGATGTTCAGCAACAACAGGAGCAACATTGGCAACTCGCGACAGTGTGTTGGTTAAACGTTTCAGCGCAAAATGGTGAAGTGAATATGGGAATTCATGTTTTAGGCAAGGATACGCAATCTATACAAGTTGCTAAAAAAACCATTGCCAAACCGGTGTTCGAAAATTGCTTATTACTCGATGTGCAAAGCAAAGCTGATGATAGCAGTATTTTAATGTCGCGGAATTTTGCTAACACCGGCGATGTGTTACTGTTTAAGCCGAAGCAGAAAGTTTATAAAATTCGTATAGAAGAAGTAGTCTGGTTTAGTGATGGTTTTGCTCAGTTTCATTTTCAATTGTTGAAATGAAACTGAAAGGTTAGAAATACAATTTGTATTTTGACTGTTCACAGCAAAAGCTTTCAGTATAATGAGCCACAATTTTTGTCATCAAAATATGAGGTTGCTATGAGCGATTTTTTACCAGGGTTGGAAGGCGTTGCCGCAACGAAGTCAGCTATTTCATTTATTGATGGTGAGAAAGGTCTATTATCTTATCGTGGTTACTCTTTAGAGACCTTAGCTGAAAATAGCACCTTTGAAGAAACAACATTGTTGTTATTAGAAGGTGAGTTACCAACAGCCACTAAGCTGAATGGCTTCACTGGACAGCTGCGAAAGCATTATCGAATTAAATATCATATTCGTGAAATGATGCGTCACTTCCCGGCCACTGGCCATCCAATGGATATGTTGCAAACAGCAGTATCAAGTTTGGGCATGTTTTATCCGGGCACTGAATGTCTGACTAATGCTGATGTGTGTGAAGACACCAACTATATTCGCAATATGACAGTGAATATTATCGCGCAAATGGCACCACTGGTTGCTATGTGGGAACACATGCGTCAGGGCTACGATCCAATTGAACCCCGCGATGATTTGTCGGTAGCTGAAAATCTACTATATATGTTCACTGGTAAAGAGCCTGATCCAATGATGGCTAGAATCATGGATGTTTGTCTGATTCTACATGCGGAACATACTTTAAATGCGTCTACCTTCTCAGCATTAGTGTCTGGTTCAACCCTTGCAACACCATACAGTGTCATTTCAGGTGCGATTGGTACCTTGTCAGGACCGTTACATGGCGGGGCTAACCAGCAAGTACTTACTATGTTGAAAGAAATTGGTTCGGTCGATAAAGTGGAAGCATGGGTTGATGGTCGCTTAAAGAACAAAGAAGTTATTTGGGGCATGGGCCATCGTGAATATAAAGTTAAAGATCCACGTGCCACTATCCTAAGCAAACTGTTTGGCCAATTAATGGAAGAACGTGGCGGTACTTTAGACGACACCTTCGAAATTGCGATGAAAGTTGAAGAGGTCTGTGCAGATCGCTTAGGTCACAAGGGTGTATACCCGAATGTTGATTTCTATTCAGGTATTTTATACTCAGAAATGGGCATTCCAGCTGATCAGTTCACGGCATTATTTGCAGTAGCACGTTCAGCAGGTTGGCTAGCACATTGGCGCGAACAAATTTCAAATAACCGTATTTACCGTCCTACACAAATTTATGTTGGTAGTGAACTGCGTGATTACACGCCAGTATCACAACGCTAACTGATACTTGTTTTACTGGCTTCACCTTGTATCTCTCGAACTAAACGAGGCACAAGGTAGCCAGGTAATACATTACGTAGCTTTTCAATCAAAGTAATCCCAACCTTCTCATCGACATCAAAGTGACTGGCACCGGCCACGCGATCCATTAAGTGAAGGTAATACGGCATCACGCCCGTATCTGCTAAACGTTCACTTAAATCTACTAAGCTATCAACGTCATCGTTAATACCTTTTAACAGTACGGATTGGTTGAGTAATTGACAGCCGGCTTGCTGTAACTGCTTTAAAGCTTGTTCTACATCAGCATCAATTTCATTGCCATGATTAGCATGAATGACCATGATGATGTGCAAACGACTGTCAGTCATCCACTGTAATAAATGCTTATCGACTCGCTCGGGTAAGACCACAGGTAAGCGTGTGTGGATACGTAAGCGTTTAATATGACTTATCTTCTCTATATCGCTGACCAGTGAGGCTAATTTATTATCGGACAAGGCAAGTGGATCACCACCGCTTAAAATGACTTCGTTGATGCTGGTATCATTAGTAATTGTTTCACGAGTTTGTTGCCACTGACTGGCGAGTGGATTGCTATCGCCATAAGGAAAGTGGCGGCGAAAACAATAGCGGCAATGAATGGCACAGGCACCGGTAGTGAGTAATAAGGCACGGCCCTGATATTTTTGTAACAGCCCTGGCGTGGTAATCGCCAAATGATCACCTACTGGATCGGCCACAAAGTTATCAGCATCAATATTTTCATCGATTAACGGGAAGACCTGACGTAATAATGGATCCTCCGGATCGCCATAGCGCATTTTATTGATATAACTTTGCGTAACACGTAGTGGGAACTGTTTGATGACATCATTAGTAACAGCAGATAGTTTCCCTGACAAACCTAGCTGTGACAGCAGTTCTTCTGGATCTTTAATAGCATTGGTCAAGGCTGTTTGCCATGGTTGTTTTATCACCCGGGTGTTGGTTTGCGGTATCATGATGCGCTTTAATTTTTAAACAGATGTTGATCGTCGCCTAAAAGAGGTTGCCATGGCAAATTTTAGTACAAATGAATTTAAATCCGGACTCAAATTTATGTTGGATGGTGACCCATGCAGCATCATCGAAAATGAGTTAGTTAAGCCTGGTAAGGGACAAGCATTTAACCGTGTTAAATTTCGTAATTTAAAAACAGGCCGTGTAAACGAGAAAACCTTTAAATCTGGTGACAAGGTTGAAGGCGCTGACGTAATGGAAGTGGAATTAGAATATTCTTACACCGATGGTGAATTCTGGTATTTCATGGATGCGGTTACATTTGAACAGCACGCCGCCGATGCCAATGCGATAGAAGATTGCAAAAAATGGTTAAAAGAACAATATGTCTACACTGTCACCCAGTGGAACGGTTCACCTTTACTGGTAACCGCGCCTAACTTTGTTAATTTAGAAGTGACAGAGACTGATCCTGGTCTGAAAGGTGATACTGCCGGTACTGGTGGTAAACCTGCAACTTTAGAAACAGGTGCAGTAGTTCGTGTACCGTTATTTATGAATGTCGGTGATCTATTACGTATTGATACACGTAGTGCTGAATACGTTGAACGAGCTAAAAAATAAGTCAGTTTATTAAGTTCCATATCCATATTTTTATAAAATAATAATAATAAATAAAATAGGTTGTTGAGTTATGACATCAACATGGCAACCATCAGCTGACATAGATATATTAAAAAAGCGGGCACAGCTTATTGCTGATGTCCGCCTTTTTTTTGCTCAGCGTGATGTATTAGAAGTTGAAACCCCTATCTTGTCACAAGCGGCTCCTACAGCGCCGTATTTAGATAGTTTTTATACTGACTTTTCTCCCCTAGGTTCCGATAAAAAGCAGCCATATTTTTTGCAAACTTCTCCTGAGTTTGCAATGAAGCGTTTATTAGCTGCTCAATCAGGATCTATTTATCAAATAGCACCGGTTTTTCGTAATGGTGAAAGTGGTCGGCTACACTCGCCAGAATTTACCATGTTGGAATGGTATCGTCCTGAACTGACACTGTTTCAGTTGATGGATGAAGTCAATGACTTAGTTCAACAAGTATTTAACCTGGCTCCAGTATTACGGTTTAGCTATCGCGGCATCTTCGAGTTTTTTTGTAAGTTCAATGTTTTTACCTGTTCTGATGATGAAATCCAGTCTTTTGTTACCAAGCGAATTGTTGGCTTACCAGCAGATTTAGATATGAACCGTGATGGTTGGCTCGAACTCATTATGAGTTATGTCATTGAGCCACGGTTGGCGGCAATGAATATGTCGGTATTCATTTATGACTTTCCAGCATCACAAGCACAATTGGCAAAAGTGGATAAAGATGGGCAGGGCAATGATGTCGCTAAACGCTTTGAGCTTTATGCTGGGGGCATGGAGTTAGCCAATGGCTATGATGAATTATTAGATGCCGATGAATTACGTCACCGCTTCCATTCAGATAACCAAGTTAGACAGCAGAAAAATACGAAAACAATACCTGTCGATGAGCACTTATTAGCTGCCATGACTGCTGGCATTCCGCAGTGTAGTGGCGTGGCATTAGGGTTAGATCGCTTGCTAATGCTGGCATTAAACAAGCGTAATATTAACGACGTACGAGCTTTTAAGTTCGAACTGTCATAAACGAACTATCAGCTTAACTGAGTTAATGTACAGTTTGTGCCGGTTGTTGCTGCCATGCACTATCGTCAACGCTATTAGACGTTATGGGCAGTTCAGGCATTGAGCTCCAATGACTAATCGCTATAGGCAGTACCTTATAGATAGTCACGATCCCTTGTTCATCAGCCGCAGCTAAAACGTAGTGCTCACCGTTCCACCATGCTTGTGATACGGTTTCGTCCATCCAAAGAAAGACAATGATTTTCTGACCAACATCAGGCATTTGATCTTTAGTTTCTGTCCATTCAAGCTTTTGTTTATTATTCATGATACTTCCCCCAAGCTAGTCGATTGATTACGCTTCAAGATCTTTATCAGGTTTAATTTTGCTTTGTTATAGTTTTACTATGCCTATCTAATGTATCGACTTTTATTATAGGCGCTTTAATTGCATTTGTTACAAAAGAGCCTATTTTTTAGTTTGACTCCATTAAGCCAGGTAGCCATAAAGTGAGTGATGGGAAGCTAATAACGAGCGCTAAAACGATGACTTGAATGACTATAAAAGGAATAACTCCTCGATAGATATCTTGTAGTTTTAATGTCGGAGCACTGGCTTTAAGATAAAACAAAGAAAAACCAAATGGTGGCGTTAAAAACGAGGTCTGTAAATTAAGTGCAATTAATAAAGCGAACCACAGCGGATCAAGTCCCATATGAATGGCAATAGGTGCAATGATTGGCACGACAATAAAACAGATTTCAATAAAGTCTAAGAAGAAACCTAAAACAAAAATCAGCACCATGCTGAGGATTAAAAATCCCCATTTTCCACCAGGCAAGCCACTGAAAATATCAAAGATCAGTTTGTCACCGCCCATACCAACAAATACCAGCCCAAACGCAGTGGCACCGATTAGAATCAAAAATACCATGCTAGTGAGCCGAGTGGTTTGTTGCATGGCCTTATTGAGTTTTTCTAAGCTTAGTTTACGATGACTGATCGCTAATAGTATTGCGCCTAAGGCGCCTACCGCCGCTGACTCTGTTGGTGAGGCGATACCAAAGAAGATCGAGCCTAAAACAGCAAGAATTAAGCTTAAAGCAGGCAATAAGCTTTTAAGTATTTTATAGCCTAAGTTTTCAGTAGAGTGTGAAGGAAATGAAATAGCAGGCGCTAGAGCTGGATTCTGCCAAGCAATAAAACCGATATATGTGATATAGCCGAGCACTAATAAGGCGCCAGGAACAGCTGCACCAATAAATAATTGGCCTACCGGTACGCCAATAACATCACCTAATAATATAAGGATAATACTAGGCGGAATGATTTGACCCAATGTGCCTGAGGTTGCTATCGTGCCACCGGCTAAGCTAGGAGCGTAACCATTCTTTAACATCACGGGTAAGGCAATGACTGCCATGGTTACTACAGAGGCACCTACAACACCAGTAGTGGCAGCTAATAAGGCACCAACGATCACGACTGATATTGCTAAGCCGCCACGAACTCGGCCAAATAATTGGCCCATGGTTTCAAGTAGTTCTTCTGCAATGCCTGACTTTTCTAAAATGACGCCCATAAAGACAAATAAGGGCACGGCCAATAGGGTGAAGTTGGTCATGATGCCCCAGATACGATGAGGCAGCAGGTTAAAGAAGTCCAAACCTAGAAATACACTGCCAAAGCCAAGCGATACCGCGCCTAGTGTAAAGGCAACTGGAAATCCGGCTAGTAACAGCAGGAATAACACTGCAAACATGACTAATGCCCAAACTTCCATTAGTTGTTCTCCGTATTTTGTAGTTTTAAAATATTACGGAGAAGTTCAGCGATACCTTGAATAATCAGTAATGCAAAGGCCAATAAGATGCTGCCTTTTAATAAATAGCGATTGGGTAGTCCACCTGGATCTGGTGAACCTTCGTTATAGAAATAAGCATTTTCGGCAAATGACCAGCCTGCATATAAAATGAGGCCACAAAATGGAAATAAAAATAATACGATGCCAGCTATATTGATTAGCGCGCGATGTTTATCTGATAAAAGGCGGCTTTGGAAGACAATGTCGACTCGCACGTGTTCGTCATGTTTTAAGGTGTAAGCTCCACTCAATAAAAAAAGCAGTGCGAATAAATGCCACTCTAGCTCTTGAAGGGCGACCGAACCTTGCTGAAATAAGTAACGCATGGCCACGTCATAACAAATCACTATTACCATAGCCAATACTAACCAAGAAACGCTGCGACCAGTCCATTCAGTGAAACAATCAATGGCGGCGATCACGCGAGAAAAAACGTTGTTCATAGCTATTCCGTTAAGAGTAATTGTTTGGCTTTCATTGCCGCTTCAGTACGATTTGATACTTGCAAGGTGGTTAATATCGCTCGAACATGCAATTTAACGGTACCTTCACTTAAGCCTAAATCTAAGGCAATGCGTTTATTAGAACTACCTTCACAGATTTGTTGTAAGACTTGGTATTGGCGAGGGGTTAAGGCTTGTTGCAATTCAGTTGCAGAAGAAAGTACTGTTTGCGAACCGGTATCTGTGACTGGATGTATTGATATGCCACTTTCTAACATCAGTCGTAATGCATTAAGCATATCATCACTTTTCATCGACTTTTTCATATAGCCCAAAGCGCCAGCTTTTAATGCTTGCTGGGTATCATTTGGATCTTCAGACGAAGTGATGACAATGACTGGAATACTGGCATAGTCTTGGGTTAGTTGGCTGATGCCTTGATAGTAGTTGAGATCAGGCATGTTTAAATCAATTAAAATTGCATCCCAGCCAGACTGCTGCTTAAGTCGCTCTAGTAATTCAGTGAAATTACAGGCTTGCTGAACCTCAGTTCCTTGTTCTAAACGTTGAACAAGTATTGATAAGGCATCGCGGTAGAGTTCGTGATCATCGGCAATCAAAATTTTCATGGCATGAATAATAGTGGAATTAGCACGAAAAGGTAATTATTACGCCCATATTAAGCAAAATTAACTTTAAGCAAGAGAGTGTGGTTTACTATCTAAGCTGAAAATTCACCATCCAGGTAGCAATCAATGGCTTTATTTCAACAATTAGTTAACAAAAACAAGATACGCTTCGAAGCGTTATTAGCCTTATCTGTTTTAGTTATAGGCCTAGTATTGTCGATGATGGGCTTCATTGAGCTACAAGCAATTTCAAAAGAGCGTCTTTACTTAGCAACAGAAAAGTATGCTCGAACTCAAGTTGAGCAAATCCAAACTAAATTAGATATCTCATTAGACTCATTAAAAAGTGTTGCGGCACTTTATTCTGATACCGGCGATATCTCAAAGGAAAAGTTAGCCCATTTTGTAGAGACTGATACCCATTATCACGCGGGTACTTTGGGGCTAGCTTGGGCTGTGCGAATCAGTCATCAAGATAAAAGCCAGTTTGAACATGCGATGCAGTCTACTGGTGAACATGATTTTCAGATTCATGAAATTACCGGTCATGGTATCGCTAGACCAGTCGAGGGCGAGCAAGAGTATTTTCCACTACGGTCATTATTTCCATCACGGGTAGGTTCGCTAAGTTTAGGGTTAAATATTGCTTCAATACCTTCTCGCTTAAGAGTAATGAATAAGGCAAAGAAGACTCAGCAAACGACTATTACCCAGCACCTGTCCATTTTTAACAATAAAAATGTGGTCTCTGGATTTCAAGCATTTCACCCGGTGTTTGATGAGGCCCAAGCATGGAAAAAACAACTATTAGGCTTTGTGATCGGTGTATACAATTTTGATGCTTTATTTACTGACAGTTTTGTTACTGAGTACGGCCAACTTAATATTGCGCTTTATGATGGCAATAGTTCTAGCCAACAGTTGTTGTATAGCTCAAGCGAACAGTTAACCACCGTTGATGGGGTTAAGCTTAATGCGAGTCCTCATTGGAGTTTTCCAATTATCGTGGCAGACAAGCAGTGGTTATTGGCTGTCTTTCCACAGTCATCCACTAGCATCAGCCAAACTTGGTTACCTTATATAGGTCTATTCTCCGGTGGTTTAATTACCTTGTTATTGACCATATACCTATTTATATCCTTAGTTAAAAGTAGACAAGTTACTGAGTTATCTACTGATTTAGCTGGCACAACATCGCAATTAGAAATTCAGCGTCAGTTAAAAGTAGAAGCAGATAAAGCCAATATGGCTAAATCTCAGTTATTGCGGGCAGCAAGTCATGACCTGCGCCAACCTTTACACACGATCGGTTTATTAACGGGGTTGCTGGCGGAGACAAAAGAGCACCAACAGCAACAACATTTAACGCATCGCATTACACAAGCGGTTGATGGCATGAACGAAATGTTTGGTGCTTTATTAGACATGAGCTTGTTAGAGTCCGGCAGCCTACAAGGTAAAAATAGCCATTTTTACCTGCAAACTGTATTTGATAAATTAGCGACTGAGATTGAGTTACAGCTTAAACATAAATCACTTGAGTTAGTGGTCGTGCAAACGAGTGCCTGTGTGTATACCGATCAGACTTTGTTTGAGCAAATAGTCCGTAATTACTTGTCTAATGCGTTGCGATATACCGAGCACGGTAAAATTGTGCTTGGCTGCCGACGCA
Source organism: Methylophaga sp. 41_12_T18 (assembly GCA_002163115.1). Lineage (GTDB taxonomy): Bacteria > Pseudomonadota > Gammaproteobacteria > Nitrosococcales > Methylophagaceae > 41-12-T18. The sequence goes on along the minus strand of MAAI01000028.1, from coordinate 22,143 downwards.
GGCAACACACTGTTCGAGCTTGTGTGATTGATACCGGTATCGGCATGAGTGAACAAAGCCAAGCACAACTATTTGATGAGTTCTACCGAGATGAACAAGCGAAACAGTTATCAGATAAAGGACTAGGCTTAGGATTATCGATAGTCGCTAAAACAGCTGAGGTTTTGGATCTTAATACAGGCTTTAGGACGCAACTAAACAAAGGATCACAGTTTTATGTTGATGTACCTTATGGTGATCAACAATGGGTCAAAAACCCCTTACCAGAAGTAGATGTACTTGCTTCGCTACATAAGACTATCTGGGTGATTGAAGATGATGAAGATGTTCGCTTCGGCATGGATCAGCTACTCAATCATTGGGGCTGTGCTGTAGTGACGATTGCATCATCAGACGAACTGACCACAATATTAGCTCAGGCTCCGATACTGCCTGACAAAGTGGTGGCAGATTACCAGTTAATCAATGAGACAGGCTTAAGTCTCGTACAACGTATCTATGACCACTTTGAAGCAACAGTGCCTACCTTATTTATAACCGGTACGGCAGACAGTGATGTAGTAGAAAAAGTGCAGGCCTTCAACGCCGACTTAATGATGAAACCGGTTAAATCTAGCGACTTATATTTATGGTTGTCACATCGAAAATAAACACTTATTTGATCGTTATTAAGACTATCTATTCCTAAAGGAATAGTCCGTGATGGATATTTATTTTGTCCTAGCCAAATCAGCATAATGTAATTCCCGTTACTTGACTTTGGATAGATAAAATGACTTTTCTTACGAAAACTAAACTACTGACATCAGCACTTTTATTAACAGCTTCGATGGCGAGTGTGGCCGGTTCACTGGAAGTTAATAAAGAGATCACCGTTAATGCTAGCCCAGCTACAACCTGGAAAATGATTGGTGAATTTAATCACCTTGATGTTTGGCACCCTGTTGTTGTTGCAAGTGAATTAACTTCCGGTAAAGAAGATACTGCTGGTGCGGTTCGTGTCCTCACTTTAGGTAACGGTGCTGCAATCACTGAAAAGCTGCTATCGCATAACAATGAGAATAATAGTTATAGCTATGCAATTACTGAATCTCCATTACCTGTTGAAGGCTATGTTTCTGAAATAAGCGTAATTGCAACCGATGACGGCAAATCAATTGTACGTTGGACATCAAGCTTTGATGCTAAAGGTGTCAATGATGAAGAAGCCATTAATACCATTGCCGGTGTATATGACGCAGGGCTAAATAGCTTACAAAGACACTTTCAATAAGTCTTTATACCGTCTCTATAGTAGAGAAAATCAATTAACAATGAATAGATGAACAGGTGTTGTTTTGCAGTGACATAGTCGTTGCAGAAAACATACTAACGATTGCCTTAATTTAAACGGATTAAAAATAAAATGAACACTTTTACAAAAACTAAACTGTTGGCTGCCACTTTATTATTAGCAACTTCGATGGCTAACTTTGCGGGTGACTTGACGGTAAAAAGAGAAATTACTGTTAATGCTAGCCCTGAAACAACTTGGAAATTGATTGGTGACTTTAACCATCTTGATGTTTGGCACCCAGTGGTTGTTGCCAGTGAATTAACAGAAGGTAACAGTCAATCAACAGGCGCAGTTCGTGTTTTAACTTTAGGTAATGGCGATACGATTACTGAAAAATTGGTTGAACTTAATAACGATGACAAAACATATAGCTATGCAATTACGGCATCAAAACTGCCTGTCGCTGATTATGTGGGTACTATCACTGTGAAACCAGCAGAAAATGGTCAATCTATGGTCACTTGGAGCTCTACATTTGATGCTGCAACAGATGTTACTGATAGTGATGCTATTGAAGGAACTGCGGGTATTTATGTTGCAGGTTTAACGAGTATTCAAAAACACTTTCAATAAGTCGTTATATGGCTTGTATCAGAGGGTGAAACACTACTGAAATTTAACAGGTGAGCATGTTATTATCTGGCGATTACACATTGCTTTTGGATAAAACATGCTCATTGTTATTTCACCCGCTAAAACATTAGATTTTGAGTCAGAACCACCTGTAAACTCACACAGTCAGCCTGTTTTTCTACAGCAATCCCAACAACTGATTAATGAACTAACACTGCTTAGCGCAACAGATATTGCCAGCTTGATGAAGTTGAGCGACAAACTATCTGGTTTAAATGCCGCTCGTTTTGAGCAATGGCATACTCCATTTGATTTAGATAATGCCAAACAAGCCGTGTTTGCTTTTAAGGGCGATGTCTATACGGGCTTAGATGCTGAAACTTTGGATGAAAAAGGGCTTGAGTTTGCTCAGCAACATTTGCGCATATTGTCGGGTCTTTATGGTGTTTTAAAACCATTAGATTTGATGCAAGCCTATCGTTTGGAAATGGGTACTAAGTTTGCCAATAAAAAAGGCAAAAATTTGTATCAATTTTGGGGCGAGCAATTACGCGAGCATTTAGCTGCTGATCCGGCGATGGCTGATGAGACGTTGATTAACTTGGCTTCTAATGAGTATTTCAAAGCGGTTGATGCGAAGAATTTAAATGCCAGAATTATTACGCCAATTTTCAAAGACTCTAAAAACGGTCAATATAAAATCATTAGTTTCTATGCCAAAAAGGCGCGTGGTTTGATGACGCGTTATATTATCGATAACAACATCGATGAGCCTGAACAGTTAAAAGCATTTGATACCGATGGTTACTATTTTAGTGCTGAAATGTCGAAAGGTGATGATTGGGTGTTTTTACGCGATCATGCTTAAGTTATGAAACGGTTATTTTTTGCATTGTGGCCAGATGAGAAAACAAGGCAAAAAATTGTTCAGTTTGATCAACAGCTGACAGAGCCAAAACTTAAAAAAGTTAAAACGGATAACTTACATGTCACGCTTGTTTTTTTAGGACAAGTTGATGATGAACAGCAGAAAAATATCACTGAAGCAGTGAGCGATATTAAATCTGCTGCCATTGATCTGACATTTGATCAGCTAACGCTTTGGCAGCAAAAATGTGGCATTTTATGTTTAACCAGCCAGTATCAGCCGCAGTCTTTATTGGCGTTGGTTGAGCAGATACGACAACGAGCTATAGAGCATGGTGTGATATTAGACAATCGTACTTATACTGCTCACATCACTTTAGCGAGAAACCTTAAGCAACTGCCTGAAGTGGCTACTCCAGCTGAAATTGACTGGCATGCAACTTCCTTTGCATTAATACATTCGGTTTCAACGGAGCACGGCGTTGACTATCGAGTGATTAAGTCGTGGCCGTTAACGGCGTAATAATAGCCAAATTGAAGCAATGTCAGACTGTAGCTTTTTAGATATGAGCGTAATGGCTATTTCCTCAATGGCAGCAACTACTGCTATTAAGCTTGCGAGATGCAGGGGCCATGCAAGGCCGAAGATAAATAAAATAAAAAAGGCACAGGCGACAACGACTACTGCGAACTTAACCAGCCAAGTGTGATAACTGGTTAAGGCTCTGAACTTGATAAAGCCGATCATAATGGGAGCTAAGTAGCTCACGACAATCACAATAAAATAGTTGAGTTGTTGTAAAACTGTATCAGGCCATAACCACCAAGCTGATATAGCAATAGTGGTGTAAATAATAATATCGGCAAAAGTATCTAATTTGGCGCCTAGTTCTGAGCTTTGATTTAACAGCCTGGCGGTCATGCCATCTAATACATCAGTAGTGAAACTAATCATTAATAAAATCAGAAACCCCACTTCATTTTGCTGCGCGGCAAACCACAATAAAATGGGTGCAAATATAAACCGCGAGCAAGTTAATAGGTTAGGTATCGTCGTTAACTGCTTTAAGGTAAACATGACTAATATTTAAAGGTTGCCAATAGGGGGGAGTGATCGGATAAACGTTTCCAGATCGGTTGTGAAGGTCGGTCACAATAAATAGGCTTAATGCCGCGATAATAAATTCGGTCCATTTGCAACATGGGTAACCAAGCTGGCCAGGTTCGAGCATATTGGTTATGCAAGGTTTTATAGGCTTCTTTGAGCTCTAAATGACGATAAAGTCTCTTTTCAGCTTGGCCAGTCCAATCATTAAAGTCACCGGCGATGATTAGCGGTGCATCTGGCGAGATATGTTGATCAATACGATCTGATAGTTGTTTAAATTGCTGGCGGCGTTCATAGCCAATAAGGCCAAGATGAATGCAGATTATGTGCAGTGCTTGCTCACTATTCGGCAGTTGAACTGTGGCATGCAATAGACTACGACTGGCCCATGAAACAGGAGATACATTGATATTTTCACAATGACTTAACGGGTATTTACTTAAAATGGCATTACCGTGATGACCTAATTTATAGACGGCATTTTTGCCATAGGTTGAATGCGACCACACATCTTTAGCGATAAACTCAATTTGTGAACAATCAGGCCAGTTTTTTTCACGGTTTTTATGCTTTAAGTGTTCACCTTGAGTTTCTTGCAGGAATAATATGTCAGCATCAGACTGAACTAATGCTTCTCGCAACTGGTGCAAGATAAAACGGCGATTGCCAACGCTAAATCCTTTATGAATATTATAGGTCAGGATGCGTAATTTTTTTTCAGGCATAAACTCTGACGCTCCAATGTCGGAAACATTGTTCTAATGTAGCAGACAACGAGCGTTTATTGAGGACTATTTATATAGCTTTCTACAAATGATGTTAACCCGCTTTGTACTAATTCATAGGTCTTATCAATATTGCTAGCAATATCACCATTCAGCACTTGCAAACCACTTAATATGTCACGGGCTTCGCCAAAGCCTTGATCAATGCCACCACTGATAATGTCGGTAAATTGAACTACAGCTTCTTCCAATGAGAGTTCTGGGTTTTGCTGTTGGTAAGAGCCAAAAAATGCGGTACTTAGAGAAACGATCCGTTCTGCTGTGGCTTCAGGACTAACATCTAAGCCCGAGTCATAAGCTTCTTGGATGGCATTATCACCGTGCGTGGCTTGCAGCGCATCATTAATACCCTCTATCGCTGTTTTATAGAGTAACGATAATGATTCATTGCCTGTACTTAAGCTGACATTGGCGTTCGATTGTAAAATGGCGGCATTGAGTTGGTTTTTAGAGTGGGCTAAAGCAGACACCGTTTGCCCAAGGGAGCCGGTTTCTTTTTTATCATCTGATTTTGCAAGTTGTTGAACTTGCTGGCCGAAAGGTTGGATTTCCATGGACGAGCTCCTGACTACTTAGTAGCTTATAACAAGGTAGCGACTCAAAACGGTGGAACTTAAACAAAAAGATTAGTCTTTTGCTTGCCAGGTAGGTTGGGTGACAAACCATAAGTCACGTTTTAAGCCTAATAAGCGATATAAGCCTTGTGCTAAATCTTGTCGGGCGTGATCTATGTCATCACATAGTTGTGAGAAACTCATCACGCCGTGAATATATTGATAAATTAACCGGGACAGTTGTTCTGGCTCCTGATCGTCAGTGAGGTAATTACCAGCTTGTAAGCCTTTAACTAAAGCGAGGTTATATTTAATGGCTGATTCAGACATCATCCGCAGTGCGGTCTGAACTTCTTGGTTATCTGTACCAATTTGAGCGCCGGCATTAAAAAATGGACAGCCATGCACTGCATCGTCTGATTTGTCGCCGAGTTTGGCAGTCAGTAAAAAGTGAATTAGGTTTTCGAGTTGCTCGACAGGTGTGTGGAGCGGAGAGAAAAGGCTATCGAGATCTTGTTTTATCACTTGCCAATAATAATGAGTCGCTTCACAAAATAGGCTCGCTTTAGATTTAAAGTGATGATAAAACGCGCCTTTACTGACACCTGCTTGCTTACAGATTTCATTGACACCAACAGCGTTATAATTGCTTTGCCAAATCAAGTCTAAAGCGACTTCTAATAAACGTTCTCGAGTTTCAAGCTCTGACATTATCTAACTCTTGTGTAACTAAGTAATAAAGTTAATTATAAATACCAATCGGTTTGTCATCAACATGAAAGATTAGAAGGGTATTATTTTTAATCTTGACAATAAGATAGTTGATTATTAAATAATAGGGTATTTGCCTGTTAAACTCGTGGTTAATTGACAAACATACCGATCGGTATGTATTATTTTACGGCTTAAGATTACTCAGCATAATTAAAGTTGTTTCAGTCTAGTCATTAAATTATTTATCACCTGCTACTTGGAGAGCCATAGTAATGAGCGCCTCATCCTCAACAACATCTAAAACATTGTTAAAAACAAGCTTGGTTATTGCTGTTATTACTTTTTTTGCTTTGAACTATTACAGTGGCGAAGCTAATACAGCAGAGACAGAATCGGCAGCAGAAGTTACTGCCGCTCCTCCAGCGCCAGTAGTAGAAGTGGTCGAACTAACAACAGAGACATTACGTTTTTGGTCGCGATTTTCAGGTCGAATCGTGCCAGTGGATAGTGCAGATATCAAACCTTTAACCAGTGGCGAGATTCAAAAAGTAGCATTTGAAGACGGTCAGATGGTTAAAAAAGGTGACCTGTTATTTTTAATTGATCCTCGACCTCAGCAAGCAGTCGTGAAGCGAGTGGAAGCGCAATTAGTCTCAGCAAAATCACGCGCTAAATTGGCAAAAGATGAATTACAACGAACGCAAAAATTAGTTGAAAAAAAGTTGATTTCAGACAGTATTTTCGATGCTGCGAGTAATGAATATGCAGTGGCTTCAGCAGCAATAAGAGAAGTTGAAAGTGCATTAGTTGAGGCAAAACTTAATCTAAATTATTCCTATATTAAAGCGCCCTTTAATGGTCGAATGAGTAATGCCAAATTAACCGTTGGTAATATCATTGAATCTGAAATGAACGCGCCGATCTTAGCGACAATAATTGCTGATCAGCAGTTTTATGCTGAATTTGATGTTGATGAGAAAACCTATATTCAATCACTTCGTGGCACATTAAAAGTTAATGAAATGCCAGTGGAGCTTACGTTGGCAGCTGATGACAGTGTGGTTTATCACGGCCAGGTTCACTCGTTTGATAATCAACTAGATAGTTCTAGTGGCACCATTCGCACCCGTGCTATTTTTGACAATACTGATGGTGTATTAACGCCGGGTATGTATGTTGATATTCGACTGGGAGCAGCGTCTGAAAGTGAAGCGTTACTGATTGACCAGCGTGCTATTGGTACCAATCAAGATAAGAAATTTGCCTATATCATTGATGGCAACACTACCGTTGTTTATCGTGAAATCGAACTAGGAAAGTCCCATAACGGTCAACGTGTAGTCACTCGTGGCTTGCAACAAGGTGAACGAATTGTGGTCAATGGTTTGTCACATATTCGCCCTGGCATGGCAGTGACGATCAAGTCAGAACCAACTAAATAATCAATACTGCTAGCTATTGATGCTAGTAATTTATAAATATCTAGACGAATTAAAAAATGAATATATCTAAATTCTTTGTCGATCGACCTATTTTTGCGGGTGTATTGTCGTTAATGATTCTTATCGCCGGCTTGTTGGCGATGTTTCAATTACCGATTTCTGAATACCCAGAAGTAGCGCCACCATCTGTGGTGGTCAATGCCTCTTTTCCTGGGGCTAATCCAAAAGTGATTGCTGAAACATTAGCAAGACCATTAGAAGAGCAATTAAGTGGTGTTGAAAACATGCTGTATATGTTTTCACAAGCGACTTCAGATGGTCGAATGACGCTGACAGCAACGTTTAAAATTGGTACCGATGTCGATCTCGCTCAACAGATGGTGCAAAACAGAGTTTCTCAAGCCTTGCCTCGCTTACCTGAAGTCACCAGACAAATTGGCGTAACCGTGGTTAAAAGCTCACCTGATCTAACCATGGTGGTGCATTTGGTCTCACCCGATAAAAGTTACGATGAGTTATACCTACGTAACTATGCATTGATGCATGTTAAAGATGAGTTAGCTAAAGTTGAGGGTGTAGGTGCTGTACGGTTATTTGGTTCAGGTGACTATGCGATGCGTATTTGGCTAAACCCTGAAAAAGTAGCCGAACATTTCTTATCGGCATCTGATGTAGTTAACGCTATTCGTGAACAAAATCTGCAAGTTGCTGCCGGTATTATTGGTGGCGCACCGATGAGTACGCCTATAGATGTGCAGTTACCGATTAATGCCAAAGGCCGCTTAGAAACAGCGGAAGAATTTGAGAATATTATTATTCGTGCTGGTGATAACGGCGAAATTACCCGTTTAAAAGATGTGGCCAGAGTCGAGTTAAAAGCGGCAGATTATAGTTTAAATGCCATGTTGGATAGCCAACCAGCCGTGGCGATTCCAATTTTCCAAGCGCCTGGCGCCAATGCGATTAATATTTCAGATAATGTACGCAGCACCATGGCTGAGTTAGAAACTCGCTTTCCGTCGGGTGTGGAATATCAAGTTGTTTACGATCCAACCGTTTTCGTAAAAGACTCGATTAAAGCAGTCATAATCACCTTACTTGAAGCGTTAGCCTTAGTGGTTATTGTTGTTGTGGTGTTCTTACAGTCCTGGCGTGCATCCATTATTCCGTTGTTGGCGGTGCCGGTCTCTATTATCGGTACCTTTTCACTGATGTGGGCATTTGGCTTTTCTATTAATACGCTATCGTTATTCGGTTTGGTATTAGCAATAGGTATCGTGGTCGATGATGCCATTGTGGTGGTGGAAAATGTTGAACGAAATATCGCTGACGGTTTATCACCGTTAGATGCAAGTTATAAAGCAATGCGTGAGGTGAGTGGGCCGATTATCGCTATTTCACTGACCTTGATTGCGGTGTTTGTACCGATTGCTTTTGTGAGTGGTTTGACTGGGCAGTTCTATCAACAGTTTGCGTTAACCATTGCTATTTCAACAGTGATATCAGCCTTCAACTCCTTAACCTTGAGTCCAGCATTGGCTGCCTTGTTGTTACGTAGTCATGATGCGCCAAAAGATTGGTTAACCCGAGCAATGGATACCGTGTTTGGTGGCTTCTTTAGACTGTTTAATCGTGTATTCAAACGATCTTCAACAGCCTATTCATCGGGTGTCGCTGGTTTATTAGGTCATAAAATGTTGTCATTCACTATTTATATGGTGTTAATCGGTGCTACGGTTTATGGCTTTAATACCTTGCCGAAAGGATTTGTACCAGGCCAAGATAAGCAATACTTAATTAGTTTTGCTCAACTACCCGATGGTGCGACTATGGGGCGAACGGAAGAAGTCATTAAAGAAATGGGTCGTATTGCTTTGGCTGAGCCAGGCGTGAAAAACGCAGTGCAGTTTCCTGGTTTGTCAGTGAATGGTTTTACCAACAGTGCCAGTGCTGGGATTGTGTTTGTCTCATTAGAATCGTTTGATAAACGTAATACACCCGAGCTGTCAGCTAATGCGATTGCTGGACGTTTACAACAGAAATTTGCTGGTATTGAAGAAGCATTTATTGCAATATTCCCACCACCTCCAGTACGAGGCTTAGGTACTACCGGTGGTTTTAAGCTGCAAATTGAAGATCGTGCAAACTTGGGTTATGAAGCGCTTGCCGATGTAGTGACTACAGTGCAACAACAAGCATGGCAGCATCCAGCATTAACTAGCGTGTATTCAAATTATAAAATTAATGTGCCGCAGTTATATGCAGATCTTGATCGCACCAAAGCAAAACAACTAGGTCTAGATATCAAAGACATCTTTGATACCATGCAAATTTATTTAGGTTCGCTTTATATTAATGACTTTAATCAATTTGGTCGGACTTATCAGGTTATTGCCCAGGCTGAAGGTGAGTTTCGTAATAACCCTGAAGATGTATTGACCTTAAAGGTTCGCAATAACAAAGGTCAGATGGTACCGTTGGGTAGTGTTATTGAAATGCAAGAAAGCTACGGGCCAGAAAGTGCAGCTCATTACAATGGTTACTTAGCTGCTGATTTAAATGGTAATGCAGCGCCGGGTTATTCAAGTGGTCAGGCCCAAGATGCAATTAGTGAGATATTGGATAAAAACCTGCCGTCTGGGATGGAGTTTGAGTGGACCGATTTAACCTATCAACAGGTATTAAGTGGTAATACGATTATTTATGTTTTCCCTTTGTGTTTATTATTAGTCTTTTTAGTATTGGCCGCTCAATATGAAAGCTTAGTTTTACCTTTGGTGGTCATTTCAATTGTACCTTTATCGGTATTGGCCGCTGTGTTTGGTATTTGGTATACCGATGGTGATAACAATGTCTTCACCCAGGTAAGTCTGTTTGTACTGGCCGGCTTAGCCAGTAAAAATGCTATTTTAATCGTCGAATTTGCTCGTGAATTAGAAATGAAAGGCATGGCAACGGTCAAGGCGGCGATTACTGCCAGCCATATGCGTTTACGACCTATCTTGATGACATCATTTGCTTTCATTATGGGCGTAGTACCAATGGTATTATCAACCGGCGCAGGCTCAGAGATGCGTAATGATATTGGTGTTGCCGTATTCTCCGGTATGTTAGGTGTGACCTTCTTTGGTCTGTTTTTTACGCCAGTATTTTATGTCATATTGCGTAAACTAGAAGGCAGTAAAAAGTATGCATCACAATTAGCAACAGACAGTTTGAAAGACTAATTATTAACGAATTAGTAATATTTAGTACTTGAACTCTTAATTGAAAGCCCCCATCTGTGAAGCTTAAGATAAATAAAGCCGATGGAGGCATTTTTAATGGGTGTTGATGCACATAAGGAAACGTTAGGTTTCCAAACAGAAGTTTCACAATTATTGGATCTGATGATCCACTCGTTATATAGCAACAAAGAAATCTTCATGCGTGAATTGGTTTCAAATGCTGCTGATGCGTCTGATAAATTGCGTTTTGAAGCTCTTTCTGATGATGCACTCTATGAATCTGATGCTGAATTAAAAATCCGTGTTGAATTCGATAAAGATGCCAAAACGATCACTATCACTGATAACGGTATTGGTATGAACCGTCAGGAAGTGATTGATAATATCGGTACCATTGCTAATTCTGGTACTAAAAAATTCTTCGATAATATGACTGGCGATCAATCAAAAGACTCGCAACTTATCGGTCAATTTGGTGTTGGTTTCTACTCTTCTTTTATTGTTGCTGACAAAGTAACGTTAAGAACACGTCGTGCTGGTTTAACTGCCGAGCACGGTGTTGAATGGTCATCTGAAGGTAAGGGTGATTTCACTATTGAAACTATTGATAAGCCAACACGTGGTACTGAAATTATTCTGCACCTACGTGAAGATCAAGAAGAGTTTTTAAACAGCTGGCGTTTACGTAACTGCATTACTAAATACTCAGATCACATTAACCTTCCTATTGTTATGCAAAAAGATGCTGTGCCTAACGAAGAAGGTAAAATTGATGAGTCAGTTGTCTTAGAAGACGAAACAGTTAATAAAGCGACTGCTTTATGGACATTGTCTAAGAACGAAATTAGCGAAGACGACTATAAAGAATTCTACAAGCAAATCGCTCATGATTTCCAAGATCCACTAACGTGGAGCCATAACAAAGTAGAAGGTAAAACTGAATATACCTCACTACTTTATATTCCAGCAAAAGCACCGTTTGATTTATGGGATCGTGATCGCATGCACGGCCTTAAATTATATGTGAAACGTGTGTTCATTATGGAAGATGCTGAGCAATTAATGCCTCGTTACCTCCGTTTTATTCGCGGTGTGATTGATACTAATGATTTACCGTTGAATGTTTCACGTGAGATCTTACAAGGCAGCAAAACCATTGATAGCATCCGTACTGCATCAGTGAAAAAAGTATTAAGCGAATTGTCTAAAATGGCTAAAAATGAGCCTGAAAAATATGCGACATTCTGGACTGAATTCGGTCAAGTGATTAAAGAAGGCCCGGGTGAAGATGCTGCTAATAAAGATGCTTTAGCAAAACTAATTCGTTTTTCATCAACGGAAACGGGTAAAGAAGAGCAAACAGTTTCGCTTGCAGACTACGTTAGTCGTATGCAAGAAAAACAAGACAAGATTTACTACATCACTGCTGAAAGCTTTGCTGCAGCGAAAAATAGCCCGCACTTAGAAGTCTTTCGTAAGAAAGGCATCGAAGTATTATTATTCGCTGATCGTGTTGATGAGTGGTTAACTAACTCATTAACTGAGTTTGATGGCAAGCAACTGCAATCTGTGGCTAAAGGTGATTTGAACCTTGGTGACCTTGATAATGAAGAAGAGAAACAAGCCCAAGAAGAAACAGATAAAAACTTTGAAGATTTAGTATCGCGCGTTAAAGAAAACTTGGGTGACCAAGTGAAGGATGTGCGTATTACACATCGTTTAACTGATTCTCCTGCATGTTTAGTGGTCGATGATACTGATATGAGTGCTAACTTGGAACGTATGCTGAAAGCAGCGGGTCAAGCAGTAGGTGGCACTAAGCCAATCTTTGAATTGAATCCAGAACATCCAATGGTGGTTCGTTTGAAAGATGAAGCTGATGATGCTTTATTTGCTGATTGGTCTTCAATCTTATTTGATCAAGCGACTTTGGCGGAAGGCGGTCAATTAGAAGACCCTGCTAGCTATGTTAAACGTTTAAACAAGTTGCTATTAACCTTAAGTAAATAAGCAATACGTTAATTGTTGTAAAATGCCGGGTAGCTTACTACCCGGCATTTTTTTTGGAAATGATATGAACGATACCACCACGACTGGAAATAATACGACTGATTTTCAATCTGATAATTTACAACGCTTTATCTTTGATAATGCGCCTGTTCGCGGCGAATGGGTTCACCTGCAAGAGACTTGGCAACAAGTATTATCACAGCGAGATTATCCTAAAGCAGTGCAAAAACTATTAGGCGAAATGATGGCCGCCGCTGCCTTATTAGCAGCAACCGTAAAAATGAAAGGTCGTTTAGTTTTACAGATTAAATCAACAGGGCCTGTGTCGTTATTAATGGTTGAATGTACCAGTGAAGATACTTTACGTGCCTTTGCTCAATGGCAAGGTGATATCGATGATGATGCCGCACTAACAGAAGTGACTGGTGAAGGTCATTTAGCCATTACCATCGAAGTGGAAGGTGCTAAGCAACCATATCAAGGTGTTGTTGGCATACAAGCTGATTCAATTGCCGGATTGTTAGAAGCGTATTTCAAGCAATCGGAACAGTTAGATACTCGGATCTGGTTAAGTGCAGATGAAGCCTCAGCGGCTGGTTTATTTTTACAGCAATTGCCATCAGAAGATGAGATGTCTAATCATGATGATGAAGAAAATTGGTCACGTATTAGTCAACTTGCTGCTACGGTAACTGCTATTGAATTATTGGAATTAGGTGCTGGTACTTTATTGCACCGTTTATTCCATGAAGAAGAGTGTCGCTTATTAGCTGATACCGACTTAAGCTTTGCCTGTAAATGCTCGCGTGAAAAAGTGGCAGCCACCATTAATTTATTGGGCAAGCAAGATGCTTTAGACTTGGTTGAAGATCAAGGCAGTATCGAAGTCGCCTGTGAGTTTTGTAATGAACAATACCATTTCGATAAGGTTGATGTGACGCAGCTGTTTGCAAATGAAGTTGTAGCAACTGAGCCAGAGTCTCCGACCTTACACTAAAACTACATTATTAGAGAATGGAACGAATGTTATGGCACATGTAGTTATCATCGGCGCGAGTACCGGCGGCCTGCCTGCGGCATACGAGATGCGTGCGGTATTAGCTGAGCAACATCAAGTCACCGTTGTATCTAATTCGCCATTATTTCACTTTGTACCGAGCAACCCATGGGTTGCCGTAGGTTGGCGAAAACGTGAAGATATTAGCTTTGATATTGCGCCATGTTTAAGGGCTAAAGGCATTAATTTTTCTGCCGAAGGCGTTGAACATATTCGTGCAGAAGAAAATCAGTTATTGCTAGGTGATGGCTCATTATTAGCTTATGACTATCTGATTGTCGCAACTGGTCCAAAGCTTGCCTTTGATGAAATTGAAGGTTTAGGACCTGATGGCCATACCGAGTCTATTTGCACCGTTGATCACGCAGAAGGTGCCTACCTATCTTGGCAAGAATTCATTAAAAACCCTGGTCCAATTGTAGTGGGGGCTGTGCAAGGCGCTTCGTGTTTTGGGCCGGCTTATGAATATGCCTTAATTTTAAATCGTGCCCTGCGCAAAGCAAAAATTCGCGATCGGGTACCGATGACCTTTGTTACCTCCGAACCCTATATTGGTCACCTCGGCTTGGGTGGCATTGCTGATTCTAAAAGCTTATTTGAATCTGAGTTTAGAAAAAATGATATTAAGTGGCTTACCAATGCCAAAGTAAAAACGATTGAAGCTGGCAAGATGATCGTTGAACAAGTGAATGACAAAGCTGAAACGATTAAAACGCATCAATTACCGTTTGATTTTTCGATGATGCTACCGGCGTTTAAAGGTGTGGACTGTGTAGCTAATTTAGGCGATGACGCTGTCAATCCACGTGGGTTTCTTAAGATTGATGACTATCAACGCAACCGAAAATATCCAAATATATTTGGTATTGGAGTATGCATTGCTATTAACCCGATTGAAGCAACCCCTTTGCCGGTCGGTGCACCCAAAACAGGCTATATGATCGAAAGCATGGCTAAAGCTGCTACTGCAAATATCAAAGCTGAAATTGAAGGCAACGAGCCTAAGGCAATTGCAACATGGAATGCTATTTGTTTAGCAGACATGGGCAATACTGGCGCAGCATTTGTTGCTATGCCGCAAATACCTCCCCGAAATACCGTTTGGCTAAGCAAAGGTAAATGGGTTAACTATGCCAAAAAAGCCTACGAAAAATACTTCATTTATAAAATGAAAAAAGGGCTGGTCGAACCGGCTTTTGAAAGTCAGTTATTAAAAGCAGCAGGCATCGAAAAGCTCAAATAGGGTAAGAGTATTTCCCGTATTTAGCTATTTTCTTTAGCTAGTTGGCCTTACTGGAATCAGCGTCAGGCTCATTACTATCCGAGTACATTTTGCCATGAGCTCGCATGAACTTCGTTCGTGCTGTTAACCAGGCTTGACCGTAGTCATGTTCTGCTTCTCGTTGCTCATCATCATCAAGCGGGAACAACTTATCGCTTACGATGATTTCATCATATTCAACAAAAGCATCACGGTCAGTGTTGTAGAGGTACATTCTTCCGGTAGGAGCAGTAGGTAACTCGTTATCGCGAATGATAATGGCATTACCTCTTTGGGTCCTGAGCTCACCATACCAAGGTGTGATAGTCTCAATGCTATTCATCACAATAAATCCTCATAAAACGCATTTGTGCACAAGGCCTAATTATGGCCTAACGATTATTACGGGGGCATTACAGTTGCAGCATTTCTTTTTTATACCGGCCATAACTCCCATTTTTATTAATCACAGATTGGGGGCCATTGACCATATTTCGCAATATACGCCTCAATAGTCTTACTTGTATACCCCTGTTGATATCGTTGCTTAACACTACGATGTACAAAGCTAGGGATTTTGTTGGGCTGGGGGATTACCCGTTGTCTTTTGCCTAACAAACGATATTTTCCTTTGTACTCATTATGCTGTGATGCATGCGGATTGATCGTGACATTGGCTAAATAGTCATCAAATTTGAGCCCTTCAGAGATAGCTTCATTCTGTAACCACAGCATAGGGATGTCAGCCAACACGGTGTTATCAGTATCTGGTTTATAACTTCCCCCGACATCTGAATGTACCCCAGCAAACCAAACTTGTTTTAAATCAACACCGGGTTTTGGCTCCCAAATAGTCGGTTCAAAGTCATCACGTAGTTCATCTAGAGATAGGGCGTGGCGAGCTTTAACTACATTACTACCCAACTTGCGATCATAAAATAAATGTTTATCTTTGATTAAGCCAAATACTGAAAATGGCAGTCCCATTGCACCGACCGTATCCCAAACACCGACAAAGGTGATGTTGACTTCTTGTTGCACGGCATAATCAGCTCGCCAGTTATGTGAATAAGGGGAGTTAGGTTTGTGGCGTTTGTTTTTATATAAGGCGAAGGCCTGTTCGATGCGTTTACCTTCTGCTGGTTTCAATAGACTACAGTTATTCATCAAACCACATAGACTGCGAATAGTGTATGCGCCACGACTAAAGCCAAATAAGTAAATCTCATCGCCGGCTTCGTAGTTATGGACTAAGAAGCGGTAGGCATCCATAACATTTTTCTCTAAGCCTTCACCAAAACTGCCACCGCTAAACTTGTCATGATAGGAACCAATACCCCAGTCATAAAACACGACCTGTTTAATATTTTGTTGGTCATGAGAGGCTATGCCTCGGGCAAATTTTAATACATTGGTTGGATAATCATCTTTATGGATTTGTTCAGGTCGATTCCAAGTGCCGTCAGTACAAATAACGATCCGTTTCATAACTACTCACCTCCATGTGGGATAACAAATTTATTTATAAGAAAAGCAATAGTTAACTTTTGTAAACAAGTTGTCAATTATTAAGTTGCTGAATTATAGTGTTATTTTTAAGTTTCCTATAAAATGTACGCTTTCAGTAATTTATCTTAATTATTAAAGTTACTTAGTTTTAAACTTTAGCTTGGATCAAGCTAAATCAACACTCTATAGTGCCTGCTTAACATGCCAATTTGAGCTCTAAGGCTCACGGACCAACCTCATACTATGTCGCCTAGACGTCTTTACTTTTTAATACTATTAATCGCCTTATTACTGATCAGCGTAATGAGTTTTTTATTCCACCAAGGCGAGCAGTTATTATTAAAACGAACTTCGCTGATTCAAGCGACGGAAGAAATTCAATTAAATGCTACTGCTGCCCATTTATGGTTTGAAGAAATCATGTCGGGTGATACGTCAGAATCCATCGATGAGGTATGGAGATATATCGATTTAGCTGACTGGTATGCCAAGGCCATGTTAGAAGGGGCGAGTAATTCTGAAGGTAACTTCTACCCCTTACAAAATGTTGAATTGAGATCTGAAATCATCGCTGTACGACAGGCATTGAAAAGTTTTAAATCAATAGCACAACAACGCTATATTAATCTTGCTGAATCTATTCCTGGCAGCTCGCTCGACAGTCAGTTAGATACTGTATTTCATGACTTTATTCAGCAAGCTGAACGTGTGCAAATACAAGTTCAGCACCAAATTGATAGAGAGCTTAGGCAATACCGTTATATCAGTATTGCCTTGATTTTTATTTCAGCAATTATGTCTATTTTGTTGAGTAACTTTTTATATAACAGAGAAAAACATCGTGCAAAGTTGCTTGAATCTCTAACCCAGGCATCATCATCAATTGAACAAAAAAATAAAGAACTGCATCAGCTCGCCCATTATGATTCTTTAACTGGATTACCAAACCGTATTTTATTTCAGGATAGGCTCGAACATGCCATCGTTCATGCAACGAGGACAGATTCAAATATTGCCTTGTTATTTATCGATTTAGATAATTTCAAGTATGTAAATGATCAATATGGCCATCAAGTTGGCGATGAACTATTAAAGCTAGTTTCCCATCGAATCACCGACTGCGTGAGAATAGACGATACCGTAGTACGAATCAGTGGTGATGAGTTTGTGGTGATATTACCGGAAATAGAAGGTTTAAATTCAGCAATTACCGTGGCCAATAAAGTAGCTGAAACGATTGTTGATGTTATGCAACAACCTTTTTACCTAGCCGGTCCTACTGTTTATATTTCCAGCAGTATTGGTGTCGCACTTTACCCTGAAGATAGTGGGGATGGTGAAGAGTTAATTAAGCTTGCAGACAGCGCGATGTATCATGCGAAAGAAACAGGCAAAAATAACTTTCAGTTTTACTCTGATGAACTCAACCGCCAATCCTTATTGCGACTAGAAACTGAACGCGATTTAAGGGCGGCGATTGAACAAGATCAATTCACTATTTATTTTCATCCGCAATGGTCTTTAGATTCAAATCAAATAAATGGTTTAGAAGTATTGGTACGGTGGCAGCACCCAATAAGAGGGTTGGTTTCATCAGATCAGTTTATTGGCATTGCTGAATCATGTGGGCTGATTGATAAAATCGATTTCTTGATTATGACCAAAGCGTTAAAACAGCACAAACTTTGGCAGCAAGCGGGCTTAGATTTTGGAGTGATGGCAATCAATGTGTCATCAATTAGTTTCACTAGGGAGGATTTTTTCAATAATGTTAGCCATATCATTAAGCAATGTGAACTCGACGCCAAAACGATTGAGTTAGAAATTACCGAATCCATTCTGATTGAAAATGATAAATACTGCCAACAGCTCTTAGCATCTTTAAAATCATTGGGAGTGCGGGTGGCGATCGATGACTTTGGAACAGGTTATTCTTCGATGGCTTACCTTAAAAACTTTGAGGTAGATACCTTAAAAATTGATCAAAGCTTTATTGCCGATTTCGATAAAAATTCTACATCAGAAATTATTTTGAAAAATATGATTTCGCTTGGCATCGATTTAGGGCTGACGGTTGTTGCTGAAGGGATAGAAACACCTCAACAGCAACATCATCTTAGAGAGCTTGGTTGTCATTCAGCGCAAGGGTTTTTACTAACCAAGCCTAAACCGGCCGCTGAAATAGAACAGTTCATTCTTGCTCATCAGTCAAACAACGTTATTTCGGCGAAGACTTTTGAACCGAATCAATAAAGCTAGGCTGCTTTAGCAAACTCCGCTTCAATGATGGCACACCAGTCGCTAATACGTTGCTCAGATAATTCAGGCTCACAATCATCATCTAAAGCTAAACCGACGAAATATTCTTTATCGGCGGTCAGTGCTTTAGAGCCTTCAAAATCATAGCCTGATGCCGGCCAATGGCCAATAATGCTTGCGCCACGCTCAGCCACTTTGTCATGTAACATGCCCATTGCATCTTGAAACCATTCAGCATACGAGTATTGATCACCTAAACCAACAAACGCGACCGTTTTATCAGAGAAGTCGACGTCATCGATATCATCCCAGACATCTTTCCAATCTTCCTGTATTTCACCGTAATCCCAAGTAGGAAGAGCAAAAATAATGTGAGTGAAATACTCTAAAGCATCAAGGCCAACGTCTTTGACATCAAATAATTCGACTTTATCATCGCCAATTTGTTGTTGTAGTTTTGTAGCAGTATCTGAAGTGTTGCCAGTAGTTGAACCATAAATAACAGCAATCATTATTGATTTATCTCGCAGTAATTAATATTTAATGCAAATGATAATCATTATCAACATTGAGTGCAACTGAAAATTGAACTATCTATAGTTTTTTGTAAGTTTTAAGTTATTTGAGTTTAATTACATTTATCTCGAAATTTGAATTGTCATCACTCAAATAGATTTCATTATCTTGAATATTGCACTGAAGTTGCATTGCCCGTTGCACTAGAGTTTCTATATTTTCAGCTTTAATATGATAAACGCTAAGATTGCTAAAACGCTGTAATTTCTCTTGTTGTTGCTGCCACCATACTTTCGATTTGCCATCATGATAGGTATAAATAATCACCTGATCTGCACGGCCGCATGCTTTACGAATTCGTTTCTCATCGACTTGACCAAGATCGATCCATAACTCGATGTCATTAGTGAGTGAGCGTTGCCATAAATCGGGCTCATCATCACTCGCCATGCCCTTGGTAAAACTTAATGAATCACTGGCATTAATCATAAAGGCAACTAAGCGAATAAGAAAACGAAAATCAGTTTCTGATGGATGTTGTGCCACCGTTAATTCGTGACTTTGATAATAATGTCGATCCATATCAGCAATATTAATAGAGACTTTATTTATCGTAGAACTAATGGCCATAGGAGTAGTTTTATATCGGAATGAAAGTGTGCAGTTTAAAGTGCTGACGGGGGCGAGTCACGTAGATAATTACAAAAATTAGCTTTTGAGATTAAATGACAAAATGTGAACTAGATCACAAATTTAGAAAATAATCCCAAATTGGTACCAAAGTACAATAGCTGTCCATATCAAAAAGGCAGACGATGAAACCTAGTCGGAATGGACTCCATTTCTCTTGTTCAAGAGGGGTATTCAGCATGGCTACACAAATCGGCACTGTTTCAATTCTTATCGGAACAGCCACTGCAACATCTGCAGATGGCACAGTTCGAACTCTTCATATCGGCGACATAATCTACGCAGATGATCTTATTTCTACGGGGCCCAGTGCCGCCTTAGAAATTACGTTCGCTGACGGTAGTCTTATGGATCTTGGGCGAAGCTCCCAGCTTGTACTCGATGATGCTGTTTATGACCCGAATGTAGTAGCCGAAGCTGATGTCGGAACAGATGCCGATGCGATTCAACAAGCAATTTTAGCTGGCGTAGATCCTACACAGGTCACTGAAGCAACAGCTGCTGGTGCAGGTGCTGAAACGGGTGGTAATGAAGGGTCTGACATAGTACAAGTTGATTACCTTGCTCCTTCAATCATTCCTGACTCGGGGTTTGATACCACAGGCATTTCCATTGACTTTGATGAGGTGGAGGATGAATTACCTCCATTAGATGATATTCCGACCTTGTCCATCAATGATGTCACTGTTTTTGAACCAACATCGAGTGGTGAAGATAGTGGCGAAGACGGCGGTGGACAACAACAATCTGGCACTGGTGGCGGTGCGATTTTTGTTACCGGCCATGACTCTGATGAACATTCAAATATTGATTATATAAATTCAGGACTAGATTATTTACTCTTTGGTCAGGCATCAACTATTGGTGAACGAACTGGCAAAACAGTTGCAGTTCTTGGCGATGGGAGTAGTACTGGTTTTGTTTCAGGCCTAGAATCTGATGGCTGGACAGTTACATATTATGTTGATGGTCACCCTGACATAACCGATGCCTTTAATGCTGATATTGTGTTGGTAGAAAGCGGTAATGATTCGTCATTAAATACTCAATTAATAGCGTTAACCGATAATTTTGCAGATTATATTAATAACGGTGGCGCTCTCTATATTCATACCGATGAAGGTGGAGGACAGTCATGGTATAACTTTGTACCATCATTTGGCGACACCATAAATGCGAGTGTAGGCGGAACAGGTGTTTATGCGGTAACTGCAGCAGGTTCAACTATAGGTTTAACAGAGCCTATTGTTGATGATGACCCGACACATAGTTATTACACTGGGGTAGATACTAGTTTATTTACCATATTTGAAGTCGCCGATAGCGAATCTGTATTTGGCGAAGACAATGGTGCAGCTGTTGCTTTTGGCGCTAGAAATATTGGTATCGATGATGGCGGTTTTATCCCAACTGGTGGTAGTGTCTTTGCTGAGTTCACTGTTAGTTTAAGTTCCGTTTCAACGGTCGATGTTTTAGTGGACTTTGTTACTGCCAATGGAACAGCAATATCAGGTGGTTCGGGTGTAGCTGAAAATGATTACGGCTCTACCTCCGGTACAGTAACTATTCCTGCTGGTTCTTTAACTGCAACGATCCAAGTAGAAATATTTGGTGATGATGTAACTGAAATAACAGAGCAATACTTTGTAACCTTAGGCAATCCTGTCAATGCCACCATTGCTGATGGAACAGGTGTTGGCACAATTCTAGACAATGATCTGGTTGAATTTTCGATCGAAGCATTATCTGGTTCTGAAGGTGGCCAACAATCATACGTAGACGAAGGTGATCAAGCTAGCTATACCATTAGTTATGATGGTGTATTAGCTGACGGAGTACAAGCAGCTGTCACCTTTGATACAGCAAGCGGTACGGTGGTTAATTTTGATGCGGTTGAAGGTGTCGACTTTGATGAAAGCACTAACACCATTGTATTTACCGGCGGCTCAGGTATTACTAGTGTCGTAGTGTTTGTACAAACTACTGATGATCTCATTGTTGAAAATGATGAGGATTATTCAATTAATTTAATTTCTTCCAGTGCTAATTCGACCATTAACCCATTAGCTGATCATGTAGATACTACGATCCTAGATGATGATCAAGCGATCACCATCAGCATTGCCGATACCCAAACTACGATTACCGAAGAAGGCGGCGAAACCAATGTCTTCACCATCAGCTTAAGTGAAGCGATGAATGTCGGTAATACCGTGACGGTTGATGTCGACTTTG
>MAAI01000062.1 GCA_002163115.1 Methylophaga sp. 41_12_T18 | reverse complement strand
CAAAAACCCCGTGGTAAATGGCTGCTGGACAAAATTTTACTGCGCATTCCGGTGGTGGGTTCGGTGATTACCCTGGGGGCCATGTCACAAATTGGCTGGGGGTTTTCCATGCTGCTGCGCAGTGGCCTGACTCTAGTAGAGACGCTGGATATTATTAAAAACTTAATTGGCAATGCGGTGATTCGCCATGACCTTGAGCAGGCCCGCGAAAAAATACTACGGGGCCAAGACTTAGGCAGCAGCCTAAAATGCCAAACCATTACCCCCTTGATTCAACAAATGGCCGCCGTTGGTGAGAAATCAGGGGGGCTTGAACAAATCATGTTAGAAGCGGGGACCTTTTACGAAGAAACCCTAAAGGCCAAAAGTAAGGTCATGAGCAGCATGTTGGAACCCGCCGCCATTCTCTTAATTGGTGGCATGGTGGCCTATGTTTATATTGCGTTTTTCAAAGCCATCTTTGCCATGTCGGGCGGATAATTTTATGTCGTATTTAGTGATCAGTATTCATTCTTGGTGGGCTTATTGTCTATTATTTTGCGGGTTTTTTATGTCGTTTGGGGCCCATGCAAATAACGAGGCTGAAGGTATAGAGCAGAAAATGCCGGGCTTAATTGAGATGATTCAACAGCGGCAACAGCATTTAAAGCAGGCTTTAAATAAAGGCGGCATGAGTTATCGCACCTATGATGATGGCCCCGCCAAAGAGAGCGCAGCGGCAGACAGTGATGATGAATCCCAGTGGATAAATACCGGCGCAGAGGCTTTTTTTGATGGCCTACGTGACCCTTTTACCGCCACCGTGGACATCGTTAATGCCGCCAAACGCAGTGGCCAATCAGGTGCAGAAGAAGGCCGCTTTTTTGGTAGCAGCTCAGGCTCCTTAGAAAAATTACCCAAGTTAAAACTGCGCGGAATTATCCTTGCGGCGGAAAACAGTTCGCCTTTGGCGCTGCTGGAAATAGCCGGCAGCGAGGTACACATGGTGCGCGTGGGGGACGAGATTAGCTTTAATTCGTCTGATCCCAATCAGGTACTGAAAGTTAAATCCATTAGCCGCTTAAACATTGTTGTTGAAGTGGGCAGTTTGGGCGATTTGGTCATGGTGAGATAAAAAATGAAAAACAAACTCAATACTATTCTTTGCGTTTTCATGCTGGCGCTCACAGCGGTGTCGCTGCCCGCTTCTTCCCACCCCGAAGAAACCAAGCTGGCCGAGCTAGAATTTAAAGATGCCAGCCTGACGGATGCCATTCGTATCATTGCCGAACTGTCGGGTCACAACATTGTGGCCACCCCCAGCGCCAGAGAGACCAAAGTGACGGTTTTTTTACGGGACATCACCGTCAACGAAGCCATTAAAACCATTTGCAAGGTGAGCAACCTATGGTTTCGTCGGGACCCTAAGACCCACAGTTACCGCATTATGACCAATGCCGAATACTCCCAAGATTTGATCATTCATAGCGACGATGAGACCCGAGTCTTTACCGTGCGCAACCCCAATATTCAATTGATCGCCGACTCCATCGCCAACTTATATGGCGAACGGGTGGAGCGCAGCGATTCAGGTGAAGGAGCAGCAGGCGCTAAAGATGACGAAGATGAAGCCGGTGGCGGTGGTGATGAAGAAAAAAGCGACGGCATTGACTTAAAAGACAGCCTTAGCATTGATCAGTTATCGGTTTTAGATATACGCGGGAACGCCAGTAACTCGGTTTCAGCGGGGGCACTGCAAGCGGTGTCTAATCATGCTGAAACCATTTATGTCACCGTGGTGGCCGAACATAATTTAGTGGTGGTGCGCACCGGCGACCGCCAAGCCTTAAAAAGCATCGCGCAACTTATTAAGCAACTTGACCGCCCGGTGCCGCAGGTTTTGCTGGAAATGAAGGTGATG
>MAAI01000037.1 GCA_002163115.1 Methylophaga sp. 41_12_T18 | reverse complement strand
TACTTTGAGCATTGGTAATAGCGGCTACTGAAATAGTCTCATTAACATTCGCGCCGACTTGGAACTGTTGGTTGGCAAATGTACCATCCAGCAGATTGACACCATTAAAGTTAGTTTGGGTTGCAACGCGATCAATCTCATCTTTTAACTGCTGCGCTTCAACGTCAAGTGCAGCACGATCAGATGCGCTGTTGGTCGCATTGGCAGATTGAACCGCTAATTCACGAATACGTTGTAATGCATTAGCTACAGCGCCTAATGCGCCTTCAGCTGTTTGAGCTAATGACACACCATCATTGGCATTTCTAACAGCTTGATTGATACCCCGAATCTGCGTGGTCATTCGCTCAGAGATTGCTAAACCCGCCGCATCATCTTTGGCGCTATTGATACGTAGACCTGATGATAACCGTTGTAATGAGGTCGCCAATGAAGACTGTGAAGTGGCCAAATTACGCTGGGCGTTGAGTGACGAAATATTTGTATTAATTATTGCTGCCATGTTTATTCCCTCTATATTTATAGTTTGATAACTCAATGGTTTAACTGTTATTTTTTTGACAGCAATCCACCGCGTAGCAATATAAATGCAAATCTCCTGCCAACTCTGATTATTGTTTAACATCAATAACCTACGGAGGTGAAGGCAATAATATTCAGAAGATGTTCGCCACAATAACTACTTACGACAATCTTAAAGAAAAGATAGCTAAGTAATTAATTTTCGGCTTAGAAAACAGAAGTGCTATAAGAAAGAACGGACTGCTGATAGAGGAGTAGCTTTACTATAGAAACGACATGCGAGTCATCTAGAATCAAGGTTGATTCTATGACGGCAACTTAACCCGCTAAATTATAAGAAATTAAACAATGTTAAGCCTTGAACTTTAACGAATGATTGTTGTGCTGCTTGCAAGCCTAAACTTTGTAACTCTAAGCGTGATATTGCTTCGGCATAATCTAGGTCTTGAGTTTGAGATAATATATTTTCCATATTTATGGATAGGTCACTATTAATATCACGCTGTAGTTCTATCACATTTATTCTTGCCCCGATTTTAGCCTGAGCATCAACAACGGTGTCCATAACCGATGAAATATTGGTTAAAAAATCACCGTTATTAGGTGAGTCATTAGCACTGACACTATTCGTTCTCAAGGCATTAGCGAAATCATTAATCGTTTTAAACACTGTTTGGCTAGGTAGTACTTGTGTATCTAAGGTGTATGAATCACCATCAGCTAGTGTGCCATCTAATTGCACTGTAAATGATGGGAAATTAGAATTTAATTGATTAATATCTACCGGCTCACCAGCTGAATATGGAACTACTGTTTCTGTATTGGTTCCATCGGTGATGGTTAAAGTATTTGTCGCTGATGCAAAGCTAACGGTAACAGGGGCGGTAAACGTGCTGGTTTGGCCTATTTCTACGATCGTTAACGACGAAGAACTCGGCCCACCATTATCTGTTACCGATGTTTGGGTATGCTCGGCCTCAAATATCTGATTGCCAGCATCATTGGTTTCAATCAACACGCCAGCGCCAACTTGTAAGTTTCGCTGGCCACTATCACCGCCGTAACTTGAGCCGATCGAGGTGTATGGCGGAGTATCACTAGAAAAACCAGAAAACAAATAATTACCACTAGAATTCTTAGTATTCGCTAACGATAATAATTGTTCATTAAGTTGCGACATTTCTAACGCAATTGCACTACGGTCATCAATGGTATTGGTACTATTCAACCCTTGCACCGCTAATTCACGGATCCGCTGCAAAATATCGGTAGAACTTTTTAGCGCTCCTTCCTCGACGACAAGATTATTTTCCGCCTTATCAGCGTTGGTGAGGTATTGTTCTGTCAGATTAAACTCTCGTTGTAGGTTCAATATTGCTACTGAAGCGACAGGGTCATCTGAAGGTTTTAAAATTCGTTTTCCGGTAGAAATTTGTTGTTGTGTTTGGCCTAACTCCGTCTGCTGTTTAAGCATCGCAGACAAGTTTTGATCAAACATATAAGCAGTAGAAACTCGCATATTAATTACTCCTTATATCGCGTTAATAAGTGCGTTAAAGATGGTATTAGACACTGTAATAATTTGTGATGCCGCTTGGTAGGCTTGTTGATAACGAATCAAATTGGCAGCTTCTTCATCAAGGTTTACTCCTGATGTACTCTCATACCTCAGTTCAACTTGATCTAATAAGCCCTGCTGAGTTTGCTGCCCCACATCTGCTTGGTGAGTTCTTGTTGCAACATTTGCAACCAGCACTCCATAGCTATCAGCAAAAGATTGCGTACCCGCATTCAGTAATTTTGCTGTTTGTAAATCGGCCATCGCTAAAGCATTTCGATTATCACCAATCGCAGCAGATGCTGAAAGCGTGGTGACATCACCATTACCAGGCACACCTGATACGGTAAGTGACATCTCAACAGGTGCTGCCCACGCAGCTGTTACTGTCGCCAAATCAATAGTTGCACCGCTATCAACTGCAGGGTTATAGGCAAAAGTATTACTGTCAGCGCCGCGTGTCACGGTGTATTGATTAGTTGCATTATTAAAGGTCAAAGTAATCGGCGCGGAGTAAGGTAAGGTTATTGGAAATGTTGTTGTATCAATACTCGCAATATCAATCTGAGCCGTACCTGTTGAAGCCGATGAGTTGGTCACACCCATAGGAAAGGCAACAGCAATATCACGCGGATCAGACAATGCTAAGCTAATATTACCGGCATCTACGGTTGTTGGTAGCGTAGGTATAGAAAAGAATTCACCTCCAACAGTGCCATCTAAGGTTAGACCTCTTTGATGCTGGGTATTCATATTCGTCGCGATGCCTAAAGCTAAACTATCGAGCTCTGTCCTAGATGCATCGATAACATCTGCCCGCACTTGAAATGCACCACCAATACTGCCACCTGTTAGTTGCGCTGAAATATCTGCTTGAGATGAACCGTAACCAATAGAAATACGATTTGGATTGGTTGAGGTATCAACAATCTCATGTAAATCTATTTGACTGGTACCAACAACTAAAGCTTGACCGGTGCCAACAAAAACATTAATTGCACCACTGTCTTCAGGAAGAGTACTTACTGATAAATATTTAGATAATTCATTTATTAATTGATCTCGTCGATCCATCAAGTCATTAGGCACCGCGCCTGATGACGATGTGCCCGCAATAATTGCTTCGTTTAACTCTGCGATGCCACGCGAAAGAGTATTTACATCCTTAACAGCAGTGGATAATAAATTATCAACTTGCTTATCAAAACCTTCTAATTGTTGATCCAGAGTATTAAATCGATTGGCCAAAAGTTCAGCTTCTGTCAGCAAAACCTGTCTAGCTGAAATTGATGTTGGATCATTAGACACTTCATGAACAGCATTAAAAAATGACTCCATTCCACTATTCAAGCCCAGATTTTCTGATCCCATAAGATCATCAACCTGACTAGCAAAAGTTAAAAATGTATCTTGTTGTGATTCTTGGGAGGTATAGGTTCTAACTTGAGTTGCTAAAAACTCATTAAATATACGCTCAACGCCACCAACTGTGACACCAGAGCCAATGTAATGTGTACCTTGAAAATTAGGTGTGTACGTTACTTGATCAACCCGCTGTCGACTATATCCCTCAGTATTCACATTACTGATATTGTGACTGGTCGTGGCCAGGGATGCTTGCGTGGTTGTTAACGCTGATACGCCAATATTAAGCAAACTCATTTTTTAAACCCCTTTACACCTTTATCGACATGCATCATGAATACTCTAGCTGTTGCGATATTTGTGCCAACGTGTCGCCATGCATGATTTTTTTCACTTTGTCGGCATAAGCAGGATCAGTGGCATAGCCTGCTTTATGTAACTCTTCAACAAATCGTTCCGGATTATCAGCATGTTGTAGCGCTTGTTGGTAACGAGGTTGGCTTTGTAAAAAATTCACATAGTCGTCAAAACTTTGTTGATAAGAGTCATAAGATCTAAATTGCGCCTGTTCTTTGACAGCCACACCATCGCGGTATTCGACGGTACCAACCACTGCATGCTCACCATCCCAACGTTTATCTGCTTTGATATTAAATAAATTATGACTGGACTGACCATTTTGCTGACTAATAATATGCTTACCCCAGCCAGTTTCTAACGCCGCTTGCGATAAGATAGCTTCAGCACTCACGCCTATTTTCTGGGCTGCTTGCTGTGCCATCGGCAAAAGTTGTTGTACAAAACTTTCAGGTGAATCAAACTTAAATTCAGATTGTGCGCTGTCTGTTAAATCAACGTTTGCATACTCTGAAGGCACTTTTTCAACAGCACTCGTTGCTGTATTGATCGCTTGCATAGCAGGAACTACTTTCACATTTTCTATCGACTTGCCTTGGCCACTATTACTGGAAGTAACAGGCTCTAATGGCTGGCCACCTAGCTGACGCATAATCACTTCTTGTAAACCCAATCCGCCTTTTGCTGATAGGTCCATGGCTAATTGCTGATCGGCCATATCTTGGTATAACTCACTTTGACTGCTATCAAACATACCATCGGCCAACTTAGCATCGCGCATGCTCTTCAGCATCATATTGACAAACAGGGCCTCAAATTGACCGGCAACTTGCCGTAACGTATCTTGATCGCCCTCATTAACTGAGGCAGAGCGTCTTAGTTCAGCTAAGCCCTGAAAATCAACACTGGTTTGTGCAATGTGCGTATTAACAGTCATCGCATTAGATCACAATGAGCTCGGCACGTAAGGCGCCTGCTTGTTTTAATGCCTCGAGAATAGCCACTAAATCACCCGGTGCAGCTCCAACTTGATTCACTGCCCGTACAATTTCATTCAGCGACACCCCCGGATTGAAAACAAACATTCGGCTATCTTCTTCAGTAACTTCGATATCAAAGTTGGGGGTAATAACAGTTTGACCATCGGAGAAGGCATTCGGTTGGCTCACTTCAGCATCCGCTGAAATGGTCACCGAAAGATTACCGTGAGTCACCGCTGCTGGCGAAACACGTACATGCTGGCCAATCACGATAGTTCCTGAACGGGAATTAACCACAATCTTCGCTGAGGCTTCGCCTGGACTCAGTTCTAAATTTTCTATTAATGATAAAAAAGGCACTCGTTGGTTAGGATCTCGAGGTGCATTGATCTTGATTGATGATGCATCCATCGATCTAGCAGTGCCTTTTCCTAAAGTATGATTAATTGAATCGGTTAACCGACTCGCAGTGGTGAAATCTGCCTGATGTAAATTTAAGATTAAATGATCGCTGACATTAAAGGAGTTTTTAACGGTACGCTCGACTGTTGCACCATTGGGTACCCGTCCAGCGCTGGGAATATTAACCGTGATACGAGAACCATCACCTGCTTCGGCACCGAAGCCACCTACCACTAGATTTCCTTGTGCCATCGCGTAGATCTGGCCATCAGCACCTTTTAATGGTGTCATGATCAAGCTCCCACCTCGAAGACTCTTAGCATCACCCAATGAAGAGACGGTTACGTCTATAGTTTGACCCGGTTTTGAAAACGGTGGTAAATCAGCATGCACAGACACTGCTGCGACATTCTTACTTTTTGGATCAACACCTGGAGCTAAATTCACCCCTAATTCTCGCAACATGCTGCGTAAACTCTGACCTGTAAACTTAGTTTTATCGCCGGTGCCATTTAAACCGACCACTAAGCCATAGCCCACCAATTGGTTATTTCGTACTCCTGCGATCGAAGCTAGATCTTTTATTCTTTCAGCCTGAATAAGTGGTGCAATAACAAGGAGACACAATCCGATTATTTTTAAGCATATATTCATCATCCTCTCCCTCTTAAAATGGCATCAATGAACTAATAAAGAAACGACCCAACCAGCCAATGACATTGGCATCGTTAGTCGCGCCATCACCGACATAGGAAATTTGTGCATCGGCGATGCGTTTTGATGACACCGAATTATCAGCATCAATATCTCGTGGACTGACGATACCTGCAATGCGAATATATTCATTGCCTTGATTGATGGTAATGACTTTTTCGCCACGGACAATTAAATTACCATTAGGTAATACTTCTACTACCGACACACTAATATCGCCAGTTAACTTATTACTTTGGTCACTATCACCAGCGCCACTAAAGTTATGGGTGGAACCTAAGCTAAATGCCAAATTATTATCTTTATTACTTACTAACGGTAAGAAACTAGGTAAATCAAACTCGGGAGTTGTACCAAAAATAGTCGGGTTCGTCATGCCATTACTGGTACTTTTACTGATGGTCGTTTCAGTCTCTTTCTCAGCTTCAGTTTTTTCTTCTAAGGTGACCGTCAAAATATCGCCGACTCGACGAGCACGGTAATCTTCAAAGTAAGATACATTGCTACTGACATCAAAAATAGCGCCATCATTGCGTTGTTGTTTTTCAACTGCAACCGGCCTAACCGCAGCGTATTCAGGGTCTCGCTTGACTGTGTTCGTCTGACAAGCGGTGAGAAAAATTACACCACATAGTGTCAAAAAACGGATCAGATCTTTCATTATAGATCTCCAAGTATTGAATTTATTTATTTTATAAATAAGACGTTGCAGGCTTCATGCCAGCTTTAAAACTTGGAAAGTGGGAGAGGTATTTAATGAAACTAGGCACTCTAGTTAATTAGAGTGCCTAACTAAAACTTATAGATTTTGACTAGCGTACTGCAGCATTTGATCGGCTGTTGAAATTGCTTTTGAGTTCATTTCATAAGCCCGCTGAGTTTCAATCATATTGATTAACTCTGTCACCACATTCACATTTGAGGTTTCAAGCGCACCGCCAATAGTGGTACCTAATCCGGTTAAACCTGGTGTACCAGTAGTCGCTGTACCACTAGCAGCTGTTTCTTTATATAGGTTTTCGCCCATCGGTTGTAAGCCAGTTGGGTTTACAAAATCAGCAAGCTGAATATTACCGATAATAGTGGGGGCTGCCTGACCAGACTGTAACGCACTAACCGTACCGTCAGAGCCGACCGTAACACTTTGTGCATCAGTAGGCACTGTAATTGAGGGCTCTAATGGATAGCCATTAGACATAACGATCTGACCATCCGAATCAAGTTGGAAGGTACCATCACGGGTATATGAAATATCACCATCCGGCATTAAAACTTGAAAAAATCCTCTACCTTGCACCGCCATATCCAATCCACTATCGGTTTGCACGATATTACCTTGAGTATGTAATTTCTCAGTAGCAACCGTACGAACACCGGTACCTAGCATTAAACCCGAAGGCAGTTGGGTACTGGCTGACGACTGGGCGCCCGGTTGACGAATCGTTTGATAAAGTAAATCTTCAAATACCGCACGATCTTGTTTAAAACCCGTGGTATTAACGTTCGCCAAGTTATTTGAAATAACCGCCATTCTTGTTTGTTGAGCATCAAGCCCTGTTTTGGCAATCCATAACGCTTGGTTCATGGCGCACCTCCTACATTTTTTTGACGCATAATTGCGTATTAACTACCCAGCTGCAACAAGCGTGCCGAGGCAGCACTGTTTTCATCAGCCGACTTCATCATCTTAATTTGCATTTCATACTGGCGTTGTAGTTCGATCATATTAACTAAGGCATTGACCGCATTAACATTACTGCCTTCGATAGTTCCTGACGCCACTTTTACATCGGCATCTAACGGTGCATCGCTACCATCAGCTAAGCGCATCAATCCATCACTGTCTTTTTGTAATTGACTTAACTCAGGTTTAACTAACTTAATACGATCCAACTCAGTTAATGCATTAGCAGCGGCGCCTATCGCTCTAACTGAAATTGTCCCATCGGCACCAATTTCAATTTTTTCTGATGGCGGGATAGCTATTGGGCCACCTTCGCCCATAACTGCTAAGCCAGTACCGGTGACCAGTTGGCCTGTTTCTGTGACATGTAAATCACCGGCTCGGGTATAACCTTCACGGCCATCTTTACCTTGCACGGCAATAAAACCATCACCTTGAATGGATATATCCAGCTCTCGGCCAGTCGTTTGCACTGATCCTTGCTGGTAATCCGTTGCTGGTCGTTCCGACATTGCATAAACACGTGAAGGCAAACCTTCACCAAACACAGGCATGCTACGAAACTGCTCAAAATCGGCACGAAAACCAGTGGTATTTACATTGGCTAGATTATTACTATTCGCAGCCTGAGCTCGCATCGTTTGCTGAGCAGCATTCATTGAAATATAAAGCATTTTATCCATAATCTAGTCCTCCTAAATCAACTTTTCAGTTATGAAAAATCTGTTAGGTTTGATAAATCTAACGTAAGTTAATGATTGTTTGCGTGATCGCGTTATTGGTTTCAATCGCTTTTGAGTTAGCTTGGAAGTTACGCTGCGCAGTAATCAAGCCAACCAATTCAGCCGTCAAATCGATATTAGATGACTCTAACGCCCCCGATTGAATTAAACCAAAACTACCGGTGCCTGCTTCACCCGCTAACACGCCACCTGAGTCCAGTGTTTCTTCCCAAGCAGTATTACCAATTTGCTTCAAGCCTTGTGGGTTAGCAAAGTTGGCTAGAGCAATTTTACCTAACGGTGTCGATTGACCATTGGTGTAAGTCGCTCTTACTAAGCCATCGTCACTGATATCTAAACCAGAAAGTCGACCAGTGGCAAAACCATCTTGTGTACCAGCAACAACAGAAAAACCACCTGAGTTCTGAGTTGTACCGACAAGTGACATGGTAATACCTTGTGGTACGGTGGCGCCACTTGCTAAGGCGGTAATACTCAAAGTAATAGATGTTGGACTTGCACCATCAAGTGCACCACCAGCTGATGGGTCAAATACTAATGTTGTTGCTGCTACTGGTGATATTTTAGTTTGAGAACCTGCTGGCTCATCAAGATAAACATCGACATCCCACTCATTAGCTGTCGCTGTTTTACGGTAATAAGTGGTCATGATATGTTCATTACCCAACGAATCATATACGGTCGTAGACGTTGAATTGTTATAGCTGGTCGCGTCCGTTGGATCAATCGGTCCGGTGACCGTTGTCGCCGTTGAAGGCAAGTTAGTAGATAACCCAACCGTGCTTGTCGCTTGCGGTGTACCGGCATTATTAGGTAATAATAATGGCATACTGCTCGAGATGCTGGTTGATGATACCGTACCATCATCATTGACTGGAAATACTCGTAAGTATTGACCGGAACTATTCACCACGTAGCCATCATCATTGACACCAAAAGCACCGGCACGTGAATAAACAATTTCACCGCTGGTTTGTGTAGGTGCTAACGCAAAGAAACCTTCACCACTGATGCCTAAATCTAAGGAGTTATCAGTAAACTCTAAATTTCCTTGGGTAAATTGCTGGGCAACGTTATTTAATACGGTACCACTACCAATGGCTGTGTTACTGCTACCAAATGCCGACACGGCATAGACATCCGCAAACTCTGCGCGAGAGCCTTTAAAACCAGTGGTATTGACGTTTGCAATGTTGTTCGACTTTACATTTAAATCAGCTGACGCTGCATTCAAACCTGTTAATGCTGTATTAAAAGACATAATGCTTCCCCTTAAATAATTTCTAACGCTTCACTGAATAACACTGAACCAATGCCAGTTAAATTTAAAATCAAACCTTCATCACTGCCAAGAATGACACTCTCTACTTCGCCGACTGTCGCGGTCGCCAAGGCTGTATTTTCACCATCAACGGTGCCTGAGGCTAAAAACTGATAACTCCCCGGAGCCATCGCTTCACCGTTTTCATCCAAGCCATCCCAAGTGAATTCGGTATAACCTGATGCAGCGCCCATTTCAATGGTTTGAACCAACTCACCTTCTTCGGTATAAATTTTTACATTTAGATCCGCAACAGACTCAGGCACATAGACTTGGCCAGACAAACCATCTTCTGCCGTCATATTACCAACCGATGACTCCACAAAGACGGATTTACCAATTAATGACGAGCCTTGCAGAGCTTGAGCAGACTGCATTGAGCTAGCGAAACTACCAAAAGAAGTTTGTAAATCTTCAATACCACTAACCGTAGCAAATGAAGCCATTTGACCTAACATTTCGCCATTGTCCATCGGATCCAAAGGATCTTGATTCTGTAACTGTGTTGTCATTAATGACAAGAAATCATCTAAGCCTAATCCACTGGATGATTCACTTTCTGTAGCTGTTTCTGTCGACGACAACCCCAAGGTCGCGTAATTACTATCTATACTTGTAGCCATTTTATATTCTCCTTACGCCTTATTATTTACCCATCCGCAATGTTTGTAACAACAATTGCTTTGACGTATTTGCGATTTCAACATTATTTTGATATGAACGAGATGCCGACATCATATTGGCCATCTCAGCAATAGGATCGACATTCGAATGGAAGACGTAACCTTCATCATTCGCCATCGGATGGCTAGGGTTATATTCTTGTCGTACAGGAGCTTGGCTTTCAACCACTCCCCTAACTTGTACCCCACCTTGCTTATAACCTTGCTGAGCATCATCTAATACTGTGGCAAAAACTGGGTGACGAGCTTTATATGTTTGATCAACACTACTACTAACACTGTCAGAGTTAGCTAAGTTACTTGCAGTCGTATTCAGTCGTAATGACTGTGCACTCATACCACTACCGGCGATATCAAAAATATTAAATAGAGACATAAGGCGTTACTCCCCTTTAATGGCAGACCGTATACTACGGAATTTGCCACCTAGAAATTCAAGACTAGCCTGATATTGGACTGCATTTTGCATAAACTGAGACTGTTCAATCTGTTCATCTACCGTATTACCATCCAATGAATCTTGCATTGATTGACGATATTGCACTGCTGGTGAAAACAACTCGCCACCAGATGTAGAAAAATGATTTTGATGCGTTGTTTTAATCGGCTCAGATTGACCGGTTGATGCCATTTTCAGAGCAGTCTGAAAATCAATATCACGCGCTTTGTAGTTGGGAGTGTCGGCATTAGCCAGGTTAGATGCCAGCAACTCAGCCCGTTGAGAACGGATCTGTAGTGCATCTGTGTGAATTCCTAGGGCGGAATCAAAGTTTATCGGCATGTTTAACTCCAACTTTAATCTTTTATTTAATATAGACCAAAGCAGCAAGCATGCCACAAATTTATTTTAGTTAAAACTCAATGAGTTACATCATTACCAGCAACTTCGTCAAAAAAATAGCGGCAAGGCATTGCCACATTAAAAATATACTTTCTCTACGAAATCATGACCTTATTACTTAGAGTAAATCGCTTGTAGATTTAAAGAAAACACCTGCATATTATTAATTACACAATCGACTTCAAGGTAAGCCCATAACTAAATAAGGCACCCGAAGGTGCCTTATTTATGTACAAGCTAAATGACTCTTAACTAGTTAAATACCATCATTAATAGCACCGCTAGCCAATAGCGATTGCATTGCTGCCACTGCATCTCCAGATATTGAAACACCAGTCAGCTCAATTTCTTGAACCGTATTATTAGAAGAGTCTTTGATATTCAACTGCAAATCACCAGAGCCATTGTTGATCCCTTCAATCGTATGTGAGCCATCAGATAATAAATCTGATAAGTTCAGTACATCATCAGTATCATCAAAGTCCATAACCGTATCATGTGCAGGCATTGCAACAGTGCCTACATCTGAGCTATTCCACACAAACTCATCTTCACC
>MAAI01000058.1 GCA_002163115.1 Methylophaga sp. 41_12_T18 | reverse complement strand
CGATTGTAATACCGCGCTCTCTTTCTTCTGGCGCGTTATCGATATCAGCGAAATCTTTTGCTTCACCACCTTGAAGTTCGGCCATTACTTTTGTAATCGCTGCCGTCAAAGTCGTTTTACCATGATCAACGTGACCAATCGTGCCCACATTGACGTGGGGCTTCGTTCTTTCAAATTTTTCCTTGGACATCTCGTCTACCTCACTTAACTATATTTTTACTTAAACTTATTAATAACTGCATCTGCTACATTGTTTGGAGTTTCTGCATATTTAGAGAACTCCATAGAGTATGTCGCTCTGCCCTGAGTTGCGCTTCGCAAATCAGTTGCATAACCAAACATCTCTGCAAGTGGTACGTCAGCTTTTATGACCTTACCGCTTACTGTATCTTCCATCCCACCAACTAAACCGCGGCGGCGACTTAAATCACCCATCACATCACCCATGTAATCTTCTGGGGTTACTATTTCAATTTTCATAACCGGCTCTAGAAGAACAGGTTCTGCGTCTAACGCACCATTTCTAAAGCCTAATGAACCAGCAACTTTAAATGCCATTTCATTTGAATCCACGTCATGGTAGGAGCCATCAAACAATGTAACTTTGACATCTTCAACCGGATAGCCGGCTATTACACCATTTTTCATCTGCTCTTGTATACCTTTATCTACAGATGAAATGTATTCTTTTGGAACTGAACCACCAACAATACCATTTTCAAAGGCATAACCACTCCCTGATGGCTGAGGTTGAATTTTCAACCAAACATGACCGTATTGACCGCGACCACCACTTTGGCGGATAAACTTGCCTTCTGCTTCCACCGTTTTGCGAATTGTTTCACGGTATGCTACTTGTGGAGCACCAACATTTGCATCAACCGCAAACTCGCGTTTTAATCGATCAACAATAATATCTAAATGTAACTCACCCATTCCAGCAATAATTGTTTGCGCAGATTCTTCATCTGTTGATACTCGGAATGATGGGTCTTCTTTTGCTAACTTACCTAAAGCTAAGCTCATCTTTTCTTGATCAGCCTGTGTTCTAGGTTCAATAGCTACAGATATGACGGGCTCAGGGAACTCCATCCGTTCTAATGTAATGTGGTTATCAGGATCACATAGCGTATCGCCAGTAGTGGTATCCTTTAATCCAATTGCAGCAGCAATATCACCAGCACGAACCTCAGAGATTTCTTCTCGGCTATTACTATGCATTTGAACAATACGGCCGATGCGTTCTTTTTTACCTTTTACAGAGTTGTAAACAGCATCGCCAGATTTCAATACGCCCGAGTAAACACGAAAGTATGTAAGAGTTCCAACGAAAGGATCTGTCGCAATTTTAAATGCGAGCGAGGCAAAAGGTTGTTCATCGTCAGCAGTTCGGCAGTCAGGTGAGTCATTATCACTATCAACGACACCAGTTATTGCAGGAACATCTATCGGTGACGGCATATAATCAATAACGCCATCAAGCATAGTTTGAACACCTTTATTCTTAAAGGCTGAACCGCAAAATGCTGGAACAATTTGATTTGAAAGTGTCAGTAATCTGATACCTAGCTTAATTTCTTCTTCGGAAAGCTCGCCAGTTTCCAAATATTGATCCATTAAGGTCTCATTGGCTTCGGCAGCTGACTCCATTAGGAGCTCTCGATAACCTTCACAGTCATCCAACATATCCGCTGCTATATCGCGAGCTTCATATGTTGTGCCTTTATCAGATTCATTCCAGTAAATAGCTTTCATGCGAATAAGATCGACTATACCTTCAAACTCTTCTTCGGCACCGATCGGCAATTGCATAACTACAGGACTTGCTCCTAAACGTTGCTTAAGCTGCTCAACAACGTTTAGAAAATCTGCCCCTGAGCGATCCATCTTATTGATGAACGCTATGCGGGGCACATGATATTTATTAGCTTGACGCCAAACAGTCTCAGATTGTGGTTCAACACCACCAACAGCGCAAAACACCGCCACTGCGCCATCTAAAACTCGTAAAGAACGTTCAACTTCAATAGTAAAATCAACGTGACCAGGGGTATCAATAATATTGATACGATGCTGGTCATATTGTTTGTCCATTCCAGACCAAAAGCAGGTAGTAGCAGCGGAAGTAATAGTAATCCCACGCTCCTGCTCTTGCTCCATCCAGTCCATAGTAGCCGCACCATCATGAACCTCACCAATTTTGTGAGATATTCCGGTATAGAACAGCACTCGCTCTGTAGTCGTGGTTTTACCCGCGTCAATATGAGCCATAATGCCGATATTCCGGTATCGATTTATAGGTGTACTTCGTGCCACTATCGGTACTCTTAAAGTTAAAGTTTTTAAAGAACAGTTGTAACTAATTTAAAACAGGTCGGACTAAGGTATAACTTAAAAACGGAAGTGAGAAAACGCCTTGTTTGCTTCCGCCATACGGTGTGTATCTTCTTTTTTCTTAACCGCTGAACCTTTTCCGTCAAACGCATCACCTAGCTCGCCGGCAAGACGCATACCCATTGATTTCTCACCACGCTTACGAGCAGCTTCAACTAACCAACGCATAGCTAAAGCGATGCGACGTTCTGCACGAACTTCTACAGGAACTTGGTATGTTGCACCACCAACACGGCGTGACTTAACTTCAACCATTGGACTAATATTTTCAATCGCTTTTTGGAATATTTCTAAACCATTGGTGCCTTTTGATTCAGATACTGAATCTAGTGCTCCGTAGGTTATAGTTTCAGCAACTGACTTTTTGCCATCTTTCATGATGACATTTATGAACTTTGCCAAACCGATATTTGAAAACTTCGGATCTGGTAGTACTTCACGTTTGGCAACAACCCTTCTTCTTGGCATCTTTCTTTCCTAATTCTTAATAACGTTTAAAGTTAACTAAAGCTAGCTTTTTGGACGCTTAGCACCGTATTTAGAACGGCCTTGGCGACGGTCAGAAACACCTGAAGTATCAAGCGCACCACGAATTGTGTGATAGCGAACACCAGGTAAATCTTTAACACGACCACCACGGATTAGAACAACTGAATGCTCTTGAAGGTTATGACCTTCACCACCGATATAAGATGTAACTTCAAAACCATTCGTCAATCGAACACGTGCAACTTTACGCATCGCAGAGTTAGGTTTTTTCGGTGTTGTAGTATAAACACGAGTACAAACCCCACGACGTTGCGGACATGCTTGCAACGCAGGTACATTGTTCTTTTTCTTTTGTTTCAATCTTGGTTTGCGAACCAACTGATTTATTGTTGCCATTAATACAGCCTTAACAAATATACAACGATGGTAGCCTGCGATACTATTGTTCTCGCATTACCATCAAAAATCGGGCACCCTAAGTTTTGGGTGCCCTACAAAGAAGACGAATTCTACAACTCAACAAAGCATTGAGTCAAGTATTCTTTTTTATTTAAGAAACTTTTTCTAAGTCTTCACTAATTTTTTCTGCTTTTTCACTAGCAGCACTAGTTTTCGTTACCTTGTCTTCACCTTGATGGCGTTTGCGGTAGCGTTCTTTATGGTAAGCCAATCCCGTACCTGCGGGTATGAGTCGACCAACGATAACGTTTTCTTTCAAGCCTCGAAGACTATCACGTTTGCCAGTTACTGCTGCGTCAGTTAATACTCGAGTTGTCTCTTGGAACGAAGCTGCTGAGATAAATGATTCTGTCGCTAGTGACGCCTTAGTAATACCTAGAAGCATCGGTATATATGTTGCTTCTAACTTATCTTGAGCCCGTACTGAATCATTGGTATCTAACAAGCGGTCGTATTCTATTTGCTCACCTTTTAAGAAGCCTGATTCACCAGCAGAATCTATTTCTACTTTACGGAGCATCTGACGAACTATTACTTCGATATGCTTATCATTGATTTTTACACCTTGTAAGCGATAGACTTCTTGAACTTCACTTACCATGTAATTCGCTAACGCTACGACACCCTTCAGACGTAAAATATCATGCGGATCTTCAGGGCCATCAACAATCATTTCACCCTTTTCGATATGCTCGCCTTCGAACACTGATACATGACGCCACTTCGGAATAAGTTCCTCATGAATTTCACCTTCTTTAGGTGTAATTACAAGACGTTGCTTACCTTTAGTTTCTTTACCGAAACTGATCGTACCGCTAATTTCAGCCATCAACGCTGGATCTTTTGGTTTACGCGCTTCAAACAGATCAGCAACACGAGGTAGACCACCGGTGATATCACGAGTCTTACTGCTTTCTTGCGGAATACGGGCTAATACATCACCAATACCTACGTGAGAGCCATCTTCAACACGTACAATCGCCCCTCCTGGTAAGAAGTATTGTGCAGGTATATCAGTGCCGACAATGAATAAATCTTCGCCATTGTCATCAACCAATTTAACCATTGGACGCATGTCTTTTGATGCTGCACTACGTTGTTTCGGATCACGAACAATCATGCTTGTTAAACCGGTCACTTCATCGACGTTTTTATCGACAGTCACACCTTCAACTAAATCTTTGATTTGAACGTTACCCGCAACCTCAGTGACAACTGGATGAGTATGAGGGTCCCAAGTAGCAATCACTTGACCCGCCTCAACTGCATCATTGTCACCCACGCTAATTTCAGAACCATAAGGCACTTTATAGCGTTCACGTTCACGACCATTTTCATCAATAAGATGTAATTCACCTGAACGAGAAACAGCGATAAACTTACCACTATCATGCTGTACTGACTTCATATTATGGAAGCGAATCGTACCTTTATATTTCAAACTTACCGCATTATCTGCGGCTGTACGAGATGCGGCGCCACCGATATGGAAGGTACGCATTGTCAACTGCGTACCTGGCTCACCGATTGATTGAGCAGCAATTACACCTACTGCTTCACCTTCATTAATGATGTGGCCTCGACCTAAATCACGACCATAACAAGCTGCACAGACACCATAGCGAGATTCACAATGGATAGCTGAACGTACTAATACTTCATCAATACCCTCTTGCTCTAACTTAGTCACCAAACCTTCATCGACCATTGTGCCAGCAGCAAGAACGACGTCACTGCCATCTACTTTCATCACATCAACAGCTACAACTCGACCTAGTACTCGTTCACCTAGAGGTTCAACTACATCGCCACCTTCGATAATCGGTGACATCATCATGCCACGTTCAGTACCACAATCCTCTTCAATAACAACTAAATCTTGTGCAACATCAACCAAACGACGTGTCAAATAACCAGAGTTAGCAGTTTTTAACGCAGTATCAGCTAGACCTTTACGAGCACCATGTGTAGAAATAAAGTATTGAAGTACATCTAAACCTTCACGGAAGTTAGCCGTGATTGGTGTTTCGATGATAGAACCATCTGGTTTAGCCATCAAACCACGCATACCCGCTAGTTGACGAATCTGAGCTGCCGAGCCCCTCGCTCCTGAATCTGCCATCATATAGATAGAGTTCATAGAAGATTGTTTAACTTCGTTACCGTCAGCATCTACTACTGTATCAGTACCAAGGCCGTCCATCATCGCATTAGCGACTTGATCATTGGTACGAGACCAAATATCGATGATCTTATTGTAACGTTCACCGTCTGTAACCAAACCAGATGCGTATTGTGTTGCGATCTCTTCAACTTCAGCTTCAGCTACAGCAAGAATTTCTGCTTTCTCTGCAGGAATAGCCATATCATCAATACCGACTGATGCACCTGACATAGTCGCATGCGTAAAGCCTAGATACATAAGTTGGTCAGCCAGAATAACCGTATCCTTCAAACCCATACGGCGGTAAGAAGTATTAACTAATTCAGCTATCGCTTTTTTAGTCAATTCACGGTCAACAACTGAAAATGGCAGGCCTTTAGGTAAAATATCTGAAACAATTGCTCGACCCACAGTCGTTTCAACGCGGATAGTTCTAGTCTGCTCAGGTTCAGGCAAGCTGTTATCTGTCTCTTCTAGACGAACAGTAACTTTAGCATGCAGTGCTACTTCTTTATTATCAAATGCACGTTTAAGTTCAGCTAGGTTAGCAAATTTACTGCCTTCACCTTTAACATTGATCAATTCACGCGTCATATAATACAAGCCCAATACCACATCTTGCGACGGGATAATAACGGGCTCACCATTAGCAGGTGACAAGATATTATTTGTCGCCATCATCAATGAACGTGCTTCTAATTGTGCTTCAATTGATAATGGAACGTGAACGGCCATTTGGTCACCATCAAAGTCGGCATTAAACGCGCCACACACTAATGGATGCAATTGAATCGCTTTACCTTCAATCAACAAAGGCTCAAATGCTTGGATACCAAGTCTATGTAGCGTAGGAGCACGGTTAAGCATAACGGGATGTTCACGAATAACATCTTCTAAGACATCCCAAACTTCAGGACCTTCTCGCTCGACCATTTTCTTAGCAGCTTTAATTGTTGTAGCAAGTCCAGCACGCTCTAATTTGCCGTATACAAATGGTTTGAATAACTCTAAAGCCATCTTCTTCGGTAAACCACACTGATGTAATTTCAAGTATGGGCCGACAACGATTACTGAACGACCAGAGTAATCTACACGTTTACCAAGTAAGTTTTGACGGAAACGACCTTGCTTACCTTTGATCATATCTGCCAAAGATTTTAATGGCATACGGTTTGTACCAGTGATAGCACGACCGCGACGACCATTATCTAATAAGGCATCTACAGACTCTTGCAGCATCCGCTTTTCATTACGTACGATGATATCCGGTGCATTCAAGTCTAATAAACGTTTCAGACGGTTATTACGGTTGATTACACGACGGTATAAATCATTCAAATCTGACGTAGCGAAACGACCGCCATCAAGTGGAACTAATGGTCGTAAATCTGGTGGTAGTACTGGTAGAACCTCTAATACCATCCACTCAGGTTTGTTACCTGATTCACAAAATGCTTCCATTAATTTTAAGCGTTTAGTTAATTTCTTCGACTTTGTTTCTGAGTTAGTCGCTTCAATCGCCTCACGAATCACTTCGATTTCTTTTACTACATCAATATTTCGTAATAACTGCTGAACTGCTTCAGCACCCATGCGAGCATCAAAATCATCGCCGTATTCTTCAACAGCTTGCAACAATGTTTCATCTGACAATAACTGGCCTTTTTCTAAAGGAGTCATGCCGGCGTCAACAACGATAAAGGCTTCGAAATACAATACACGTTCAATGTCACGTAACGTCATATCTAA
Organism: Methylophaga sp. 41_12_T18; assembly: GCA_002163115.1. GTDB lineage: Bacteria > Pseudomonadota > Gammaproteobacteria > Nitrosococcales > Methylophagaceae > 41-12-T18. The sequence goes on along the minus strand of MAAI01000058.1, from coordinate 4,940 downwards.
GAACAACGAAATACGTGATGGTAATGATTTTAAGAACCAAATATGTGCAACTGGACTAGCAAGTTCGATATGGCCCATACGTTCACGACGTACTTTAGCTACAGTAACTTCAACACCACACTTTTCACAGATAACACCACGATGTTTTAAGCGTTTGTATTTACCACATAAACATTCGTAGTCTTTTACTGGTCCAAACAACTTACAACAGAATAAACCTTCGCGTTCTGGTTTAAACGTACGGTAGTTGATTGTTTCAGGCTTTTTAACCTCACCAAATGACCATGATCTGACCATTTTTGGAGATGCCAAACCAATTCGAATGGCATCAAATTCTTCAGGTTGAGATTGTTGCTTTAACAGGTTAAGCAAATCTTTCATATTTTATTCTCCGCTGCCGAAAAACGGCAAATATACTGATTATCGATATAAGTAATATTTAATAAGAATTAGTCACTGACTAATTCAATATCAATACCCAGTGAACGAATTTCGCGAGTCAATACTTTAAAGGATTCAGGCATACCTGCATCCATTCGATAATCACCATCAACGATATTTTTGTAGATTCGTGTACGACCAACTACGTCATCAGATTTCACAGTCAACATTTCTTGTAATGTATAAGCAGCACCATATGCTTCTAGTGCCCACACCTCCATCTCACCGAAACGTTGTCCACCGAATTGAGCTTTACCACCCAATGGTTGCTGTGTAACCAAACTATACGGACCAGTAGAACGAGCATGCATTTTGTCATCGACCAGATGGTTCAATTTCAACATATGCATATAACCAACAGTAACCTGACGTTCGAAAAACTCGCCTGTACGACCATCAATCAGCTGTGCTTGACCACTCCGCGGTAAACCAGCGAGCTCAAGCATATCTTTGATTTCACTTTCTTGTGCGCCATCAAAAACTGGTGTCGCCATTGGCACACCCTGTCTTAAGTTACCCGCCATTTCAACGATTTCATCATCAGAGAAAGAGTCTAGATCTTCTTGCTTACCACTGGTGTTATAAACTTTAGCTAAAAACTCACGTAATTCCGCAATATCTCGCTGCTGGTCTAACATTTCAGCAATCTTGTAGCCTAAGCCTTTAGCAGCCCAACCTAAATGAATCTCAAGAACCTGTCCGATATTCATTCGAGAAGGTACACCTAACGGATTCAACACGATATCAACAGGACGCCCGTCTGCGGTGTAAGGCATATCTTCTACAGGAACGATGTTTGAGATAACACCCTTGTTACCATGACGACCCGCCATCTTATCACCAGGCTGAATACGACGTCTGACAGCAAGGAATACCTTAACCATACGTTGTACACCAGGAGCTAAATCATGGCCAGAGATGAGTTTGTTTTTCTTAATTTCAAACTGATCATCCATATCTTGACGATATTGTTTAATCTGTGTTGATGCTTGTTCTAACTGAGCATTTAACGCTTCATCTTCCATGCGAATATCAAACCATTTCGCATGTTCAAGACCTTTCAAGTACGCCTTGGTGATTTTATCGCCAGCAGCCAAGCCAGGTGCTTGCTCAGCAACCTTACCGGTTAAGACTCTTTCTAAACGAGAGAATACATCGTCAACGATAATGCGATGTTGATCTTTAAGATCAGCACGAATACGCTCTAATTCATCTTTTTCGATTGCTAGAGTACGTTCATCTTTCTCAACGCCATCACGAGTAAATACTTGTACGTCAATAACTGTACCGTAAGTACCAGAAGACACACGTAATGAAGAATCTTTTACGTCTGCCGCTTTTTCACCAAAAATAGCTCGGAGTAGTTTTTCTTCCGGAGTAAGTTGAGTTTCACCTTTAGGTGTCACTTTACCAACTAAAATGTCACCCGGTTTAACTTCAGCACCTACATAGACGATACCTGACTCATCTAGTTTAGATAAAGCACCTTCGCTTACATTTGGAATATCACTAGTGATTTCCTCAGTACCTAATTTAGTATCACGTGCTAGACAGTTAGATTCTTGGATATGAATCGTCGTGAATCTATCTTCTTGCACAACACGTTCAGAAACTAGAATTGAATCTTCAAAGTTGTAACCATTCCAAGGCATGAATGCGATAAGAATGTTTTGACCTAATGCCAACTCACCTTTATCAGTAGATGGGCCATCAGCTAAAACATCACCTTTAGCAATCACATCACCAGGTTTCACAATTGGACGTTGGTTAATACATGTACTTTGATTCGAGCGTGCATACTTAATTAGGGTGTAGATATCGACACCAGAATCAGCATCACCCGCTTCACTATCATTTACTCGAATAACAATACGGCTAGCGTCAACTGAATCAACAACACCACCACGACGGGCAGAAACCATTACACCAGAATCCTGCGCTACTACACGCTCCATTCCAGTACCAACGATTGGTTTCTCAGCTCGTAAGGTAGGTACAGCTTGGCGCTGCATGTTTGAGCCCATCAATGCGCGGTTAGCATCATCGTGTTCCAAGAATGGAATCAATGAAGCAGCAACCGATACAACTTGACGAGGTGATACATCCATCAATTGCACTTGGTCAGCAGGCATTAATGAAAATTCATTACGATGACGACATGGCACCATATTGTCTTGGATCTTGCCGGCATCATCTAATTCAATCGTTGCCTGAGCAATTTTATATTCGCCCTCGTCAATGGCAGAAAGATAGATGATGTCATCTTTACTTGCTATTCCATCTTTCACTTTACGATAAGGTGTTTCTATAAAACCATATTCATTAGTACGTGCATAAACAGCTAATGAGTTGATCAAACCGATGTTTGGTCCCTCAGGTGTTTCGATAGGACAGACACGACCATAATGGGTTGGATGCACGTCACGTACTTCAAAACCAGCACGTTCACGCGTCAAACCACCAGGGCCTAATGCCGAAACTCGACGTTTATGGGTCACTTCAGATAAAGGATTATTTTGATCCATGAACTGAGACAATTGGCTAGAACCGAAGAATTCTTTAACCGCCGCAGCTACAGGTTTCGCATTGATCAACTGTTGAGGCATTAAGCCTTCTGATTCAGCGATACTTAAACGTTCTCTAACTGCACGTTCAACACGAACCAAACCAATACGGAATTGGTTTTCAGCCATTTCACCAACACTACGAACTCGTCGATTACCTAAGTGATCGATATCATCAACAATACCATGACCATTACGAATTGAAACCAATTCACTTACTACATCAACGATATCTTCTTTAGATAAAGTACCTTCGCCTTCTAACTCTTCGCGACCAAGACGACGATTAAACTTCATTCTACCAACACCCGATAAATCGTAGCGATCACCAGAGAAGAATAAGTTCTTGAATAGGTTATTAGCTGCATCTTCGGTAGGTGGCTCACCTGGACGCATCATGCGATAAATTTCTACTTTAGCTTCTAATGTTGAAGTCGTTTCATCAAGGCGCATAGTCGTAGACATATACGGACCTTTATCGAGATCATTTGAATAAATAGTTTCAATTACACTAATATCAAAACGTTCAAATATTTCTAATGTATCTTCAGTAATCTCATCATTGGCAGAAATAATCACTTCACCACTATCGGTGTCGATCATGTCTGTAGCGACGACTCTACCTACTAGGAAGTCAGCAGGTACAGATAAGGTTGTAACTTCGCCTTTTTCCATTTGTCTAATATGGCGCGCTGTTACTTGTCTATCAGCTTCAACGATAGTTTCACCATCGTTATTCAAGATAGCAAATGGGAGACTTTGGCCACGTAAACGTGTCGGTACAAGTGCTAATTCGAACTTATCACCTTTTTTAGTGAACGTATCCCGTTCGAAGAAGATCGCAAGGATTTCTTCATTCGTATATTCCAGTGCGCGTAATAATACGGTCGCTGGTAACTTACGACGACGATCGATACGGACAAACACAGAGTCTTTAGGATCAAACTCGAAATCCAACCATGAACCACGGTATGGAATAATTCGAGCATTAAACAGAATTTTACCTGATGAATGTGTTTTTCCTCGATCACTATCGAAGAATACACCTGGCGAGCGATGTAACTGAGACACAATTACTCGTTCAGTACCATTAATGACAAAGTTACCTTTCTCTGTCATCAGTGGGATTTCTCCCATATATACTTCCTGCTCTTTAATGTCTTTTACGACTTTTGATTTTGCAGGGGCTTCTTTGTCATAAATGACAAGACGCATTTTTACTCTTAGTGGTGCAGCGTAAGTAATGCCACGTAATTGGCATTCTTTAACTTCAAATGCTGGTGTACCGAGGCGATAACTTACATATTGTAGTTCAGCCATGCCGGTATGACTTTTAATCGGGAATACTGAATCAAATGCTGTATGCAAACCTTTTGCTGCACGCTCATCAGCAGGTATGCCTTGCTGTAAAAAGTCCTGATAAGAATTTACTTGTGTTGCAAGTAAATTAGGAACACTCAAGACACTTGGACGCTTGCCAAAATCTTTACGAATCCGCTTTTTCTCGGTAAACGTATAAGCCATTTATTACACCTCAAAGTCGTCCCGCTTCTACTGACGTAAAAGCAAGTAATTGTAATATTGTATTTCATGGTCAAGCAATCTCCGCTTGACCAGTAACGGAAAAAGGCCGGTGATTAAAATCACCAGCCATTTTCTATATCGTGGCGATCAAATCGCAACGATAAATGCTAAACCTATTTAAGTTCAGCAGTAGCACCAGCTTCTTCAAGTTGCTTAACAACATCTTCAGCTTCAGCTTTTTCAACTGCTTCTTTAATTGTCGCAGGTACAGCTTCAACCATGCCTTTAGCTTCTTTCAAGCCAAGGCCAGTGATAGCACGTACTGCTTTGATAACGCTAACTTTGTTATCACCGAAGCTAGACATTACAACGTCAAACTCAGTTTGTTCAGCAGCAGCTGCACCACCAGCG
>MAAI01000038.1 GCA_002163115.1 Methylophaga sp. 41_12_T18 | reverse complement strand
CCAGCTTAATTGTAGTAGTGGCTCTAAGTATGCCCTTCACAATAGGTGAAGTAACCAGCGATGTCGAAGTTAAAATTTAAGCGTGGCGGATATTTATAGAACACCTTCAACTCAAAGGGTTATCTGTTTTAACCGAAATGAGCGTGAGGCTTGCTTTTCTATTCAGATGGTTGACTAATAATTTTATGGAGATTAAATAAGCAGTCTATACAATGCTGGCCAACTGGATAGCCAATATTTTGGGTTGTATGTCGTGAATCTTTTGGGGAAAACTGATGAAGTATTTGGAAATAAGTGCGGGTGTTGATTTGTGGCTATAAATTACAGTAAAGGCGCAGCCTTTATGATGGTTGAAAAAGCAGTGAAGATGCTAACTCAACTTGCCATGGTGGTGCTGCTCACTCGGTACTTGGCACCAAGTGAATTTGGTCTTCTCATGTATTGTTACGCAATCGTATCTATGCTTGGATTCATTAATACCTTGGGTATGGATAATATATTAATTAAACGGTTTGTAGATTTTCCAACAAAGAAATTATCTTATTTAAAGCATGCTTTAGTTATCCGCATGTCTTTTTCATTAATTTGCGTAATTGTTGCTAATGTAGCTGGTTTATTTTTGGTAGATGAATCAACCCGTTTGCTCTTATTTGTTATATCGCTTTATCATTTAGCAATGCCGATGACTGTATTTAGTTGGTTATTTGAGGCTGAAGGACGCAGTGATCTATCCGCTGTTGGCTTAATTGCAGGAACTCTAGCTGGGTTTATCTTTCGCCTTGTGTGTTTAGTATTTAGTGATAGTTTGGTTATGCTAGCATGGGCGTACTTGATTGAATTTGTGGTTATGGGTGTTGCTTATCTCGCTCTATCTATAAAGCACATGCAATATAGTTCAAACACGCATTTATCTCAGGCCCGTACTCTTGGTTTACTAAGAGATTGTTTTCCGTTGATTTTTTCTGGTGCAATTGTCTTGTTATATATGAAGGCTGATCAAATAATGCTTGGCAGTATGGTTGGTCAGGCTGAGGTGGGGATGTATGTCGCCGCAACCCGCTTGAGCGAGGCTTGGTATTTTGTAGGGTTGACATTAATAGGGGTGTACTACCCTAAAATGCTACATATTAAAAAGCATCAAAGCAGGGAGCTTTACTTTACAGCCATTGTCAAGGACGGACGCTGGATTGTGTGGGGAGCTTTGGTTTTGGCCGTAGTTACAAGTCTAATATCGGGTCCTTTGATTAATATTCTATATGGAGATAATTATCATGCCTCTGCTAATGTTTTGATTGTTTCTATTTGGGCGGTTCCTTTTGTATATATGGGGGCGATTGCCAGTAAAATGTATGTCGCTGAATCGAAGCAAGGTTTAGTGTTTTGGCGTAGCTGTTGGGGGTTGTTGATTAATATTTCACTTAACTATTGGCTGATACCCATTTATGGCGCGACAGGGGCTGCAGTCGCTACCCTTGTGTCGCAGGCGTTTGTTGGTGTGTTATTTAATTTGTTTGACTTGATTCCCGGTGTTTTACGAACACAGTGGCGAATGGTCCTAGGGCGATAGAAATAGCGGGTTCAATAATTGATTTGTCGTAATACTTCATCACACCTGCCCAATCGGTTAAGAATTCGCTAGCAATACTATCCACTAGTGGATCGCTGTCATATTAAAACGATACCGGCTTTAACTGCCTTTTATAAGTTGGAGAATTTTAAATGGAAAAAAAATACGATTTAATTGTAGTTCAATCACTGATTAGTAGTTACCGCATTCCTTATTTTAAAAAAGTAGCGGAGAAGTTTGATACATTATTTTTGTCTTCAGATATCGATATGAAAAGTGGGTTTG
>MAAI01000094.1 GCA_002163115.1 Methylophaga sp. 41_12_T18 | reverse complement strand
ATAGATTGGGTCGCGGTGTTTAATACTACCTCGGGGTGTTCTGGGGTTTGGTATTCGGAATCTATGCCTGTAAAGTTTTTAATCTCACCTGCACGGGCTTTTTTATACAAGCCTTTAGGATCACGGGTTTCACAGGTGGCTATGGGGGTGTCCATGTGCACCTCTATGAACTCACCCTTTTCAACCAGGTCACGCACCATGCGGCGCTCTGTTCTAAAGGGGGATATAAAGGCCGACAATACAATTAGGCCTGCATCTACAAATAGTTTGGACATTTCGCCTATGCGGCGGATGTTTTCAATGCGGGCGGCGTCGCTAAAGCCTAAGTCTTTGTTTAGGCCGTGGCGTACATTATCACCATCTAATAGGTAGGTATGCTGGGATAGAGCGTTTAGCTTTTGTTCTAAGGCACCGGCTATGGTGGATTTGCCAGAGCCGCTTAATCCGGTAAACCAGATTATACAGGGGCGTTGTTTTTTTTGTGTTGCACGGCTTTGTTTTGTTACTTGGTGCTGGTGCCAAACTATATTCATACTAATTACAACCTTTACATCCTTGAAAAGTACGAATAGTTAACCTTGTACACTTGGTGTACAAACACGGTCTTATTGTCCTTTCTGTGATCCCGTTCAAATTTTGGGCGAATTGTACGATATTGACGAGGGGATTGGAATGTTAATTGTGGAGGGTTTTGTAATTTGGGGGGGAATGGTATTACCGGAACGTGTTTCGTTATTCCTTCATTGCCGGAAGGCGCGCGGCAATATGCTCCTGCATTGCTCTACTACCCACGTCCATGTGGGCATGCGCTTTTCCGGCCTACGCTTGGGGGTTGAAGTTGTGCAAGGGTGTTAGCTGGAAAAGCTGCCAGCACCTTCCACCGGTTGTTTCATTGACTTGGGATTATTATTTGTGAGGACTGGTGGTTTTTATTTATGTGAGGGCATTGGTGGTTTATTGAGCTGTTTTTCCGGCTAACTTTATTTTCTGGAATTCCCCTTCATTGCCGGAAGGCGCCTTCGGCTTTTCCGGCCTACGTTTTTATTGGGTATTTGGGATTGGGTGGCTGTGCTTTTTGAGGTGCTCTGCTTTTTGGGTTTACCAGTTCGGAGAACTGTATATGGGGCATTATTAATTTTGTATTGTTTAATGGTACATAGGGGTCCAACTTTCTGCATTTCTTATTTTTATTAATTGTACATATTCCAACCATTGGTGGATTTTATTTTCCGTTAGGGGAGGCTTTATAGAATGGCGATATGGGCTTATGTATTGCCGGAAGGCGCCTTTGGCTTTTCCGGCCTACGGCTCTTGCAAATAGTTCGCGTTTATTTGTTGTTGGTTTTGAAGGCTTATAATTAAATTGCATATATTGCTTATTCCCCTATTGGCAAG
>MAAI01000063.1:62008-99333 GCA_002163115.1 Methylophaga sp. 41_12_T18 | reverse complement strand
AGTTCAGCTGGTTAGAATGCTGGCCTGTCACGCCGGAGGTCGCGGGTTCGAGTCCCGTCCGCTCCGCCAAAAACATAGAAAAGGCGCATTTATTGCGCCTTTTTTTTTGCATAATTTTTATGCTAAATTTATCAACATTTTTCTTGAAGGTTCTCTTCTATGTTGCATTTCATACGTGAACGAGCTCAGGGTTGGCTAGCTTGGTTTATTGTCGGTTTAATTAGTATTCCTTTTGCACTTTGGGGAATTAATTCTTATATAGGCGGCCCAGCAGAAATCTCTGTTGCTACGATTAATGATGAGCCTATAACTCAAGCAGAGCTTAAACAAGCGATGCAGCAGTATCGAGATCGGATGCGTTCTGTCTTAGGAGAAGAGTTCGATCCTGAGCTTTTTGATAATGCAGAGGTTAAAGCGAATGTTCTTAATGGTTTAATTGAACAAAAGTTATTACTAAGTTCTAGTTATAGTCTTGGTCAATATATAAGTGACGCTACTTTATCTAACATCATTCAATCAACACCTGCATTCCAGAAAAACGGGGTATTTGATAGTGAATATTACGGTTTAGTTCTGGCTAGAGTTGGTTTCAGTCCTGCTAGTTACGAAGCTGAACTTCGTAACGATATGCTGAGTCAAGAGTTGATGAATAATATTCAACAAACTGCTGTAGTCACAGAGTCTGGATTAAATAGTATTTTGAGCCTGGAAAAACAATCTAGGGATGTCGCTTACGGTGTTGTTTCTGCCCAAGATCAGCTAGCTGAAATTAATATCGATGAGCAACTCGTAAAAGACTATTTTGATGCCAATCGAGAAAATTATTTAGCTCCTGAACGAGTGGTTGTTGATTACATTGAATTATCGATTGATGGACTTAAAGCTGCTGTCGAAATTGATGAGCAAGCTTTAGAGCAGTTTTATAACGACAACAAAGACCAGTTTGTTGGTCCTGAACAGCGTCGGGTTAGTCATATATTGATTGAAGGCGATGATGAAGCTGCTTTAACAGCAATTGAATCAATTAAGACACGTTTAGACAATGGGGAATCTTTTGCTGAATTAGCCGGAGCATTATCACAAGATAGCGGTTCAGCCCAGAACGGTGGTGATTTAGGTTTCTTCCAGCGTGGAGTTATGGATGCTGAGTTTGAAAAATCTGCATTTGCGTTACTAAATGAAGGTGATATCAGTACGCCATTTAAAACAGAGTTTGGTTATCACTTAATCAAGTTAACGGCGACGCAATCTTCTGAAGGAAAGTCTTTCGCTGAAGCACGTGATGAATTGGTCGATTTGTATCGTTATCAACAAGCGGAACAGTTGTTTTATGAGCAAGCGGAGCAATTAGCTGACTTAAGCTACGAAAATCCAGAAAGCCTTGATGTTGCTGCTGAAGAGTTGGTGATGGAAATTAAAACGGCTGCAGCGATTACCCGTGATGGTTCCGGTAGCGGTATCCTAGCCAGCAAAAAAGTTGTTGCGGCGGCATTCAGTGAAGACGTATTAGCAAATGATTTAAATAGTGCTGTGATTGAAGTGTCAAAATCACATTTAGTTGTTGTTCACAAGAAACAACATATTGAATCAAGTTACTTGCCTTATGAATCAATGGCTCCTGCTATTGAAGAATCAATGCGGTTTGAGCAAGCAAGTGCGAAAGCTGCCGAGCAAGGAGAGTCTATCTTGAGTCAATTAAAATCAGGGAGTGATGCAAGTAGTTTATTTACTGATAATAACTGGCATCAAACTGAGTCGTTTAAACGTAATACCGAAGGTGTGAGCGCACAGATTTTAGAACAAGCTTTCTCTGTGGCTAAGCCTACGACTAGTGTTGCACAGTACGCTGGTTTTACAGCGACTAACGGCAACTATATTGTTATTAAGGTCTCAGCGGTACAAAAGGGTAATATTGAGGATATAGCAGCTGAAGAGCGTGATGGCTTACAAGAAAATTTATCACGAGTAATTGGTGATAGTGAGTTTAAATCTTTCATTGATAGTCTAAAAGCTGATGCAAATATTGAAGTATTTAACCAAAAGCTTAATTAACTAAAACCTTAAGCAATAAAAAAGGCGCGTAAAGCGCCTTTTTTATGTCTGGAGTATTAACAATTACAGCGATGTTGTATGGCTATAATTGTAGACAAAAGCAGAGTACAAAAGCTCTGCTTTTGCCTGGTTGATTTATTTATCGCCAATACCTACGATGTTATAACCAGCATCAACATAGGTGATTTCACCAGTGATACCTGATGCTAGGTCTGAGCACATAAATGCAGCCACGTTACCGACTTCTTCAATCGTTACATTACGACGTAATGGTGAGTTGCGTTCACCGTAAGCCAGCATTTTTCCAAAGTTACCAATGCCAGCTGAGGCTAGTGTTTTGATAGCACCCGCAGAAATAGCATTCACTCGAGTACCTTCTTCACCTAATGAGTAGGCCATATAACGAACATTGGCCTCTAAGCTTGCTTTGGCAACGCCCATAACATTGTAGTTTTCAATTGCTCGTTCAGCACCTAGGTAACTTAATGTCAGTAATGAACCATTACGTCCAGCCATCATTGACTTACCTGCTTTTGCTAATGCAGCAAAGCTATATGCACTAATATCATGTGCGATGGCGAAACCTTCACGAGTAACACTATCTACATAACTACCTTGTAGCTGCTCACGAGGCGCGAAACCAACAGAATGAATGATGGTATCTAAGCTATCCCAATGTTGTGATAGTTGTTCAAATACTGCGTTGATTTGTTCATCATCTGCGACGTCACATGGGAATAGTAATGCAGGATCAGCACCACATTCGATGGCAATTTTTTCAACACGTGATTTTAATTTCTCTGTTTGGTAAGTAAAGGCAATTTCAGCACCTTCACGCGCCATGGCGAGTGCTATGCCTGAAGCAATTGAGCGAGGGCTGGCAATACCTACAATTAAAACGCGTTTGCCTTGTAAAAATCCCATGAATGTCTCCTAAAATAACAAAATAAGCACAGTAAAATACCTGATTTGAGCAAATACTGGAAGGGCATACAACGCCAATTGTAGCTATAATCATCTGCACAGTATGAATTCTCTAGGAAAACTATGCGCCATCTTGTTGTTTTTTGTCTAGTCTTAGTCGGACTAGCTGGTTGTGAGCCAAGTGCTATAAATTCACCATATAGTGAACAGGCTGATGAGCAAACTGTTTTGTATTCATCGTTTTCTTTACGTCCTAAGCATTTAGATCCTGCTCGGTCATATAGTTCTAATGAAGTTCAATTTACCGGCCAAATCTATGAGCCACCACTACAGTATCACTACTTAAATAGACCTTATAGCCTGATTCCATTAACTGCAGTACAACTACCGGAAGTACGTTATCTTGATGGCCAAGATAATGAACTTCCAAACAATGCTGTTGCTGACTCTATTGCCTACAGTATTTACGAAATAAACATTAAACCAGGCATAAACTTTCAACCACACCCGGCCTTTGTCAGACAAGAAAACGGTGCCTTTCAATACCATGCTTTGAACAAAGCTGATTTAGCTAAAATTAATACCTTAGCCGATTTTGAATTAACGGCAAGTCGAGAGTTAACGGCTGCAGACTATATCTATCAAATAAAACGATTAGCGCATCCTGAAATTCATTCACCAATATTGAGTTTGATGGCAGAGCACATCGTTGGTTTAAAACAATTTGCCGAGAAACTACAACAGCAAAATAAAATAACCGACGAAATTGATTTAACTCTGTTTGATATTGATGGAGTAAAGCTTATTGATCGGTATCGTTATCAAATAAAAGTAAAAGGCAAGTACCCGCAGTTGAATTATTGGCTAGCCATGCCATTTTTTGCACCTATGCCTTGGGAAGCGGACATGTTTTATCAGCAACAAGGCTTACAAGATAAAAATATCTCATTAGATTGGTACCCCGTCGGTACCGGCCCTTATTATCTGACCAAAAATGATCCTAACCGACAAATGGTGCTGGAAAGAAACCCAAATTTCCACGGTGAACGTTATCCTTCAGAAGGCGAAGCTATTGATGACAGTAATGGTTTATTAGTTGATGCTGGCTTAGCTATCCCTTTTATAGACAAAATTGTATTTTCTTTAGAAAAGGAGAATACATCTTATTGGAATAAATTTTTACAGGGCTATTACGATGTAAGTGGTATCAATTCAGATAGTTTTGATCAAGCCATTCAAGTTGCTTCTAGTGGCGAATTTGGGTTAAGTGCATCGATGGCGGACAAAAATATCGAATTGCGCACCGCGATTGCCACATCAACTTCTTATATTGGTTTTAATATGTTGGATGAGGTTGTCGGTGGTTATACAGAGCAAGCAAAAAAACTACGGCAAGCAATATCAATTGCCATAGACTATGAAGAATATATTTCAATTTTTGCTAATGGTCGCGGCATTGCTGCTCAAGGACCGATTCCACCGGGTATTTTTGGCCATTTAGATGGACAACAAGGTATGAACCCTTATGTTTATCAGTGGCGAAATGGTGCAGCACAGCGGCTATCACTTGATTATGCAAAACAGTTATTAACGGAAGCAGGTTATCCCGATGGTCGATCGCAACAGACTGGCGAACCATTGATTTTAAATTTCGATGTACCAGCGAGTGGACCAGATGCAAAGGCAAATTTTGACTGGATGCGTAAACAGTTTCAAAAACTCAATATTCAACTGGTGATTAGAAATACCGATTACAACCGATTTCAAGAGAAAATGAGGCAGGGGCAGGCACAAATTTTTCAATGGGGTTGGAATGCTGATTATCCTGACCCGGAAAACTTTCTGTTTTTGCTATATGGACCCAATGGCAAGGTGTCTACAAGTGGAGAGAATGCCGCTAATTATAACAATGAGCACTTTGATGCTTTATTCGAACAAATGCGAGTGATGGATAATTCCGTGGCACGATTACAGATTATTGAACAAATGATGGTTATTCTTCGTCAGGAGTCACCATGGGTGTGGGGCTATCACCCCAAGCAATTTTCGCTTTATCATGCTTGGAATAAAAATGTGAAGCCAAATTTAATGGCCAATAATACCTTGAAATATCGTCGGGTGGATAACGACCAGCGTCAAAGGAGTCAGCAACAGTGGAACTCTCCTGTTTTATGGCCATTATTAATGCTAGCATTTGTGCTTATGGTCCTGTTATTACCGGCAATTTTTATGTATAACAAGAAAAAACAGCTAAAAGTATGTTTTGATGAATAGATTTACAGATTTTTTAGTCAGCATTGGGTAGAATTACTCAAGTTCAGTATTTATATATGGGTATTCGTCGTACCTGCTTTGGCGTCAACTGAGGGTTGTTTGAGTGGATTTAGCTACATTAATAGGATTGTTACTTGCTTGGGGACTAATTATTGGCACCATTGCAATGGGCTCAGGGGCAATGGTTTTTGTCAATATACCTTCCTTGATTATTGTTTTAGGTGGCTCGCTTGCAGTGGTGATGATGCGGTTCACACTTGCTCAATTTATTGGTTCAATAAAAACAGCACTTAAAGCCTTTTTGTATAAAGCAGAAGAACCCGATGAGTTAATTGCTATTGTCGTAGAGCTTGCTGGCATTGCGCGTAAAGAAGGCTTGTTAGCACTGGAAGGTCAAGAAATTAATAATCCAGTATTAGCAAAAGGTATCAGTATGCTGGTTGATGGCCATGAACCGACTGTTGTTAGAAAAGCGTTAACAACTGAAATGAATGAAACCGTAAGTCGCCATAAAATTGGCCAAGATATATTTAAGCAGATTGGTGATGCTGGTCCTGCTATGGGGATGATCGGAACACTGGTTGGTTTGGTACAAATGTTATCCAATATGTCGGATCCAAAATCAATTGGTCCAGCGATGGCCGTCGCATTATTGACGACATTGTATGGTGCCATGCTAGCCAATATGTTTGCTTTACCAGTGAGTGATAAATTGGCCTTAAGAAGCACCGAAGAGCAAATGAATAAAGTTATTATTATCGAAAGTGTTTTAGGTATTCAAGACGGTCAAAATCCAAAAGTGCTGGAAGAGTTATTGAAAAACTTCTTACCACAATCGAAACGTGAAAGCGGCGGAGAAGCTGCTGAAGCAGCATAAGACAAGCGGCTTACACGGAGTGATATAAATGAGTGAAGAAGTAGAAGAACATGATTGTGATTGCCCCCCGGAAGGCTTGCCTGCCTATATGGGGACATTTGCAGACTTAATGTCATTATTGATGTGCTTTTTTGTATTGTTATTATCGTTTGCTGAAATGGATGCATTAAAGTACAAAATGGTAGTTAAGTCATTAGAAGATGCGTTTGGTGTGCAACGAGAAGTAGCTGCTAATGAAATCCCTAAAGGTACCAGTATAATTGCCCAAGAGTTTAGCCCTGGTGATCCAAGACCTACACCCTTAAAAGAAGTGCGTCAGGATACGATTGATGAAACTCGTGATGCATTGAAAGTGAAAATGGATGCTGAAGATGTAGCTAAAGAGCAACAAAAAGAAATTGCCGAAGAAGTTGAGAAATTTAAAGAAGCATTAGAAGGTGAAATCGAGGAAGGTTTAATTGATGTTGAAAGCCAGTTAAATCGCATCGTGATTCGTATTCGTGAGAAAGGCTCTTTTCCATCGGGTGATGCACGGCTGAATAATGCTTTTGTACCAATTTTACAAAAAATTCATGATGTTTTAGTGAAAACTAATGGTCAAATTGCCGTTGCTGGTTATACTGATGATATACCTATTAATACACCGAGATATCGGTCCAACTGGGAATTATCAACATCACGAGCTACATCGGTTGTTCATGAGTTGCTTAGGTATCATCAAATGCCACCGGAACGTTTTGTTTTAGAAGGTTATGCCGATACTAAGCCATTAGCACCAAATGATACGGCTGAAAATCGTGCTCGTAATCGTCGTGTTGAAATTATTGTTTTAAAATCATCAATTATTGATGAGGTTACCAAATCAGTTGATGAGTTGACCAAAGAGTATGATGCCATCGAAGGTGAAATAACCATCATCAATTAATGGAGATAGAATGAAAAAAAATAAACTTAGCCTGTTACTTAGTACAGCTGTTTTAATTACATCAAGTTTTGTAACTGTCAGCAATGCTAGCGAATGGCAATTAAACCCATCTCAGTCACAATTAAACTTTATTTCTATTAAGAAATCTCATGTGGCTGAAGTTCATAAATTTACTGATATTCAAGGTCAGTTGACCGAGCAAGGTCAATTTTATCTAGCTATTGACTTAGCTAGTGTTGATACCAATATTGAGATACGTAATGAACGGATGAAAACGCACTTGTTTGAGATTGAACAATTTGCTACCGCCAATTTAACGGCCACGATAGATTTAGAAAAAGTAGATGCGATTGCAGAAGGTGCCAGTGCTGCAATGATCATTGATGCCGAGTTAGATTTACATGGTTTCAAACAACCCGTTTCATTAGATCTCATTGTCACACGTCTGGTTGGTGCGAAAATATCAGTTGTGAGTAGTCAGCCGATACTGGTTCGGGCCGATGATTTTTCTTTAGTCGCCGGTATTAATAAATTACGCGATTTAGCAAAGCTACCATCTATCGGTTATACGGTTCCTGTTAGTTTTTATTTGATTTTTAATCATAAACAAAAATAAATTTTAGTTTTAAAGTGAAGTACACCTAATGCAAGCATTTACAGTTGAACAAGGCATTGTTATTCCGTTAGATCGTCCTAATGTTGATACCGATGCTATTATTCCTAAACAATTTCTTAAATCAATTCAGCGTAGCGGCTTTGGCCCTAATTTGTTTGATGAGTGGCGTTACCTTGACCTTGGCGAACCGGGCCAAGATTGTTCAGGCCGACCTTTAAATACAGAATTTGTATTAAACCATGAGCGCTACCAAGGCGGCTCTATCTTACTGGCACGAGAAAACTTTGGTTGTGGCTCTAGCCGTGAACATGCCGTCTGGGCTTTAGATGACTTTGGTATTCGAGTTGTTATTGCGTCGAGTTTTGCAGATATTTTCTTCAATAACACCAGTAAAAATGGTATTTTGGCGATTAAATTAGATGAGGTGATCATTGATAGCTTATTTGAAAGTGTCCTGTCGACGCCAGGTTATACGTTAACTGTAGACTTGTCTGAGCAAACCATCGAGTTGGCTGATGGCGAGAAAATTTCATTTGATGTGGATGAATTTAAAAAGCATAGTTTGTTGAATGGCTTAGATGATATTAGCCTGACTCTTCAACATACTGATGATATTCAAGCGTATGAGCATCAACGAAAACAGCAAGCTCCTTGGTTGTTTTCATAAAACGTATGCCATTTCCAAAATAAATAGTGAATTAAAGAAATAATGACAAAAAAAATTGCAGTATTAGCCGGTGACGGCATTGGTCCAGAGATTGTTGCAGAAGCCGTTAAGATCTTGGAAAGATTAAAACAAGATGGTTTAAAGATAGAGTTAGAGTATGGCTTGATCGGTGGTGCTGCCTACGACGAAACCGGTACACCATTACCTGAAGAAACCTTGAGAATTTCACGACAAGCAGATGGTATTCTATTGGGTGCTGTGGGTGGCTATAAGTGGGAATCATTAGATATCAGCGTTCGACCTGAAAAAGGTCTATTAGGCATTCGCTCAGCATTAAATTTGTTTGCAAACCTACGGCCAGCGATTTTATACCCACAACTTGCAGATGCGTCTACATTGAAAAAAGAAGTCGTTGCCGGGCTTGATTTAATGATTGTTCGCGAGCTGACAGGTGGAATTTATTTCGGTCAGCCACGTGGTGTACGTACCTTAGAAAATGGCGAAAAAGAAGGTTTCAATACCTTAGTTTACCGTGAGAGTGAAGTTAATCGTATTGGTAAAGTTGCCTTTGATATTGCTCAAAAACGTCAAGGTCGCTTGTGTTCAGTTGATAAAGCCAACGTTTTAGAATGCACCGAGTTATGGCGTGAAACGATGACTAGCTTGTCCAACGATTACAGTGATGTCGAATTAAGCCATATGTATGTTGATAATGCGGCTATGCAGTTGGTTCGAGCACCGAAGCAATTTGATGTTATGGTAACGACAAATATGTTCGGTGATATCTTGTCTGACTGTGCGTCAATGTTGACTGGGTCAATCGGCATGTTGCCATCGGCTTCTTTAGATGAAAACGGTAAGGGCATGTATGAACCAATTCACGGTTCAGCACCTGATATCGCCGGTCAAAATATAGCCAACCCATTAGCAACCATCTTATCTGTTGCGATGATGCTACGCTATACCTTAGATCAAGCTGAAATGGCCGACCGAATTGAAAAAGCGGTGAGTACCGTTTTAGATCAAAATTTCCGTACAGCGGATATTTATTCGGAAGGAATGACCAAGATCGGCACAGCAGAAATGGGCGATGCAGTCGTTGCAGCGCTATAATTAACTAAATATTTAAAGATTAGGTGAATTGTGAGTAAAAAAGTTGATGTTGCCGTAGTTGGCGCAACCGGAGCGGTTGGTGAAACAATGTTGGAAATATTGCACGAACGCAAATTTCCAGTGGGCAAGATATATGCATTAGCCAGTGAACGTTCAGCAGGTAGCACGGTTAGTTACGGTAATAAATCAATTATTGTTGAAGACTTGGCAACTTTTGACTTTTCAAAGGTACAAGTAGGGCTTTTTTCACCTGGCGCTAGCGTTTCAACCGTGTATGCACCTATCGCTGCAGAGGCTGGCTGTGTAGTTATCGATAATACATCAGCATTCCGCTATGACGATGATATTCCGCTAGTCGTTCCTGAAGTCAACCCTGAAGCCATTGCCGATTATACAAAACGCGGTATCATTGCCAACCCAAACTGCTCTACTATACAAATGGTCGTTGCTTTAAAGCCAATCTATGATGCGGTTGGTCTTATTCGGGTGAATGTTTGTACTTATCAAGCGGTATCAGGCACTGGTAAACCTGCGTTGGATGAACTTGCAAAACAAACTGCCGCATTATTAAATGGCCGTTCGGTTGAAACTAAAGTATATCCAAAGCAAATTTCATTTAATGTATTGCCACAGATTGATGTGTTTGAAGACAATGGCTATACCAAAGAAGAAATGAAAATGGTCTGGGAAACAAAAAAAATCATGGGCGATGACAGTATTTTGGTTAACCCAACTGCCGTTCGTGTACCTGTTTTTTATGGTCACTCCGAAGCATTGCATATTGAAACAAAAGAGAAACTAACTGCTGCAGCTGCACGTAAATTATTATCAGAATTTGAAGGTATCGTTGTCATCGATGAACATGAAGATGGCGGTTATCCAACTGCTGTTTCCGATGCGTCAGGCTCGGATCCGGTCTATGTTGGTCGTATAAGAGAAGATATTTCTCATCCTAATGGTTTGAATTTATGGGTAGTTGCAGATAATGTACGTAAAGGCGCGGCGTTAAATAGTGTTCAGATTGCTGAAGTTTTGGTTGATAAATACCTATAAAGTTTACGGATAGATGAAAGGGAGGGGGGAGTCATGAGGAACAAAACATTTGCCAGTTTGGCTGTTGCAAGTGCGTTAGGATTGTTAACCCCTTTTGCATCTCATGCATTTGGTTTAGGTAAAATGGATCTGCAATCGGCATTAAACGAACCGTTTAAAGCTGAGATTGCTGTTACAACATTACGTGCCGGTGAAGCCGATTCCTTGCAAGTGAAATTAGCGTCAAATAAAGAGTTTGATAAAGCGGGGCTAGAACGAACCCACATTTTATCTCAGCTACAGTTTGATGTTGTGCAGGTTAATGGGGTGACCCGTATTACTGTTCAATCAGATCAGGCTGTTAAAGAACCACTATTAGACTTCTTGATAATCGCGACCACTGGTCAAGGTCGATTAATTCGTGAATATACGGTGTTATTAGATCCGCCGAAAAATGTTCGCTTCAAAGCACCAGCAAAAACAGTTGTAGCTAAAAAAACGGCTATTGATGTAAAGCCGGTAGCTAAAACAACATCTTATCAATATGATGAGGCTGAGGTGTTTTCAGCTACGCAATACGGCCCAACTGATAAAACGGATACGCTGTGGAACATCGCGATTAAAACACGTCCCGAGAAATCATTATCTGTTAACCAAATGATGATGGCTTTATTAAAGCAAAATCCGACAGCGTTTCATCGTAATAATATCAATGGCCTAAAAGCAGGCCATACATTAGATATTCCAAGCTTAGATACTATTAACAGCTTAAATAAAGCACAAGCCACGGCTGGCGTATCTGAGCAGAATGACCTATGGAAAAATAGAAATAAAGTCCAACAGCCCGTCTCACAACCAGCAGCTGATCTAAACGTGACGACTGAAGAGCAAGTATCAACAACTACTGAACAAGTTGTAGCTGATATAACAGATGCTGACGCTATTATTAATGATGATAATGCGCGATTGAAGTTATTGGTTCCTTCAGATGAAACTTCATTAAATGATGAAAATCATTCTTTGCAAGGTGATAGCGATATTAGCAAATTGAGTGAACAGTTAACGTTCGCTCAAGAAACAATCGAAGCTCAAGCTCAAGAAAATATTGATTTTAAAGAGCGAATGATGGCAATGGAAGAGCAGTTGGAAACACTGCGACGAATTATTGCTTTAAAAGATCCAGATCTTGCCCGCCTACAACATTTGTTACATCAAGAGCAACAAGGCGATGCCTCGGTTGCTGAAAATGCCGAAGCTATTATTGATGAAGCATTAGCTTTAATTCAGCAGAGTGATGATGTTGCATCAGCTGCAATAGCAAGTGAATCATTAGATACTGAATTGGAAGAATCGATTGCAGCTGATGACTTACCTGTAAATAGTGACTCTGAAACCGTCGTAACAGAGCAGGCAGTTATTGATTCGAGCTTGACTGAAGATACTCCATCTATAGAAGCTGAACAGTCCGTTATTTCAGATGTGATGGATAATATTGATATTTCCATGATGGTTGAAGATGAACAAATTAATGGCATTGTCAATCAAATTAAAGCCTATGTTACTCAAAATAAAATGACTGCCCTGCTGGGTAGTCTATTAATATTGTTACTCATCTGGCTAGTGATCCGTCATCGAAATAGACCGGCAGTAAGCTGGGATGAAGCTGTTGAAAAAATTGAATCAGATGATGACGTTGCTACACAGCCAGCTGTCTCGGTTCTAAATAATGATGCTGAAGATGACTCAGATTTAGTGAGTGCTAAGCAGCCGGAAAAAACGGTAGCAGACTTTATTAATCAAGCTGATATGTTTGTTGGTTATGCTGATTATGTACAAGCAAAAACAGCATTAGAGCAGGCTGCTTTACTCGAGCCAAATAACCGTAGTGTCGTTCTAAAAACATTGTTTGTTTTATATAAACAACAACAAGTTGCTGAATATATTGCATTAGTCGAGCAATCGTCGATTGATAGTGCCAGTTCTGAGTGGGATGAGGTTGCAGAGTGGGGCCATGAATTAGCACCTGAACATGACCTATTCATAACGCTACAAGATAGTCAGCTTGAAGACACGCTTGAATCGACAGACATTGCTAGTGAAGAACCAATTACGGGTGCTGAAGGATTAACTCAGCAAGCTGAGCTAGAAACTGCTGAAGAGCCGGACCATTTAGAGTTTAATCTCGACGACTTTAAAACGGATAATGACGTGTCAGAACCTGTCGTTGAGCCGACTCGTGATGATGACTTAATGGCTTTTGATACCAACTTTGATTTGGACAGCAGCGATAAGCTTGATAATGATGTTAGCAAGGACTTTGATGCTCCTCTGACATTAGATATTGGCGCACCGTCAATGGATGAAGCAACAGAACCTGGCTTTGAACAAGCCACGAATGATTTATCAGTAGAGTTTGATGTCCCAGCGGAGCAATCATTAGATATTTCAGCTGTTGAAACTGAATTGAGTATTGATGAACCATTGGAAGATGAGTCATTGGCGATGATTTCAGATTCTGATTTAGAACAGGCAGCTCAAGAATTAGGAGAGCAATCTCTAGACTTTATTCCTGAGGTAGAAATCGAATCAACTGATGAAAATAGTGATATTGAGTTTGATTTAGGTGATTTCGATGAAATTGATGAAGCTGAAACTAAATTAGATTTAGCATCAGCCTATATTGATATGGGTGATCCAGAAGGTGCTAAAAGTATTCTTGATGAAGTTCTGAACGAAGGTAGTGATGAACAGAAAGGTCGAGCGCAAAGTTTATTAAATGATTTATCGTAGTGAGGAGTATGGGTGCGCGTAGCTTTAGGGGTTGAATATGATGGTACCCATTTTTCAGGTTGGCAAGTACAACCGAACCAGCGAACAGTTCAAGGTTGTTTAGAAAAGGCATTAACGACTGTCGCAAATCATAAGGTAAGAGTTGTTGCTGCAGGTCGAACGGACAGCGGAGTCCATGCACTGAGCCAAGTAGTACATTTTGATAGTCCTAATGAGCGTGCTGAACGTAATTGGATCTTAGGCTTAAATACGAACTTACCGAAAGATATTAATGTCGTTTGGGCAAGACCTGTTGACGATGATTTTAGTGCTCGATTTTCTGCTGTCAAACGTAGCTATCGCTATTTATTATTGAATCGAACTAGTCGTTCGGCTGTGCACGATAATCGTATGTGGTGGTACTTTAAACCTTTAGATGAACAGCTGATGCAAGCTGCTGCAAACCATTTAGTTGGTCATCATGACTTTTCAGCATTTAGAGCTAAAGATTGTCAGTCACAAAATACGGTGAAGACGATGGAGTCAATTACAATTACTCGACGAGATGATTGTATTGCTATTGATGTGGTTGCTCAATCGTTCTTACACCATATGGTGAGGAATATTGTGGGTGTATTAGTGGCTATTGGTGAAGGTAAGGAACCTGTTGATTGGGCCAAGCAAGTATTAGAAAGCAAAGATAGATCTCAAGCAGGAGTAACGTCTCCACCACAGGGTTTGTATTTTGTTGATGTGCAGTATCCTGAACAATATTCACTGCCAACTGTGTCAGCTTTTCCTGTGCTCTGGTAGAGTATCAAGTTGAATTATTATCTTTGATTATACTGAATGAGAACACGTGTAAAAATTTGTGGCATAACTCGACGCCAAGATGCTGAAATTGCAATTGAAAATGGTGCCGATGCTTTGGGTTTAGTGTTTTACGCTGATAGTCCAAGAGCTGTTTCCATCCCGCAAGCAAAACAAATTATTGCTGATTTACCGCCTTTTTTTGATGTTGTGGCGTTATTTGTTAACGCGGAAGTAGGATATGTTCAGGAATGTATTGATGCATTACCCATAGATGTTTTGCAATTTCATGGTGATGAAACAGCTGATTATTGTGAACAGTTTGGTAAAACATATTTAAAAGCAATCAGAATGCGTGACGATGTTGATTTAGTGGCCATTGCTGATCGCTATTCCTCTGCATCTGCATTGTTGTTAGATAGTTACCAAGCAGGTGTTCCAGGAGGGACTGGCCAAGTGTTTGATTGGTCATTAATTAAACAAATAAATAAACCGCTTGTTCTAGCCGGTGGTTTAAATGTAGATAACGTGGCACAAGCAATAAAACAAGTGCAACCCTATGCAGTCGACGTCAGTGGTGGTGTTGAACAGTCAAAGGGAATCAAAGATCATCAAAAAATAAGCGCTTTCATGCAAGAGGTAGCTAATGGTTAAGCAAGTAGACAAAGAATATTATGATACATACCCTGACGATGACGGCCATTTCGGTCCTTATGGTGGGCGTTTTGTTGGTGAAACATTGATGGAAGCGATATACGCTTTGGAAGAAGCTTATAACCATTATAAAACTGATGCTGATTTTCAAGCTGAGATGGATAAAGATTTAGCTGATTTTGTTGGTCGACCATCACCAATCTACTTGGCAGAAAACTGGACCAAAAAAATGGGTGGTGCTCAAATCTACCTTAAACGGGAAGATTTGAACCATACCGGCGCGCATAAAGTTAATAACACTATTGGCCAAGCCTTATTAGCTAAACGGATGGGTAAAACACGCATCATTGCTGAAACAGGTGCCGGTCAACATGGTGTCGCTACTGCAACAGTTGCTGCTCGTTTAGGAATGGAATGCGTAGTTTATATGGGCGCAGCAGATGTAAAACGTCAGGCTCAGAATGTATACCGGATGAAACTATTAGGTGCTGAAGTGGTGCCAGTTGAATCTGGCTCGCGGACCTTAAAAGATGCGCTTAATGAAGCACTGCGCGATTGGGTGACCAATGTTGATAATACGTTCTATATTATTGGTACTGTTGCCGGCCCACATCCTTACCCTGAAATGGTTCGTGATTTCCAAGCCATTATTGGTCGCGAAGCACGTAAGCAAATTTTACAAGCGACAGGAAAACTACCTGATGCTTTAGTTGCCTGTATTGGTGGTGGCTCTAATGCTATTGGTTTATTTCATCCTTTCATCGGTGATGAAGATGTTCAAATGTATGGTGTCGAGGGTGCTGGCCACGGAATAGAGACTGGCCAACATGCAGCACCATTATGTGCAGGAACGCCGGGTGTATTACATGGTAATCGCACTTACCTGATGCAAGATGAAAATGGCCAGATTATTGAAACACATTCGATTTCTGCTGGTTTGGATTATCCAGGTGTAGGCCCTGAACATGCTTGGCTGAAAGACATTGGTCGTGCTAATTATGTGTCTGTAACAGATGATGAAGCTTTGCAGGCATTCCATGATTTAACCCGCATGGAAGGTATTATTCCTGCTTTAGAATCGAGTCATGCACTTGCTTATGCAAGTAAGTTGGCAGCTACTATGTCCTCGGACCAAATTTTGTTAGTAAATTTATCAGGACGTGGCGATAAAGATATGCACACGGTTGCCGCATTGGCTGGTTTGGATTTTGGGGGATAAACGATGAGTCGTATTAGTCAATGTTTTGAAAATTTAAAAGCAGATGGGCAAACAGCGTTAATTCCCTACGTGACCGCTGGTGATCCAGAACCTTGGGTAACTGTGCCATTGATGCATGCGTTGGTGGATGCGGGTGCCAATATCTTAGAATTAGGTATTCCATTTTCAGATCCAATGGCAGATGGCCCGGTTATTCAAAAAGCCTGTGAGCGGGCATTAAAAAATGACATGAGTTTGAATCATGTTTTAGAAATGGTTGCAAAATTTAGAGAAAAAGATACTGAAACACCCGTTGTTTTGATGGGCTATGCTAATCCAATCGAAGCAATGGGCTATGAAACCTTCGCCCAAAAAGCACAACAAGCTGGTGTTGATGGGGTATTGACGGTAGATCTACCTCCTGAAGAAGCTGGGGATTTTCTACCGTTAATGGATAAGCATGGTATAGATACTATCTTTCTAGTTGCGCCAACAACAACTGAAGAACGCATGGCTACAATTGCTAAACATGCCAAAGGTTTTATCTACTATATATCCATTAAAGGTGTGACTGGCTCAGCAACAATAGACGTCTCTGAGGTTGATAAAAAACTATCACAATTACGCCGCTGCACCGACTTACCATTAGGAGTAGGCTTCGGTATTCGTGATGGTAAATCTGCAGCAGCAGTTTCTGACGTTGCAGACGCTGTTGTCGTGGGTAGTACATTGGTACGTTGCATTGAAGAACATGCTGATCGACCAGAAGAGTTGGCTGCTGCAGTCGCTGGCTTGCTAGCAGAAATGCGTCATGCAATTAATGCACGTGATATGGCGAAATAACCGCTATCTAAATATACTATAGGTGACAAAATGAGTTGGTTTGAAAAATTAATTCCTTCAAAAATTCGTACGACTGTTCGTAGTCGCTCTGTACCTGAGGGTGTGTGGTGTAAATGTCCAGAATGTGACAATGTCCTGTACCGTGCGGAATTAGAACGTAATTTACATGTTTGTCCTAAATGTGATCATCATCAACGTATCACTGCTCGTACACGGTTGGAAAGTTTCTTAGATGAAGATGGCCGTACAGAATTGGCAACCAATATTAAACCGATTGATACGCTAAAATTCAAAGACAGTAAAAAATATAAAGATCGAATTCATCAAGCACAGAAAAAGACCGGTGAAGATGATGCGCTATTAGCAATGGAAGGAACTATTAACTCTGTCCCCGTTGTTGTTGTTGCTTTTGACTTTAGCTTCATGGGCGGCTCTATGGGTTCAGTTGTCGGTGAAAAGTTTGTCCGTGCAGCTCAAGTTGCATTAGAAAAAAATCTTCCCTTAATCTGTTTTGCTGCCAGCGGCGGTGCCCGTATGCAGGAAGGTTTATTCTCTTTAATGCAAATGGCAAAAACAAGTGCAATATTGGCACAACTAAGTAAAGCAGGTGTGCCATTTATTTCAGTATTAACTGATCCAACGATGGGCGGTGTTTCAGCGAGCTTAGCGATGCTAGGTGATATTAATGTGGCAGAACCTAAGGCGTTGATTGGTTTTGCAGGCCCCCGTGTTATTGAGCAAACAGTCCGTGAAACCTTGCCTGAAGGCTTTCAACGTAGTGAGTTTTTGGTTGAGCATGGTGCGGTTGATATGATTATTGATCGACGCAATATGCGTGATCGTTTAGCCAGTATTTTATCTGTGCTCCAAAAACGTATTGCCGTCTAAGCATAGGTTTAACGATGCGATTTGATAGCCTGTCTGAATGGTTAGCTTGGCAGGAAACGCTACATTTCACTGAGGTTGATCCTGGTCTTGCCAGAATAGGTGAAGTTTGGCAACGATTAAGAAATAAAGCCAAATTACCTTTCACAGTAATTACTGTTGCAGGTACTAATGGTAAAGGCTCATCTGTTGCACTGCTAGATTCAATTTTGAGTGCAGCAGGTTATAAGACAGGTACATATACTTCTCCTCACTTATTACGTTATAACGAACGTATTTGTGTAGCAGGCCAGCCTTGTTCTGATAATGATATCTGTCAGACTTTTGAGCGTATTGACCAGGTGCGGCAAGATGTCTCTTTAACCTATTTTGAATTTGCTACCTTAGCGGCAATTGATATTTTTTGTCAGCAAGACGTTGATATTGTTATTTTAGAAGTGGGCATGGGTGGTCGCTTAGACGCGGTTAATTTATTCGATGCGGATATTGCCTTAATAACACCAATATCCTTAGATCACACGGCATGGTTAGGGAATGATAGAGAACAAATTTCTGCAGAAAAAGCGGGTATTATTCGAGCTGAACAAGCTGTTGTTTGTTCTGAATCTACGCCAGCAGCAACTGTTTTAGATAAAGCTGCTCGTTTAAATGCCAATTGCTTTATTGCTGAGCAAGCATATTTTAGTGATATACAGGCTTCAATATGGCATTGGCATAATGCAGATTATAATTGGAAAAACCTACCGTTACCTGCTTTAGTGGGTAATTACCAATTACAAAATGCAGCAGCGGTATTGCAGGTTATAGCCTTGTTAAAGCAATACAATTTTCAGATTGATTTAACAGCAATAAAATACGGTTTACAGCATGTTAGTTTAGCGGGACGTTTCCAAGTGATTGAGGGGACGGTTAAACGTATCCTTGATGTTACTCATAACCACCAAGGTGCGTGTAATTTAGCCGATTTATTAGGGGAGCTGTCTGACAAGGTACAAACACATGCTGTACTTGCTATGCTTAAAGATAAAGATATCGATGCTGTTA
This sequence comes from Methylophaga sp. 41_12_T18, assembly GCA_002163115.1. Taxonomy (GTDB): domain Bacteria; phylum Pseudomonadota; class Gammaproteobacteria; order Nitrosococcales; family Methylophagaceae; genus 41-12-T18. The sequence goes on along the minus strand of MAAI01000063.1, from coordinate 80,650 downwards.
TAGCGCCATTAAAGTCTGTCATCAATAAATGGTATATTGCTGGGCTTGATGGTAGTCGAGGAATGACTGCAGCAGCATTAACTGAAAAAGTAGCCACTATTGTTGGTAGCCAAAAAACCATAAATTGTTTAACTGTTAAGCAAGCCTATCAACAAGCGATGGTTGATTCTGAACAAGATGATCGAGTATTGATCTTTGGTTCATTTCATACTGTTGAGGCTGCGATGCGTTTAATCCCAGAATGTTTAGATAAGGAAAAACTATGAATAAATCTACACCTAGTATCAATAAATCATTACCTATGGCGGGCATCATTGCTGCTGTTATATTATTAGTGGCAATGAATTCCTATATCACCGTTAAAGCTGGCCATAATAAGGTAGCCACGCTGTTTGGTGACGTGCGAGATGATGCATATGATGAAGGGTTTCACATTGTTAACCCTTTACTTGACTTCACTACCTTTGACCTACGTCAATTGACCTATACATGGGATAAGGTGCAAGTTCCTTCGCAAGACAAATTGAAAACATCGATGGATGTATCGGTGACATTTCGTCTCGATGGCGACCGTACGCCAAGAATTTTTCAAGAATCAGGTCGCTTAGAAGATGTGGTTTCTAAACACGTCACACCTAAAGTTCGGTCTTTATTACGAGAAGCGGGTAAAACGGTTGATCAATCACAAGACTTTTATATTGATTCAGTACAACTAAAAATGCAAACTTACATGGAAGAAGGCCTAAAGAGTTATTTAGAACCTAAAGGTGTCATTGTTGAAGCAGTATTATTTCGTGATATCACCTTACCGCAAGTAGTGACTAGTGCCGTAATTCAAACAAAAGAACGCCAAGAACAATTAGAGCGTGAAAAAGCACAGTTGAAAATTGTTGAGCAACAAGCACAGCAACAAGTGAAACAAGCTGAAGCAAGAGAACAAGCAGCTGTATCTGATGCCAATGCTAAACGTACTCAAGCAGATGCTGAAGCTTACCGAATCTTAAAAGAAGCTGAGGCGCAAGCCAATGCGAATAAGGTATTAGCACGCTCGGTAACTAAAGAATTAATTGAATATAATAGTGTTCAACGTTGGAATGGTAGTTACCCGCAAACTTTGTTAACGGGTGATACTGGTGGTGTTATTTTGTCATTGCCTGATATGGGAAAATAAAGCGAACTAGCTTAAATTGAAAAAGGCCATATAGTGATTATATGGCCTTTTTTTTATCTGAACATTAAATCAATATCAGCCTGAAGATAGTCAATGACTTTGTTGCGTTTCACTTTTAATGTTGCCGTTAACAAGTCATTGTCAACTGTCCACGGTTCTAGAGTCAGTATAACTCGGCGTATTTTGGCATAACTTGGGAAGTCATGAAGTCGCTGCTTTAAACGCTGAAGGATTTCATTATGCAGCTGCTTGTTATTCAAATTATCATGAACAAAGGGATCAAGTTGATGGTGCTTTGCTAAACTAAACCAAAGATCAGAGTTAAGCACCAGCACTGCCGCTAAGTAAGACTCACCTTCACCAACCACAATAGCCTGCTCAAAAGTATCATCACTTAAAATGGCTGCTTCAATATCGGCAGGTGGTACTTTTTCACCATTACTTAATACCAGAATATCTTTGATCCTACCAGTGATATAGATATGGCCTTGCTCGGTGATACGAGCTTGATCACCGGTATGTAACCAGCCTTGTGAGTCTATCGTCTGAGCAGTTGCTTTATGATTATTCCAATAGCCCATCATGTTACCCGGGCCTTTAACTAATAACTCATCGTTGTCACCGATACTGACAGTAATGCCATGAAGGGGACGACCTACACTTGCTGGAAAGTTGCTATTAGGTTCATTGACACTAATTACAGGACTTGTTTCAGTTAAGCCATAGCCTTGTAATATCTGCTGCCCCAGCCCTATAAATAGTTTCGAAACCTGTTCTGACAATGCGGCTCCACCCGTTACGATGAGTCGTATATTTCCTCCCAGCTTTTGTTGAACTTTGGTGGCCACTAACTTTTCTAATGTTGGCCATAATAATAATGTCGGCCGCCATGATTGTTGCTTTTGCTGATATAAAAAACGTGCCCAACCAACAGTGATTGTTGCGTTAAATAGGCTCTTGGCGATGAATGATTTTTTTGCCAGTTGATTATGTAAACGACTATAAATACGTTCAAATACGCGGGGTACTGCAATCAATATCGTGGGTTTGACTTGTAGCATGTCGTCACCAAGCTGTGGAATACCACGAGAGTAAGCAACAGTAGCACCGGCCATGATAGGTAAATAATAACCGGCAGTGCGTTCTAAAGTATGGGAAAGTGGTAAAAACGATAAAAATACATCACTGGCATAGATATCAAAATACTGTAAGGCTCCCCAGGCAACAGATAACATATTGAGGTGGCTAAGCATCACCCCTTTAGGTTTGCCAGTGGTACCTGAAGTATAAATAATAGAAGCGAGTTGTTCCGGTTGGCTAAGACAGTCATGCAGAATAGCCGAGTCGTCTGATAGCCAATCATTGACATATAAAGCCAGTGATTCTACTGCAGTGTCAGCTGGATTATTAATTAAAATACGTTGCAGGTGATGCTCGTCAGTTATAGCAGGTTGCAATTTTTGCCATTGCTTAACATTTTGCAATAACACTAACTTTACATCGGCATCTTGCAGTATATAGGCAACATTGTCAGGTCGGTCATCAGGGTAGAGAGGAACAATAACTAAGCCGAGTCCCATAGCTGCTTGGTCAAAAAACACCCACTCTTTACAGTTTCGTAAATTGAGTGCAACACGATCGCCAGGTTGTAGCTTTTCTTTTATTAAAGCTGCTTGCCAACGAGCAACCTGCATCGCGGCTTCATTCCAACTGGTATCTAGCCAGCTTTTATCGCTATTGTTATAACTACGATATGCGATATGTTCGGGCGTACGCTGCACGCGTTGCTGGAATAAACCATATAAAGTCTTTGCCTGTTCAGGGCGAATTAAATCTGTAGTTGCCACAATTATTAACTTCTATCTGTTATAGAAATAACCAGCGTACTTGAACTGCTAATAAGTCGACGCTAGCTTCGTATTCACCTTTAAGTGTGTAACCGTTGCTATCTGTTTCATCAATTTTTGGGTTACTTACAAATAAGTGGGTATAGCCTGCATCAATAATAATATTGTCTTGCAGTTGGTAGCTGGCACCGACAGATAACCACTTTCTATCATTGCCTGGAATTCGTGCAGTCCGATAATCATCTGATACTGGACTTTCATCATAGGCAATACCACTGCGGAACGTCCATTTATCATTATGTTTATAGTCGACACCTATGCCATAACGCATAGTGTTTTCCCATTTCTCTTCTTTATTTTCGTTAAAATTTCCATTTTCAGAAGTGATGATCAAAGCTTGAAAACGGCTCCAACGTGTCCAAGTTGCATCAGCCATTATGGACCATTGGTTATTGATCTCATGATGTACGGCAAACGATAGGCTTTCTGGAACTGTCATTCTAGCTTCGAGTTTTTCATCAAATACGATAGCTCCTGTAGCACTTTTTAATTTACCATCTCCTTTTACGGTATGGGAAATTTTAGAACGATAAGCTAAACCGAGTCGCGTTGCTGGCTGCAGTTGATAAGTTAAGCCTAGGTTATAGCCCCAACTCCAGTCGTCAGCAGTAAGTTTCACTGAACCATCAGCAGATTGTGGTGACGCGAAAAATTTTGCACCTAGGTCTGCCATTTGGGTTAACTCAACATCTACATACTGTAAATCCAAACCAAAACCAAAAGACAGTTTGTCAGTCGCTTTAAACGCTATTGTGGGATTAATGTTAATGGTCATAAGATCTGATTTAACTGCGTGATAACGACCTTTCCAAGTATCGTCATATTCCGTTACCAAACCAAATGGAGCATTGATGCCAAGACCGACGACGACTTTATCATTGAGGGGCTGAGCATAATACAAATTAGGAACCAGTGCTTCTTTACCAGCATCATCGCCACTACCAGTCAAAAATGCCCCACCTGCAGCGGGAGAAAGCTTTGAACCATCGTCAGTAAAGCTACTTTTAGGCTTGATGTAGTGAACACCGACATCAATTTCTGTATGTTTTAATTGGGTTAAACCGGCAGGGTTAAAGAATATGGTGCTGGCATCTTCTGCCACAGCAGCACTACCAGCAAAAGCCCTACCTAAACCGGTAACACTTTGTTCCTGAATGGCAAATCCGGCGCCGTAACTTAATGAACTAAATGTAGAAACTGCTAAAATCACACTTAATTTTATTTGTTTGTATTGCGCCATAACCACTTGTATCCCGTAATAATATTAAAAGTGAAGGTATCACCTTCTAAATATTGATTGCAACTATTTGTTAACAGTTAGCGTCGTTTAAATAATAAGTCCCAAACACCGTGACCTAAACGATGACCTCGTTGTTCAAATTTGGTTAGAGGTCGGTAGTCAGGCCGTGGAATGAAACCCGTTTCATCGCCACAATTAATAAAATCATCGCTACTAGATAAGTCTTCTAGCATATGTTCAGCGTAATGTTCCCAGTCAGTAGCCATATGTAAATGGCCGCCAGTCTTCAACTTTTTGGCCAATAAGGCGACGAAGTCAGGTTGAATAATACGACGTTTATGGTGACGTTTTTTATGCCAAGGATCGGGAAAGTAGAGTTGTACTCGATCTAGACTATTATCAGCGATTTGATGTTTAAGTAGTTCAACGGCATCTGTACAGGCTACTCGAAGGTTCGTTAAGTTTTGTTCACCGATGTTATTTAATAGTTGACCGACACCAGGACGATGCACTTCAACACCGATAAAATCATGATCGGGCTGATCTGCGGCCATTTTCGCAAGCGAACTACCATTGCCAAAACCAATTTCGAATACTTTTGGCACATCGCGATTAAATAGGGTGTTTAGGTCTAAAATTTGGTCACCTTCATCGATACCGAAGTCTGGCCATAATTCGTCTAAACCGCGTTGCTGTGCTGGCGTGAGCCTGCCTTCACGACGTACAAAACTACGTACAGTTCGTAGAGGTTTGCCTTCAATCATGTTGTTATTGCCTTTGCAAATTAATTTTCAATGGGGTACATAGGTCGTACAATAAACGTAGATCATACCTTAAGATTAGGAGGAGTTTATATGTCATCGTGCTGTGAACCACCTGAACCACCTAAAGAATCTTCTTGTTGTAGTGACAATACTGTTGACTCGCTCACAGACAACGACTGCTGTGCACCGGCTGAACCGGTAGTTAGTTCATCATGTTGTACCGAGGAAACAGGCCAAAAAAGTCGACCAGATAAATTACTTTGGTCGACATTGAGCTTAGTGACAATGGCCTATAGTTTGGATTTATTTTTTAATGCAGAAATTAACAATATGTCGACATCTTTGGCTGCAATGAGCGAAGCGGTACGTGAACTGATGAATACTATGTGGCTAGGCTTGGCGATGGGAATGTTTTTTGTTGGTCTGTTAGGTCGAGTGCCAAGAGAGTTTGTCACATCACTATTAGGTAAGGGCGATAGCTTTATTGGCATAGTTAGAGCGACTTTTGCTGGCGTATTTCTTGATCTGTGTAGTCATGGCATCTTATTAGTGGCGATGAGACTTTACCAACGGGGAGCCAGTTTAGGTCAAGTTATGGCCTTTCTAATTGCAAGCCCATGGAATTCATTGTCATTGACCGTCATTCTTATAGCCTTAATTGGTTGGCAGTGGACCTTATTGTTTATTGTTTGCTCGATGGTTATTGGAATTATCAGTGGTCTGGTATTTGTTTGGTTAGTACAAACGGAGTCATTACCGGCTAATCCCAATACGATTGACGCCATTGATTTTAAAGTATGGCCAGAAGCGAAAAAAAGCTTCACTGCTGCACGATTAGATTTTGACTGGTGGACAACGATGCTGTGGGAGGGGCTTAAAGATTCACGAATGATAGTACGCTGGTTATTATTAGGGGTATTACTGGCTGCGGCTATTCGTACTTTTGTGCCTATTGATAGTTTCCAAACATATTTCGGGGCTACATTATCCGGTTTGGGCATGACCTTACTTATCGCGACTCTTTTGGAAATTTGTTCGGAAGGCTCTACACCGATTGCTGCAGATTTAGTCACGCGAGCACAGGCGCCAGGTAATGGTTTTGCATTTTTAATGACAGGCGTATCTACAGATTACACGGAGATGATGTCATTACGTGAGACAACGGGTTCTTGGAAAATTGCCTTGTTTCTACCGTTAGTGACAGTGCCCCAAGTCATCTTATTGTCATGGATTATGAATACAGTATCATGATGAAATCAGCAGGGATTAACTGGCTAATGTAGCGGAAAATGCTGATTTAGGGTATAATTGGTGGTCAACTTATAAATTTATTAGTAGCTTATTTTAGATAATCTAATGGCAAATAGTCATGCTGATTACAGCCAGAATAAAGCGATAGAGAAGAGAAGCATATATGGTCCATCAAGTACTAGAAAGCGTTACCAATGATATTATTGAACGAAGCCGTGACAGTAGAACAAAATATTTAGCTCGCATTGATGCTGCTGTCGAAAATGGTCCTCATCGTGCTCAATTAGCGTGTGGTAACTTGGTTCATGGTTTTGCTGCCTGTTCTGCGGGAGAAAAAGCCGACTTATCAGGTACAGTTAAAGCTAATATCGGTATCATCTCAGCTTATAACGATATGTTATCAGCTCACCAACCATATAAAGATTATCCTGATCTAATTAAGCAAGCTGCAGTTGATGCCGGTGGCGTTGCACAATTTGCCGGTGGAGTTCCTGCTATGTGTGATGGCGTGACTCAAGGTCAAGCGGGCATGGAGCTTTCTTTATTTAGCCGTGACGTTATTGCAATGTCAGCTGCGATTGGCTTAAGCCACAATATGTTTGATGGTGCTTTGTTCCTAGGTATTTGCGATAAAATCGTACCGGGACTGTTGATTTCAGCTTTAAGCTTTGGTCATTTGCCTGCGGTATTTGTACCGGGTGGTCCAATGCCAAGCGGTTTGCCTAATAAAGAAAAAGTACGTATTCGCCAACTTTATGCTGAAGGAAAAGTCGGTCGTGATGCTTTATTAAAAGCAGAATCTGAGTCATACCACAGCCCAGGTACTTGCACATTCTACGGAACAGCAAATAGTAACCAAATGATGGTAGAAATGATGGGCCTACATCTTCCTGGTAGCTCATTTGTTAACCCGAATACACCGTTACGTGATGCATTAACTAAAAGTGCCACAGAACAAGTATTGAAATACACAGCGATGGGTGATGATTTCCGTCCTATCGGTCATATGATTGATGAAAAAGCGATTGTAAATGCAATGGTTGGCTTGATGGCAACGGGTGGTTCAACGAATCATACGATGCATTTAGTGGCGATTGCTAAAGCAGCAGGTATCATCATCAACTGGGATGACTTCGATAAAATTACTAAGATTATTCCATTACTTACTCGTATTTATCCAAATGGCGATGCTGATATTAATCACTTCCAAGCAGCAGGTGGTATGGGTGTATTAATTGGCGAATTACTTGAACAAGGTTTAATGCACGAAGATATAGTCTCTGTTGCAGCCACTCGAGGAATGAGTAGTTACACCCAAGAACCTAAACTGGTTGATGGCGAGTTAGTTTGGGAGGAAGGTCCTGGTAAATCACTTGATGAAACCGTCATTTCTACCGTTGCTAAGCCATTCTCAAAATCAGGTGGGTTACACTTGATTCACGGTAATTTAGGTCGTGGCATGTCGAAAATTTCGGCGGTGGCAGAAGAGCATCAAATTGTTGAAGCAGCTGCGATGGTATTTGATGATCAAGATGATGTTGTTGCCTGCTTCAAACGTGGCGAGATGGAAAAAGATCTAATTGTGGTATTACGATTCCAAGGTCCTAAAGCGAATGGTATGCCTGAGCTTCACAAGTTGACGCCTCTTTTAGGTTCATTACAAGATAAAGGCTTCCATGTTGCTATCGTGACAGATGGTCGTATGTCGGGTGCATCAGGTAAAGTACCTTCTGCAATCCACATGTGTCCTGAATGTGAAGAAGGTGGCCCATTAACACGTGTTCAAGACGGTGATATGTTGCACCTGAATACACAATCAGGTGAGCTTAATATCTTGGTTGAAGATGACGAGTTTAATGCGCGTACCCCACATGTTAAAGTCAGTACTGATCATCACTATGGCATGGGTAGAGAGTTATTTGATAGCTTCCGTAAGGGTGTATCATCAGCTGAGACTGGTGCTATCAATATGTTTAATGTCGAATAAATTGGAAAATATAAAAATGAGCAAAACAATAAAAGAAATCATGGATATTTCACCGTTGATGCCTGTTATGGTTATCAATAATGTTGACCATGCAGTGCCATTGGCAAAAGCGTTGGTTAAAGGTGGTTTAAAAGTTTTAGAAATCACGCTACGTACTGATGCGGCATTGGAATCAATTACTCGCATTAAAGCTGAAGTACCTGATGCAATTGTTGGTGCTGGTACGATCATCAATGAAGAAACATTGAATGCTGCGATTGAAGCCGGTGCTGAATTTATTGTTAGTCCTGGTACAACATCAGCACTTGCTGATGTAGCGTTAAAAACAGGCGTTCCTTTCTTACCTGGTGTTTCTACTCCTGGCGAAGCCTTAGCTTTGTTTGAAAAAGGCATCACTGAAATGAAATTCTTCCCTGCTGAAGCAGCAGGTGGTGTGCCAATGTTGAAATCAATCGGTGCACCGATTCCACAAATTACATTCTGCCCAACTGGTGGTGTAAATCAAAAGAATGTAAACAACTATTACAGCTTACCTAACGTTGCTGTAGTCGGTGGTTCTTGGATGTGTGCTGCCAACTTAGTTGATTCAGAAAACTGGAGTGAAATCACTCGCTTATCAGCAGAAGCGATTGAATTAGCTACTGCATAAGTCAGAATATGATTTAGCTAAAAAGGCCGAGTTTTTACTCGGCCTTTTTTTATGCAAAAACTAAAATGCCACGATGCAACCAATCATTGAGTAGAGCGCAAGCTCCATTGATGACCACTTGCGGATCGGGGTGCTGTAATTCTTCTGCGATTAGTTCAGCAGCATGTTGAGCTGTATTACCTTCATTTAATAAATCAATTAATCGAGCACTGACTGGATTTAATTCCATAAAGGTCACTCGATCATCAGTACTACGGTAAACCAATAGAAAAATGGGTGTTTGATTAGCTTCAGTAGGCTGGAAATCTGGCCCAATTTGGTGTACTGGATATTGATACATTAACGGCCAGGCTAAAGCCGAAGTATTAAACTTCTCATTAAGAGGCTGCTCAAGTAGAGCAAGGTTGATTTCATTAACTTCAGCATCAGAAACACTCAATGCTAATTCTACCCACTCATAATGGGCGAGTTCTTTAATGAATATTGGATCATGTGTTAAGTCGCGCTCACTATTTAAATAGCTCAAAAACTCTTTAGCAATTTCATGGAACAGTGGAGTGGCGCAATGATGTTTGATCATAAAATCTCTAATCATAGCGTGCCAAGCTTCATCACTAGTCAGTTGCCGTAATACCGGAAAGCCATTAGCGATAAAGCCTTCTATATTGTTATAGAACAATTCACGATAAATATTCATTCGACGTTGTTCAATATTATCTGGCGCTGGATTATGCTCTGGATCTCGAATATGACGGGCAAACTGGTACTGTGTTTCAGTAAAGCTTTGTTGCTTAGGCTGTGATGACATGAGCGTGTTCCTGAGCTGATTGATGGTGACGGATTTGCTCAATTTCATTAGTTAATGACTGTAAGGACGGAATATTAAAATCCCGCTCTAACAGGGTAGGCAGTACACCGTGATGTTGGTAGGTTGTTTCCAGTAACTTCCATACCGGATCAACAATATCTGCACCATGGGTATCTACAATAAGATCATCTGCTTCGTTGAAATGTCCTGCGATATGCAAATAAGCTATACGTTGTTGCGGTATGGCTTTGATGAATTGTTCAGCGTCGTAATTATGATTAATACTATTTACGTAAACGTTATTTACATCAAGTAATACATCACAGTCTGCTTCTTTAACGACAGCATTGAAGAAGTCGACTTCAGTCATCTGTTGGCCGGGAGCCGCATAATAAGAGACATTTTCCATTACGATAGTTTGCTCAAGAATTTCTTGAACACGTCGAATACGTTGTGCTACATAGTCAACGGCGTCTTCAGTAAATGGAATAGGCATTAGATCATATAAGTGGCCGTCATCACTACAAAAGCTTAAGTGCTCGCTATAACTGACAATATTATGCTTGGCGATGAACTTTTTAAGACGTTGTAAAAAATGCTCGTCTAATGGTGCTGGGCTGCCAATAGATAATGACAGGCCATGAAACATCATTGCATAACGGTCAGTAAATTCGGCAAACTTTCTGCCAAAAATACCGCCCATTTCCATCCAGTTTTCAGGAGCAACTTCGAGAAAGTCAGCCGGCTGATGATCGAGTGCAGCCAGCTCATCCATAAAACTACGGCGGAGGCCAAGGCCTACGCCGTTAACTGGACACGATGTGGTATTCATTGTCAGACTCCGGTTTTATTCAATGTCGTTAAGACGAATAAAGTGAGGAAATGTTACAAATTACTGACGATAAATTGCTTATTGTTCATTTATTTCAAACATGGTGCGATCGACACCAACATTGCCCGTCGATTTATCAAATAAATAAACAATCGCTTTATAGTGACCAGGTTTAGTAATTGTTGTTTTACCAGAGAACATGCCAACCGGGCCGGTGAAAGTCAGGCTGACTTCTTCAATCTTGGTTTCATCCTGCATGATGATGGCCGTCGCCTCGTAGTTTTTTGGATCCCATAGGCCATCAGGATAAATAGGGCAGCCACATAACATGGCCGCTTTAGTATAAATATCAACTTGGCCGCCTTCTAATACTCGAGTCCAGCCATCAACGATGAAGCCCGTCATGTTTAGCACAATGCCATCGCCAAGAATATCTTTACCAGGAATGATCCAGGTGGTCATCGAGGCTTGTTGTAATGACTGACGGTAGCCATAAGGCCCAACTAGTTTGATACGCACCAGCCGCGGTGTAGAAATATCCACTGTCGCAATATAGCCTGCTGTTTTTTCAGTTGTTAATGCTTGGCCGCGTTTGATATCTTCTTTGATCAAAGTAGTGGTACTGCCGGTACCACCATTTATCCAACCCTGATCTAGAATTTCACCTGTTTCAGCATCTTCTATAACAGCTTTCACTCCACCCACACTGGTACCAATAAACTTCGCATCAACTGCTTTAGCTCTGACCATGATTTGAGTTTCTGTGGCATAGCTATAACTGCTCAGGCCAAAGGCGAACACAGCTGCTGTGAACAATGTAGATACTTTCATTAAATTTCTCCTGTGAAGAGGGGGCGAACTGTTTGTTATGCTTGAGAAGGGGTATGGGTTTCCGACCAGGCATCAAAGCCACCTAACATTGAACTGACATTGGTAAAACCAAGCTTAATTAAAGTTTCAGTTGCAAGGGCAGAGCGGCCACCGGTTTTACAATAAACGATGATAGGTTGCGATAAGTCTTCGAATTCGGGATAGCCGATGATTTTAAACTCGAGCATGCCCCGTGAAATATGTTTGGCATGAGCAATATGGCCCGCATCAAATTCAGCTTGCTCTCGTACATCTAGCGCAATATGACGGGTAGCTAACATTTGTTGAGCCTGGTCGACGGTAACTTCGTTAATGACGGCCTTCGCCGCTTGAACTAAATCCATTGCTGTTAATGACATTGTTTTAACCTACTATTTTAGTGATCGGAGTGATTATGATTTAACTAGTTTGATATAAGTCTAAACATAAAACAAAGTATTCTTAATTACTAGCGTTATTGTCTGCGAGCTTACTAAAAGTGACTGCTTGTTGATAGACATCATCATCTGTCATGCAAAACGGCGATGCTGTATCATTTAGCACTTACAAATTCACAAGCTTATTTAATATATGTTTGCTTACATTATCAGAAGAATTTTATACGCATTTCCGATCCTATTAGGTGTTAATGCATTAACGTTTGCCCTATTTTTCATGGTTAATACACCGGATGATATGGCGAGAATGCAACTGGGTACTAAACATATTACTCAACAAGCAATTGATGCTTGGAAGCAAGAGAAAGGCTATAACAAAGCCCTATTATGGAATGATGAAGCACAAGGTATTGAGAAGGTTACCGATACGATCTTTACCGACAAATCATTGAGCTTATTTTTATTTCAATTTGGTCAGGCAGATGATGGTCGTGACATTGGCCATGATATTCAAACGCGAATGTGGCCTAGTTTGGCTATTGCCGTGCCTATCTTCATTGTCGGCCTGTTGGTTAATATTACCTTTGCGTTATTGATGGTGTTTTTTCGAGCAACCTATGTTGATCTTGGCGGGGTAGTCATTTGTGTGGTGATTATGTCGATTTCTAGCCTGTTCTATATTATTGGCGGCCAATTCCTGGTCGGTAAATTAATGCAGTTAGTGCCTATTTCTGGTTATGGTGATGGCCTAAATGCATTTAAGTTTTTAATTTTACCTGTAGTGATAGGCATCGTGTCTGGTATTGGCGCCGGCTCACGTTGGTACCGTACGCTATTTTTAGAAGAAGTATCTAAAGATTATGTGCGCACAGCCAGGGCGAAGGGCTTATCAGAAATACAGGTATTATTTAAGCATGTATTAAAAAATGCGATGATTCCGATATTGACTGGTGCAGTGGTGGTTATTCCAACCCTGTTTATGGGCAGCTTAATTTTAGAATCCTTTTTTGGTATACCGGGTTTAGGGAGTTACACCATTGATGCTATCCAAGCCCAAGACTTTTCTATTGTCAGATCTATGGTTTTTCTAGGATCTGTTCTTTATATCTTCGGCTTAGTATTAACAGATTTATCCTATACTTTAGTAGACCCACGCGTAAGACTTAATGACTAATATAACAACTGATTTACGACAAGCAGCGTTAGACTGCTTAATCATCACTGATCCACTGACTAAAGTGGAGCAAACCCAGACTTTGTATCAGCGCTGGTTAGCTAAAGAACTGCATATCACCAGCCAACAGTTGACTGTTCCTGATGTTGCAGGTCACCCGGACAAACCGGAGTTAGTCGCAGCAAAGGATTTACCTCGTCGCCGTAATAGTGCCCAAACAGGGGTAGCAACTTTAATTCATGCGGTTAATCATATCGAGTTTAATGCTATTAACTTAGCGCTAGATGCGGTTGCTCGCTTTGCTGATATGCCTGAGCAATTTTATGATGACTGGATGAGGGTAGCATATGAAGAGTCACAGCATTTTGTCTTGTTAAGAGACCATTTGCTTAGTCTCGGTTATGACTATGGTGATTTTCCTGCTCATAGTGGTATGTGGGATATGGCTAAAAAAACCCATGGTGATGTGTTAAAACGAATGGCATTAGTACCTCGTGTCCTAGAGGCTCGAGGCTTAGATGTAACACCTAAAATGATGAATAAACTACGCGGTAGTGGTGATCATCGTGCTGTTGAAATATTGGAAATTATTCTGCAGGAAGAAATTGGTCATGTTGCCATCGGTACACATTGGTTTAATTACTTGTGTAAGCAACGGAACCTAGATCCGTTAGCAACATTTAAAGAGTTATTAGATACCTACTTTGATGGTGGTTTGCGAGGCCCATTTCATGTTGAGGCACGGATGCAAGCAGGCTTTACTGAGCAAGAAATGGCCTTATTAGAAGGCCGCTAAACTTCGCTACTATCCTGTTTTTTCTTGGCTTCTTCGGCTGCTGCTTTTTTCTTCTGCATTTCTGCTTGCTGACGACGTGACTCTTTTGGATCGGCAATGAGTTTTCGGTAAATTTCAATGCGATCTTTATGCTTCAAATTGGCATTCAGTTTACACATTTTGCCAAAGATGCCAGCTTTATCAGTAGCAAGATCAATTTGCGGGAAACGCTCTAAAATGCCAGAGCGCTTAATTGCTTCTTCAACAATACAATCTGTTGGCACTTCGATAACTAAGATAACCTGTTCAGTTGGGACTGCATAAGCCACTTCAACAGTAATATTATTAGTCGTTTCCATAAATATCCTGAGCACGCTTACAAAACGCTTCTACAAGGGAACCTGATATTTGGGTGAAAATAGGCCCCAATGCCATGCTGATCAAACGATTTGAAAATTCAAAATCCATATCTAATTGCACTCGGCAACCTTCACCATTACCAATTGATTTAAACTGCCAATGGCCTTCAAGGTGTTTAAAGGGGCCATCAATCAATTCAATCGCAATAGATTCATCGGCAATGAGTCTATTGCGTGTTGAAAATACGTGATGAATGCCGCCTTTGGCTAAATCGAGCGATGCTGAAATTGTATCATCAGTTTTACTAATAATAGTACTGTTTCTACACCATGGTAAAAACGAGGGGTATGCTTCGATATCATTAATTAAGTCATACATTTGTTCTGGTGTATAAAGCACCAATGAGCTACGAGTAATAGTTGTCATTTAGTCTCTTGAGTAACAATTGAAAGTATTAGCCTAACAGACCAATTCCTTTCAGAAAGATAATAACGACCGCTGTTGGAGTCACATAGCGGATCAATATACGCCAGCCATGATAAAAGATTGGCCGCGTAATTGCCAACTCTTCAGTACTGCTGTCTTGTTTCATAAACCAACCGGCGAAGATGGCAATGAATAAGCCGCCTAAAGGCAACATAATATTGGCAGTCAGGTAGTCAAATAAATCAAAAGCTGTTTTACCAAACAAGGTCCATTCTGAACCAATGTTAAATGAGAAAACAGTCAATAAACCTACAAACCAGGCTGATGAACCGATATATACACAAGCGCGACGACGACTTACATTTCGGTTTTCAACTAACCAAGCAACAGCCGGTTCAATAAGTGAAATAGCAGATGTCCATGCGGCAAACACTAATAAAGTAAAGAATAGGCCACCAAAGAATTCGCCACCGGCGATATGACCAAAGGCAATCGGCAAGGTCTCAAAAATAAGACCTGGTCCTGAACTCGGTTGCATATCATTAGCAAAAACTAGCGGGAATATTGCCAAACCAGCTAGCAATGCTACTAAGGTGTCGGCGATTGCTATGGTAATGGATACTTGCAATATCGACGTTTCCTTAGGTAGGTAAGAACCGTAGGCCATAATGGCACCCATGCCTAAACTTAGGGTGAAAAAGGCATGGCCCATGGCAATTAATACACCTTCGGAAGTTAGCTGGGAGAAATCAGGTTTGAATAAAAAGCTAACTGCTTGATTAAAATATTCGCCAGTACTGGCTGCGTAGCCAACTAATAGAATGAGTATTAAAAACAGGGTAGGCATCAAAAAACGCACTGTTTTTTCTAAACCGTGTTGCACACCTCTGGCGACGACAGTCATGGTGATCATCATGAACAGGGTATGCCAAGCTAATAAACGTTCCGGATCTTGTTTGAGGGTAGCATAAATGTTTTCCGCACCATCGGCAGTAACACCTTCAAAAACACCGCTAAATGCGCGAAAGATATAAGCCATAGCTTGGCCGGCAATCACGCTGTAATAAGATAAGATGATGAAGCCGGCTGCAATACCGCTCCAGCCTAGATACTTCCACAATGGACTAGCCTGTTCATCCTTGGCAATGGTTTCTAGGCTATTAATTGGATTTTGACGCCCACGTCTGCCCAGCATGACTTCAGCCATCATGATCGGGAGACCGATACAAGCAATGCACAACAAGTAAACTAAAACAAAGGCGCCGCCACCATTTTCACCTGCGATATAAGGAAACTTCCATATATTACCTAAGCCGACAGCTGAGCCCGTTGCCGCTAAAATAAAAGCCCAACGTGATGACCATTGACCATGAATTGAAGGTACCGATCGACTCATACTTGTCCTGTTGTTAGTAAATGAAAGCTGATTTTGTTGTATTTTAACTAAATGTTCAAGTCGGTTTTAACATTTTAGTGGAGTTGCAAGGCCCATTTTTAGTGCCAATAGTAAGTGATTAAGATCTGCTATATACCGAATCTATTAATCAATGCTAAGCCGTATCGTGAGTTTTTTTGATGGTGTCAGCCAGTTCTTGTTCAACTTTTTCATCAAGGTGAATGCTTTCAGTACCGGCATTTTCATCATTAAAGATAGTCTTATCAAGCTTACCCTCACTGTTAGCGACGATGCTGGTAACAACGGCATCACCTGAAATATTGACAGCGGTTCTGATCATATCCATTAAGCGATCGACCCCTAAGATCAAACCAATGCCTTCAATAGGCAAGCCAACTTGGGCAAATACCATCGATAACATAATTAAACCAACACCTGGCACGCCTGCAGTGCCGATAGAGGCCAGCACGGACATTAAGATCACTGTGACATAATCGCCAGTGCCTAAGTCGAGGCCATAGACATTGGCGATAAATACCGTGGCAACACCTTGCATGATTGCGGTGCCATCCATATTAATAGTTGCGCCAAAAGGCACAGTGAAAGAAGCAACTGAGTTATTAACCCCCATTCGTTCAGTGACTGTTCTTAGGGTGACAGGAATTGTCGCGTTGGAGCTGGCTGTACTAAAGGCAAATACTTGTGCATTCCTAATTTTTTTAAGGAAGTGGACAGGGCTAAGACCTGAAAATAGTTTCAGCACTAACATCAAGCTGACAAACAGGTGAATTAATAGGGCGGAGACGAGTACAGCTACATAACCTGCTAATTGCCCTAATAAGTCTAGGCCAAGTTCAGCCATTGATTTTGCGATAAGTGCAAACACCGCATAAGGTGCAGCTGACATGATGATAGTGACCATTTTCATCATGATTTCATTGGCGATTTCAGCACCTTCAATGAAGCTACTGGCCTTGCGGCCCACCATTAAAATACTGATACCGGTGAGGATGGCAAATAATATCAATGGCAACATATCACCATCAGCCATCGCACGAATAGGGTTGGATGGGACGATTTCAATCAATACTTGAGTTAGAGGTGGACTATCTTTACCAACAAACGAAGCGGTAGAGGCTAAGTTCATACCTTCGCCGATACCGGTTGTAGCGGCAATAACGATGGCTAAGGTGATGGCAACGGCAGTTGTCATCATGTACAGGCCAAAAGACTTAGAGCCAACCCGGCCTAAGGTTTTTAAGTTACCTATGCCACAGACACCGCAAATGAGGGAAAAGAAAACCAGTGGCACAACTAACATCTTCAGTGCATTAACAAACATTTTACCGATGACTAAAAATAAGCCGTCGACGATGTAAGTATTAACAAAACTGCCTTCACTATTGAGGCCCACCAGGTTGATTAGTAGACCTAAACCAATACCTAACAACATGCCTATTAGCACTTTCATTGTAAGGCTCATTTTGTTATTAGTTTCCATCTAGTTTGCCTCTTAATTTTGAAGGATTATGCTCTGCGCTAATTGCTTAAATTTTTAACAGCGGCTGTGTAGTTCAGTTGCAATGCTAAGCATCTTGCCGGATTGAAATAGAAACTGCCAACGTTTACCGCCTTTTTGACGCCACAATATAGCGGCACGAATACCGGCGAGTAATAGGGCGCGTATACGGTTGACGTTATCTGCTTGTTGTAAAAAACTAGGTTCACCTTGGACTTGGATGCGAGGCGTTAGCTCACTGATTGTCCGGTGATAGATATCTGCTAATCGAGCAATTACTTGTGGGCTATTGATATCGCCAAAGTAGTCAATTTGTTGAGGTACTTGCTCAATTTCACGACTAATCAAGTCCATCATTGCAGGGCGCTTATTTAATTGTCGCTCCAGATGCATTAAAGAAATGATGTAACGCAACAGGGCCACGTCTTTTTTATCTTTGTTTTTAGATAGCTGGTGATTGAGTTGCTCGATGCCAGCTTTAAGTTGGCTGATATCACCATAAACATCCTCTGTTGTTGAGGCATCCGTTTGTAATAGGCTTTGTAATAGTGTTGAAAACTCGGCTTCATCAACTTTACCTGTCTCAGCAATTTGGCGAACTAACATCACGGATTGCATCAAAGCTGCTAAAGCAATGATGCGGTCATGATCTCGACTTTGTACGGGCGTAGTCATGGGTGAATACCAGGAGCATCAGTGCTAATGATAATACCGCCACCTAAGCAGTCATCATCGAGGTAGAAAACAACAGATTGACCTGGTGTCACAGCACGTTGCTTGTCTTCAAACTCAACATGAATATTGTCGTCATCATCTTGAGTTAATACACAAGCTTGATCCGGCTGACGGTAACGCGTTTTTGCAGCGGCTTTACATGGAAACTCAGGTGCTTGACCTGAAACCCAAGAGATCTGCTCAGCTTTGAGTGATTGGCTATGTAACCAAGGATGATCACCTTGAACGACATAAAGGATTTTGTTTTCCATATCCTTACCGGCAACAAACCAAGGCTCACCGGTACTGTCTTTACGCCCACCGATACCCAAGCCTTGTCGTTGGCCTAAGGTGTAATACATTAAGCCTGTATGTTGACCAATATATTCACCTTCGGGCGTACGCATTTCACCGGGCTGGGC